>NZ_JBIWIV010000006.1:0-338748 GCF_044764825.1 Streptomyces sp. NPDC093598 | reverse complement strand
CCAGTACGCGGGTGCCCGCCCGGCACGCCGAGAGCACGCACCGAACGCCGCGGGGCCCGCCCTCCGGGCGAACGACGCGACTTTGCGGACACCCCTAGGGAATCTGCCCCTGCGGCATCGAGAGGAGCATCCTGATGGACTTCGACTTCGGGCCGGAGGACGACGCGTTCCGCAGCGAAGCTCGTGCGTGGCTCGCTGTGCGTGCCGACGGCGTCTCGGACCGCCGTACCTGGGAACGCACCCTCGGTGCAGCCGGCTGGATCGGGCTCGGTTGGGGCGAGGGCGGCTACGGGAACCGCACCGCCGGGCTCACCCGGCAGGTCGTCTGGGCCGAGGAGTACGCGCGGTCGGCCGCGCCCCCGCGCTCCGGGCACATCGGGGAGAACCTGCTCGCCCCCACCCTCATCGCCCACGGCACCGACGAGCAGAAGGCCCGGTTCCTCCCGCCGATCGCCGCCGGGGAGGAACTCTGGTGCCAGGGCTACAGCGAACCCGGCGCCGGATCGGACCTGGCCGGGGTCCGAACCGCGGCCGTGCGCGAGCCGGACGGCCGTGGGTACCGCGTCACCGGGCAGAAGATCTGGACGTCGCTCGCGCACGAGGCGGACTGGTGTTTCGTGCTGGCCAGGACCGAACCCGGCTCGGTGCGGCACCACGGGCTGACGTTCCTGCTCGTCCCCATGGACCAGCCGGGCCGGATCGAGGTCCGCCCCATCCGCCAGTTGACGGGCACCAGCGACTTCAACGAGGTCTTCTTCGACGGCGCGCGCGCGGAGCACGTCGTCGGCGGCGAGGGCAACGGATGGCGCGTCGCGATGAGCCTGCTCGGCTTCGAGCGGGGCGTGTCCACGCTGGCCCAGCAGATCGGGTTCGCCGAGGAACTGGCCGGTGTGGTGCGGGCGGCCGTCGCGTCGGGCGCGGTGCGGGATCCCGTCGTACGGGAGCGGCTCGTGCGGCAGTGGGCCGAGCTGCGGACGATGCGCTGGAACGCCCTGCGCACACTGGGCGGTTCCGGCGACGCGGGTGCCCCGAGCGTGGCCAAGCTGCTGTGGGCGGGCTGGCACCAGCGGCTCGGGGAACTGGCGGTGCTGGTCCGGGGTGCGGCGGCCGGAGTGGGCCCCGCCGACTGGTCCGCCTCGGCACCGTACGAACTGGACGCCGCGCAGCACCTGTTCCTCTTCTCCCGGGCCGACACGATCTACGGCGGCTCGGACCAGATCCAGCGCACGATCATCGCCGAGCGGGTGCTCGGCCTGCCCAGGGAGCCCAAGGGGGCCGTGTGATGCGAGGCGTGATCTTCGACGGGAAGCAGGCCCGGGTCGTGACGGACCTGGAGGTGTGCGAGCCGGGGCCGGGCGAGGTGCGGGTCGCCATCTCGGCGGCCGGGCTGTGCCACAGCGATCTGTCGGTGGTGGACGGGACCATACCCTTCCCGGTTCCGGTGGTGCTGGGCCATGAGGGGGCCGGGGTCGTGGAGGCGGTCGGTGGGGGCGTCACCCATGTCGCGCCCGGGGACCATGTGGCGCTGTCCACCCTGGCGAACTGCGGCACGTGCGCGGAATGCGACCGGGGCCGGCCGACCATGTGCCGGCAGGCCATAGGGCGCCCGGGCCGGCCGTTCGGCCACGGCGGCTCGCCGGTGCACCAGTTCGCGTCCAACTCGGCGTTCGCCGAACTCACGGTCGTCAAGGCCGTACAGGCGGTCCCGATCCCCGACGACATCCCGCTGACGTCGGCGGCGCTCATCGGGTGCGGGGTGCTGACCGGGGTGGGCGCCGTGCTCAACCGGGCGCGGGTGGACCGCGGCGACAGCGTCCTGGTCATCGGGACGGGCGGCATCGGCCTGAACGTGCTCCAGGGGGCCCGGCTCGCGGGCGCCGGGCGGATCGTCGCCGTCGACGCCAACCCGGCGAAGGAGAAGACGGCACGCCGGTTCGGCGCGACCGACTTCCTCACCTCGGCCGAGGGCGTGCGCGACCTCCTGCCCACGGGCGCGGACCACGCCTTCGAGTGCGTCGGCCGCGTGGAGCTGATCCGGCAGGCGATCGACTCCCTGGACCGGCACGGCCAGGCCATCCTGCTCGGGGTCCCGCCCGCCACGGCCGAGGCGTCCTTCCGCGTCTCCTCGATGTACCTCGACAAGTCCATCCTGGGCTGCCGCTACGGCTCCTCCCGCCCCCAGCGGGACATCGCCCTGTACGCCGGGCTGTACCGCCAGGGGCGGCTCCTGCTGGACGAACTGGTCACCCGGACCTACCCGGTCGAGGACTTCGAGAAGGCGGCGGCGGACGCGGAGGCGGGGCGGGTGGCGCGGGCGGTGCTCACCTTCTGAGGGCGGCGGTGTCGTTCTCCGCCCGGAACGTCCGCCGGTAGGCGGTGGGCGTGACGCCGAGGGCGCTCTGGAGGTGCTGGCGCATCGACTGGGCCGTGCCGAAGCCCGCGTCCCGGGCGACCTGGTCGACGGAGCGGTCGGTGGACTCCAGGAGGTGGCGGGCCCGCTCCACGCGCTGCTGGGTGAGCCACTGCCCGGGGCTGACGCCGGTCTCCTCGCGGAAGCGGCGGGTGAAGGTGCGGACCGACATGGACTCCTGGGCGGCCATGTCACGCAGCTGGATCGGCTCGTGGAGGCGGCCCAGGGCCCAGGCGCGGGCCGAGGTCGTGGTGGCCTGCTGCGGGTCGGGCACGGGCCGGTGGATGTACTGCGCCTGCCCGCCGTCGCGGTGCGGCGGTACGACGGTGCGGCGGGCCACGTCGTTGGCGACCACCGCGCCGTGGTCGCGGCGCACCATGTGCAGGCACAGGTCGATGCCGGCCGCGACACCCGCGGAGGTCAGGACGTCGCCGTCATCGATGAACAGGACGTCCGGGTCGACCTCGATCCGCGGGAACAGCCGCTGGAAACGGTCGGCGTCGGCCCAGTGAGTGGTCGCCGGGCGGCCGTCCAGGAGACCGGCGGCGGCGAGGACGTAGACGCCGGTGCAGATCGAGGCGAGCCGGGTGCCGGGGCGGATGCGGGCGAGGGCGGCGGCCAGTTCACCGGTCAGCACGCCCTGCTCGAAGACCGGGCCGAGCTCGTAGGACGCCGGGACGATCACGGTGTCGGCGGTGGCCAGGGTCTCGGGGCCGTGCTCGACCTGGATGGCGAAGTCGGCGTCGGTCTGCACCGGGCCCGGCGGGCGGATCGAGCAGGTGACGACGTCGTACAGCAGGCGCCCCCGGGCGTCCCTGGGGCGGCCGAAGATGCGGTGCGGGATGCCCAACTCGAAGGGGAGCAGGCCGTCGAGGGCGAGGACGACGACGCGGTGCGGGCGGAACTCCGTCTCACGGCTCATGGCCCGATCCTAACGAATGCTGTCCTTCGGGCCACTCGATGGAGTACGCCACAGGTCGCAGGCTCTATGGCGTGACCCAGACAACCGATGCAGCGGCCGTCCAGCAGCCGCCGAAACCGACCCGTGCGCGCGTGCACCGCGCCTGGTTCGTCGCCGCCGTCACCTTCGTGACGATCATCGGCGCCGCCGCCTTCCGTTCCGTGCCGGGCCTGCTCATCGATCCCCTGCACGACGAGTTCGACTGGTCGCGCGGCACGATCGGCGCCGCTGTCTCGGTGAATCTCGCGCTGTACGGTCTGACGGCCCCGTTCGCGGCAGCCCTGATGGACCGCTTCGGCATCCGCCGGGTCGTCGCGGTCGCCCTGACGGTGATCGCGGCCGGTTCCTGGCTCACCGTGTGGATGACCGCGGCCTGGCAGCTGATGCTGTGCTGGGGCCTGCTGGTCGGTCTCGGCTCCGGGTCCATGGCGCTGGCCTTCGCGGCGACCGTCACCAACCGCTGGTTCACCGAGCGGCGCGGCCTGGTCAGCGGCATCCTCACCGCCGCCTCGGCCTCCGGCCAGCTGATCTTCCTGCCCCTGCTGTCCTGGATCATCGACCGGTACGACTGGCGTCCGGCGGCCGTGACGGTCGCCCTCGCCGCCCTCGCGGTCGTGCCGTTCGTGTGGCTCCTGCTGCACGACCACCCGGCGGACGTGGGCCAGAAGCCGTACGGCGCGACGGAGTTCGTACCGAAGCCCGCGCCGGTGCCGGGCGCCGCCCGCCGGGCCGTGACCGTGTTGTTCTCGGCCGCACGCACCGGCCCGTTCTGGCTGCTCGCCGGCACCTTCGCGATCTGCGGCGCCTCGACCAACGGCCTGATCCAGACCCACTTCATCCCCGCGGCCCACGACCACCACATGCCCGTCCAGGCCGCGGCCTCCCTGCTCGCGGTCATCGGCGTCTTCGACGTCGTCGGCACGATCGCCTCCGGCTGGTTCACGGACCGCTTCGAGCCGCGCCGCCTGCTGGCGGTGTACTACGCGCTGCGGGGCGTGTCCCTGATGTTCCTCCCGCTCGTGCTGGGCCCCGCGGTCCATCCCCCGATGATCTTCTTCATCGTCTTCTACGGCCTCGACTGGGTCGCCACCGTCCCGCCCACCCTCGCCCTGTGCCGCGAGCAGTACGGCGAGGACAGCGCGATCGTCTTCGGCTGGGTCCTCGCCTCCCACCAGGTCGGCGCGGCCCTGGTCGCCTTCCTCGGCGGCGTCGCGCGCGACACGTTCGGGTCGTACGACGTGGTGTGGTACGCGTCGGGGGCGTTGTGTGCGGTGGCGGCGTTGATGGCGTTGGTGATCCGGCGGCGGGGCGTGGGGGTGGCGGCCATGGCCTGAGGGCGGGCTGTCGAGTTCCGTCTTCACGCAACGCCGGGCTCGGTGAATGCCCGTCGGCTGTGCTGGAGCAATTCACCCAGGGCGGGGCTGTGCGTGTTCTTCCAGACCAGGGCCAGCAACGCTGGTGTTTCGACGTCGTCGAGGGTGCGGGCGGTGAGTCGGTCGCGGTAGTGCGCGGCCATCGAGTCGCTGAGGACGGCGACGCCGAGCCCGCGGGCGGCGAGGTCGGCGATGGCGTCCGCCGAGCTGGCCTGCAGTGGGATCGCGGGCTGGAGGCTCTGCGCGGCGCAGGCGCGGTCGAATACCGTGCGCAGGCCCGTACCGGTTGGCATGCACACGATGGGGTGGGCGGTCAGATCGCGCAGGGTGACGCGCCGTCGTTTCGCCAGGGGGTGCCCGGCCGGAACCGCCGCGACGAGCCGCTCGCTGATGATCGTCAGCGCGTCCAGCCCGTCTGGCGTGGCGGCTGCGGTCCCGATGAGAGCCAGGTCGATGGCGCCGGCCCGTACGCCCTCGACGAGCCGGTCGGAGTTGTCCTCCAGCAGGGAGATCTCCACACCCGGATGCGCCCGGTGGAAGGTGGCGAGGGCGTCGAACAGCGGCGTCACGGTGCAGCCGATGACCATCCCGACCGTGAGCCGGCCTCGGATCAGGTCGGTGACCTCACCCACCGCTTGGCCGACCGCGTCGGCTGCGGCGAGCGCGGCGCGGGCGTGTTCGAGCGCGGCCTTTCCCGCCACAGTGAGGGTGGCGGTGCGTGCTGAGCGGTGGAACAGCTCGGCGCCGAGTTCGCGTTCCAGCTTGCGGATCTGGGCGCTGACGCCGGACTGGCTGATGTGGACCCGCTCGGCCGCCCGGGTGAAGTTCTGTTCTTCGGCGACGGCGACGAAGTATTCCAGCTGCCTCATTTCCATGACTGCCAATTCTAGTTTCCAGAAGAACCATCTGTTGGACTTCTGACTGGCGGGCGATGAGGCTGGAAAGCGCTGGAAAGCACTGAAGCCCGACGTCAGGAGGTACCCGTGCCGGAGTACGAGAAGGCCATGCGGCCCGAAGACATCACCCGCTTGTTCGTCGAACGCTCCAACGCCGGTGACGCGGCCGGGGTTGCCGCACTGTACGAAGAGGACGCAGTGCTGGCCTACCCGCCCGGCGACCGGACGGTGGGCCGGGAGGCGATCCGTGCGCTGTGGGAAAAGGTGCTGGCCGACCGTCCCCGCTTCGAGCCGGAACTACCGCTGCCGTCGCTGGTCAGCGGCGACATCGCCCTGACCTCGACCCCGCCGAAGGACGGGGCGGGCGCCCGGGCCCAGGTCGTCCGGCGCCAGCCCGACGGAAGCTGGCTGCGCCTGCTCGACCAGCCCGAGTTCGTCCTGCCCGACCGCTGAGCATCGGCTCTGGTGCCGGCACCTGGGCGGGTCGCCCGGTGGGTCATCGGCGCTGTCGGCCGACTGCGGTGGTCAGGGTCAGGTGAACGACACCAAGCGCGCGAGCCGCCCCCTTGCCGCGTATGTCCGGTGCGGTGAAGGGGTCTCGCAGGTGACAGACGTCCGGCCCCGACGTGCTGGGGTGGCACGAGCTTGCGGGAAGTGACCAGCGCCTCCGGAGCATCAGGCCGGTGATCTCGGGCCATGTCCGACCCATCGGTGGCGCACTTCTACGACGAGCTGGCCGACGACTACCACCTGATCCACGCGGACTGGGACGCGAGCATCCGTCGGCAGGGGAACGCCCTGGACGCGCTGATCGGCCAGGAGCGCGCGGCGGTGCTCGACTGCTCCTGCGGCATCGGGACGCAGGCCATCGGCTTGGCGCTGCACGGGCACCGTGTCACCGGGACCGACCTCAGCCCCCGCGCCGCCGCCCGGGCGACCCGTGAGGCCGCCGCCCGGAGCCTGAGTCTGCGCACGGCCGCCGCCGACATGCGGCGCCTGCCGTTTCCCGACGGCCGGTTCGACGCCGTCGTCTGCGCCGACAACTCGCTGCCTCACCTGCTGACGGAGCACGACGTGCACGCCGCCCTGGCCGAGATGCGCCGCGTGCTGCGTCCCGACGGCCTGCTGCTGGTCAGCACTCGTCCCTACGACGACCTGCTGCGCGACCGCCCTGTTTCGACGCCTCCCCAAGTCCACCGGATCGCCGACCGCGCCGACGACGGAGAACGGACCGTGACCTTCCAGCTCTGGCACTGGCAGGACGACGGCGAGCACTACGACCTGGAGCACTTCCAACTCCTCCCCGCAGGCGCGGAATGGCGCGTCAAGGTCCGTCGTACTGCTTACTGGGCGCTCGGCCGGGACCGGCTGGCCGGCCTCGCGGCCAAGGCCGGGTTTGTCGACCCCGGGTGGCGGATGCCGCAGGAGACGGGCTTCTTCCAGCCGCTGCTCGTGGCCCGCACCGGCGAGTAGGCCCTTCCCGCTCAGAGGAGAGTGGCACAGGACCGGCTGGCGGCTGGAACGCCGGAGGTGATCAACACGGTCAGAGGAGTCGCGAGGTCGCGAGGGGAACAAGGTCCGGACCGTCATGGCAGTTGCCGTGGCCGAGGCAGTCCACGTCCAGGGGCCTCCAGTCGCCGACGGCCTGACTCCTCCTACGCGGCATGCTCGCGGGCACCAGGGCGTAGTAGGGGAGGTGATGCGGATCGCGGACGACCGTCTGGACACCCGCCCGCGTCACCCGCGCATGCGGGACACCGGCGATCCGCTGCATGCCGTACGGGCCGCCGAGGTCACCTCGCTGTGGCGGCTGGCCGCCGTCTGATCCGTACGACTCGATCAGCCCGACAGCCGCGCGAAGCGCCCTCGGTGGAAGAGCAGCGGTCCGTCCGGATCGTCCTCGCCCGTGCCGAGGGCGTTCACCCGGCCGACCACGATCAGGTGGTCGCCTCCGGTGTGGACGGCGTGGACGGCGCAGTCGATCCAGGCGACGGCACCCGACAGCCGCGGCGACCCCGTCACCGGCGCCGCGTCGTACGTCACGCCCGCGAACTTGTCCGCGCCGCTGACCGCGAACGCGCGGCAGAGTTCGCCCTGGCCCGCACCGAGGACGTTCACGCAGAAGACCCCTGCCCGGGCGATACGCGGCCACGTCGTCGACGTACGGCCGATCATGAAGGCCACCAGGGGTGGGGCGAGGGAAAGGGACGTGAAGGACTGGCAGGCGAAGCCGGCGGGGGAGTCGCCGTCGGCGGCGGGTGGTGCCGTGATGATCGCCACGCCCGTCGCGAAGGTCCCGAGGACACGGCGGAACTCACGCGGGTCGAGCGGTGCGCGCTCGTCCTCGGCGACACAGCGCAGCTCAGGGCGCGGCAGCGCTTCGACGGGCGCCGGGGCGGGTGTGCGGTTCGACCTGAGGTAGCGGACGGCGGCTTCCGCCATCCCTGCTTGTCCCATCACAAGCAGCATTGAAACTGACGCAGCGTCAGATGGGAAGGGACAGGGGAGGGTCAGCGGCCTTCGAACTCGGCGCCCCGCCGCTCCACGAAGCTCCGTACGCCCTCCTGCGCGTCCGCCGTCGTCATGTTGATCTCCTGCGCGGCGGCCTCGGCGGCGAATGCGGCCGCGCGGTCGGCGTCCAGGGAGGCGTTGACGAGCTGCTTGGTGAGGGCGAGAGCGCGGGTGGGTCCGGCGGCGAGGCGCTCGGCCCACGCGCGGGCCGTCCTGTCCAGGTCCGTGTCCGGGACCACCCGGTTGACGAGGCCGAGGCGTTCGGCGTCCACGGCCGTGAGCGCGTCGCCGAAGAACATCAGCTCCTTCGCCCGCTGCGGCCCGACCAGCCGGGGCAGCAGGTAGGCACCGCCGCCGTCCGGCACCAGTCCTCGCCGGACGAACACCTCGATGAACCGCGCCGACTGAGCGGCCAGTACGAGGTCGCAGGCGAACGCCAGATGCGCGCCGAGGCCGGCCGCCGTGCCGTTCACCGCCGCGATCACCGGCTTCTCACAGTCGAGCACGGCGGCGATCAGACGCTGGGCGCCGGTGCGCAGGGTGCGTGCGACATCCCCGGCGACGCGTTCGCCGGGCAGGGCGGCGCCCCGGAGGTCCGCTCCGGCGCAGAAGCCGCGGCCCGCCCCCGTGATCACGACAGCCCGTACCTCCGCGGTGGCGGACGCCTCCGACAGCAGCCGGACGATCTCCTCGCGCTGTCCGGGCGTGAGGGCGTTGAGGCTCTCGGGCCGGTTGAGGGTGAGGGAGAGGACGTGGTCGCCGGTCGTGTGCAGTACAGCGGCCTGCGACATCAGCGGCACACCGCCAGCGCGTCCAGCGCCACCGCGCCCTGCCCCCGGGGCAGGACCAGCAGCGGGTTGATGTCCAGTTCCGCGAGCTGGTCGCCGAGTTCCAGTGCCATGCGCTGGACCCGCAGGACGACCTCGACCAGCGCGTCCAGATCCGCCGCCGGCCGCCCCCTGACCCCGTCGAGCAGGGCCCGCCCGCGCAGCCCGGCGAGCATGTCCCGCGCCTGCTCCTCCCCGAAGGGCGGCACCCCTACGGCGGTGTCCCGCAGCACCTCGACGAGCACTCCGCCGAGCCCGACCGTCACGGTCGGTCCGAACAGGTCGTCGTGGGCGACACCGACGACCATCTCGACGCCCTGCTCCACCATCTGGCAGACCAGGACGCCGTCCAGGGAGACGTCCTCGTAGCGGGCGATGTCGGTCAGCTCCCGGTAGGCGTCGCGGACCTGGCTGGCCGAGGTCAGCCCGATCTTCACCAGGCCCAGCTCGCTCTTGTGGGCGATCCGGGCGCCGGAGGCCTTCATCACCACCGGGTAACCCACGAGCCCGGCCGCGCGGACGGCCGCCGCCGCGCTGGGCACCAGCTGCTCGCGCGGTACGCGGATGCCGTACGCCCGCAGCAGCTGCTTCGCCGCGTGCTCGCTGAGCTGCCGGCCGGGCTGCATCAGGGCCTGCGCCTTGCGGTAGGACGGCGAAGGAGTGCGCGGGGCCTCGTCGAAGGGGGAGCGGTAGCCGGCGGTGAAGCGGTGGTGCGCGAGGTGGGCGCGGACGGCGGTGAGGCAGTTGCCGACCGTGCGGAAGGTGGCCACGCGGGAGGAACCGAGCAGGACCTCGCGGTAGGCCGGTTCGGTGCCGACCGGCGAACCCCACACCACGCAGACGAGCTTGTCGGTCTGCTCGGCCGCGTCCACCAGGTCGCGGACGAGCCGGTCGCTGAGCGGCGGGAACGGTCCGGTGACCGGGCAGATCAGCACGCCCACGGCGGGATCGTCGAGGATCGCGTCGATGATCTTCCGGCCGCGTTCGTCCCCGACCGGATGCCCGCCGTTGTCGACCGGGTTGGCGACGCTCAGGTACTCGGGTATCCACTGGTGCAGCTCGGCCTGCTTGGCCTCGGACAGGACCGGAAGCCGCAGTCCCGCCTCGGTCGCCAGGTCGGCGACGTGCGCGCCCGTGCCGCCCGAGATCGAGTAGACGACGACCCCGTCGGCGCGTGGCGGCCGGGCCCGGGCCAAGAGGGCGGCGGTGTCCTGGAGTTCGTCGAGCCCGTCGACCCGGATCACGCCGTACTGCCGGAGTGCCGCGTCCACCACCGCGTCCGCGCCGGTCAGCTTGCCGGTGTGGGAGGCGGCCGTGCGGGCGCCGGTCTCGGTACGGCCCACCTTGACGGCGACGACCGGGACTCCGCGCCGGGCGGCCCGGTCGGCGGCGAGCAGGAAGGCACGGCCGTCCTTCAGCCCTTCGAGGTAGCAGGCGATGGCGCCGACCTCGGGCTGTTCGGCGAACCAGGAGAGGAAGTCGGCGCTCTCCAGGTCGGCCTCGTTGCCGGTGGGCGCCCAGTGGGAGAGGCGGATGCCGAGTTCCTGGAGGGCGAAGACGGGGCGGCCCTGGTGGCCGGACTGGGTGATCAACGCGATCGCCGGGCCCGGAAGGTCGTCGCGGAACCGCTCGAAGGCGTTGAGGTTGGTGTTGGGCCCCAGCAGTCGCAGCCCGGACCGCTCGACGGCGGCGGCCAGTCGCCGCTGGGCGGCCTCGCCCTCCGGCCCGGTCTCCGCGAACCCGGACGCGAAGACGACCGCGAACCGCGCCTTGGCATCGGCCAGTTCCTCGATCACCGGGAGGGGATCGCCGACCAGCACCACGGCCAGATCGACCTGCTCGGGCAGGTCGGCCACGGAAGGGGAGCAGGGGATGCCGAAGACGGACGGCCGGCTGGGGTGCACCGGGTACAGCCGGGCGCCGACGCGTTCCGCCCAGTCGGCCAGTTGGCGGGTGACCCCGGTGTGGGGGCGCCCCTCGGCGTCCGAGGCGCCGATCACGGCGACGGACCGGGGGCGGAAGAAGCGGTCCAGGTCGGGTGCGTCGGCGTGCAGCGGGCGGCCGCTGACGTCGACGTCGCCCGCCTGGGCCGGCTTGCCGTGCACGACGGGCCCGGACCGCTCGCCACAGGCGATGGCCCGGGCCCGTCGGGAGTCGGTGGTGAGGGTGCCGTGAGTCGATCCAAGCATCGTTTCCGCCCGCTCCTGTGAGACAGCCGCTAACGAACTGACGCTCTGTCAGATTACTGAACTGATGCGACGCCAGGAACGGTGCGGGCGAGCGAAGTTGTCGAGAGGACCGACCGGAGAATCTCGCCGCGGGGGCGGGATCCTCGGCCCGGCAGCCGGGACACGCTCCCCGAGCCGTTCCTCGCGACGGCCTTCGCGATCTTCACCGCGTCGAGTGCCATCTCGCGGAGGTTGCCGCTGATCGGGTTGGTGAAGCCGGTGAAGTACAGGCCGGGGGCGGTCTTCGGGGTGCGGGCGCCGTGGGTGACGGGCCTGCCGCGGTCGTCGAGGACGTCGAGGTGGCCGACCAGGTCCTCCAGGGCGCGGACGTACCCGGTGGCGGCGATCACGACGTCCGGGGAGATCCGGGTGCCGTCGGCGAGGGCGATCTTGCCGCCGTCCTCGAAGCCGTCCACGGCGGCCACGATCTCCACCCTGCCCTTGCGCACGGCGTCGATCAGGCCGACGTCCTGCACCGGGATGGCCCCCTGCCTCACCCGCGTGTACAGCCCGGTGTCGGGGCGCGGCAGCCCGTGGGCCGACAGGTCGGGCAGGGCCACCCTGGCCTGCACCCGGGAGATCCGGTCGACCAGGCCGACCGGCAGCCGGCGGACCAGGACGCCGCTGTACTGGGCGGCCCAGCCGGCGGTGGAACGGCGCACGATGTGGGGGACGGTGCGCACGGCGAGCCGGACCCGGGAGGCACCGCTCTCCACCAGGTCGAGGGCGATCTCGGCGCCGGTGTTGCCGACGCCGACGACGAGGACGTCCCGGCCGGCGTAGGGCTTGCCGTTGCGGTACTCGCCGGCGTGCAGGAACTCGCCGGTGAAGGCGGAGCGGCCGGGCCAGTCCGGCAGGCGCGGGGTGTGGTTGTAGCCGGTCGCGACGACCACCGCCGCACCGGTCAGCTCCCGGCCGCCGGTGGCGTGCAGCAGCCAGCCCGTGCCGTCGGGCGCGCGTTCGATGCGGGACACCTCGACGCCGGTGACGATCTCGAGGCGGTGGTGCTCGGCGTACTTCTCCAGGTACCGCACCACGTCGTCCCGGGCCACCCACCGCCCGAACCGCCGGGGCATCGGCAGCCCGGGCAGGGCTGAGAGGCGGCGGGTGGTGTGCAGGTGCAGCCGGTCGTAGTGGCGGCGCCAGGACGCCCCGACGCGGTCGGACTTCTCCAGGACGACGGCCCGTATGCCCCGGGCGCGCAGTGCGTACGCGGCGGAGAGCCCGCCGGGGCCGCCGCCGATGACGTAGACGGGGCGGTCGGGTGGGGGTGGCGCGGAGGCGTGTGTGGGGGGTGTGGAGTCGGCCATGAGCGGGAGCGTAATCACGGGACCGCTTGATGGGTCTCGGTCAAGACCGGAATTGGTTTCGGATTGATCACGGCTGTGGGGAGAGGGGAAGGGGCTCGTGGCGCAGAGGGCCTGGTTGTGGCGGGCCGGTGATCGTTTCTGACGTGCGGCGGGGACGGCCTCCGTGACGGGCGGGACGGACGGAGGCCGTGCCGGGCCCCTGGCCGGGGCGGTCTTCTGACGTGCACAGGATTTTGGACGTCCTCGCCGGGTCTTGCGCATCCGAAGATCTGACGTACCGTCAGATCGCATGGACGCGATCTGGCTCACCGGGGCGGAATGGCTGGCCGTGCTGCGGATCGGGCTCGGGCTGTGGTGGCTGGAGAGCTGGCGGCACAAGGACCGCAAGGCCTGGTTCGAACGGGGCACCGGCATCGCGTGGGCGGCCGGCATAGCCGCGAAGCACCGCTGGAGCGCCGTCCGTTCGGGCTTCGAGGCGGCCGTCGCACCGCACCCGCGTGTGATGGCGTACGTCGTCGTCCACGCCGAACTGGCGCTTGGACTGGGCCTGATCAGCGGCTTCCTCACTCCGGTCGCGCTGGTCGGCGGATTCCTCCTCAACGCCCTCTACTTCACGCTCATGGTCCACGACGTCGCCGAGCAGGGGCAGAACTCGATGATGGCGCTGATGTCGGTGGTCGGGCTGTTCGGGATGTCCTGGCAGACGTGGTCGCTGGACAGCGCGCTGGGCCTGTTCTGATGGCCGCCCGCTTCGACCTGCCCGAGCCCGACGCCTTCACGAGGACGTACTGGGACGCGGCCGCCGAGGGCAGGCTCCTGATCCGCCGCTGCGGGGCCTGCGGCCGGGCCCACCACTACCCGCGCGAGTTCTGCCCCCACTGCTGGAGCGAGGACGTGACGTGGGAGACGGCGAGCGGTCGCGCCACGCTCTACACGTGGTCCGTCGTCCACCGCAACGACCTGCCGCCGTTCCCGGACCGCGTGCCGTACGTCGCCGCCGTGGTCGAACTCGCCGAAGGGCCGCGGATGATGACGGAGATCGTGGGGTCCGAGGGGCACCGGGCCGGTGAGGATCCGGAACTGTCGGACGGGGCGGAGCTGGAGGTGGCCTTCCGGGAGGGGATCCCGGTGTTCCGGACGGTGCCCCGGCCCCTGCCGACGCCGTCATCCGAGCCGCACTGACCGGGAGCGGCCGGACGGTGCGGAGGGGCCGCGATCTCCTCGTCACGGCGTACCGAATCCCGCACCACGGGATTGAATGGGACCCATGGCCCCCATACGCGACCGGTCCCGGACCGGCTCCCACCCGGAACTCCACGGCCACGGCCTCCGTCTGCGCCTCTGGGACGCAGGGTCCGGTGCCGACGTCGACACGTGGCTGCGAGGCATGCGGGATCCGGAGTTCCGGCGCTGGAACACCCCGCTGAGGCTCGTCACGGACCGGGCGAGCGCGCGTGAGTCCCTGCTCGCGCGGGCGCAGAGCGCCGTGGAGGGGACGTCGATGTCGTTCCGGGTCGCGGACGCGCGTACCGACGCCCCGCTGGGGCACATCGGCGTCAACGAGATCAAGTACCACCTGAAGGTCGCCCGGGTCGGCTACTGGGTCCTGCCCGAGGCCCGCGGCCAGGGCGTCGCCACCCGGGCCCTGCTGCTCACCGCCCACTGGGCACTGACGGAACTCGGTATGCACCGACTGGAGTTGGATCACGCGGTCGGTCACGACGTGTCGTGCCGGATCGCCGAGCGATGCGGGTTCGCCCAGGAGGGCACCCTGCGCGGCGCGATCTTCCAGGAAGGGCGCCATGACGCGTTCCGGGACGCCCATCTGCACGCACGCCTGGCCACGGATCCTGAGCCGGCGGGCCCGGGCGGAGGCCCGGGCGGGCAGAGCACGGCAGAGTGACGCACCTCACCTCGCATGGGCGATCAGTCCGTCCCACGCCGCCGGTCATACCTGGCGACCGCAGCACCACCGCTGACAAGAGAAGGGACCGGCCGAGATGACCGCACCCGTGAAGGGCCCCGCCAGCTACTTCCCGTCCATCGAGAAGAAGTACGGCCGACCGATCGCCGAGTGGCAGGAGCTCATCCGCACCTCGCCGCTGTCCCGGCACATGGAGCTCGTCACCTGGCTCAAGACCGAACACGGCCTGGGGCACGGCCACGCCAACGCGCTGGTGGCACACACGCTTGCCGAGGGCAGCGCCAAGTGAACCGCCCGGGGGCCCGCAGAAAATCAGGAGTGCCCCGGGCGTCCCGGGCGGCACCATGAACCATGGACACCGACACCTCCACCGCCACGGGCAGGTGGCACCTCACCCATGACGTCGACGACTTCCTGACCCGCGCGGGCGCCTTCCTCCGCTCCCGGCCGGCGCTGCACACCGTGCCGTTGACGGTCACGGAGACGCTGCGGACGCGCGGCCGGTGCGTGTACGGGGAGGAGGCACCGGAGTTCGGCGTACTGGAGCGGGACGGGGCGGTCCGGGCGACCTTCTTCCGCACCCCGCCGCACTGGCTGAACCTCACGGCCCTCACCCCCGAGGACGCCGACACCCTCGCCGCGCGACTGGCCGCCCTCGGCCGCCGCCTGCCCGGGGTGAACGCGCAGTGCGGCACCGCCGCCGCCTTCGCCGAGGCCTGGCAGCGGCACACGGGCGTGACCGCGACCCTCCGCCAGCGCCAGCGGCTCTACCGGCTCGGCACCCTGACCGCGCCCGGACCCGTACCGCCCGGCGGCCCCCGGGTCGCCGTCGCAGCGGACCGCGGGCAACTCATCCGCTGGCATGACGAGTTCAGCGAGGCCGTCGGCCTGGGCACGGCCCGTGACTCCGCCGAGTGGGCGGACGCCCGGATCGCCGGCGGCGGCATCACCTTCTGGGAAACCCCCGACGGCACACCCGTCGCCATGGCAGGCACCAGTCCCCAGGTCGCCGGCCAGGTCCGCGTCGCCCCGGTCTACACCCCGCCCCACCTCCGCGGCCGCGGCTACGCGGGCGCCGCGACGACCGAGGTCAGCCGCGCCGCCCTGGCCGCCGGGGCGGACGAGGTCCTCCTCTTCACAGACCTGGCCAACCCGACCAGCAACGGCCTCTACCAGCGCATCGGATACCGGCCGGTGGCGGACTTCGAGGTGTACGACCTCGCGTAGGAGAGTGACGGGTGTGGCACTGGGGCGATGCACCCCCTAGGCGGCGGCCCGGGGGACCACCCTGATGTTGAACGTGTGGGAGCCCAGGCCGTTCGCGATGCCCATGAAGAGCAGGGCGAAGTGTTCCTGGCCGCGGGCCGTGGTGATGTCGCCGATGTCCAGGTGGGACGAGGGGGGCCAGCCGAGGTCGGTGAGCAGGCGGCCGGTGGTCTGCTTGGCCTGGGGGTCGTCGCCGGAGAGGAAGACGGTGGTCGGGCCGGCCAGGCCGTCGGGCGCGATCATCGCGGTCGAGTCCATGGTGCACAGCGTCTTGACGACGGGCGTCTGCGGGAAGGCCTCCTGGATCCGCTCGGCCAGGCTGCTGTTGGGGTGCGCGAGCTCGGTGTAGTCGTCGGAGAGCCCCACCCCGACGTCGATCAGCAGTGTGCCGGCCAGGGCGGGTGCCCCGATGGAGCGGAGCACGTCCAGGGAGACGGTCCCCGGGGTCGCGTTGACCAGCACCTCCGCATGGGCCGCTGTCTCGTTCAGACCTGCCACGGGCAGACCCAGGTCCGTTCGTTCCCCGGGCTTCCGCGAGCCGAGGAGTACGTCGTGTCCTGCCGCCCTCCAGCCGTGGGCCAGAGCGCGGGCGACGTTGCCGGTGCCGAGAAGTCCTATACGCATGGTGCGACGCTAACCGGCGACGCGCTCCCGCGGATCGGGCCCGGGGCCCGACTACCCCGTACCGAAGGCCTAGTTCCCAAGTCGCCCGCCGCCGATAGGGCGCCCCCTCACGGCCACAGCAGCTCCCGCGACCACCTCTCCCCGGCGGCCTCCTGCCCCTCCCGCCGGTAGCGGAGCCGGACGTGTCGTCGTCGCTCGTCGCCCTGGAAGAACTCCACCTCCTCGGCCCGCAGCCGGTACAGCGTCCAGGACGGCACCGGCGCCTCCGGCTCCCGTGACGCCCGTTCCCACGCCGACTCCGAGGCCCGGGCGAGGTCGTCCAGCGAGGGAAGCACCTCGCTCTGCCGCCCGGTCAGCGCCGCCGCCAGCGCACCCGTCGAGCGGGCGTGCAGGTCGCCCTGGGCCTCCTCGGACGGGGCCGCCGACACCGGGCCGCGTACCCGGACCTGGCGGCCCAGCACCGGCCAGTAGAAGCCGAGCGCGGCGTACGGCCGCCCGGCGAGGTGCCGGCCCTTGCGGCTGCCGGCGTGGGAGGCGAAGGACCAGCCGCCGGCGTCCGCGCCGTGCAGCATCACGATCCGCACGTCGGGCAGGCCCGACTCGTCCGAGGTCGCCAGCGACATGGTGTGCGGCTCGGTCTGGCCGGCCGCCACCGCCGCCGCGAACCACTCGGCGAAGAGGGGCAGGGGAGCGGCCGGGGCGGTGGCCGGCTCGAAGGAGGGCAGGTTCGTGACCTCCGGGTCCCAGACCCGCAGTGACCTCAGCAGCTCGTGAAGATCGGATGCCATGCCTCGATTGTCACCGGCCCCGGCACCTCCCGGCACCTCCCGGAGCCCTCGTGGTCACACCTGCCCCAGGTCCGACGACACCCACCGCTCCGGCCGCATCCGCAGCACCAGTTGCTCACCGTGGTTCGTCCAGGCGGAGTCCACATAGCCGTCGACCTTCTCGGCCGGGAGGTAGCGCGCCGAGATCTCCCGGAGCTGTTCGAGAGTGGCGGGCGCCGAGCCGACGACCGGGCCCTCCACCGACACGTACCGGATGGTGGGCTCCAGCCGGTCCACCATCAGCGAGAACCGGCCCGCCGCGCTGATCAGCTCGTTCTTGCGGGAGTCCCGGCCGGTCATGATCCAGATCTCGCCGCCGGGCTCGTACTGGTACCAGATCGGCACCGTCAGGGGCGCGCGGCCCGCCCCCGCGTCGACCGCGAGCGCCGCGATGTGCGGCTCGGACAGGAACTGTTCACGCTCTTCGCGGGTCAGGGCCATTCCGGTCTCCTTCGACAGGGTGGTCGGCTTGTGGAGCGGTACAACGCCCTTGCGGCCACCGGCTGTTCCCCGGGCCGCCCCCAGCGGCGGGCCGGCCCTCACCCCGCACCCAGCACCACCGTCCCCGACGAGCAGAACCAGCCCCCCGTCCCCGAGGCCACCGCCAGCCCGGGCAGTGAGCCGTCGCCCCGCCGCACCTGCCGCTCCCCGCAGTCCCCGCGCAGCTGCCGCACGGCCTCCACCAGCAGGAACAGGCCCCGCATCCCGGGATGCTGCGCCGAAAGACCACCCCCGTCGGTGTTCACCGGCAGCTCACCGCCCTCGACCCTGAGCCGTCCCCTCTCCACGAACGCCCCGCCCTCGCCCTTCCCGCAGAAGCCGAGGTCCTCGAGCGTCACCAGGGTCATATAGGTGAACGCGTCGTAGATCTCGGCGAAGTCGATCTCCGACGGCCGTACACCCGCCCGCTCGAACGCCAGCCGCCCGCTCACCGCCGCCGGTGAGACCGTGAAGTCCGGCCACTCGGACATCGCCGCGTGCGAGACGGACTCCCCGGTCCCCAGCACCCACACCGGCGCCGTCCGGCAGTCCCGTACGTACTCCTGCGCCGCCAGCAGCACCGCCGCCCCGCCGTCGGAACGGACACAGCAGTGCAGCTTGGTGAAGGGGTCCGCGATCATGGGCCCGGCCAGGACCTCGTCGACCGTGACCGGAGTGCGGAACATCGCCTCCGGGTTGCGGGCCGCGTTGGCCCGGGCCTGCACCGCCACCTCCGCCAGCTGCTCGATCGTCGTGCCGAACTCGATCATGTGGCGGCGGGCCGACATGGCGTACTTGGCGATCAGGGTGTGGCCGTAGGGGACTTCGAATTGCGAGGGGCCTCGCGTGCCGAAGGACAGCGTCCCGGTGCGCCGGCCGGCCTTGACGTCCGCCCGGGCCGTCGAGCCGTAGACGAGCAGCACCGCGCGGGCGTGCCCGGCCGCGATCGCGTCCGCCGCGTGGGCCGCCATGACCTCCCAGGTGGAGCCGCCCACGGAGGTGGAGTCGACCCAGGTGGGGCGCAGGCCCAGGTACTCCGCGACCTCGACGGGAGCCAGCGTGCCGAGGCCCGCCGAGGCGAAGCCGTCGACCAGCGACCGGTCCAGGCCCGCGTCGGCCAGGGCGCGGCGGGCCGCCTGGGCGTGCAGTGCGTAGGGGGTCGCGTCGTCCACGCGGCCGCAGTCCGAGAGGGCCACGCCGACGACGGCCACTTTCCTCCGGGGCACCATAAATCTGACGGTACATCAGACAAGTGCGGGCGCGGCAGGGCTCTGGGCTTCCCTGTCACTCGGCCCTAATATGACGCACCGTCAGATGCGGAGAGAGGTGCCCCCATGGACGCCCGCTTCACCGACGAACAGGACGAGATCCGCCGCACCCTGCGCGAACTGCTCCACAAGCGGTGCGGCCCCGAGGAGCTGCGGGCCGCCGTCGACACCCCGGCCGGGCACGACCGGGCCCTGTGGACCACCCTCGCCGAACAACTCGGCCTGCCCGGGCTGGCCCTCTCCGAGGCCTACGGCGGCGTCGGCTGCTCGGCGACCGAACTGGCCCTGGCCTGCGAGGAGACGGGGCGGGTCCTCGCCCCCACCCCCCTGCTCGCCACCGCCGTCCTCACCGCCCCGCTGCTGCTCGCCCTCGGCACCGACACCCAGCGGGCCGAACACCTGCCGTGCATCGCCTCGGGCCGGCTCACCGCCGCCCTCGCCGTACCGGGGCCCGCCCTCGCCACCGCCCTCGCGCTCACCGGCCACGACCGGCGCGGGGAGTGGGCGGGCGGGGGGCGGGCCGGGGGCGTGCAGGCCCGGCGGGCGGAGGGCGGCTGGCGGCTGTACGGGCAGATCGAGCAGGTTCTCGACGGGCACAGTGCCCGGTTGCTGGTGGTCGCCGCGCACGCCGGGGGGTTCGCCCGTTCCCGTGTACTGCTCTTCCTCGTGCGCGGGGACGCCGCCGGTCTCACCCGCGTACGGCAGACCGCCCTGGACGCGACCCGCCCGCAGGCCCGTGTCCAACTCCGCGATGTGGCGGCCGAGTTGCTGGGGGCCGAGGATGGCGATGCCCTCCCCGCCCTCGCCCGGCTCGGCGACACCGCCGCCGCCTGTCTCGCCGCCGAGGCCGTGGGGGCCGCCGGCCGGGTGCTGGAGCGGACCGTCGAGTACGTGGGGCAGCGCGAGCAGTTCGGGCGGCCGGTCGGCTCCTTCCAGGCGGTCAAGCACCGGCTGGCCGACGCGTACGTCCAGGTGCAGGCGGCCCGCTCGGCGGCGTACTACGCGGCCTGGGCCGCCGCCACTCCGGCCCGTGAGGAGACGGCCGGCGGCCTCGCTCTCGCCCAGGCGCTGGAAGCCCTGCGCCACGCCGCCGCCGCGGGGATCCAGTTGCACGGCGGCATCGGATTCACCTGGGAGCACGAGGCTCATCTGTATTTCAAGCGTGCCGCGGGCGACGAGCTGCTGTTCGGGCCGGTGCACCGGCTGCGGGCGCACGCGGCCGACGCGGCACACGTCTTCGAGGAGGCCGGCCCATGAGGGGTGCGCGCGTGGTGCAGAAGGTGTCGTCGACCAGGGGCTTCGCCCGCGTGGCACCGCACGTGGTGCCCGCCCTCGACCGGGTCGTCCACCGGCTCACCAGGGGAAAGGTGCTGCTCAGCGCGCAACTCCTCCCCGGTGTCGTGCTGACCTCGACCGGGGCGAGGAGCGGGCTGCCCCGGCGTACGCCGCTGGCCTGCATGCCGGAGGACGGCGGGCGCACCTGGCTCCTCGTCGGGTCCAACTTCGGGCGGCCGGGGCACCCCGCCTGGAGCCACAACCTGCTCGCGCATCCGGACGCCGAGATCAGCTGGAAGGGCCGGGACGTCCCGGTCACGGCTCTGCCGCTGGCGGGGGAGGAGCGGGCGGCGGCGTGGCGGGCGCTGCTGGCGTTCTGGCCGCCGTACGCGACGTACCAGGCGCGGGTGGAGCGGGAGATCCGGGTGTTCCGGCTCGTACGGAGGCGGAACAGCGCGACAGGCGGTGGTCCACCCGAGTGAACCACCGCCTGCCAGACAGGACTTGGACGGGTAAGAGGTCGCCTCGCCGCGCTACTTGGTCGGCTTCCGGCCGGTGACGCCCAGGTACACCAAGAGGGCTAGGTTCGGCTTCAGTTCGGCCTGTTTCACGCCCCAGGAGGAGAAGCCCTTCTGGTGGGAGGCGACGGCCGCGAGCATCGCGACGAGCGAACCGGCGACGGCCGCCGGGTTCACGTCCTTGTCGACCCTGCCCTTGGACTGGAGCTCGGCGACCGCGTCCGCGAGGGAGTTGTTCACCGAGTTGAGGATCTTCATACGGAGTTTGTAGAAGCGCTTGTCGCCCTCGGCGGCACCGAGATCGACGACCCGGAGGATCGCGTCGTTCTTGCGCCAGAACTCCAGAAAGCCGTCGACGAGTTCCTGAGCCGTCTGCCAGCCGGCCTTGCCGGTCCAGGAGCGGCCCTCCAGGAGTTCCGTCAACGCGGCGCCCTCGGTCGCCATTTGCTCGGCGATCTCCAGGACGGCGCCCTCGACGTCCGGGAAGTACTGGTAGAAGGTCGCGGGGGAAGTGCCCGCCTTCCGGGCGACATCGATGACTTTGACGTCCCGGTACGGGGAGGAGCTGAGCATCTCGCTGAGGCAGTCGAGCAGCTTCTGCCGGGTCGCCTGCCCACGTCGGCCGGCCACGCGGCCGTCGACGGTACGCACTTGTCCTGTCATGTCGTCAGCTTACCGAGGCGTCATCGGGGCGCGATTCGGCCGACTGCAAATGGGGTGTGAGGGAGTGCGGAGGCTGGTGTGCCTGGTCTGCGGGGTGCGGCAGTCGCGGTTACGTTGTCGGCATGGCCGAAAACAGGGCATCGGTGTACGGAGAGGGCGTCCCCTGCTGGGTGGACGCGCAGCTTCCCGACGTCGAAGCGGGCAAGCGGTTCTACGGTGAACTTTTCGGGTGGACCTTCGAGGACTGGTTCGGCTCCTTCGCGCAGGCGCTGAAGGACGGCGAGCCCGTGGCGGCGCTGGTCCGCAAGGTGGACGGCCGGCTGCCCACCGTGTGGACGGTGTACTTCGCGACCCCGGACGCGCCGGCCCTGGCCCGGCGGATCCGGGACGCGGGCGGGCAGGTCGTCTCGGCGCCGGTGCCGGCCGGCGAGCTGGGCGTCACCGCGCTCGTCACCGACCCCGAGGGCGCCGTCTTCGCCCTGTGGCAGCCGGAGGAGCACCCCGGCTTCGGCAAGCGGCACGAGCCGGGCACCTTCGCCTGGGCCGAGCTGTACGCCCGGGACACCGAGGCGGCCAACGCCTTCTACGGTGATCTCTTCCACGAGGCCCTGTTCGGACCGGACGCCGAGCCCGATGTCGGCCGTGCCGCCGTCTCCGACGTGTTCCCCGCCGAGATGCCGCCCCACTTCCTCGTGCACTTCGCGGTCGAGGACGTACCGGCCGCGCTGGAGGACGTGACCCGGCTGGGCGGACGGGTCTATGCCCCGCCTTTCGAGACCTCGTACGGCACCGTCGCCGTCGTCACGGACGATCAGGGGGCGTCCTTCGCGCTGCTGCGGCGTTGAGCGGGCATTGTTTGGTCATTGTTTGATGACCTCTGTGCCGAGACACCCCAAATGTCACCGGGTTCGCCACCACGGCTCCGGCCAGGAAGAATCAGGGTGCGTGCCGCCATGGCGGTGCGGTGGTGAGACGCTGCACGGGGTCGCGTGGAACATGTGGCTTGGCGCGGCTCGTACGGGGAGGTGGCAGGCAGAGTGGTGGATCAGCTGACGCAGCACGATCCGCGGCGGATCGGGCCGTTCGAGGTGCTGGGACGGCTGGGTGCCGGCGGCATGGGGCTGGTCTATCTCGCGCGTTCGGCGTCCGGCCGGCGCGTGGCGATCAAGACCGTCCGCACGGAGCTCGCCGAGGACCAGCTGTTCCGGGTCCGCTTCACGCGCGAGGTGGAGGCGGCCCGCGCCGTCTCCGGCTTCTACACGGCCGCGGTCGTGGACGCCGACCCGCGCGCCGCCGTGCCGTGGCTGGCCACCGCGTACGTCCCCGCGCCCTCCCTCGAGGAGATAGTGAACGACTGCGGCCCGATGCCGGCCCAGGCGGTGCGCTGGCTGGCGGCGGGCGTGGCCGAGGCGCTCCAGTCCATCCACGGCGCGGGCCTCGTCCACCGGGACCTCAAACCGTCGAACGTCCTCGTCGTCGAGGACGGGCCCCGGGTGATCGACTTCGGGATCGCGTCCGGCGTTTCGAACACGCGTCTGACAATGACGAACGTCGCCGTCGGCACCCCCGCCTACATGTCCCCCGAGCAGGCCAAGGACTCCCGCAGCGTCACCGGTGCCAGCGACGTCTTCTCCCTGGGCTCGATGCTGGTCTTCGCCGCCACCGGGCACCCGCCCTTCCACGGCGCCAACCCGGTCGAGACGGTCTTCATGCTGCTGCGCGAGGGCCCGGACCTCGAAGGGCTCCCGGACGAACTGCGGCCGCTCATCGAGTCCTGTATGCAGATGGACCCGACGGCCCGTCCCAACCCGGCCGACCTCCAGGCCCAGCTGGCCCCCCACCTCTTCGGCTCCGGCTCCGACGACAGCGGCACGGCCTCCGCATGGCTGCCCGAGCGGGCGGTGAGCCTGATCGAGACCCGCCGCAACGGCCGCCCGGCCGGCAAGCCCGCCCCCGGCGCCGGACGCAGCGGCGGCGGACGCCCCGCTCCCGGCCCCGCGCCCATCCCGCCGCCGCCCCCGCACGACCCCGTCGTCCCGGCGCCCGTCCCGGCCCCGGCCGGCGGCCCCGACACCGGCCCGGTCCGGCTGGCCGGCGCCAAGGTGCCGATCGGCCCCGGCCCGCGCGTCGCCGACGTGCGTGCCGCCGCCGTCACGGCGCCCCCTCCGGAGGCCGCCCTCGCCGCCTCCTGGTCCAAGCCACGCCCCGGCGTCAACGGCACCGACCCCGCCGTGGGCCCCGCCGTCGCCGCGCCCCCGGCCCCGGCCGCACCGCCGGAGCAGGCCGGCGGCTGGCGGCCCTGGCGCTTCCGCATGTCCAACGACGTCTGGGGCACGCCCTCCGTCGCCGACGACCTGGTCTACGTCACCTCCTTCGAGGTACACGCCCTGGACGTCGCCACCGGCCGCCGCCGCTTCAAGACCCGGGACGTCGCCTGGTCCATGGCGGTCGCGGACGGCCGCATCCACGCCTCCGACGGGCCCACCCTGTTCGCCCTGGACGCCCGCGAGGGCGGCGACCTGTGGCGCCTCCAGACGGACGCCTGGGTCTACTCGCTCCAGGCCGGCCGCGGCACCGTCGTCACGGGCACCCGCGGCGGCGGCGTCCAGGGCTGGGAGGCCTCGGGCGGCCAGAAGCTGTGGGAGATCACCGGCTGCCAGACCGACTTCGAGTCCCCCGAGGCCGGGCCCGCCCTGCACGACGGCACGGTCTACGTGTGGCAGGACGCCCGGCTGCGCGCCCTGGACGCCCGCACCGGCGACGAGCGCTGGTCGTACCCGATCGGCGACGCGGCCTCCTGCGGCGGCGTCCCGGTCCGGCTCACCCAGGCCGGCGACGGCTACGTCTACGTCTGCGCCGGCACCCGCGTCCTCGCCCTCGACGCGGCCGCCGGGCACGTGAGGTGGCACTTCGAGGCCCCGGCCGTGTTCCTCTCCCCGCCCACCTTCGTCCCCGGCCCGGCCGTCACCGGCGGCGGCATCTACCTCGCCGACTACCTCGGCACGGTCTACGCCCTCGACGCCACCGACGGCCGCGACCGCTGGCGCATCGCCACCGAGGCCCGCTCCTGCGTCGATCCCGTCCTGGTCGCCGCCGGCCATGTCCACGTGGGCAGCGGCAAGGGCCTCTACACCCTCGACGCGGTCACCGGCACACCCAAGTGGCGCTTCCAGGCGGGCGGCGACATCGTGGGCGCCCCCTCGGTGGCCGAGGGCCGCATCCACTTCGGCTCCACCGACCACCTGCTCTACACCCTGAAGGCCGACGACGGCCGGCTGCGCTGGAAGCTCGCGACCGGCGGCGAGATCACCGGCTCCCCGGTCGTCCGGGACGGGGTGGTGTACGCGTGCAGCAAGGACCGCTGTGTGTACGCCCTGGACGCGGAGAAGGGCACGGGCACGGCACGCACCGCCTGACCGGCCCGGGACGGCCGTCGCACCGGCGTACGGAAGGGGCTCCGGACGGCGGCCGTCGTCTGTCGGGAAGCGGTCCGTCCACCGCTCCCACTCCCGACGCTACGCCGGGCACGCGCCGGTCGCCAGCAGTGGCATGGCCGTGACGGACAAGCGCGGTCGCCGATCAGCCGCGCGACCCCGACGGCCGGGACGTCAGTCCCGCAGCTCCGTCAGGAAGTCGATCAGCGCCTCGTTCACCTCGGCGGGCCGCTCCTGCTGCGTCCAGTGGCCGCAGCCCGGCAGGACGAGCGGCTTGCGGCGCAGGTTCGGCATCAAGTCGGGCAGCTGCTCGATCAGTTCGGGCGTGCCCGGGAAGGCGGGCACGAGGTCCCGGTCGCCGTACACGTACAGCGCGGGCGGGGAGACGACCGCGCCCTGCCAGGGGGCGGTCAGCTCCCAGTTGCGGTCCAGGTTGCGGTACCAGTTGAGCGCGCCCGTGAAGCCCGGTTCGAAGCTCTCGGTGAGCACGTCGAGGTCCTCCTCGGTGAGCCACCCGGGCAGCACCTCGGGGTCCGGCGCGTCCGTGAGCCACCCGCGCTCCGGGTCGACCAGGGCCTGCTCGGGACGCCCGGCGTCCGGCGCGTCACCGGAGGCGGAGTACAGCAGCTTGCGCAGGGTCGTCCGGGTGTCGGCGAACTCGGCCTCCGCGACCCCGGGCCGGTTGAAGTAGTTCCAGTAGAAGCGGCCCTGGAACCGCTCCTGCATGGTCTGAAGCGGAGGCCGGCTCCCACGGAACGGCGGCGGCACACTCAGCCCGGCCACCCCGCGCACCACGTCCGGCCGCAGCAGCGCGGTGTGCCAGGCCACCGGCGCGCCCCAGTCGTGCCCGACGACGAACGCCCGTTCCTCGCCCAGCGCGTGGATCAGCCCGACCACGTCCCCGACCAGGTGGAGGATGCTGTACGCGGCCACGTCCTCGGGGCGGTCACTGCCGCCGTACCCGCGCTGGTCGGGCGCTACCACCCGGAAACCGGCCTCGGCCAGCGGACCGAACTGGTGCCGCCAGGAGTGCCAGGACTCCGGGAAGCCGTGCAGCAGCACCACGAGCGGACCCTCGCCCTGCTCCGCGATGTGCAGTTGTATGCCATTGACGTCGATCATCCGATGCTCAACCACACCCCGAGCATACGCATGTATGAGTAAACGACTTCACTCGCGCAACCGGTACGCCCGTGACCGCCCCGCGAACAGCCGGGCCTGCCGCTCACCCGCCGCGTTCCCGAGTGCGATGAGGTGCGGCGCCTGCGCGACCCCCTGCGAGCGCCCCGCCTCACTCGCGGCCCACAGTGCCCGCACGGTCCCCTGCACGGCCTCGGTCGGATACCCGGCGAGGACGGCGGCGCACGCGGTCGCCGCCTCCAACGCCCGGCCCCGCGCCGCGAGTTCCGACACCAGCCCGACCTCGTACGCCCGCCGGGCCGAGATCCGCTCCGCCGCGCCCATCAACGCCATCCGCGCGACCTCCCCGTACGGCATGCGCTGCGCCATCAGGACGGACTCGTAGGCGCTGACCATGCCGTAGGTGGTGTGCGGGTCGAAGAAGGTGGCGGTGGGGTCCGCGACGACGAACTCCGCCTCGCCGAGCAGATAGAAGGCCCCTCCGCAGGCCATCCCGTGCACGGCGGCGACGACCGGTTTCCACAGGTCGTTCGCCTTCGGGCCGATGCCGAGCAGCGGATCGTCCTGCGCGTACGGGGAGTTCGGCTGCGGCACCACGGCGTCCCGGTCGATGCCGGTGCAGAAGGCGCGCTCACCGGCCCCGGTGAGGACGATCGCCCGCACGGAGTCGTCGAACCGCAGCTCGCCCCAGGTGGAGGCGAGTTCGCCGGCCATGGCGAGGTCGACGGCGTTGAGCCGCTCGGGCCGGTTCAGCGTCACGACGGCCACCCCGCTGTCCGGGTCGGCCCGCACGAGGACACTGCTCATGACCGCTCCGGAACCCACTGGGGAAGGCCGTCGTGGAAGACGGCCCGCACCCGGGCGCCGATGCGAAGGTTCTCCGGCGGCAGGGAGCCGATCGGCTGCCCCGCGCCGGGGACCAGGTTGCCCACCAGCCGGATCAGGGGCGCCTCGTCCAACTCGACGACGACCACGTTGTACGGCGCCTGCGCGGCGTAGTCGGGCAGCAGCGGCGGATGGGCGACGACGTACGACCAGACCCGGCCGCGACCGGACACCGGCCGCCACTCGGCGTCGAAGGACTGGCAGTGCGGGCAGCAGGGCCGGGGCGGGAAGCGGAGTTCTCCGCAGTCGGCGCAGGCCTGGACGCGGAGTTCGCCCTGGGCGGCGTACTCCCAGAAGGGGGCGCCGTCGGCGTCGGGGACGGGACGCAGCATGGGTGGCTCCTCAACTCCTCAGCAGCAGGGCGGAGGTCGGAACCCCTTCACCCGCCGTGACCAGACAGGTGGAGGCGCCCGGCACCTGCGCGGTACTGGTCCCGCGCAGCTGCCTGACCCCTTCGTTGATGAGGTTGAAGCCGTGCACGTAGGCCTCGGACAGCCCGCCCCCGCCGGTGTTCACGGGCAGCAGCCCGCCGATCTCCAGCGCCCCGCCCTCGGTGAACGCCCCGCCCTCGCCGCGCCCGCAGAAGCCGTAGCCCTCCAGGGAGAGCAGGACCAGGGGCGTGAAGGCGTCGTAGATCTGGGCGACGTCGACGTCCTCGGGGGCCAGGTCGGAGTGTTTCCACAGGTGCCGGGCGGCGCTCCAGGCGGGGCCGGTGAGGGGGTCGTCGTTCCAGTAGTTGACCATGCCGTGGTGCTGGGCGGGGAGCGACTGGGCGGCGGAATGGACGTAGACGGGCCTGCGCCGGCAGTCGCGGGCGCGCTCGGCGGAGACCACGACACACGCCAGCGCCCCGTCGGTCTCCAGGCAGTTGTCGAAGAGGCAGAGCGGCTCGCTGATCCAGCGGGAGGTCATGTACATCTCGCGGGTGAGGGGCCGGTCGTACATGATCGCGGCGGGGTTCTGGTTGGCCCGGTTGCGGCAGGCGAGGGCGACGTTGAACAGGTGGTCCCGGGTGGCGCCGTACTCGTGCAGGTAGCGGCGGGTGAGCATCGCGATCTCGTCGGCGGGCCTCAGCAGCCCGTACGGACGGGTCCACTGGGCCGGGGTCGGCAGCTGGACGGTGGTGTTGGTCCAGGGCCGCGGCCCGCTGCCCCGCTTGCGGGACCGCCAGGCGACCCCGACGCTCGCCTGCCCGGCGGCGATGGCGGCGGCGAGATGGGCGACGGTGGCGCACGAACCCCCGCCCCCGAAGCCGACCTTGCTGAAGAACGTGAGGTCGCCGAAGCCGCAGGCCTTCGCCAGCTCGACCTCGTCCGTCTCCTCCATGGTGTAGGAGGCGAGGGCGTCGACCTCACCGGGCGCGATCCCGGCGTCGTCCAGAGCGGCCAGGACCGCGCGGCAGGCGAGGGTGCGCTCGTCCTCCGGGAGTCGTCTGGCGAACGGCGTCTGGCCTATGCCGACCAGAGCGGTGGCGTCCTTGAGGCCTCCCGATCCTGCTGCCATGCTGCGCGCACCTCCGGGCCGAACGGTCGCTGACAGGTCGTCAGATTACAGATAATCTGACGGACAGTCAGCTCCTATGGCGTGGGGAGGCGTGCTGTGCGAGCGGATACGGCATGGGGAAGCGTTCCGGGCCTGGTCAGGACGGCGGCCGAGCGGTACGCGGACGTCGAGGCGGTCGTCGAGGGCAGGACCCGCGTCACCTACGCGGAACTGGGCGCCCGTGTGGAACGCGCGGCGGCGGCCTGCCTGGCGAACGGAATCGAGCCGGGCGACCGGGTCGGCATCTGGGCCCCGAACTCGCTCGACTGGATCGTCTCCGCCCTGGGCGCGGTCTCGGCGGGCGCGGTGCTCGTGCCGCTCAACACCCGTTTCAAGGGCGCCGAGGCGGCGGACGTGCTGCGCCGCAGCGGAGCCCGGCTGCTGTTCGTCACCGGCACGTTCCTCGGCACGTCGTACGTGGCGTCCCTGCGCAGGGCGGCGGGGGACGGCCCGGGAGACGGCCCGCTGCCCGGCCTGCCGGGCCTTCGGCACGCGGTCGTCCTCTCGGAGGACGCCCCGGCGGGTTTCCTGACCTGGAAGGACTTCCTGGCGAGCGGGGAGGGGACGGGGGCGGCGGACGTGCGGGAAAGGGCCGCGGCCGTGCGGGGGTCCTGGCCCTCGGACATCATCTTCACCTCCGGCACCACGGGCCGCCCCAAGGGCGCGGTCATCACCCACGAGCAGACGCTGCGGGCGTACGACATCTGGGGCGACCTGGCGGGCCTCACCCGGGGCGACCGCTACCTGATCGTCAACCCCTTCTTCCACACCTTCGGCTACAAGGCCGGGGTGATCGCCTGCCTGATGCGGGGCGCGACGATGATCCCCCAGCCCGTGTTCGACGTGAACACCGTCCTGGCCAACATCGCCGCGGAACGGGTCTCCGTACTCCCCGGCCCCCCGACCCTCCTCCAGTCCCTCCTCGACCACCCCGCCCGGGACGCCCACGACCTCTCGGCCCTCCGCCTGGTGGTGACCGGAGCGGCGGTGGTGCCGCTGCGGCTGGTGGAGCGGCTGCGCACCGAACTCGGCATCGGCACCGTCCTCACGGCGTACGGCCTCTCCGAGGCGGGCGGTGTCGTCACCATGTGCCGGCGCGGCGACGACCCGACGGTGATCGCGTCCACGTCCGGCCGGGCCATCCCCGGCACGCGGGTACGGGTCGCCGACCCCGAGGGCCGGCCTCTGGAACCCGGTGTGTCGGGCGAGGTCCAGGTCCAGGGCTTCAACGTCATGACCGGCTACCACCAGGACGAGCAGGCCACCGCCGAGGTGCTGGCACCGGACGGCTGGCTGCGCACCGGCGACGTCGGCGTCCTGGACGCGGCGGGCAACCTGCGCATCACCGACCGCCTCAAGGACATGTTCATCGTCGGCGGCTTCAACGCCTACCCCGCCGAGATAGAGCAGCTGCTCGGCCTCCACCCGGACGTGGCGGACGTGGCGGTGATCGGCGTACCCGACGCCCGGCTCGGGGAGGTCGGCCGGGCGTACGTCGTACGGCGCCCCGGTGCCCTGCTGACCGCCGACGACCTGATCGCCTGGTCCCGCAGGGAGATGGCGAACTACAAGGTCCCGAGAACGGTGGAGTTCGTCGAGCGGCTGCCGCGCAACGCGAGCGGGAAGGTCGTGAAGGGCGCGCTGCGGGGCGCGGTCACCGGCTGAGCGGCAGGGCCGGGGTACCGGTGACCGACATCATCAGGGAGTACAGGGTGGTGTCGGCGGCGATGAACAGGCGGTTGCGCCGGGCACCGCCGAACCGGACGTTGGCGACGGTACCGGGCACCAGGATGCGGCCGAGGAGCGTGCCGTCGGGGTCGTAGCAGTGCACGCCCCCGGCCATGGCGGCGGCCCAGAGCCGCCCCTCGTCGTCGAACCGGATGTTGTCGAAGTTGCCGTTGTCGCACGCGGCGAAGACATCGCCACCGGAGAGGGTCGTCCCGTCCTCGTGGACGTCGAAGACGCGGATGTGGTTGGCGACGCTGTCGGAGACGTACAACCGCCGTTCGTCCGGCGAGAAGACGAGCCCGTTGGGCCCCTGGAACCCGTCGGCGACCAGCCGCACCTCGCCGCTCGCGGGGTCGACGCGGTAGACGTTCCGGGCCCCGATCTCGCTCTCGGCGCGGTGCCCCTCGTAGTCGGTGGCGATCCCGAACTCGGGGTCGGAGAACCACACCGACCCGTCCGACCTCACGACGGCGTCGTTCGGGCTGTTGAGCCGCTTGCCACGGAACCGCTCGGCGATCACGGTGACCGAGCCGTCGTGCTCGGTCCGGGTCACCCGCCGATTGCCCTGCTCACAGGTGATGAGACGGCCCTGCCCGTCCAGGGTGCTGCCGTTCGGGTACCCGGCGGGGGAGCGGAAGACCCCCACGGCCCCGGTGGTCTCGTCCCACCGCAGCAGCCGGTCGTTGGGGATGTCGCTCCACACGAGATACCGCCCGGCGGGCACGTACACGGGCCCCTCGGCCCACCGGCACCCCTCGTACAGCGTCTCCAGCCGCGAGTCCCCCGCCTGACACCTCCCCGTCCGGAACCGCTCGTCGAGGGTCTCGTACAGGTGGGGCTGCTCGCCGGGCATGGGGCCGCCTTCGTGATGGAGCCGACTGGTGGTCTGCGAGGACCTACTATCGCGCGCCGAAACCAGCGGTGCACTCCGCCGGGCCGACAGGCCCGCCCGGCTCGAGGACGTGCACCGCTCCGGCCACCGTGTCGTGACCGGCTCGATGACGCTGGTCGAGGCGTACCACGGCCGGTGAAGCGTGCGGCTGGGCCGGGGGCCGTGTCGTGTGTCGTGGTGGAACCCGTGACACGGGAGGTCGTCGCCGCCGCCGTCGCTCTGCTCCGGGACACGGGTCTGCGCGGCCACACGTACGTGGCCGACGCGACGGCACACCTGCTCGCGGACACACGTCGGCCGCGACGGCTCCCCCTCCGCGCCGCCGCGGCCGATGTCCCCCCGTGCGGTCCCCCGTAGGACCAGGTCCGTCAGGCCTTCTCGTCCGAGATGTGGGTGTCCAGCGGGGTGGCGGTGCCGCCGGAGATGTGCGTGTCGAGCGGCTTGATGTCGCCCGAGCCCGCCTTCTCGCTGGAGATGTGCGTGTCCAGGGGCTTGATGTCCCCGTCTTCCCCGCCGGAGATGTGCGTGTCCTCGGGCTTGACCTTGTCGCTCATGGCTGGATCTCTCTCTGTGACATGGGTCGATTCGAGGACGCTCGTCCGGCAACTCCCCCGTGGGTTGCCGGACGAGCGTCCAAAGGCCGGTACACCGTATGGGTACGGCCGTTGACCAAACCGTCTGCCCCCCGACGCGACGGGTTGGTGGCAACAGAGTGCCGGGCAGCGATAAACGAACGATGAACGCCGACCCCGCGGCCTCGACCGCGCTCAGGACGCCACGGGACTGAGGAGTTCCCGCACCTCGGCGGCCTCGGCGGAGCCCAGCTTCTCGTAGATGGTCAGGGCCTCGTTCCAGCAGGCACGGGCGCGGTCGGGCTGACCCAGCTCCAGCAGGGCCTTGCCCAGTACCGTGAGGACGGTCCCGCGACGCCACTCCCCGCCGATGCCTCGCAGGGCGATGGCCTGCTCGGCGTGGGCGGCGGCGAGCGGAGGGCGATGGGCCGCGAGGTGAACCTCCGCGATACGGAAGTGCGTCACGCCTTCCCAGAGCGGCTGGCGATTCTCGCGGAAGACGGTCATCGCCGCCGTGAGCTGCGCCAGTGCCTCGTCGTACCGGCCGGCGACGGTGAGGGCGAGACCGAGGGCGTACCGGCCGTTGGCCAGACGCAGGGCCGCTCCGAGGCTGTCGTAGAGCTCGATGCCCTGCTCGGCCAGCGAAATGGCCGTGCTCGTCTTGCCCAGGGCCAGGTGCACACGGGAGAGGTTGCACAGCGCGCTGGCCTCCCCCGGGGCGTTCATGTCCTCGCGGAAGTTGGCCAACGCGATGCTCAGGTAGGTCTCGGCGTCCTCGAGCTGGTTCTTGTAGAACGCGATGACGCCGCGTTCGAGCGGCGCGTTGCACCTGGACCACGGGTCCTCGGCGGTCTCCAGGGACATCGCCTTGCTCGCCTCGACAGCCGCTTCGTCGAAGCGCCCGGCCCGCACGTGCACTTGCGCCAGGGCAGTGCGCGCCTGGGCCTCGGCGTGCGCGTCGCCCAGTTCCTGCGCCGCCCGGCACAACGCGGCAGCGGCCCGCTCGTAGAAGAGGGAGCTGGCGCCGGACTCCGAGAGGTCCTTCGCCACGAGGAGGAGACTGGCGGCCCGCCGAAGGGTGGGGCCGGGCAGCGACTGCATGACACAGGCCAACAGGCACTCCGCTTCGGCGAAGAGCCAGTCCAGGGCCGATTCCCTGGTGTCGAAGGCCAGGCCCTCGTACCTGGTCGCGGCCAGATGATCCACCAACCGGTCGCCCGGGCGTTCGATCGCGTAGACCCCGGCCGCGGACGCCAGATAGAAGTCCAGCAGCCGGGACAGCGCCGACCCCCGCTCGCTCGGGGGCAGTTCGTCCCTTTCCGCACACGCACGCGCGTAGAGCCGCACCAGATCGTGGAAGCGGTAGCGGCCGGGGGCCGCCGATTCGAGGAGGGAGGTGTCCACGAGGGACTCCAGCAGGTCCTCCGTGTCCTCGGCCGGCAGGTCCAGGACCGCCGCCGCGGCGGCGAGGGAGATGTCGGGGCCGTCCGCCAGGCCGAGCAGGCGGAACGCGCGGGCCTGCGCGCGTTCCAGCTGGCCGTAGCCGAGCTCGAAGGTGGCCGCGACGGCCAGGTCGCCGGCCTGGAGCTCGTCCAGGCGGCGGCGTTCGTCGGCGAGCTTCGCCGCGAGGACCGACACCGTCCAGGTACGGCGGGCCGCCAGGCGGGACGCCGCGATGCGGATCGCCAGCGGCAGGAAACCGCAGGCCGCCACCACGTCCAGGGCGGCCTTCCGCTCGGAGGCCACCCGCTCCTCGCCCACGATCTTCGTGAACAGCGCCAGCGCCTCGTCCGGGGACATCACGTCGAGGTCGATCAGGTGGGCGCCCGCCAGGTCCACCATCCGCGCCCGGGAGGTGACCAGCGCGGCACAACCGTCCGCGCCGGGCAGCAGGGGACGTACCTGGGCGGCGTCCCGGGCGTTGTCCAGCAGGACCAGCACCCGGCGCCCGGCCAGGACGGAGCGGTACAGGGCCGCGCGTTCCTCCAGGGTGTCGGGGATCGCCGAGTCGGCCGTGCCGAGGGCGCGCAGGAAGGAGCCCAGGACCGTCTCCGGCTCCGCCGCCCGGGCACCCGCGCCCTGCAGATCGACGTAGAGCTGCCCGTCCGGGAACGCCGTGCGTGCCCGGTGGGCCACGTGCACCGCGAGGGTCGTCTTGCCGACGCCGCCGATGCCGGCCAGGGCCGAGACCGCCATGACCCGGCCCTCGGCGGAGGCGAGGATGTCGCCCAGTTCCCGTACGAAGGCGGAGCGGCCGGTGAAGTCCGGCACCGTCGCGGGCAGTTGTGCCGGGCGGACCGGGACAGCGGCCGGCTCGGGGGCCGGGGAGGAGGGCTCCGCCAGTGAGGGGTCCGCCTGGAGGATCCGCTGTTGCAGCTCGCTCAGGCCGGGGCGCGGGTCCACGCCGAGTTCGTCGGCGAGCAGACGGCGGGTGTCGGCGTAGACGGCCAGTGCCTCGGCCTGGCGGCCGCTGCGGTAGAGCGCCAGCATCAGCAGCTCGCGGAGCCGCTCCCGCAGCGGATGGGCCGCGGTGAGGGCCGTGAGCTCGGAGACGGCCTCGGCGTGGCAGCCCTGCTCCAGGTCCATGTCCAGGCGGGATTCGAGGAGCTGGAGCCGCCACTCCTCCAGACGGACGCGCTGGGCCTCCGCGTAGGGGCCGGGCACGCCGGCCAGGGTCTCCCCGTCCCACAGGGCGAGGGCGCGGCGCAGGGTGTCGCGGGCGTGGCAGAGGTCGCCGGCCGAGCGGGCCTTCTCCGCCTCGGTCGCCAGGTCCTGGGCGAGGGTGAGGTCCAAGGCGCCCTCGGCCAGGCCGCGAACGGCGTAGCCGCCGGACTCGCTGACCAGGACGGCGGGCGCGGCCGTGCCGGTGCCGCCGGACCGGTGTCCCTCGCCGCCCGGGTTCAGCACCTTGCGCAGGCGGGAGGCGTACGTCCGTACCGCCGCCAGCGCCTGCGAGGGCGGCTCCTCGCCCCACAGGGCGTCGATCAGCTCGGCCGCCGTGGCCGTGCGGCCCTCGCGCAGCAGCAGGGCGGCCAGCAGGGCGCGTTGCTGGGGGGACCCGGTGGTGACCGGCTCGTCACCGCGCCAGGCACGCACGGGGCCGAGCACGCTGAAGCGCAGCGTCACGGAATCCCCCGGCTCGGCGAGCCCTTCCGGCCTCGCCGGCTCCGGCGACTTCGACGCGTGGTCGGGACGCCGCTGCTCCGGTACGCGCGGCACACCGTCCGCTACACCGTCCATGCAGTCCCCCTAGACATCCTGAGCAACCACGCCAGTTTGCCTTGTTGACGGCGGATACGTCAGCCGTGGGAGACACCGATCACAGGGCGGCGCACGGGAGTCCACCAGGTCTGCACACTCTCTCCGCATGCGCTCGGAGCGGATCGCGTGGATCACGCCGGCACGGCCGGAACCGGTCTGCGTACGCATAGCTGACGCACCGTCAGATCGGCGCTACCGTGAGCGCCATGGACACCCACGACAGCACCTTTCCGCTGATCATCTCCGTGGACGACCACACCGTGGAGCCCGCGAACGTCTGGCAGGACCGGCTTCCGGAGAAGTACCGGGGCGCCGGGCCGCGGATCGTCCGGGCTCCCGTGAAGGAAATGACCTTCCTCGGGGGCCGCTTCAAGCCGGTCATGGGGCAGCCCGGGGACGAGGGTCCCGTCGGGGACTGGTGGGTCTACGAGGATCTGCGCCGGCCCCTGACCCGGCTCGACACCGCGGTCGGGTACGACAGGGACGAGATCCGGCTCGAGGTCATCACCTACGAGCAGATGCGGCCCGGCTCCTACGACGTCACCGCACGGCTCGCCGACATGGACGTCAACCACGTCCAGTCCGCCCTGTGCTTCCCCACGTTCCCGCGCTTCTGCGGCCAGACCTTCACCGAGGCGAAGGATCACGAGCTGGGCCTGCTCTGCGTGCGCGCCTACAACGACTGGATGGTGGAGGAGTGGTGCGGCCCGGACGCGCACGGGCGGCTCATACCCCTGCCCCTCATCCCGCTGTGGGACGCCGAGCTGGCGGCGGCGGAGGTGCGGCGCAACGCCGCCCGCGGTGTCCGTGCGGTCGCCTTCTCCGAGATACCGCCCTTCCTCGGGCTGCCGTCCATCCACACCGACGACTGGGACCCGTTCCTCGCCGCGTGCGACGAGACCGGCACGGTCGTCGCCATGCACATCGGCTCCAGCAGCCGCATGCCGTCCACCTCCGCGGACGCCCCGCCCGCCGTCGGCTCCACCATCACGTACGCCAACTGCTGTTTCTCCATGGTCGACTGGCTGATGAGCGGCAAGTTCGAGCAGTTCCCGAACCTCAAGGTCATGTACGCGGAGGGCCAGATCGGCTGGATCCCCTACATCCTGGAGCGGGCCGACGTGGTGTGGGAGGAGAACCGCGGCTGGGGCGGCGTCGCCGACAAGGTGCACCGGCCGCCGTCCGAGCTGTTCGCCGAGCACGTCTACGGCTGCTTCTTCGACGACGCCTTCGGCCTGCGCAACCTCGACTCCATCGGCGTCGGCAACGTCCTCTACGAGACCGACTACCCCCACTCCGACTCCACCTGGCCCAAGTCCCGCGAGGTGGGCGAGGCTCAGATGGGGCATCTGGAGCCCGACGTGGTCGAGCGGATCGTGCGGGGGAACGCCATCGGGCTGCTCGGGCTCACCGCCGAGGGCCTGTGGCCGGGCGGCGGCGGTGGCCCGCGGTGAGCCTGCGGTACGGGATGCAGCTTCCCGTCCAGTCGCAGAGCACCCTCTACGCGGAGGGGTGGGAAGCCGCCGCCGGACCCGCCGACCTGCTGGAGATCGCCCGCGCCGCCGACCGGGCCGGGTTCGACTACCTCGCCGGTTGCGATCACGTCGGCATCCCCCGCCGGCTCGCCGCCGCCATGAGCACCGTCTGGTACGACCCCGTCGCCACCCTCGCCTTCCTCGCCGCCGCCACCGAACGGATCCGGCTGCTCAGCCATGTGGCGATCGTCGGGCTGCGGCACCCGCTGCTCACCGCCAAGCAGTACGCCACCCTCGACCACCTCAGTGCAGGCCGGCTGATCCTCGGGGTCGGCGCCGGGCACGTGCAGGAGGAGTTCGAGGCCCTGGGCGTGGACTTCCGCCGGCGCGGGGCCGTGCTCGACGAGTGCGTGGACGCCCTGCGCGCCGCTCTCGGGCCGGAGGAGTTCCCCGAGCACCACGGCAAGCTGTACGACTTCGAGGGGCTCGGGCAGCGGCCCCGGCCGGTGCAGGACCCGGTCCCCCTGTGGGTCGGCGGCTCCTCGCCGGCCGCCGTACGACGGGCCGCCCTCAAGGGCGACGGGTGGCTGCCGCAGGGGGATCCGAGGGACCGGCTGCCCGGGCAGATCGCGCGGATCGGGGAGCTGCGCGAACGAGCCGGTGTGCGGGGACCGTTCACCGTCGGTGCCATCGCCGAGCCGCTGTACGTCGGCACGCCCCGCTGGGACGTGGGGCGCCGGACCCTCACCGGTGGTGCGCAGGAGCTCGCCGAGTCGCTGCGGGCGTATCGCGCGATGGGCGTGCACCAGATCCAGGTGCGGTTCCGCAGCCGGAGCCGCGGCGAACTCATCGACCAGATCGCGGCGTTCGGCGCCGAGGTCGCCCCCGAGCTGTGAGGAGATCCCATGGGCAAGCTCGACGGACGGGTCGTCATCGTCACCGGCGCCGCACGCGGCCAGGGCGAGCAGGAGGCCCGGCTGTTCGCGGCCGAGGGGGCCCGGGTGGTCGTCGCGGACGTCCTCGACGACCAGGGCGAGGCCCTCGCGAAGGAGATCGGCGCGCGGTACGTCCATCTGGACGTGGGGCGGGAGGACGACTGGCAGGCCGCCGTCGCCGCCACCAAGGACGCCTACGGCCACGTCGACGGGCTCGTCAACAACGCCGGCGTCCTGCGCTTCAACTCCCTCCTCGACACACCCCTCGACGAGTTCATGCAGGTCGTCCAGGTCAACCAGGTGGGCTGCTTCCTCGGCATCAGGGCGGTCGCCCCGGAGATGGCCGACGGGGGCACGATCGTCAACACGGCCTCCTGCACCGGCCTGACCGGGATGGCCGCGGTGGGCTCCTACGCGGCGACCAAACACGCCGTGGTCGGTCTGACCCGGGTGGCCGCCCTGGAGCTGGCCGGGCGGGGGATCCGCGTCAACGCCGTCTGCCCGGGGGCCATCGACACGGCGATGTCCAACCCGGCGCGGCTCGACCCGGACGCCGACCCGGAGGAGACGGCGAAGGGCCTGGACCGGTTGTACCGCAAGCTCGTGCCGCTGGGCAGGGCAGGGCAGCCGGAGGAGGTGGCCAGGCTCGCGCTCTTCCTGACCTCGGAGGACTCCTCGTACATCACGGGACAGCCGTTCGTGATCGACGGCGGGTGGCTGGCCGGCGTCAGCGTCATCTGACGCACTATCAGCTATTGACGCTCATGAGGGGCGGTGGAACAGTCGGACCCATAAATCTGACGTAGCGTCAGAACTGACCGTGGGGCGGTGAACCTCCTTGGAATTCGGCATCTTCGTTCAGGGATACGTCGGCAAACGGGCCGAGACCGACCCGCTCGCCGAGCACAAGGCGCTGATGGAGGAGACCGAGTACGTCATCCAGGCGGACAAGTCCGGCTTCAAGTACGCCTGGGCCTCCGAGCACCACTTCCTGGACGAGTACTCGCACCTGTCCGCCAACGACGTCTTCCTCGGGTACCTGGCGCACGCGACCGAGCGGATCCACCTGGGCTCGGGGATCTTCAACCCGCTCGCCCCGGTCAACCACCCCGTGAAGGTCGCCGAGAAGGTCGCGATGCTCGACCACCTCAGCGGCAACAGGTTCGAGTTCGGCAGCGGGCGGGGCGCCGGATCGCACGAGATCCTCGGGTTCATGCCGGGCGTGACCGACATGAACCACACCAAGGAGCTCTGGGAAGAGACCATCGCCGAGTTCCCCAAGATGTGGCTCCAGGACGAGTACCAGGGCTTCCAGGGCAAGCACTGGTCACTGCCGCCGCGGAAGATCCTGCCGAAGCCGTACGGCGGGTCGCACCCGGCGATGTGGTACGCCGCCGGGTCGCCGCCGTCGTACGCGATGGCGGCGAAGAAGGGGCTCGGCGTGCTCGGCTTCAGCGTGCAGAAGGTCTCCGACATGGAGTGGGTGCTGGAGCAGTACAAGACGGCGATCGTGGACGCGGAGCCCGTCGGCGCCTTCGTGAACGACAACGTGATGGTGACGACCACGGCGATCTGTGCGCCGACGCACCAGGAAGCGGTGCGGATCGCGGCGAACGGGGGGTTGCACTACCTGCCGTCGCTGGTGTTCCGCTACCACGACACGTTCCCTCGTCCCGAGGGGTTCCCCGTGTGGCCGGAGACGTTGCCGGAGTACACCGAGGAGTTCGTGGAGGTGCTGATCGAGGAGGAGTTGCTGATCTGCGGCGACCCCGACGAGGTGCTGCGGCAGTGCGAGCGGTGGGAGCGGGCCGGGGCGGATCAGCTGAGTTTCGGGTTGCCGGTGGGGGTGCCGAAGGAGGAGACGCTGCAGACGATCCGGCTGGTCGGGGAGTACGTGATTCCCAAGATCGATACGGATCCCGTGCATCGGACTTCGCGGTTCCGCAGGGGTGTTTGAGCGTTCGTTGGCGAGTGCGGGTTCGTGGGGGCTGGTCGCGCAGTTCCCCGCGCCCCCAAGAAAGGCAACGGACTCAGAGGAGTTGAGTGCTCATGCTCGATCACGTCATCAAGGGCGCAACCGTCGTGGACGGGACCGGTGCGCCCGCCATCACCGCCGACGTGGGCATCAAGGACGGGCGTATCGCCGTCATCGGCGAGGTCACCCAGGAAGCGCGCACCACCGAGGACGCGCACGGCCTCGTCCTCACCCCCGGCTTCGTCGATCCCCACACGCACTACGACGCCCAGCTCTTCTGGGATCCGTACGCCACGCCTTCCCTCAACCACGGTGTCACCACCGTCGCCGGCGGCAACTGCGGGTTCACGCTCGCGCCACTGCATCCCGATCGGCCCGAGGACGCCGACTACACCCGGCGGATGATGTCCAGGGTCGAGGGCATGGCGCTGGTGGCGTTGGAGGAGGGGGCGCCCTGGAGCTGGCACTCCTTCGGGGAGTACCTGGACGCCCTGGAGGGGCGGATCGCCGTCAACGCCGGTTTCATGGTGGGGCACTGTGCGCTGCGGCGGTATGTGATGGGGCCGCAGGCCGTGGGCGGGCAGCCGAGTCAGGAGCAGCTCGCCGCGATGGTGCGGTTGCTGCGGCAGGCCATGGACGCCGGGGCCTGGGGGCTGTCCACCACCCAGTCGACCAGCCACTCCGACGGGGACGGGCAGCCGGTCGCCTCGCGGCATGCCCAGCCGGCCGAGCTGCTGGCGCTGTCGCGGGCCGTCGGGGAGTGCGAGGGCACCCAGATCGAGGCGATCGTCGCGGGCTGTCTGGATCAGTTCAGCGACGCGGAGATCGATCTGTTCGTGGAGATGAGCGCGGTGGCGGGGCGGCCGCTGAACTGGAACGTGCTGACCATCGACGCGGCCGTTCCCGAGCGCGTGCCCCGCCAGCTCCTGGCGAGCGAGCAGGCGCGGAAGGCGGGCGGCAGGGTCGTGGCGCTGACCATGCCGATCCTCACGCCGATGAACATGTCACTGGGGACCTTCTGCGCACTGAACCTCATCCCCGGGTGGGGGCCGGTGCTGGGGCTGCCCGTGCCCGAGCGGATCGAGAGGCTGCGGGATGCCGACGTACGGGCCGAGCTGCTGCGGCGGGCCCGGTCCAAGGACGCGGGTGTCTTCCGGCGGCTGTCGAACTTCGGGCGGTACGTCATCGGCGACACCTACAGCGAGGCGAACGCCGGGCTGACCGGGCGCGTGGTGAAGGACATCGCAGAGGAGCGCGGGCAGGAGCCCTTCGCGTGCCTGGTGGAGATCTGCGCCAACGACGAGCTGCGCACGGTGCTGTGGCCGATGCCGACCGACAACGATCCGGCGTCCTGGGCGCTGCGGGCTCAGACCTGGCAGCACGAGGACGTGCTGCTCGGCGGGTCCGACGCGGGCGCGCATCTGGACCGGATGTGCGGGGCGCCGTACACCACCCGGTTCCTCGGGGACTGCCTGCGGGGCCGGAGGCTGGTCGGTCTGGAGCAGGCCGTGAAGATGCTGACCGACGACCCGGCGCGGCTCTTCGGGCTGCGGGAACGTGGGCGGGTACGGGAGGGCTGGCACGCGGACCTGGTCCTGCTCGACCCGGAGCGGATCGACGCGGGCCCGGCCACCCTGGTGCACGACCTGCCGGGTGACAGCCCGCGGCTGGACTCCCGGGCGCTCGGCGTGCGGGCCGTGTGGGTCAACGGGGTCGAGGCGATCCGGGACGACGTGGTGACCGGGGCCGTGCCGGGCCGGGTGCTCCGCTCGGGGCGGGACACGGAGACGGTGAGCACGAGGTGACGGCACGGCAGTCGCTGTTCGTCGGCGGTTCCTGGGTGGAGCCGGACGGCGGGCACTACGAGGTGATCGACCCGGCGACCGAGCAGACCGTCGGGTGGGCGCCGGAGGCCTCGCGGGATCAGGTGCTCGCGGCCTGTGCCGCGGCCCGCGAGGCCTTCGGGCCGTGGTCGCGCACCTCACCGGAGGAGCGGGCCGCGGTGCTCGGGCGGGCGGCGGGGATCATCGCCGGCCGGCTGACGGAGTACGCGTCACTGGCCCAGGCCGAGACCGGCGCGACCACCGGCACCGCACGCGGCATGCAGGTCGGCGTCGCCGCCGCCCGCTTCCGGCGCTACGCGCGCATGGAGCCCGCCGAGTGGGCGATCCCGCCGCAGATCAACGAGGCCGGACCGATGGGCAGGGCGGGTGTGATGGGCGCCCTGGCCGTCCGGCAGCCCGTAGGGGTCGTCACCTGCATCACCTCGTACAACAACCCCTGGGCCAACCCGGCCGGCAAGGTCGCGCCCGCCCTGGCCATGGGCAACACGGTCGTGGTGAAACCCGCCCCTCAGGATCCGCTGTCGGTCTACCGGATGGCTCAGGCGCTGGAGGCCGCCGGTGTGCCACCGGGGGTGGTGAACGTGGTCGGCGGCTCGGGCGGCGAGACCGGTGCGGCGGCCGTGGCGTCACCGGACGTCGACATGGTCAGCTTCACCGGCTCCACGGCGGTCGGGCAGCGCATCGCCGAGGTGTGCGGGCGGGGCATGAAACGGCAGCTGATGGAGCTGGGCGGGAAGGGCGCGGCGGTCGTCTTCGACGACGCCGACCTCGGCTCGGCCGTGGCCGGGATCGGCACCGCCTTCTCCTTCTACAGCGGGCAGATCTGCACCGCACCGACGCGGGTCCTGGCCCAGCGCGGGATCCACGACCGGCTGGTCGAGCAACTCGGCTCCTACGCCCGCTGGTTGAAGGTCGGCGACCCGCGTGAGCCGGACACCGTGGTCGGGCCGGTGATCTCGGCGGGGCACCGTGACCGGGTGGAGTCGTACATCGAACTGGGCCGGAAGGAGGGCGCGGTGCTGGTGACGGGCGGTGAACGCCCGGACCTGCCCCGCGGCTTCTACGTCGCTCCGGCCCTCCTGGCCGGCTGCACCAACGACATGCGCGTGGTCCGCGAGGAGATCTTCGGGCCGGTGGTGGCCGTCGTCCCCTTCGATGACGAGGAGGAGGGCATCGCGCTCGCCAACGACACCGACTACGGGCTCATCGACTACGTCTGGTCGGGAGACGTGGCCCGTGCCTTCCGGGTGGCGCGGCGGCTACGGGCCGGAGGGGTGGGCGTCAACACCGTCGGGCGGAACATGGAGGCCCCGTTCGGCGGGTTCAAGCAGAGCGGCGTCGGCAGGGACGTCGGCTCGTACGCCCTGCACGCCTACAGCGAGGTGCAGGCGATCGTCTGGCCGGGCTGACACCTCTCAGGTGTCCAGATCCACCCGTACGGTCAGCAGGTTCGTCCCGAGGGCCCGCACCCCCAGGCCGTTGACCCGGGGCAGCGCCCGCAGCCGCGCCACCGGGTCGTCCTGCGGCATCAGATGCGCGGTGCCCTCGTGCCACCGCCCGCGGACGCGCACCCGCACCCGCGGATCGGCCTTGATGTTGCGCACGTACTGCGACCGTTCGCCGAACTCCGACACCAGCCAGAAGGAGTCGCCGACGCGGCGCCCGCCCACCGGCGTCTGACGGGGCAGCCCCGAGACGCGGCCGGTCGTCTCCAGGACCGTCTGGAGGGGCAGGCGGCGCAGGAGCGGGTTGAGGCGGCGCTGGACGGCGGTGGTCGCGCGGAACCTCAGATCGGTGCGGCGGGACATCGGCTGCGGGTCTCCTTCGCACGAAGCGCTCACGGTTTCTGCAAGGGATCCTGCTTCAATGATCCCCCACGCGGCAACGAGGAGAGCGGGTGGCTGCGGATGCGGATCGTGACCTGGAACCTTTGGTGGCGCTTCGGGCCGTGGCAGACACGGCAGAAGGCGATCCTCACGGCCCTGCGGGAGCTGCGGCCCGACGTCGTCGGACTGCAGGAGGTGTGGGCGGCCGACGGCGAGAACCTCGCCGAGTGGCTCGCCGGTGAGCTGGGCCTGCACTGCGCCTGGGGCGCCTCGCCCGCCCCCGAGCGCTGGCAGCGGCGGATCGGGGACCCCACCGTCGGCATAGGCAACGCCGTGCTCAGCAGATGGCCGGTCGTCGACCAGGACGTGCTGCCACTGCCCGCCCCGGCCGACTCGGACGACGGCCGTCTGGCCCTCTACGCCCGCCTGGCCGGCCCCGGCTGCGAAGTCCCCTTCTTCACGGCCCACTTCATCTCCGCCCCGGACGCTTCGGCGGTCCGCTGCGGCCAGGCCGCCGCGCTCGCCGGTTTCGTCGCCCGGCACCGCGGCGACACCCCCTTCCCGCCCGTCGTCACGGGAGATCTCAACGCCTGGCCCGACTCGGACGAGGTCCGCCTCCTCGGCGGCTACAAGACCGCCCCGGCCGTGCCCGGCCAGGTCCTCCTCGACGCCTGGGAGTACGCCGACCCGGCCGCCCCCTCCGCCACTTGGGACGCGGCCAACCCGTACGTGGCGGCGACCCACGAGCCCAGCGTGCGCATCGACTACATCCACGTGGGCCCGCCCGGCCCCGGCGGACTCGGCCACGTACGGGACGTACGGCGGGCCTGCGACGGCCCGGTCGACGGGGTGTGGCCCTCCGACCACGCAGCGGTCGTGGCCGACCTGGAGGACACTCCCTAGGGGGTGCGGCGCCCCAGGAAGACCGGGTTGGTGAACGCCGCCAGGGCTCCGGGGAGCGGCCCCGCCGCCGCCTCGTGCCGCAGTTCGGCCCGTACGTACGCCGCGTAGGACGGTGTGGTCCGCCACTCGACGACGCCCGAGCCGGACACCGGAAGCGGGGCGCTGGTGTGGACGACGCCCTGGTCGGTGGCGAAGCGGACCGTGCAGCGCGGGGCGCCGGTGACCTCCAGGCGGACGGTCACCGGGGTGTCGCGGCCCACGGTGAGCCGCTCGCCGATGCCCGCGTGCTCGCCGCGTCCGCCGGACACCCGCAGCGACAGCGTGACCCTCGCGGACTCGGCGATGTAGGACCGTCCCGCCCGGATGCCCTCCTGGACGGCCTCCCGGGTCAGGTCGTCGGCCAGGACGACCGTCTGGGGGCTGCCCACCGCGTCCGGGGAGCGGTGGGCGTCGCTGCTTCCCATCGCGGGGATCCAGCCGCGCCCGTCCCGTACGGACGCCACCAGCATGCTGTCCCAGTCGGCCAGCGCCACCTCGTCGTCGGGCGTGTACGGGCCGTTCCACACCTCCACCGCGTCCGCCTCGTCGAAGCCGAACTTCCAGTTGCAGCCGATGCAGGTGGCGTGCGGATGGGCCGGGACGACCAGGCCGCCGGCGCGGCGGATCTGCCGGGCGAACCGGCCGAAGCGGTTGTCCCGGGCCCGGTAGCGCCAGTCGACGAAAGTGCCCGGGTCGGTGCCCAGCGCGACGACGTGCCCGTTGCGGGTGGTGACCTCCTCGCCCAGCATGACCAGCAGGTCGTCCCCGGCCACGTCGGCCCAGTGGGCGTGCGCCGCGTGCGTGTTGTGCTCGGAGGAGTTGATGAAGTCCAGGCCGGCGGCCCGGGCCAGTTCCCCGATCTCGGCGGGGGTGCGGCGGCCGTCGGAGTGCCAGGAGTGCAGATGGCAGTCCCCCCGGTACCAGGCCCGCCCCCGGCCCTTCGCACGCTCCGGCGGATACACCGGCTCGGCGGCCTCGCCCGGCTCCCCGTACGTCAGCGTGATGGTGATCTCGTACGACAGGCCCTGCGGGGCGACGGTGTACGGGCCGAGCGCGATGTGCCAGGTGCCCTCGCGCACCGGGCCGGGAAGGTAGCCGGGCGTCGCGTCGTCCGCCCGGATGAAGAACTCCGTGCGTGCCCCGCCCGACCAGCCGCGAAAGCCCCGGCCGCCCAGCTCGGTGCCGCGGTCGTCGAAGACGCCGATGTCGAGGGCGTTGCCCGTGGTGCCGGCCGGGACGGCCGGCCGGTCGTAGGTGTAGGCGACCTTGAGCTCCCGGACCCCGGCCGGGACCTCGACGGGCACGTACACGAAGTCCGGGGAGCCGGGCGGCAGCGTGCCGCGCACGGTTCTGCTCTCCCGGCCCCCGTCGGCCGCTGAAGCGAAGCTCACGCTTCCCAAGGTAAGCGCGGCCGCCGCTCCCGTCACGAACAGAGCGCGCCGGCCGAGCCCGCCGTGGCTGTCCTCGCACATACTGCTGCTCCCCAGGTGTCGTCGGTGACGTGGCGTGGGTGGTGCGGGGTGGTGCGTGTGCACCCTTGTAGTCAGCCGTGAACCGCCGTGCAAGGGAAGGGAATTGGACGGCGGGCAGCAGGGAAACAGGCCGCGGGGTCGGAGGGGGGCGGCGATGTCGGCGGTGGTCTCTCCTGCGCGGGCAGGGCCGGCACGTCGCGTTCCCGGGTGCGTGCCACGGCGACCAGGCGGTCTTGCCGGCCCGTCTCGTCCCGGGCGTCCGCACCCTCACCCCGCACCTCGCGCTCGCGACGGTCACCCGAAAGTCCGACCGGTCGGTATGGACACTCGCGCCGCTCTCGGGTAGGGATGGGTCATGCGCATCGCCGTGACGATCTTCCTCACCGACGAGACGATCACCCCGAACCGGCTCGCCCGGGAGCTGGAGGACCGGGGTTTCGCCGGGTTGTATCTGCCCGAGCACACCCACATCCCCGTCGAGCGGACCACCCCGTACCCGGCGGGCGGTGAGCTGCCGCCCGAGTACGGCCGTACCCTCGACCCGTTCGTGGCGCTCGGCCAGGCCGCCGCCGTCACCGAGCGGCTCGGGCTCGGCACGGGCATCACGCTCGTCGCCCAGCGCGATCCGATCGACCTGGCCAAGCAGGTCGCGACCCTCGACCATCTCTCCGGCGGCCGGTTCACGCTGGGGCTCGGCTTCGGCTGGAACGTCGAGGAGGCCGCCGACCACGGCGTGCGCTGGAACACCCGGCGCGAGCTGGTCCGCGACCGGATGGCGCTGATGAGGGCCCTGTGGTCGCAGGAACCGGTCGCGTACGAAGGGGAGTTCGGCAGCGTCCGGGCCAGTCACGCGTATCCGAAGCCCGTGCAGAAGCCGCGCGGTCCGGTCGTCGGCCCGCGCACGCTCGTCGGCGGGGCCGCCGGGCCCAAGCTGTTCGCGCACATCAGCGAGTACGCCGACGGCTGGCTGCCGATCGGCGGCCGGGGCCTCGGTGAGGCGCTGCCGGTCCTGCGCACCGCCTGGGCCGACGCCGGCCGCGACCCCGAGGCCCTCCAGGTCGTCCCCTACGCCGTCCACCCCTCCCCGGGCAAGCTCGCCCACTACGCCGATCTGGGCATCGAGGAGGTCGTGGCGCAGCTGCCCCCGGCGGGGGAGGCGGAGGTGCTGAAGACACTGGACGGCCTCGCCGGGTACCTCTGACAACTACCCTGCCCGGCAAGGAGGTTGGCGCCCCCTACTAAACTGGGGGTCAGTTCGCCACGGGGGGAGAGCGTCATGAGGCTTGCCTGGTTTTCCTGGCTCCTGCGTCATTTCAACGAGTACGGCTACAGCCAGGGGCTGTTGCGCGCCGCGATCGGCACGGCGGCCGTGCTCGTGACCGCCGCGCTGGTCTGGTTCGCCCTGCACCGCAACAGACCGGCCGCCGTCGCCGCCGCCGGGCTCGTGTCCGCCCTGGGCATCGGGTGGCTGGCCTTCCACTGACGGGGCTCCCCTGAGCCTGATCAGCGCACTCGTATGCTCGAAGGATGACGACTTCCGCGACCTCCGGAACCGGCCCCACCGAGAACTCCATGCGTCGCGCCCTGAAACGGGCCAGGGACGGCGTCTCGCTCGACGTCGCCGAGGCGGCGGTGCTGCTTCAGGCGCGGGGTGAGCAGCTGGAGGACCTGTCGGCCTCGGCCGCGCGGGTGCGGGACGCGGGCCTGGCGGCGGCCGGCCGGCCGGGCGTCATCACGTACTCGAAGAGCGTCTTCATCCCGCTGACCCGGCTGTGCCGGGACAAGTGCCACTACTGCACCTTCGTCACCGTCCCCGGCAAGCTGCGCCGGGAGGGCCACGGGATGTTCATGTCCCCGGACGAGGTGCTGGACATCGCCCGCAAGGGCGCCGCCCTCGGCTGCAAGGAAGCCCTCATCACCCTCGGCGACAAGCCCGAGGACCGCTGGCCGGAGGCGCGCGAGTGGCTCGACGCGCACGGCTACGACGACACCATCGCCTACGTCCGGGCCGTCTCCATCCGCATCCTGGAGGAGACGGGCCTGCTGCCCCATCTGAACCCGGGCGTCATGTCCTGGACCGACTTCCAGCGCCTGAAGCCGGTCGCGCCCAGCATGGGCATGATGCTGGAGACCACCGCGACCCGCCTCTGGTCGGAGCCGGGCGGCCCCCATTACGGCTCTCCCGACAAGGAGCCCGCCGTCCGCCTGCGGGTCCTGGAGGACGCGGGGCGTTCCTCCGTCCCCTTCACCTCCGGGCTGCTCATAGGCATCGGCGAGACCTACGAGGAGCGCGCCGAGTCGCTGTTCGCGCTGCGGAAGGTCTCCCGGGCCTACCACGGCATCCAGGAACTGATCATCCAGAACTTCCGCGCGAAGCCGGACACCGCGATGCGCGGCATGCCCGACGCGGAACTCGACGAACTGGTCGCCACGGTGGCCGTCGCCCGGCTCCTCATGGGCCCGAGCGGCTGCATCCAGGCCCCGCCCAACCTCGTCGACGACGAGTACGAGCGGCTGATCGGCGCCGGTATCGACGACTGGGGTGGGGTCTCCCCGCTCACCATCGACCACGTCAACCCCGAGCGCCCCTGGCCGCAGATCGAGCAGCTCGCCGAGAAGTCCCGCGCGGCCGGTTTCGACCTGCGCGAACGCCTCTGCGTCTACCCGGAGTTCGTACGGCGCGGCGAGCCCTGGCTGGACCCGCGGCTGCGCCCGCACGTGGCGGCGCTGGCCGACCCGGAGACCGGCCTCGCCCTGCCCGAGGCCCTGCCCGAGGGCCTGCCCTGGCAGGAGCCGGAGGAGGTCTTCACGGCGTCCGGCCGCACCGACCTGCACTCCTCGATCGATTCCGAGGGCCGTACGTCGGACCGCCGGGACGACTTCGACGAGGTGTACGGCGACTGGGACGCCCTGCGCGAGGCAGCCGCCCCCGGCATGGCACCCGAGCGCATCGACACCGACGTACGGCAGGCCTTGCGCACGGCGGCCGACGACCCGACGAAACTCACCGACGACGAGGCCCTCGCCCTGCTGCACGCGGACGGCCCGGCGCTGGACGCCCTCGCCCGGGTCGCCGACGACGTACGCAAGTCGGCCGTGGGCGACGACGTGACCTACATCGTCACCCGCAACATCAACTTCACCAACGTCTGCTACACGGGCTGCCGCTTCTGCGCCTTCGCCCAGCGCCGCACCGACGCCGACGCCTACACCCTCTCCCTGGACCAGGTCGCCGACCGCGCCCAGCAGGCCTGGGAGGTGGGCGCGGTGGAGGTGTGCATGCAGGGCGGCATTCACCCGGACCTGCCGGGCACGGCGTACTTCGACATCGCGCGGGCCGTGAAGGAACGCGTCCCGGGCATGCACGTGCACGCCTTCTCGCCGATGGAGGTCGTCAACGGCGCGACCCGCACCGGCCTGTCCGTCCGCGAGTGGCTGACCGCCGCCAAGGAGTCGGGCCTGGACACCATCCCGGGCACGGCCGCCGAGATCCTCGACGACGAGGTGCGCTGGATCCTGACCAAGGGCAAGCTGCCCGCGGCCGACTGGATCGACGTCGTGACGACGGCCCACGAGCTGGGCATCCGCTCGTCCTCGACGATGATGTACGGGCATGTCGACCAGCCCCGCCACTGGCTCGGGCACCTGCGCACCCTCGCCGGCATCCAGCAGCGCACGGGCGGTTTCACGGAGTTCGTGACGCTGCCGTTCGTGCACACCAACGCGCCGGTGTACCTGGCGGGGATCGCCCGCCCGGGCCCGACCATGCGGGACAACCGGGCGGTCACGGCCATGGCCCGGCTGCTGCTGCACCCGTACATCCCCAACATCCAGACCAGCTGGGTGAAGCTGGGCACGGAGGGCGCGGCCGAGATGCTCCGCTCGGGCGCGAACGACCTCGGCGGGACGCTGATGGAGGAGACCATCTCCCGCATGGCGGGCTCGTCGTACGGCTCGTACAAGTCGGTCAAGGACCTGATCGCGGTGGCGGACGCGGCCGGGCGCCCCGCCAGGCCCCGCGACACCCTCTACGGGGATGTCCCGCAGGAGCGGCAGCGGGCGGCGGCGGCCTCGGACGGGCATCTGCCGGAGCTGCTGCCGGTGCTGGACTGAAGGGTCTACTGGCCCCCGGCGTCCGCCGGCTGATGCGCCGTGAGGGTGCGGTCGGCCGCGGCGCCGGGGCTCGCCGGTGGCGGGGGAGCCGTGCCCCGGCCCAGCACAAGCAGCAGCAGGCCGAGGGCGCAGGCGATCGCCGGCCAGTAGAGGTAGCGGAAGTCCGTCGCGGGCATGATCGGCAGGTAGCCGAGGATGTAGGCCGCCGAGCTGATGCCGAGCGCCCGGACCGGCATCCAGAAGACGCCTTTGCCGGGCCGGACTGCGAGCACGAGTGCCACCGCGAGCCAGAACCAGCCGCGGAACAGCCAGGGCAGGTCCTCGGCCATGCCGTTGACGTACGTGCCGAGCATGTCCTCCAGCCGGGGGTGCGCCACCTCGATTCCCAGGTCGTTGCGGGAGATCCCCGCCTTGTACGCGTAGTCGGTCTCGAACAGCAGGGTCGTGAAGAGGAGCAGGCGGTACTGGAGATAGTGCGGCACATGCCCGCTCATCTCCCGCAGCCACAGGGACGTGATCTCGCCCGAGTCCCCGCGCAACCCGTCCGCCGGGCGCTGGTAGCAGGCCCAGTAGGCGTCGGAGAGGGCGCCGACGCGCTCGCACTCCCGCGCGGAGGCGACGAGCCGGTCCCGCAGGGCGGCTGACACATCCGCCGACCGGAGCTCGTCCACGCTCAGTACGTGCACGAGATCGTCGAGCATGATCTGCGCGCCCTGGTTCGTCCGGAGCGGGTCCGCGAAGAGGGAGATGGCGGCGGTGGGCACGACGAGTCCGGCGACGAGGGCCGCCGTGCACTTCGCCCACGTACGGCGTCCGGGCGTGCCCCACAGGGCGAGGACCAGCATGACGAAGACGGGGATCGCGGCGACGACGGCGTTCTTGCGCACCAGCATCGCGTAGGCGAGGAACAGCACGCCCAGCCAGAGCAGACCCCACCGCACGGCGGGGCGAGGGGTGCCGTCGCGCAGCAACAGGCCGGTGCACGCGACCGCGCAGGCGGCGAGCAGGGCGAACGCCGCGTGCACGTCCTTCCACACCACCCCGACGAACGTCAGCACGAAGGGCGCCAGCCCGAGGCCGAGCACGGCGAGCGAACCGCCCCGGCTCGCGGTCAGCCTCCATACGCACCGCGCCAGTACCCACAGCGTCGCCCAGAAGACGAGGCACTGGAGGACCAGCATGGACGCGATCGAGCCGGTGACCGCGATGAGCGCCCGCCACACCAGGCTGAGCACGGGCGGATGCCAGTCCGTCAGGGGCTTCCTCCCCTCGGCCTGGCGGAGCTGGTCGAGGCTGTCGGGACTCAGGTAGCCGGGGGCGAAGACGAGGATCGTGGCCAGGCAGCACACGGCGGCGACGGTGGCCAGGATCCAGACCCAGTGCCGCGCACGAGGCATCCATCCCATTTGTCCCATGCGCCGGATGCTAACGGCTCAGGGTGTGATGAAGACGTAGCGCCGATAGGCGTAGAAGCGGAACAGGGTCGCGAGCGCCCAGCCGAGGATGCGGGCCGTGTTGTCGCTGAGCGCGGAGTCGAGTCCGAGCAGATGCCGGGAGGCGAAGACGGTCCCGGCGGTGATGGCGAGCCCCACGCCGTTCGCGACGAGGAAGAGGACGAGTTCGCGGGTCACCTTGTCGCGGTGCCGGTCGCGGTAGGTCCAGTAGCGGTTCCCGGCCCAGCTGAACAGCGCGGCGGCGCAGGTCGCGACGACGGACGCCTGGACCGGGGAGGCGCTCATCGGCCCGCCCCGCGCGCCGCCGGGCAGCCCGAAGACGAGCAGGTTGTAACCGCCGTTGTCGACGATGAACGCCAGCGCGCCGACGAGGCCGAACTTGGCGGCTTCGCGCCAGATGCCCTGCACGGCGTGGCGCACGGAGCTGGTCACTGAGGGAGAAACCGGCACGAAAGGGAGAGTAGCCACCCGGCGTGCCCTTGCTCGGTGGGCTCGCTCATATCGCATTATTTCCTACTGTCCGACAGCGCTTCGGCCGAGGAGTGGAAGTGGCAGTGGAACCGACGATCGCGTGTGTCGTGCCGTGTCACAACGAGGAGGCGGCCGTCGGCAAGGTGGTCCGCGACCTGCGCGCGGCCCTCCCCGAGGCCGTCGTCTACGTGTACGACAACGCCTCCACCGACCGCACCGTGGAGGTCGCCCGGGAGGCCGGCGCGATCGTGCGGGAGGAGACCCGCAAGGGCAAGGGCAACGTCATCCGCCGCGCCTTCGCCGACGTCGACGCCGACGCGCTGCTCATCATCGACGGCGACGACACCTACGACGCCTCCCGCGCCCGCGACCTGGTGGACCTGCTCTTCGAGGGGCCGTACGACCAGGTCGTGGGAGCCCGCCGGGTGACGGTCGACGGGGCCTACCGGGCCGGGCACGCGGTCGGCAACAAGCTGCTCACCGGGGCCGTGCGGTCCCTGTTCGGCAACGACGTGACCGACATGCTCAGCGGCTACCGGGTCTTCTCGCGGCGCTTCGTGAAGTCCTTCCCGGCGCTCGCCCGGGAGTTCGAGACCGAGACCGAGATGACGATCCACGCACTGCACCTGCGGCTCCCCACGGCGGAGATCCTCACGGACTACCGGGTCCGGGCCGCCGGCGGCGAGAGCAAGCTGCGCACCTACCGGGACGGCTGGCGCATCCTGCGGGTCATCCTCGACCTGGCGCGGCGCGAGCGCCCCTCGCTGGTCCACACCGTCGTCGCCGGAGTCCTGGCCCTCGTCTCGATCGTCCTGGGCATCCCCGTCATCGCCGACTTCGTCGAGACGGGCACCGTGCCCCGGGTGCCCACGGCGATCCTCGCCGCCGCGATCATGACCATCGCGGCGCTCGTCCTGCTCGTGGGCTACATCCTCGAGTCGCTCACGCACATGCGCCAGGAGCAGACCCGGCTGGTCCACCTGTCCTATCCGGCACCGGTGCGCGCCCCGCGATACGCCGTCCGCGGCGCCGGTACGGGCCCGGTGCCGGTCCGCAAGGCCGCGGGCGGCCCCTGAGACAGCCGGGAGGAGACGCGTGCCGGTGCCTGCCCGACTTCCTTCGTGGGCCTGGGTGACCGGGCTGACCGTGGGAGCGATAGCCGCGGTGACGGTCCTGGGGCGTACAGGCCGACCGCGGCTCGCACCCCACCGCCACGTCGGCCAAGCCGAGCAGCACGGCCTCGGCGCAGCCCACCCCCACGGCCTCCGTCCCGGCGAAGGTGCCCGACGGCTCCGGCACCGGCCGGCGCATCGTCTACTCCCTCGGCGAGAAGCGGGTGTGGCTGGTCGACGCGAGCGAGGCCACGCGCCGCACCTTCACCGTCTGGCCGGGCTCGGTCAGCCCAGAGCACATCGTGTACTTCGCCGCGAAGTCCGGCGTCTCCGTCGCCTTGTCCAACGCGGTCGACGGGGCCTCTCCGCCGCCCGCCGCCTCCGGCACCAAGACGGGCGGAGTCAGGACGCGGAAGGCGGACGGCACGGCACTGTGGGCGTTCGGCACGGTCGGCACGACCGTGACCGTGGTCAGGTGGCGGAGGTCTCCGTCCGCGGCGCCGACAGCTGATTGACGATCAGCACGACCCCGCTGAACACGAAGATCCGGGTCGCTGCGTCCAGCCCGTTCCAGCTCTTCGACTGCCACATCGAGAACCACTCACCGCCGATCGCGATGAACCCGGCCCCGAACAGCAGCATCACCATCAGCAGTCCGTACGTGGACATCCGCCGGGCGCGCAGGTCATCGCGTCTGACCCACAGCCAGCTCCCGTATATGAGGACCAGCGCGGCGACGGTCTCCCAGACGATGATCCCGACGTAGGCGGCGTCCTGAAGCCCCTGGTTCGTGATGGCCCGCCACATCAGGTCCTCGTCCCTGAAGGTGGTGTCCATGGCCAGCACATGCCGGACGAACTGCTGGTTGGTCCCGAAGTCGGTGATGTTCCCGAAGGCGACGAGCGCCATGTAGAGAGCGATGGTCGCGGTGAGCAGGGTGGCGGCGAGCGACAACGCGCCGCGTGATGTGGAGGTGGCCATGCCGATCATTCTCCCCGCGCATGGTCGTCCGGTGTACCCCGCGGCCGTCGCGGGCGTGGGCGCGGGCGGAATTCCGATGCGCTGGAACGGCTTTCGGATACCGACCACGCGGTACCGCGTCCGGGTTTCGCCGGGTGAACAGCATGCGAATTACTTGTGCGCGAACGTAATCGGGTCGTGACGTGCTCCCGGCCCGTCGGGTAATATCCGAGCCAAGAGGTTTGTGCTCCGGTCGAGTTATTCCCTGGGAGGTGTGCGATGGTGCGGCGGCTGATCCCCGATGAATCCTGCCACCTGTCGGCACATGCGCTCCCGGACCACAGCCGTCCCCGGTTCCAGCGCGTTTCTGCCTGACCGGTCTCTCATTTTCCCCCTGCAGCACCCTTCAACACCCCTGCACGCAAAGGAGGCGTCCGTGTTCGACGAGCGCAAAGAAGCGGAAATGAGGCTGTACTCGGAAAAGCTGGCGCGGGAACTGGCCCTGAAGAGGGAGCGTGAGCAGACCGACGAGCCTTCAACGCCCCGCCGCGAACTGAACGAAATCGGACCAAGCCCCGCCGGTGAAGGCCAGCCGGGCACCGTCCTTGTCCTTGGAGTCGCGGATGTGGATGGTGGGGGCTGATATGGCGACCTCGACACAGTCGGGGCCGTCGTTACCGCTGTAGCTGCTCTTGATCCACGTCAGCGGGGTGGGCGTCATGTCTCTTCTCCCAGCACTTTCTCGATGAAGGTCAGTGAATCGCGGGGCGAGAGGGCCTGCGCCCGGATCATGCCATAGCGCATATCGAGGATCTGGACGTCCCTAGGGTCGCTGATCACCCGGTCGTACAGCTGGCTTTCCGTGTGGCCGAGTGCCTTGCCGTCCTGGAGCTTCAGCAGCCGGAACGAGCCCATCACGGCCGCGTGGTCCTCCCTGCGCGTGGGCATCACCTGAATCTCGACGTGCCTCAACCCGGCTACTTCCATGAGGTGTTCGAGCTGACGGCGCAGCACCATTTTGCCCCCGAGGGGCCGCCGCAGTGTCATCTCTTCCTGGACAAACGTGACCAGGGGGCGGGGCGTCCGGTCGAAGACGGCCTTCCGTGCCATGCGCGCGGACACGTGGCGCTCGATCTCGTCCTCGCTGTAAGCCGGCCTCCGCATCGCGTACAGCGCCTGGGCGTACTCGGGTGTCTGCAGCAACCCATGGATGTGCAGGGCCGAGTACGCCCCTAGCTCGACCGCGTGGTCCTCCAGCTTGGCCAAGTCCCTCACGTTCTTCGGATACCGCGCCTTCTCCACGTCCTCCTTCATCGCCGAGATCTTGCCGCCCGCACCCAGCACCTCATCGGCCTTGTCGAGAAAGTCCGGCTTGGGGATGCGCCGTGCCCGCTCGACGGACGACACCATCTCCTCCCCGTACCCGATGGCCGAGCCCAGCTCCGCCTGCTTCAACCCGGCGGCCTCGCGCCACATCTTGATCTGCCGCCCGACCGTCCTGAGCACGGCCGCCGCTTCCTCGTCCTCCACGCCTTCCCCTCCTGACGTACGAGCCGTACGACCCCGTGACATGCCCGGACAGTCACGCTCCGTACCGAGGTCGTTGCTGTTCAGAGTAGGGACGGGCGGCCACGCTGGGTGACATGAGCCAGAAATCCCTCGCCGAGATCGGCACCCCCGTACGTCACTTCACGCTCCAGCTGTCCGCCACTCGAAGAGGTGCTCGACTGGCTCGCCTGCTCACCGAACGCCAGCTCGACGAGTGGGGCGAGGAGTGTGACGCCGCCGCGCAGGTGGTGGCGGAGCTGGCGTCGAACGCGGTGCTGCACGGACGCGTCCGGGGCAGGGACTTCCGGCTGGCCCTGACCCTGCACGCCGACCGCACGCTCCGCATCGAGGTCACCGACGCCCGGGGCGACCGGAACCCGCGGCTTGCGGGGCCGGTCGCGGACGACGCGGAGGGCGGGCGCGGGCTGCGGATCGTCGCGGCGTACGCGCACCGCTGGGGTGTGGTGGAGGCGCCGGCCCACGGCAAGACGGTGTGGGCCGAACTGAGGCCGAAGCCCGGCGACTACGGTGACTCCACCGCCCTGCTCCACGACTTCGAGGAGCCGGATCGCATCCCGTGACGGAGATCGGCATGAGCGAGAAGCGCAAGGTGTCCGAGGAGGCCGGTGCGGTCCGCCGGTTCTGGGAACGGCTCGGCCTTCCGGGGCTCGTCGACGTCCACACCCACTTCATGCCCGAGCGGGTCCTGCACAAGGTGTGGGACTACTTCGACACCAACGGGCCGCTGATCGGCGGGCTCCACTGGCCGATCACGTACCGGAAGGAGGAGGCGGAGAGGGCGGCACTGCTGCGGGACTTCGGCGTCCGGGCCTTCACGTCGATGCTCTACCCGCACAAGCCCGGCATGGCGAGGTGGCTGAACGGGTGGGCGGCCGACTTCGCCCGCCGCACCCCCGACTGCCTGCACACCGCCACCCTCTACCCCGAGCCGGATGCCGAGACGTACGTCCGCGAGGCCGTCGAGGCGGGGGCGCGCGTGTTCAAGGCCCATGTGCAGGTGGGCGCGTACGATCCGGCCGACGAGCGTCTCGACCCGGCGTGGGGTGTGCTGGCCGAGGCCGGGATACCCGTGGTGATCCACTGCGGCTCCGGGCCCGCGCCCGGCAAGCACACCGGCCCCGAGCCCGTCGCGCGGGTGCTGGCGCGGCACCCGCGGCTGCGGCTGATCGTCGCGCACATGGGCATGCCCGAGTACGAGGAGTTCCTCGACCTCGCCGAGCGGTACGACCAGGTGCGGCTGGACACGACGATGGCGTTCACGGACTTCACCGAGGGCTTCATGCCGTTCCCGCGCCGGGCCCTGCCCCGCTTCGCCGCCCTCGGCGACCGCATCCTGCTCGGCTCCGACTTCCCCAACATCCCCTACCCGTACCTGCACCAGCTCCAGGCCCTGGAACGCCTGGACCTCGGCGACGCGTGGCTCCGGGCCGTCTGCCACGACAACGCGGCCGGACTGTTCACCCTGTGAGCTGCTCGCGCACCCACGCCGGGTCGGGGTTGGTGTGCGTCCGGCCCCCCACGACGACGGTCGGCACGGTCTCGTCGCCCTGGTTGGCCGCGCGCACCGCCGCGGCTCCGGCCGGGTCCCGCCAGATGTCGACCCAGTGCACCCGGCGGGCATCCCGGCCCAGGCGGACGCGCAGCCGCAGGCAGTACTGGCAGCCCGGCCGCCAGTAGACGACCGGCCGGCCGTCGGCCGCACTGAGCCGCTCCGCCTCCAGCGCGCCGACCGGCCGGGGGAAGATCAGCGGCGAGTGGGTGAAGGCGAGGAAGAGGAACACCAGGAGCAGGACCGCGGCCGCACCCGTGCTCCCCCGGAGAATCAGCCCCGCCGCCCCGGCCGAGCCGCAGAGCACCAGCACTACCGGCAGGGTCCAGGCGCGCTTCATGTCAGCGAAGCGTAGCCGCCGTGCGGTGGGCCGGGCTCAGCGCAGCCGGTCCACGTACGTGTCCGTGCCCGGCACCGTCGGGATGAACGGGGCCACCAGCTCCGCCCTGCCCAGGCCCGACTCCGTCACCGCCGCGTCGAGGTCCGTGAAGTAGGGGTCCCAGCACTCCCTCGGGTCCGTCTGGAGGAACCACAGGAGCGTCAGGCGGGTGTCGACGCCCTCGACCTGTTTGACATACGTCATGCGGTCGCCGGGGAGGGGCGTCGGACTGAAGACCGTCACCAACGCGGCCGGGGAGCCCGCCAGGCGCTGGGGGAGGTGGCGGGTGCGCAGCCACTCCAGCAGAGGGGCGCGTTGCTCCGGGGTGTCCGACTCGACGACCTGGAGGACCAGGCCCGCGTAGGGATGGTCGAGGGCGTGTACGTCGCGGGGTCCGGCCGCTCCGTCGCGGTACACCGTCGCCTCGTGGTTCTGGAACGCCGTGAGGACGTGCGTGCGGTCGTGGTGGACGCGGGCGTCCCGGTTGAGGCGCTTGTTGATGGCGACCGTCCAGCGCATGTGGTCGTCGTAGCGGCCGGCGGTGATCCAGTACGTGGAGAGGTAACAGCCGGCGGTGACCGGCTGGGCGATCGCCGACTTCTCGGGGTAGCGCAGGAGCTGGAGGTCCCGGGTCGCCACCCAGCGGCGGCCCGCGAACATCCAGGGCATGGCCATCGCACCGGCGTAGTAGTGGTCGTCCTCGTACCAGCGGTTGTACGCGTACTCGTGGCCCGGATGCGGCTCGACCATGGTGATGAGGGCGTGCCCGGGGTGGGTGCCGTAGGGGCCGACGGCGGCCAGTTCGGCGTACAGCTCGCTGCGGGTGTCCTCGCTCATGCCCTTCCCCTTCGTCGGCGGCTCGCTCATACTCTGACGCTCCGTCAGATAGAACGCCAGGGTCCGGTCCGGGGAGGTCCTGCCATGTCACTGCTCGCGGGGAAGACGGTCGTCGTGTCGGGGGTCGGGGCCGGGCTCGGGCGGCAGGTCGCGGCGGCGGTCGTACGGGACGGCGGGCGTGCCGTGCTCGGGGCCCGCACGGAGGCGAGCCTGGCGAAGACGGCCGCCGAGGTCGACCCCGGCGGGGCGTGCACCGCGTACCGCGCCACGGACATCTCCGACGAGGCGCGGTGCGAGGCGCTGGCTCAGGTGGCGCTGGAGCGGTTCGGCGGGATCGACGCCGTCGTGCACGTGGCCGCGCTGGACAGCTACTTCGGCGGGCTGGAGGACGCCGACTTCGAGTCCTGGCGGACCGTGCTGGACGTGAACCTGCTGGGGACGCTGCGGATGACGCGGGCCTGTCTGCCGTCGCTCAAACAGGGCGGTGGATCCGTCGTGTTCGTCGGGACGCAGTCGGCGGTGGCCGCCCCCTCGCAGGTGCGGCAGGCGGCCTACGCGGCGTCCAAGGGGGCGCTGACCAGTGCGATGTACTCGCTCGCGCGAGAGCTCGGGCCGTATCGCATCCGGGTCAACACCGTGCTGCCCGGCTGGATGTGGGGGCCGCCCGTGCAGGCGTACGTGCAGTTCGCGGCAAAGTCGGAGGGCGTGTCGGAGGCGACCGTCCTGGAGCGGCTGACCGGGCGGATGGCGCTGCCGGATCTGGCCGCGGACACGGATGTGGCCGACGCGGTGGTGTTCCTGGCGTCGGACAGGGCGCGGGCGATCACCGGGCAGTCGTTGCTGGTCAACGCTGGGGAGCTGATGCGCTGAGTTCATAATCATGAACAGCGACCATCACGTCGAACATTTTTACCTCCCTTTGACCTTACGATCACTTGTCGTGTTCACGCGGCAGCGCCCACGATGAGCGCCGGGCTGATCCCTGGGAGGGCGCACATGAACGGTCTCGACTGGGCCGTGCTCATCGGCTATTTCGCCGTGATGGTCGCGATCGGCGTCTGGTCGCACAAACGCGTCGACAACGTCAGCGACTTCTTCACCGCCGGCGGCAAGATGCCGTGGTGGCTCTCCGGCATCTCGCACCACATGTCGGGCTACAGCGCGGTGATGTTCACCGGGTACGCGGGCATCGCCTACACCTACGGCGTCACGTCCTTCGTCACCTGGTCCTTCCCCATCGCCCTCGGCATCGCCATCGGCTCGAAACTGTTCGCCCCGCGCATCAACCGGCTGCGCTCCCGGCTCCATGTGGCCTCCCCGCTGGAGTACCTGAAGAACCGCTACGACCTGAAGACGCAGCAGGCGCTGGCCTGGTCCGGGATGCTGCTGAAGATCGTGGACGTGGGCGCGAAGTGGGCGGCGATCGCCACGCTGCTGTCCGTCTTCACGGGGATCTCCCTCAACCAGGGCATCCTCATCACCGGCAGCATCACGGCGATCTACTGCACGATCGGCGGCCTGTGGGCGGACGCGCTGACCGAACTCGGCCAGTTCATCATCCAGTTGCTGGCCGGCATCGCGATGTTCGTGGCGGTGTTCGTCCGCCTCGACGACCACGGCGGCTTCTTCGGCGTCTGGGACTCGCCCGAGCTCCAGGGCCACGAGAAACCGCTGGTCGGGCCGTACGGCACGGTGTTCCTGCTCGCGTTCCTCTTCATCAAGCTCTTCGAGTACAACGGCGGCATGCTCAACCAGGCCCAGCGCTACATGGCCACGCCCGACGCCAAGGAGGCCGAGCGCTCGGCCCGCCTCTCGGCGATCCTCTGGCTGGTCTGGCCGCTGGTGCTGTTCTTCCCCATGTGGATGTCGCCGCTGCTGGTCGAGTCGCAGAAGCCGGACGGCTCGGACTCCTACGCCCTGATGACCGAACAGCTGTTGCCGCACGGCCTGTTGGGCCTGGTCATCGTCGGGTTCTTCTCGCACACCATGGCCATGTGCTCCTCCGACGCCAACGCCATCGCGGCGGTGTTCACCCGGGACTGCGCGCCGGTGATCTGGGCGCGGGCCCGGTCCTGGAGCCAGAGCCAGGGCCTGCGGGTCGCCCGCATCGCCACGGTCGTGTTCCTCGGCCTGTCCATGGCGGCGGCGACGCAGGTCAACTCGCCCGCGTTCGAGGACATCATCACGGTCGTCATCAAGTGGGTGGCCGGTCTGATGGGCCCGATGGCGATCCCGATGATGCTGGGCCTGCTGCGCGCGTTCCGCCGCTCCGGCCCCACGGCGGCCCTGGTCAGCTGGTCGACGGGCCTGCTCGCCTTCTGGCTGGTGAACTACCCGATCAACTGGAACGTCGAGGGCGGCGTCCCGCTCCAGTACCAGGTGTCGATCCCGCTGGCGGTGTCACTGGTCCTGTACATCCTCGTCGGCTACATCAGGCCGGAGGACACACCGGAGCGGCTGGCGATCATCGAACGCATCAACACCGACGGCGACGGAGCGGCCACGGCCCCACTCCCCACACCGACCGACCCCACGGACAAGGTGGTCCGAACCGCCAGGGACTGACCCCACCACCGACCGACCCGACCGATGGTTGCCGCCCGGCGACGTGTCGTGCCGCGGCGTGCCGTCTCAGGCCCTCGGGTAGCGGGCGAGCCAGCCGGGGGAGGAGCCTGCTGGGCCGTGCAGGGCCGGCCCCTGGGTCATTTCCATGGCGAAGTCGTCGGCCAGTTCCAGGATGGTGGGGCGGCCCTCCAGTTCGGCCAGCCAGGCCGGCGGGAGGGCGGTCTCGCCGTGCAGGGCGCCGAGCAGGCCGCCGGTCAGCGCGCCGGTCGCGGCGGAGGCGCCGTCGTGGTTCACGGCGAGACACAGCCCGTGCCGGACATCGGCCGCGACCAGCGCGCAGTACACCGCGGCGGCCACGAGCCCCTCCGCCGTACCCGCACCGCTCAGCTCGGCCACGCGCTCCGGGCCGGGCATGCCCTGCCGTACCGCGCCCAGCGCATGCTGCAACGCGTCCGACACCGGCTGGTGCCCCGGCCGCGCGACCAGCAGCCCGAAGGCCCGCTGCACGGCACCGTCGAGGCTCTCGCCCAGCGCCAGCGCATGCACGATCACGGCGTACGCGCCCGCCGCGAGAGAGGCCGTGGGATGGCCGTGGGTCTGCGCCGCGCACTCGACGGCGAGCTGGGCGACCAGCTGCGGCTCCCAGCCCACGAGCAGCCCGAAGGGGGCCGATCGGGCGGCGGCCTCGGGCCCGGCCTCACCGGGGTTCTTGGGTGCCTCCGGCGTCCCCATGGTCTCGTCGCCCAGCCCCAGCAGCAGCGCGCGGCTCGGCTCCCGCCGCGCGTACAGCCACTCCTCCCGCGCCAGCCACCCGTCCTCCTTGCGCCGCTCGTCGGGCCCCCAGTCGCGCTGCGTGGCGGCCCAGCGCAGATACGCCCGGTGCAGATCGGTCGGCGGATGCCAGGCACCGGTGTCCCGCCTGACCTGGGCCCGGATCAGCCCGTCGACGGAGAACAGGGTGAGCTGGGTGAGGTGCGTGACGGCGCCGCGTCTGCCGTAGGCGGGGGCCAGGTCCACCAGGCCCTCCGCCCCGTGCGCCTCCCGGATCCCCTCGAGGGTCAGCCCGTCGACCGGCGTCCCCAGCGCGTCCCCCACGGCCACGCCGAGGATGGTCCCCCGCACCCGGCTGCGGAAGTCCTGCTGCTCCGTACGGCCCCAGACGGCGCCGGCAGTCGCACCCACCTAGACCTCCCCAGGGCACCGTCCATACGTACGACAGCTCAGCACTGTAATCGAACGGGAACGGCGGGTTCAGGGGGTGCAACGAGGCGGGCCGGTCAGCGCAGCTCCTCCGGGCACGGCGTGCCCCGGGGGAGCTGGTACGGCGCCGCCAGACGGTACGTCCCGGCCTTCGGGGCCAGCAACTCCGTCCACTTGTCGCCCTGTGCGTCCTCCTCCGTCTCCGCCAGGCAGCCGTTGACGTTCACGTACGTCTTCGGCTCGCCCTCGGGACGGTTCCTGGACTCCTCCGTCTCCTGCGGCGGCTTCAGGCTCTTGCCCTCCGCGTCGACGATGCTCAGCCACGGCGAGTACGGGATGCGGACCAGGATCCGGCCCGCCTTCTTCACCTGGAGGATCATCTCGCCCTGCTCGGCCCGGTCGACCACGGCGTTCGGCTCGGCCAGCGGGGTCGGGGCGCTCACCCGGAACAGCTGCCAGTTGGCGTCGCCCCAGATCTGGGTCAGATACGGCAGCCCGCGCCGCACCAGCGCCCGCTCCCGCTGCCCCCCGTCACCGTCCGGCTCGCCCTTCGGCAGCACGACGTAGTGCACGGCCCAGCGCTTCAGCCACTCGTGGTAGTTCGCCGAGTTGAGCGTGTCGTCGTAGAAGAGGGGGTTGCGCTCCATGTCGGCCTGGCGGTTCCAGCCGCGGGCCAGGTTGACATACGGGGCGAGCGCGGAGGCCTCGCGGTGGGAGCGGGCGGGCACGACCTCGACCCGGCCCTTCTCGGCGCCGACCTGCTGCAACTCGTTGACGAGCGGCGCGAGCTCGCGCGACCAGGACGCCGCCGGGGCCGTGTGCACGATGTCGTCGACCGTCTTGAAGCCGATCCACACGCCGAAACCGCAGAGCGCCACGACGGCCGCGTACCACTTGCGGCTGCGCGGCACCGTGAACGGCAGCGCGGCGACCAGCGCGACCCCGGCGAACAGCATCGCCAGCCGTGTGATGTTCGAACCGATCTGGGAGCTGATCAGCCACACCAGCACGACCCCCAGGCCGTACACGGCGGCCGTCAGCCGGACCGTCTTCCACTCCTGCGGCACCAGCACGTAGGCGAGGACCGAGAACGCGAGCGGCAGCAGCACCGAGCCGATCATCATCGGCTGCGTGCCCGAGAACGGGAACAGCCACGCCGACACCGCCACCACCGCGGTCGGCGCCAGGCCCAGCGCCCACGCGCCCGGCCGCCGCTTCTGAAGGAACAGCGCCACCGCCACCAGACCCACGAACAGGCCCGCGACCGGCGACGACATGGTGGCCAGCGCGGCCAGCGGCGCCGCGCACAGGGCCTTCGCCCAGCGCTTGTACCGCCACCGGTACGGCCAGCAGAACACGACGGCGACCGCGCCGAGCGCGAACATCATGCCCAGCCCGAACGTCACCCGCCCGGACACCGCGTTGCAGAACAGCCCGAACACGCCCGCCAGCGACGCCCACAGCGGATTGCGGACGGAGCGGCTGCGCAGCAGGAGCAGGGTCAGCAGCCCGGCCGAGACCGTCCCCGCGATCATCATCGTCGTCCGCACGCCCAGCACGGACATCAGATACGGCGACACCATGCTGTACGACACCGGGTGCATCCCGCCGTACCAGGCGAGGTTGTACGCCGAGTCCGGGTGCCGGCCGACGAACTCGGCCCACGCGTCCTGCGCGGCCAGATCGCCACCGCTGTTCGCGAACGTGAAGAACCAGAGGATGTGCAGCGCCGCGGCGAGGCCCGTGATGGACAGCACAGGGTGCCGCAGCATGCGCTCACGCAGCGCCAGTACCGGGGCCGGCCACTCGAACCGCGCCCCGCTGTCCCGGGACGCGCCGTCCCCGGACGCGCTGTCCTCAGGCGCGCTGTCCTCAGGCGCGCCGGCTTGCGGCGCTTCGGGCAGCCGTATTCGCGGGCCTGATACCGAGCCCGGATCGGCGTCGTCTGCGCGTGTCGGCTCCGCAGTGGCCACTCGAAGGCACTCCCCGTGTCCCGTCTTCTGTTCTCGGCTTCCGCCGCCGCGCCGCCGCGAACGGCGACCTGTCCCGATTCGGGACGCTAGCACGCACCCCGCCGGGCGGCGCCCGGACGGGCCGTTACCGGCGGGGTGCGGTGGTGCGGGCTCGCTCCCCGGGTCAGCCGAGTCGCGTGAGCTTGGCCGCGAAGCCCGGCTCCACCAGGTCCTTCTGGAGGGCGACCGGGACCTTCACGGCGCTGGTGGTGCCGTCGCCGACGGTGAGCGTGCCCACCTTCTTGCCGGCCTCGGCCGTGTGCGGCAGGTCGTCCGCGGCGAACGTGAGCTTGACGGACAGGCCCGCCCAGCCGACGGCCGTGACGTCCTCGGTGACGGCGACCGGCGTACGGCCGCCGAGACCGTCGTCGGCGTATCCGACGATGTCGCCCTTCTTCAGGATCGTCGCCGACTCCAGCGCCCCCTGCGCGGCCCGGATCAGCTTGTCGCCCTCGTGGAGCGCGGCGCCCAGGATCGTGTTGTCCGGGCCGCCGGCGGGCTGGCGCACGACCGCGCCGATGATCCGGCGGGTCTCGCCGTTCACGTCCTTCTTGGCCGCGAAGACGAGGTTGCCGAGCGCCGAGGTGGTGGTGCCGGTCTTGATGCCGGTGACGTTGTTGTAGCCGACCAGGCGGTTCCAGTTGTCGTGCTTGGTCCCCTTGTAGTCGACGTACGACATCATCGTCGCGACCTCGCGGAAGACGGGCTGCTGCATGGCGGCCTTGGCGAGCTTCACCTGGTCCACGGCCGTGGAGACGGTGGTGTTGTTCAGGCCCGACGGGTCGGTGTACGTCGTGTTCTTCATGCCGAGGTCCTTGGCGGCGGCGTTCATCTTCTCCACGAACGCCTTCTCGGACCCCGCGTCCCAGCGGGCCAGCAGCCGCGCCACGTTGTTCGCGGACGCGATCAGGATGCTCTCCAGAGCCTCCCGCTCGGTGATCTTGTCGCCCTTGGTGACGTCGACGGTGGACTCCTGGCCGGCGTCCGACTGGTCCTGCGCGGCCTGGTCGATCGGGATCTTCGGGCCGTCCTCGCCGCTCTTGAGCGGGTGATCGCGCAGGATGACGTAGGCGGTCATGACCTTGGCGACACTCGCGATCGGGACGGGCTTCTGCTCGCCGGAGGACCCGAACGTGCCGATCCCCTGGACGTCCAGCGCGGCCTGGCCCTTGGTGGGCCAGGGGATGTCGACCTTGCCCCCCTCGAAGGTGTAGCTGTCCTCGGCGGTGAGTTCGAGGGTGGGTGCGGGCAGCGGGCGCACGCTCTGTACGACCGCGAAGACGACCACCAGCAGCAGCACCAGCGGCGTCCAGATCTTCACCCTGCGGGCGGCCGTCCGCAGCGGGGTGTCCGGGGGCGGCGGAGTGTTCGTCAGCTCGGCCAGCAGATCCAGCGGCGGCTTCGGCGGCAGCGGCTGCTGCGTGGTCCGCTCGGGGCCGACGGTGGGGACGGGCGCGGTGGCCTCGGCCGGCGGGGCCGGCTTCTTGGCCGCCGGGTCGTCCAGGGGCTTGAGCGCGACGAACTTGCTGGTCCGCTCGGCGTCCTTCTCGGGAGCGTCCTTGGTCCCGCCCCCGAGCTTCAGCATGGTGGTGGGCTGATCGACCGGCGGCCGCACGGCCTTGAAGACGGCGGTGGGCTGGTCGACGGGCGGTTCGGCGGGGGCGCCGTCGGTGTCGTCGTCCGACTCGGGGGTGCCGTCGGTCCGGGCCTTGTCCTCGGCGGCGTCGTCCTCGGCGGCGTCGTCGACGACGGCGGCCTTGGGCGCGTCCTTGGCGTCGGAGGCCTTCGGCGCGGCCTCGGCATCGCCGGAGACCCGCGGGTCCGCGGGCTCGGAGGCCTCGTCACCGGTCTGCTCGTCGGCCGTGGCGGAACGGTCCGCCTCGGGCTCGTCGGCCTCGCCCACGGCGTCCTGAGCCGCCTCGTCACGCTCGGCCTCACGGGGGCCCGTGCCGTCCGTGTCGCTCCCGGCAGGCTCGTCCTCGGCGTCCGTACCGGCCTCCTGGCCGTCGGGGCCGCCGCCGTCGGTGTCGTCGTCGCTGTCGCCCTTGGTGGGCTCGTCGGTGGGCTCGTCCGTACGCTCGGCGGCCTCTCCGCGGCCCTCGTCGGAGCCCTTGCCGTCCGCCTCGGCAGCGGCAGGCTCCTCGCCCCCGTCCGCCGACGCGACCCAGGCGGCCACGGCGTCCCGCAGCCGCCCGTCACTGCCCTCGGCGTCGGACTCCCCGGCCCCGGGCCCCTCGGAATCCTCGGAGGAGCCGGAACCACCCTGCTCGCCCTCAGCCGCCGCGTCCTCGGCGCCCGAGTCGGTCTCGGCCTCCTCGGTGTCGGCCGCCTCCGCGTCGCGCTCGGCGGCAGCCGCCGCGTCCTCGGCGCCCGAGTCACTCGCAGAGCGCTCGGCGTCGTCCTCGGTGTCCGAGTCGCTCGCAGCGGGCTCGGTGCTCTTCGAGTCCTCTGCCGTCCGAGTGGACAGCACGCGGGTCGCCGTGTCGGCGCCACCCCGCGCCGAGGACCTCTCCGGGTCCCGGGACACCGCGAGCCGCGGGTCGGCGGCTTCGCTCCTGGCCTCCGGAACCGGACTCGCGCTCCCCGACGTCTTTCGTGCCGACGACTCGCGCTGCTTCGACCTGTCGGGGGACTCGCCCGCCACCGATGCCTCCTCCTCGCGCCGCACTCCCCGCGTACGCGTACCGAACCGTGAACCGCCGCCCGTGACACCGCTCCGGCGCTGTCCGAACCATGTACCAGTGTCCTGTGTGCGGGCCAAACCCATCCGGTAGACGAGAACGACATACCTACTGGTTCCACTACGAACCGGTCACGCACCCTCGACAGACCAATGTGAGAGGGGTCACCCTGTCTTTCATCCACGCGGGGAGGCATGGATGGGCAGGAGCCGCAGAACACTTCCGGAGGAGCTTCTGCTGCTGGCGTTGGACCCGACCACGGGTACCACCGCACAGCCGCAGTCGCTCGACCTCGGTCTGGCCGGAGCACAGCTAGTGGAGCTGGCGCTGGCCGGACGGATAGCCCCAGACGGGGATCGTATCGCCGTGGTGGCACCACGGCCGACTGGAGATCCAACACTGGACTGCGCATTGGAGTTGCTGCGAAGGCGTGGCGCCCCCGTGCGTGCCGTCCACTGGATCGGCGGGCCGCGTCTCGGGCTGCGCCAGACCTACCTCTCGCATCTGGAGCGGTGCGGCATGGTGCATGCCGTGGCCGGCCAGATGTGCGGAGTGCTGCCGACGACTCGCTACCAGGCGACGGACACCGAGATCAGCCGGGAGATCAGGGCCCGGCTGGACTCCGCGATCCGCACCGGCGTACCGCCGGACCCGCGGACCGCGGCACTCGCCGCCCTCGCTCACGCGGTCGGCCTCGGCAAGCACCTGTACCCGGGCAACGAGGGGCGTTCCTCTCGGTCCCGGCTGCGGGACCTGATCAGGCACGACCCCATGGGCGGCCTCGTCGCGCACGCGGTGATGGACGTCCAGAACGGCGTCGCGGCCCAGCCGCGCCGCAGCCCGGCACCGTCCGGCCGTCAGGCCGCCGGCGGAGCAGGGCCCGCAGCGGAACCCGCCCGAGGCGTTCCGATGCAACCGCGCCACGGAAGCATGGCGCGCGTCGCGGCCCACTGAGCCGCGCCGCACCGCACCGGCAAGGCCTACGGCCGGCACACGCAGCACGGCCCACGAACCCGGTCACGGGAGCCGCTGTCCGAGCGGGGCGGAGAGAGCGCACACTCTCTTCGCCCCGCTCGGCGTGCCGTGCCCGAACTGGCGTGTACCCGTCGCATATCCACCGTTTCCCAGCGGTAGTAAGCACCTTGGTGGCAGTCTGCTCAGCAGCAGATACGCAAAGTAGAGGCACGCAGCCGGAGGTGCACGTCCCGTGGCGTCCAATGTCAATCCCACCGTCAGGCGGCGCCGGCTGGGCCAGGAGCTCCGCAGGCTCCGTGAGCTCAAGGGCATGACGGCCGAAGAGGTGGCCGAGCGGCTGCTGGTGTCGCAGTCGAAGATCAGCCGGCTGGAGAACGGACGGCGCAGCATCAGCCAGCGCGACGTCCGCGACCTGTGCGGGGTCTACGAGGTCGAGGACCAGCGCATCGTCGACTCGCTGATGCAGATGGCCAAGGACTCCCGGCAGCAGGGCTGGTGGCACGCCTTCGGGGACATCCCCTACAGCGTCTACATCGGCCTGGAGACCGACGCCGAGTCGCTCAGAGTGTACGAACCGCAGATCATCACCGGCCTGTTGCAGACCCGCGCGTACGCCGAGGCCATCATCCGCGGCGGTTCGCCCGAGGCGTCGGAGGCGGACAACGACAAGCGCGTCGAGGTCCGGCTGCGCCGGCAGGGCCGTATCACCGCCGACACGGACCCGCTGCGGCTGTGGGTGGTCCTGGACGAGGCGTCCCTGCACCGGATCGTCGGCAGCCGGCCGGTGATGCGCGAGCAGCTGGAGCACCTCATCGAGATGTCGCAGCTGCCCCACATCACCGTGCAGGTCCTGCCGTTCGAGGTCGGCGCGCACGCGGGCATCAACGGCCAGTACTCGATCCTGGAGTTCGCCGACGCGGCCGACTCGAGCGTGGTCTACATCGAGGGCGTCACCAGCGACCTGTATCTGGAGAAGCCGCTCGACGTGCAGAAGTACACGGTGATGTACGAGCACTTGCGCGCCCAGTCGCTGAACGTGGACCAGTCGCGGCAGCTCATCGAGCGCGTGGCGAAGGAGTACGCGCGCTGACCTGACGTCGGTCGCGGACCCGCCGGGGGCAAAAGCGCGGGATGCTACACCCCGGACACGCCTGACTGGAAGTCTCCCCTGGAATATGCCATCCGGTCGAGTGAATGACTGCTCCGACCGGCGATGTTGGCGAGTAGCGTCGATCACGCCAACCACCAGCACGGGTTGGCGTAAACGCAACTGGCAACGGAGCGAACATGGCAATTCGTCTGGGCGCCACGGAAACGTGGACGACGTCCTCCTACACCAACAACAACGGCGCCTGCGTGATGGTCAGGTCGACCGTCGACGAGGCCCTGGAGCTCGGGGACACCAAGATCCCCGAGGGCCCCAAGCTGGCGTTCCCCGCCGACGCGTGGAGCGCCTTCGTGGCCTCGGTCAAGGCCTGACCCCGCGACCGACAGCACCACAAGCACCACCGACAGAGCCCTCTCGACCAGCATCGCCGTCCTTGCCGAGAGGGCTCCGCTTGTGCCCGGAGATCCCCGAGAAGGAGATCAGCTCACGGGGAACGCCACGTCACACACCGGGTCCCCGGGGCCCGTCGCCGCCCAGTCCGCGAAGTAGAGCTCCCGGCAGGGGCCGGTCGCCGTCAGCCCCTCCGCCGCCATCCACTCCTCCACCGCCTCGAACGCGGCCAGGATCTGCGGGTGCGCCACCTGCGCCTTGGTGATCCTGGTGTACGCCAGCCGCCGGGCCGGCTCCACCCGCACCGCCGTCTCCCACGCCCGGCCTCGCTGCTCCGCCCAAGCCCGGGCCGCCGTCTCGTCGGCGACCGGCATGCACGCCTCCGCCGGGCCGTCGCTCTCCATCGACACCTCCGCGTGATAGGCGACGTACGGCACTCCGGCCACGCCCCCGCACTCCCCGGCCGCCTCCTCCAGCCGGCCCAGCGCCGCCCCGATCCACGCCGGCAGCTCGTCCGCCAGCGTGTGCCGCTTCTCGCAGATCACCACCTGGGCGGGCACCTCCACCGTCTCGACCGTGAACTTCCCGTACATCTCGGAGCTCCTCCCCGACAGCCGTCCACGGAGGTACGCGGCGAGCGTCCGCTGCCCCGCCACCCGCGCCTCGACATCCGCCCAGTACGTGCCGAGCAACTCGGCCGCCGTGGGCCCGTCACCCGCCGCCACCACCTCGGCGATCCGGGCGAGCGGCATGTCCAGCTGCCGCAGCATGGCCACCAGCCGGGCCCGTTCGACCTGGCCGGCGCGGTAGTAGCGGTAGCCGCTGGCCTCGTCGACGTGCGCCGGGGCCAGCAGGCCCAGCCGGTCGTACAGCCGCAGGGCCTTCGCCGACAGGCGGGCGCGCGCGGCGAACGCCCCGATGGTGAGCAGCTCCTGGTCCGGTCCGTCCACCACGGCATCCTCCGTCATCGGGCGGCACTTCCGCCCGATGACGAGGACGCTCGGGCCTGTCCCAGGGGCAAGGTCAACGCCCCGTCGGCCGCCTTCAGGCCAGCTGGGCCTCGATGGCCGCCACGACCTCCGCCGCGTCCGGCTCGGTCTGCGGCGAGAAGCGTGCCACGACCTGGCCGTCCCGGCCGACGAGGAACTTCTCGAAGTTCCAACGGATGTCCCCGCTGTGCCCCTCGGCGTCGGCGAAGCCGGTCAGGCGGTCGTACAGCGGGTGCCGCCCCTCGCCGTTGACCTCGACCTTCTCGGTCATCGGGAAGGTCACGCCGTACGTCGCCGAGCAGAACTCGGCGATCTCGTCGGCGCTGCCGGGCTCCTGCCCGAGGAACTGGTTGCAGGGCACACCCAGGACGGTGAAGCCGCGCGCGGCGTACTGCTCGTGGAGCTTCTCAAGGCCCGTGTACTGCGGGGTCAGGCCGCACTTGGAGGCGACGTTCACCACGAGCACCGCCTTGCCCGCGTACTGGGACAGGTCGGCGGAACCGCCCTGCAGCGCACCGATCTCGACGTCGAGGGGAGAGGAACCGTTGGTAGTCGTCATGAGCAGACCCTAGCTCCGCCGGGTGTCGGGCCGGTCCCGGGCCTCGGTGGCCTCCACCAGCACCTGCCCCGCCGCCGTCCGCGAGTACAGCACCGACCTGCCCGCCCTCCGCCGCCCCACCAGACCGGCGTCCAGCAGCACCCGCAGATGCCGCCCGACCGAGCCGAGCCCCTGCCCGGTCACGGCGACCAGCTGGCTGGTGCTCAGGGGCGAGCCGAGCCGGACCAGGACACCGGCGCGGGCCGTGCCGAGCAGCGCGCCGAGGCTCGCGGGCACAGGCCTGCCGCCGGGGTCGGCCAGTGCCCCGGCGCACGGGTAGACGAGCGCGTACCGGTCCGTGCCCTCCCACGCCACCCAGCCGATGCGCTGCGTCGTGATGGGCACGAACACCAGCTCGGCGCCGGACAGCTCGCGCGGCGGGTACTCGTGCGCGTTGACCTGGAGCCGGTTCTCCCCGAGCCACTGCGTCCCCGGCCGCAGTGTGTCCAGCGCGGACGCCCAGCCGCCCCTGCTGACCTGCGCGGTCCGCGCGACCACATCCGCTTCGAGGACGCGCCGGCGCTGGGGCCAGTACGGCCGTACCGCCGTCGTCCAGACGTACGTGAGAAGGTCCGCGGCGCGCTCCGGCAGGTCGTCCCGGTGCAGCGGGGCCGGGACCGGGCCGCGCAGCGAGACGGTGAGGTCGGCGCGGGCCGCGTCCGGGTCGGCCGCCCGCACCCGTGCGACCCCCTGCTCGAAGGTCTCCCCGTCGCGCGGGCTGGGGGTGAGGAAGTCGGCCGTCCACTCCCGCCCGATCCCGGCGCTGATCAGTCGCGCGGTCACCGGGTCCCGCGCCAGCCGCCGCCGGTAGGCCGGCAGATGGGCGTCGAGCCACCGCCGCTCGCCGGGATGCGCCGCCTCGGCCGCGTGCAGCAGCCGCAGACTCGCGAAGGCCTCGGCGAACGGCGAGATCACGAACCGGCTCCCGGCCAGGGTGTCTGCGTTGATCTGCCACCAGCCCATGAGCCACCCCCTCCGCGAGGTTTCGCGTCCGCGCGAAACAATAACCACGCGCCCGGGGGCGCCGAAGACTCCGCCCATGCGCAGTTACCGCGAACTGTTCCGCACACCCGAGTTCACCCCGTTCTTCGTGGCCGCGTCGGCGCAGACCGTCGCCCAGACCATGGGCGGACTGGCCCTGGGCACCCTGGTGTACCGGGCGACCGGGTCACCGCTGCTGTCCGCGGTGAGCATGTTCGGCTCGTCGCTGGTGCAGGTGCTGGGCGCGACCTTCCTGCTCTCCGCGGCCGACCGGCTGCCCCCGCGCGCGGCCCTGACGGCCCTGCCCCTGCTGTTCGCGGCGGCCACCGCCGCCCTGGCCCTGCCAGGCCTGCCCGTCTCGGGGCTCTTCGCGCTCGTCCTCGTCAAGGGCCTGGTGGAGTCGGTGGGCGGGGGAGTGCGCTGGGGCCTGCTGAACGAGATCCTCTCCAAGGACGGCTATCTGCTCGGCCGCTCGGCGTTCAACATGATGAGCGGCCTCATGCAGATCACCGGCTACGCGACCGGCGGCGCGCTCGTGGCCCTGCTGTCCCCCCGGCTGTCCCTGCTGGCGGCGGCCGCCCTGTACGTCACGGCGGCCGTGGTCGTCCGGCTCGGACTGACCCGCCGCCCGCCCCGTACGACGGGCCGCCCCTCGGTGTCGGCGACCTGGCGCGCCAACGCGCTGCTCTGGTCCTCCCCGCCCCGCCGCCAGGTCTATCTGGCGCTGTGGATCCCCAACGGCCTGGTCGTCGGCTGCGAATCCCTCTACGTCTCCTACGCCCCCGGATCCGCCGGCACCCTCTTCGCCTGCGCCGCACTGGGCATGCTGGCCGGGGACGTGCTGGTCGGCCGCGTGCTCCCACCGGGCCTGCGCCCCCGCCTGGGCTTCCCGCTCCTGCTGCTCCTGGCCGTGCCGTACGTACCGTTCCTCCTGCACCCGGCGCTTCCGCTCGCGGCGGCCGCGGTCACGCTGGCCTCCGTGGGGTTCGGCGCGAGCCTCGTGCAGCAGGAACGCCTGGTGGCCCTGACCCCTGACGGCCTCACGGGTCATGCCCTGGGACTGCACTCGGCGGGGATGCTCACGATGCAGGGGGTGGCGGCGGCACTGGCGGGATCGGTGGCCCAACTGACGTCCCCGGCCGTGGCGATGACGGCGATGGCCGTGGCGTCGGCGGGAGTGACATTGCTGCTGAGGGGCGCGGCGAAGCGGGAGGAACTCAGGACGGTGAGCTGCTGAGGGGGCTCAGGACGGCGGGCCGGAGACGCTCCCGGCCTCCACGAACACCTCGGGCACCTCGTTGTCCGCCACCACCCGTGACAGCAGTACGGCCAGCCGGTCCCGCTCGGCGCCGCTCAGTCCGGACGGCAGGGCCTCCATCCGGCGGCAGGTCTCGGCGTAGAACTTCCGGGCGAGCGCGGCCCCTTCGTCCGTCAGCCCCACCCGCACGGCCCGACCGTCGCGCGGGTCGGCCTCCCGCCGTACCAGTCCTCGCCGGACCGTCCGGTCCACCAGCCCGGTCAGGCTCGACTTCGCCAGCCCGAGCGTCTCGCCGAGTTCGCTCATCCCGTAGGGCTGGGGCATCAGCACGCACAGCAACTGCCCCTGCTGCGGCGTCAGTCCGTACACCCGGCCGGCCTCCGCGTACACACCGTCGACCAGGAACGCCGCGCGCACCAGCGCGGCGACGACCCCCACCTGCCCGGCTGCCCCGTTCCCCATCGGCTCAGGGTACCGACCGGTCAGTCCATGTGCGGCGGGTGCGGTCACTCCTCGTCCGGGGCCTCGCCCTCGATGAGGCGTTCCGCGATGTCGTCGGCCCACTCCTGGGCCCAGCGGCGCAGTCCGGGGACGGACGCGGCGTCGAGGCCGTGGACGGTGAACGCCCTGTCGTCGAGCCAGTCCGTGCCGGTCAGCCGGGCCTGGAGGTCGGTGAGGTCGAAGGTGTCGGGGGCGTGGCGGCGGCCGAGTTCCTCGAGTTCGGGGTGGCTCCAGCGGGCCGAGGCGGCGTGCACGTCGACCAGGTCGCGTGCGAGCCCGCGGTCGGCCAGGTCCCGCACCCGGGTGCCGACCAGGTCGTCGAGGGAGAGCGCCGGCCCGAGCTCCGTCTCCACGGGCGGACGCCACAGCATCTCCTTGTGGACACCGACCTGGCACTCCGCGCCGCTCGCCGCGTCGGTCACGAGGAACTGGGCGGACAGCGGCTCGGTCTCCAGGGTCTGCACGAGCCAGCCGCGACCCACCAGCCCGGCCCGGACGGTGGCGGCGACGGCGTCCATCGCGGCCGGGTGCTCGGTGGCCACGTCCACGTCCTGCCCGGCCCGCTCCACGAGCCCGTGCGCCAGCACGGCGTACCCGCCGGCGAGGACGAGGGAGTAGGCCTCACCCACCGCCAGCAGATCACCGAGAAGCCGGCCGGCGGGCTCGGGGACGGGGGGAGGGGCGGGCATGCCCTGATTATCGCGTGAGCGAGGTGGAGGGCTGAGATGACCGGCCCGGACGGGTGACAACGGGTGACAGAGGGGGCCGGCCGGGGTGCCGTCTCGGGAGCGCGGGGAACTGTGCGGCAAGCCCCCACGACGCGGCACCGCGCCCACGTGCCTACGGCTTGCGCCCCACACCGCAGTACGCGTCCACGGCGGCACCGGAACCGGCGTCGCCGGAAGCCTCCGGTCGCCACTCGGGAACCCTCACCACGCCGGGCTCCACCAGCTCCAGCCCGTCGAAGAACGCGGCGATCTCGGCAACCCCACGGACGTGATACGGCACCGCCCCACTCGCGTTGTACGCCTCCGACGCGGCGATCATGCCCTCGCTGGTCGCGGTGCTGTCGCTGATCACCAGGTGGCTGCCGGCCGGCAACCCGGCCATGAGCCGCCGCACCAGCTCGCGCGCCCGCTCGTGGTCGGCGACGTGACCGAGGGTGTTGAGGATCATCAGGCCGACCGGCCGGGAGAGGTCGAGCGTGCCGGCGGCGGCCTCCAGGACCGCCTCGGGGTCGTACAGGTCCGCGTCCAGATACGCGGTCCTTCCCTCGGGCGTGCTGGTGAGCAGGGCGTTGGCGTGCGCCAGCACGATGGGGTCGTTGTCGACGTAGACGATCCGGGCGTCGGGGGCGACGCGCTGGGCGACTTCGTGCGTGTTGTCGGCGGTGGGCAGTCCGGTGCCGACGTCCAGGAACTGCCGCACACCCTGCTCACCGGCCAGGTACTCGACGGCCCGCCCCAGGAACCGGCGGCTCGTGACCGCCACGTCGACGAGCCCCGGGAAGATCGACTTGATCTGGTCGCCGATCTCGCGGTCGACCTCGTAGTTGTCCTTGCCGCCGACGAAGTAGTTCCAGAAGCGGGCCGAGTGCGGCTTGGAGGTGTCGATACGGTCGCGCGGCCTGTCATCGGACACGGCAGGGCCTCCTGGGGGGCGGGAAAAGGGGGACCGGCCCACCAACCTAGGCGAACTCGTCGTCGGCGTACGGGCGTTGTCTCTCCCGCGGCCGACCTGCCGTGGGGTTTCGGCCACGGGGCCGTGGAGGCTCGGCGCTAGGGGGTGTCCGCAAAGTCGCGTCGTTCGCCCGGAGGGCGGGCCCCGCGGCGTTCGGTGCGTGCTCGCGGCGTGCCGGGCGGGCACCCGCGTACTGGTTGTACTCGGGTGTTCGCCCGGTGCGGCGAGAGTGCGTGCCGGGCGTCGCGGGGCAGGCGGGACTTTGCGGACACCCCCTAGACCCCGCGGGAGGCGAAACCGCCCACGTCTGAGCCTCCCTCGTGCCCATGGCGCTGGGTGACCAGCCAGAACGCCCACGCCAGTGACCACAGCAGCAGCCCGGCGGCGATCGGCGTACCGAAGATGACCAGCAGCCCGGCTCCGATGTTGGCTCCGACGCCCCCCGCGGTCAGAATCCGCCATCCGACACCGGCCATGAGCCCGAGCGCCACCAGCGGCCCGAGCACCCCCCACCACCGCTGGTCCATCGCCCCGCGCAGCGAGCCCCGCACGAGCACCGCCGCACCGGCTGCCGCCAGCACCAGCGCGAGTCCCCCGGCGACCGCGGCCACGCCGTCCCCGATGTCCCACGGCTGGAACGCGTAGTCGAGCTCACTGGCCGGCAGCCCGTCGTGGTTCTGCTGCCCCATCAGTCCCCAAGCGGCCACGGGAACACCACCGACGAGCGCGGCCCCGGCCGCCATCATTCCCCGATTCGTCATACGTCCAGGATCGAGGGGCGGCGCGGGATCGTCATGAGCACGCGTACTCATGCGAGCAGATCGACTACCTGCGTTTCACGCCGCCCGAGACCGAGGCGAACAAGCACGTTGCTGTCCTTCGAAACCGGGCGGCGAGGCGTGCCTCAAGCCGGTGAACGTCCCGTCCGCGGCCGACCGCACAGCGCGTCCGCTCGGCTGCTGCAGCACGCGTGACCAAGGCTGTCCCATCAGCGGATCACTGCTGAAGAGGCGGCGGGCCGAGGCGGTGCCTGGGCGGGGTCGGGCGGGTCGGTCCCGCGGGAGGCCGCCCCGCCCGTACCCTTCTTGGTGTCTACGGCGTCACATAGCGGGCGCCACACACTGGAGGCAATACCTCGTGCTGATCGCTCAGCGTCCGTCCCTGACCGAAGAGGTCGTCGACGAGTTCCGCTCCCGGTTCGTGATCGAGCCGCTGGAGCCGGGCTTCGGCTACACCCTCGGCAACTCCCTACGTCGTACGCTCCTCTCCTCGATTCCCGGAGCGGCTGTCACCAGCGTCCGTATCGACGGCGTGCTGCACGAGTTCACCACCGTGCCGGGCGTCAAGGAGGACGTCACCGACCTGATCCTCAACATCAAGCAGCTGGTCGTCTCCTCGGAGCAGGACGAGCCGGTCGTGATGTACCTGCGCAAGCAGGGTCCGGGTCTGGTCACCGCCGCCGACATCGCGCCCCCGGCCGGTGTCGAGGTGCACAACCCCGACCTGGTCCTCGCCACGCTCAACGGCAAGGGCAAGCTGGAGATGGAGCTGACGGTCGAGCGTGGCCGCGGTTACGTCTCCGCCGTGCAGAACAAGCAGGTCGGCCAGGAGATCGGCCGGATCCCGGTCGACTCGATCTACTCGCCGGTGCTGAAGGTCACGTACAAGGTCGAGGCCACGCGTGTCGAGCAGCGCACCGACTTCGACAAGCTGATCGTCGATGTCGAGACCAAGCAGGCCATGCGCCCGCGTGACGCCATGGCGTCCGCCGGTAAGACCCTGGTCGAGCTGTTCGGTCTGGCCCGCGAGCTCAACATCGACGCCGAGGGCATCGACATGGGCCCGTCCCCGACGGATGCCGCCCTCGCCGCCGATCTGGCGCTGCCGATCGAGGAGCTGGAGCTCACGGTCCGCTCCTACAACTGCCTCAAGCGTGAGGGCGTCCACTCGGTGGGTGAGCTCCTGGCACGCTCCGAGGCGGATCTGCTCGACATCCGCAACTTCGGTGCGAAGTCGATCGACGAGGTCAAGGCGAAGCTGGCCGGCATGGGTCTGGGCCTGAAGGACAGCCCGCCCGGATTCGACCCGACCGCCGCCGCCTTCGACGCGGACGACAACGGGGATGCGGGTTTCGTGGAGACCGAGCAGTACTGACCCCTGCGCACGCGCCCGGTGACCGACAGCCCCCTCGGAAGGATGTCCGAGGGGGCTGTGCCATGCCCGGCGGCGAACGGGCGCCGCCGGCACCCCTCAAACCCCTCTGAAACGGCGATGAACGCGGGTCGGCCACGCTCTGCGGCATGACGACGACGACCCCGCGGTCCTGGTGCTGCTTTCGCAGTGGATCCCATGGATGGCGGCGAACGTGCTGACCACCGTGACCGCCACCGAGCCGCATGCCCGCGTCTCGTTCGGCCACGGACGGCCCGGCCTGACAGGCCACCTGAAGAGTGCGGCCACCATGGCCGTCGGCTGGCTGGTCACCACTGCCGCGGTCGGCGCGCTGGCCGTGCTCCGCCCCGGCGCCGGACTCCTCACGCAGCAGACGGTGTACCCGTCGGCCACCGCGCTCGTCGGGATCGGCCGCTATCTCGTGCTGCGTCTGTCCGTGTTCGCGGAGCGCGCCCCGCGGCCGCGGACCGGCGGCGGCGTCCAAACGCGGGCCGCGTACGACGCGGCGGCGTGACGCCCGTCGGGGAGAGCACCGCGACGCCCCGCCCCAGGTGGAGCGGGCGGCGCTGCTGGAGCCCGATCAAGGCGCGAACCGGCTGGACGCGCCGGCCGGCGAACTCCGCGACACCTCCCGGCCGCAGACCGGCACGGTGCAGCCCCTGGTCCGCGATCGCCCTCGGCGTGCGCCCGGGGGCTCGCGACCTCGCCTGACGCAGACAGCGCGCTGAGCAGCCCCTTTCACGCGAGTGCCGGTCAGCGCCGGTGAGTGAAACCGTACTGAAAGGCCGCTGAACGCGACGCCCCGCAGACTCCGGGGCATGACGACAACGACCCCCGCATCCGCCATCGCAGCCACGGGGCTGCGGAAGTCCTTCGGGGACAAGCAGGTCCTCGACGGCGTCGACCTGCACGTGCCCACGGGCACGATCTTCTCCCTGCTCGGCCCGAACGGGGCCGGCAAGACCACCGCCGTGAAGATCCTCTCCACCCTCATCACCGCCGACGCCGGCGAGATCCGGGTCGGCGGCCACGACCTCGCCGCGGACCCGCAGGCGGTACGCGCCGCGATCGGCGTCACCGGTCAGTTCTCCGCCGTCGACGGTCTGATCACCGGCGAGGAGAACATGCTCCTCATGGCGGACCTGAACCACCTGTCCAGGCGTGAGGGGCGGCGGGTGGCCGCCGGGCTGCTGGAACGCTTCGACCTCACCGAGGCCGCGAAGGAGCCCGCCTCCACCTACTCCGGCGGCATGAAGCGCCGCCTCGACATCGCCATGACGCTGGTCGGCAGCCCGCGGATCATCTTCCTCGACGAGCCGACCACCGGCCTCGACCCCCGCGCCCGCCACAACATGTGGGGAATCATCCGCGAACTCGTCACCGACGGCGTCACCGTCTTCCTCACCACCCAGTACCTGGAGGAGGCCGACCAGCTCGCCGACCGTATCGCCGTGCTCCACGACGGCACCATCGCCGCCGAGGGCAGCGCCGAGGAGCTGAAGCGGCTGATCCCCGGCGGGCACGTCCGGCTCCGCTTCACCGACCCCGCCGCCTACCAGCGCGCCGCCGCCGAGCTGCGCGAGGTCACCCGGGACGACGAGGCACTGGCGCTGCAGATCCCCAGCGGCGGCAGCCAGCGCGAGCTGCGCTCCATCCTCGACTGGCTGGACTCCGCCGGCATCGAGGCGGACGAGCTGACCGTGCACACCCCCGATCTCGACGACGTGTTCTTCGCCCTGACCGGCGGCACCGACCAGCTCAACCGACGCAAGGAGACCGCCCGATGAGCACCCCCCTGGCACCCGCCCGCCCGACCCAGGTCTCCCTCGCCCTACGCGACTCGAACACGATGCTGCGCCGCAACCTCCTGCACGCGTGGCGCTACCCGTCCGGAACCCTGAACCTGCTGCTCACGCCCATCATGATGCTGCTGCTCTTCGTCTACATCTTCGGCGACGTGATGAGCGCGGGCATCGGTGGCGGCGGCGCGGACCGCTCCGAGTACATCGCCTATATCGTCCCGGGCATCCTGCTGATGACCATCGGCAGCACCGTGATCGGGGCTGCCGTCCACGTCTCCATGGACATGACCGAGGGCCTCATCGCCCGCTTCCGCACGATGGCGGTCTACCGCGGTTCGGTGCTCGTCGGGCACGTCATCGGCAGCGTGCTGCAGTCGGTCGCCAGCGTGGTCCTCGTCGGGGCCGTCGGCGTCGCCATCGGCTTCCGGTCCACGGACGCCACCGCCCTGGAGTGGCTGGCGGCGTTCGGGCTGATCACGCTGTTCGCCCTTGCGCTCACCTGGATCGCGGTCGGGATGGGCATGGCCAGCCCGAACCCCGAGGCGGCCGGCAACATGGCCATGCCGCTGATCCTGCTGCCGCTCATCTCCAGCGCCTTCATCCCGGCCGACACGATGCCGGGCTGGTTCCAGCCGATCGCCGAGTACCAGCCGTTCACCCCGGCCATCGAGACCCTGCGCGGTCTGCTGCTCGGCACCGAGATCGGTCACAACGGATGGCTCGCCCTCGCCTGGTGCCTCGGCCTGACCGCGCTCGGCTACCGCTGGTCGACGGCGCAGTTCAACCGCGACCCGGAATGAGTACGCGGGCAGCCTCTCGCAGCCTGCCGCGATCCAGGGCGGCGTACTCCGACACCGCGTCGGCGTACGCCGCCCCGTCGGCCTCCTCGGCGACCCGCCGGACACGGTCGACGGACATCGTGGGGAACGTCTGCGGCACATGCATCCGCTCCGCCAGCGCCAGCAGCCGCACCGCCGAGGTATCGCCCGCGGCGAGCCGGACCAGGCCGAGGGCCAGCACGTCGCTGCCGGACACCGGGATCTCACCGGCCGGGCGGGAGCCGGCGAACAGCGCACGCAGCCGGCCCTCCAACGCGGCCACCAGCCCTGCGACCGGCTCCAACCGCCCGGCGTACGCGTGCGCGACCACCGCGTAGGCCTCGATCGCCCGCGCCCACGCATCCATGGCGGGTTCGGCGTGCGGCGAGTCACTCGCGCGCACCCGCTCCACGGCCGTCCGCCACCGCTTCAGCCCCAGCTCGGTCAGCCCGCGGGCCAGCGCGATCTCGGCCCAGGCCGCCAGATCGGTCGCGAAGGCCGACGTCTGCTCCGGCGGCTTGCTCCGCTCCACCCGCCGCAGCCACTCCTCGGCCTCGTCCGGCTCACCGCGTTGCAGGCAGGCCAGCACCAGCCCCCGGCGCAGGCCCGTCGTGGGCGACTGGTCACTCAGGTGCTCCAAGACGTCCAGCGCCGCCAGCAGATGCCGGTACGCCTCCTCACCGAGACCGGCGTCCCCGCACAGCTCGCTGCAACGGGAATGGGCGAGCAGCTCGAGCGACGGGTTGGGCACGGCCTCGACCGCGGCGAGCAGCCGGCGGGCGGACGACAGCGCACGCCCGTGCTCCTGCTCGTGCTCCCAGAGGTAGCTGGCCACGGCCTCGGCGACGCCCGCCAGCAAGGGCGCCTCGCTCGCACACAGTTCCTTCAGCGCCTCGTAGCCGGGCGGACGCATGTCCGGAACGGCGCACAGCACGACGGCGAGCGCCCGCAGCAGCGTGTCCGGCTCCGCGGGCGGCAGTCGGCGCAGGGTGACGAGATGACGCGTCCGGAGCGGGCCGTACCCCACGAACGGGGCGGTGACGCAGGCGGCGCACAGGGCGCGGGTGACCTCGGTGTGCCGGGCGTCCGGGCGGTAGTGCGACAGCGGCGCCGCGGTGTCGGCGGCCAGGGCGAAGACCCGGTGGAAGCTTGTCGAGTCGGTGAGCCAGACGCCGGCCAGCACAGCGCCGGCCGCCGCGGTGGTGGCGTGGTCCTCACGGGCCAGGGCGAACCGCAGGGCGAGCACCAGGTTGTCCTGCTCCGCGCGCAGTCGCGGCCAATGCCGCAGCGGTTCCGCGCCGAACAGCACGTCGTGGTTGGCCAGCCCGAAGTCCCGTGCCCAGCCCAGGAACCGGTCGGTGACCACCGTCTCCTCCCCGGCCGCGGCCCGCCTCGCGGCGCTGAACTCCCGCACCGTCTCCAGCATGTGGAAGCGGATCCCGGCCGCGGTGTCGCCGGCCTTCAGCAGCGACTGGTCCACCAGCTGCTCCAGCAGGTACAGCGTGTCGCCGCCGTCACCCAGCAGCTGTTCCGCCGCTTCTCCGGTGAAGCCGCCGGGGAAGACCGACAGCGCCCGCAGCGCCGCCCGCGCGTCCTCCTCCAGCAGATTCCAGCTCCACTCCACGACCGCGTGCAGGGTGCGGTGCCGCTCGGGTGCGTCCCAGGTCCCGCCGCGCAGCAGCGCGAACCGGTCACCGAGGCGGCGGGCGATCTCGGGCACGGACAGCACGCGCACCCGCGCCGCCGCCAACTCCACGGCGAGCGGCAGCCCGTCCAGATGCCGGCACAGCTGCGCCACCGCGTCGGACGGCAGCTCGACACCGGGCCGCGCGGCCCGGGCCCGCTGCGCGAACAGCTCGGTCGAGGTCGCCAGGCTCAGCTGCGGCAGCTGGTACACCGCTTCCGAACTCAGCCCCAGCGGTGCCCTGCTGGTGACCAGCACCCGCAGGTCCTCGGACAGCGCCACCAGCTCCCGTACCAGACCGGCGGCGCCCCGGACGACCTGCTCGCAGTTGTCCAGCACCAGCAGCGCGGGACCGGCGCCGAGGGCCGCGACGATGCGGGCGGGCACATCCGCCCCGCCGCCGTACGCCCCGACACCACCGCGTGGCGCCGCCCCGCCGCCGAGGGCCGACGCCACCTCGCCGGCCACGTCCTCGTCCGTGCCGACTCCGGCCAGTGAGACGAAGTGCACCACCCGCTGCTCCGCCCGGCGGCTGACCGCATACGCGAGCCGCGTCTTGCCCAGACCGCCGGGACCCACGATCGAGACCAGCCGCGAGGAATGCAGCAGCCCGGCCACCGCCGCGAGATCCTCGTCCCGCCCCAGCAGCGGATTCGGATCATGCAGCACCCCGTACCGGGCCACCGGGGCCTCGACCCGCAGCAACTCCTGATGCACGGCCTTCAGCCCGGCGCCCGGGTCGGTGCCGAGGTCGTCGCGAAGCTCGCGCCGGTACGCCTCGTAGCGGGCGAGCGCCGCCGACGGCCCGGCCGTGGCCGCCTCGGCGCGCAGCAGCTCGGCCAGCACCTCCTCGTCGCGCGGCGCCCCGGCGAAGACCTCGGTCAGCGGCGTCACGGCCTCGGCCCGCCGCCCCAGCCGGCCGAGCGCGAGCGCGCGGGAGCGTACGAGGGAGTCGTGGAGCGGCGCCCGCTCGGCCCGCAGCTCCGCCACCGGGTCGCCCGGCGCGGCGGCGGCGACCGGGGCCGCGTCCCAGAAGGCGAGACCTTCCTCCGCACTCGCCAGGGCGGCGGCATGATCCCCGGCCCGGGCGTGCCGGGCGCTCGCCTCAGCACACCGCACCACCGCCGAACTGTCGACCTGCTCCTCACCCAGCGCCAGCCGATAGCCGGTCGCGGTGCTGACGACGACGTCGGCCCCGAGCTGGGAACGGGCCCGGGAGACCAGGATCCGCAGCGCGTTGGCCGGGTTGGCCGGCAGCTCGTCCCGCCACAGCCCGTCGACCAGCCGTGCAGTGCTGCAACCGGAGCGCAACTCGCCCGCCAGCAGCGCGAGCAGCCCGCGCAACCGGGGAGCGGTGATCTCCCGACCGCGGTAGGCCACACGCGACAGGAGGGTCAACTCGGTCTTCACTCGGTCAGGTTATCGACAGCGGATGATGCTTGGGCGGCTGCTCAGAGCCGGGGACCGGCTGGACGGGGTGGGAGCCGCACGATCAGCCGCATCGACCGCGAAGGTCCCGAGCTGCTCACAGACGGTGCGAGCCGATGGCGGGCGCGTCTTGCGAGCTCGCGTTCAGTCATCGGGGTCTCCTGGGGAGGGGAGACCCCACCTGTCAACAACGTCCGTCAGTTTCAGACCTGGGCTGCGGTCTCCGTGATGAGGACGGCGGCGGTGACCGGGCCGGATGTGTCGGTGGTGGCTGCGTCGGCTACGGCGGCCCGGACGGCGCGGGCGACTTCCAGCGGATGGTGGCCGCGGGCGACCGCGAGCTGGACCTTGATGTGGCGGCCGGGTGGATCGTCATGGTCCTCCACCTTGACCGGGCGGCTTCCCAGTACGGCGGTGAGGCGGGCGACGCCCGGAACGCCCGTCACGACGTCCGCCAGTTCCCGGACGGGTTCCCGCATGGATCCTGTTCCCGTCATCGTGGGTGAGCTTCGGGCGGCTGCGGCTGCGGCTGCGGTTGCCGGCGCGGGCCTCATGGCTCTTGCTGCGGTCCGCGACTTCACGCCCGTCTCCGGACCGTCATGGAGATCCGTGACGGTCAGGTCGGCTGTCACGGCGGCCAGGCCGAGCCGTTCAGCGGCTGCGCTGAGCAGCGCGTTCCTCACCTGTGCGGCGGTCTCAGGCAGCGGCTGCCCGAGGGACGCTGTGAAGGCCGCTTCGATCCTGAGCGGGCCAGGCGGTAGTGCGCTGGCCGGCGGACGGACGGCCGGCTCGTACACGGGCGCGAGCGGTGCCGTCCCGATGCGCAGAGACTCCAGCTGGACACCGGGAATCTCAGCGGCAGCGCGCCCGAGGGCCCTGACGGCCGCTTGCTCGGTGATCCATGTCCCGTCGTCGGACCCACCGAGCGGGAGTAGCCGCCCCAGGTCGAGCTGTTGCCGTACTGCCTGCGTCCGCGCCTCGGTTTTCACCGGCCTCTCACCCTCTTTCTTCCATGGCCGCTCCTCTTCCTGCCGCAGTTCGGGCCACTCGTTTTGGATCATCAAGCCTCAAATGGTGCATTATAGGCACAACTACTAATAAGAATATAATCTGCGCAAGGGGTGCCAGAGGGTCTTCTGGAGGGAGGAATGCCCTGATGACTGAGAACACCGGCACAAGGTATGGCGGTGCGCCCGGGTCTCGCGGCCGGACGACCATCGCCGACGTGGTGGTGGAGAAGATCGCTGGAATGGCGGCACGGGACGTGCGCGGTGTCTATGCCCTGGGCAGTGGCTTCGCGCGCTCGATGGGATCCGTGCGGGAGCGGATGCCCGGTGCCGGCAGTGGCAAGTCCGCCACGCGGGGGGTGAGTGTCGAGGTCGGAGAGAAGCAGGCGGCCATCGATCTGGAGATCGTCGTCCACTATGGCGTCTCCATCACGGACGTGGCCGGTGAGGTGCGGGAGAACGTGATCTCCGCGGTGGAGCGGATGGCGGGTCGGGACGTCGTGGAAGTCAACATCCTGGTCAGCGATGTGAAGCTCCCCGACGAGGAGGACGAAGGGGAAGAGCGGCAGCGGATCCAGTAGCCGGGGCGGAGCAGCCCGCGTGAGTGAGGGAGTGCGTGATGAGCAGGGCCGTGGTGGGCTTGATGGCAGGGATGGCGCTGGGTTTCGCCGCGTATTTCGGTGACTTCTGGGCGTTCCTGCTGGTGCTGGGGCTGGGCGTCGTCGGACTCGTGGTCGGGCGGTTGGTGGAAGGCGACCTCGAACCGGGCGACTTCGTCCGCCGCCGGGACCGGCAGGACCGGATCCGTGACGACCGTCGACGGGTACGAGGAGACTGGCGGTAGTGACCGGTGAAGTCGAGCTGCGCCCGGGCAGACCCGTGGGGAGCGCGGTGCGATCGCCGTCGCGGACCGGGTCGTTGCGAAGATCGCTTCCCACGTGGCGCGCGAGGCGCTGAGCCGGTTCAGCGGGTCGGCCGGCCACGTACCGCCAGGCCGTCGAACGTCACGCGCGACCACAGCCGTGCGGCGGGCACCGGAGCGGGATACCGCAGGACAGGACGCCGGGTCCGCCGCGGGACGGCAGGCGGTGCTCGGCGAGGCGCGGATGCGCATGACCGTCGAGCTCGGCTATCCGTCCGACATCGGGGCGCAGTGCGCCGCCGGGCGCCGGGAGGTCACCGAACGGCTCAGGACGTGGGCCGGCATGGAGGTGTCCGACCTTGCGGTGGCGGTCGAGAGGCTCCACTCGGCGCATACGCGCGCACGGACCAGGAGAGGGTGAGATGAGCGCGAACACCTGGCGACAGCCGACAGGTGACAGCGACCTGGTGGCCGGGTCGATCTCACGACGCCTCGGTCCAGATGCCTGGGTTCAGGGGTCCCGGCCGCTCCTCGCGCGGTCCACGGCCCGGGTGTATGCGCCCGGGCACACGCGCCGGTACAAGCCGGGTCGACGGTCCGTGGGCGCGGCCGGGGGGAAACCGGCTGGTCACCTGTCGTGAGTGGTACGGCTGCGGCGGCGCGGCGGGAAGCGGCCGCGGCCTTCGTCGCGGTGATCCCGCCGTTCGCCGGCGGTCGGCGACTCGGACCGGTCCGGTTCCACCGGGGCCTGCGGCGTGCCGCGGCCGCGGCGGCCGGGCAGGGGGGCGCTGTACCGGTACGCGGCGATTCTGTCGGCGTGCTGGAGGTTGAGCCGGTGGATCACGTACGCCGCCACTGCGATGAGGACCACGAGGGCGGCGGCTGTCAGGAAGGCGTTCATGGCGGCCACCTCACAAGCCGGTGATCAGTTGGCTGGCCCGGCCGGGCGAACCGGCCTGTTGGGGAACGGCTGCGGACACCGCTGAGGCGCCGCCCTCGTACTCCCATACCTCGTCCGGATCCAGCGGCTGGTCGGCCGCGGAGACGTCGTGGCGGGCCTCGTCCGCGGCGATGAGCGCGCTCGCGGTCATTGGCGGGCCGTCGTTGTCGGACGCCGCGGCCATCAGCCGGGCCGCCGATTCCGCCCCGGTCTCGGGCGGGATGACCAGGAGATCCCAGCGGCTGGTGCCGTAGGAGAGCAGCAGCAGCTTGTGCGGGTCGATCTCCGGGGTGAACCAGCCGACCTTGACGATGTGGCCGTCCACGAGAACCCTGCGGGGGATGACCGGCCAGTGCTTCGGGTTTACGGCGATGCGAGTGATGCGGCCCCACAAGGGGTCCAACACGTCGGTGAGTTCCGGCAGTTCGCTCAGCAGGTCCCGGGAGCGGGGCCACCAGGCACCGTCCAGGAGTCCGCGGGAGGAGCCGTCGGTCTTCAGCGCGAGACGCGCGGCCGGGGCTGCGACGGGCTCGGGGTGCGGCAGGGTTGGGTACAAGGTCGCCGACATGATGCGGACCCGTCTCCGGGCCGCCTCTGCGGCGACCCAGGTTTCATATTTCGCCGAGAACGACCCGGCGTGGAAGCCGGTGTGCGAAATGCCCTCGGTACTGTCCACACTACTCCGCGTTCCGCCGCAGCGCGGAGGGTACGGCCGCCTGGTTCTGGAGCCGGAGCAGCCTCTGGGTGATCTCCCGGTACTGCCTCAGCACGTGCCGGAGTTCGTCGGACTGTGTTCCGGGGGCTTGGTCCTCCCACCCGCGCAGGAGACGCCGAAGAGCTCGAGCGGGAGGGAGAGTTCGCGTGTCAGGTCACGTGAACCTGAAGGGAACGGCCCGTAGCGGGGGATGAGAGGTGGTTGCGGACATCGCGGAACCCGTCTCCGGAAACCGGCATCCGAGCCGGTGTGCGAAGTGGTCCCGACGAGTTCACGCCATTCCCCGAAGAGGCCGAACGGACCGCTCCTGGACGTCGGCTCACTTCCGTCGGCGGTCGTCCTCCGAGGAGCGGCTGGTCTCCAGCCAGGACCGCGCCGGTTCTGCCGGGCGGGTGGTGTCCACGGTGAGCTGGAGGCGGGTCCCTCCCATGCCGTCCGCGGGATAGCTGCGCTGCTCGTTGGCGGCGAAGCACTGGCGGAGCGCCTCAGCGACGCGACGAGCGGCTTCGGGGGAGGCCGCGACGATGCGGACCTCGGCGTGCCCGTCCGGGGGTGTTTCCGTGGGCTGCATGGCGACCTCGTTGTTCGGGCACAGATCAGCGGACCGGATCGTTCACTCTACTCCGGCATGCCCCGTGGTCCTCGGGTGTGACCGGCGACCTTCCGGGCCGGCGTGGGCCGCGGAGTACCGTGAAGCAAGGAAGTCACTCCGTTTTCCTTACAGGCAGGCAGGCAGGCGAGTGCGATGTCCGACTCCGGCTCCCCGCGTGTGACCAGGCTCCTGCCGGACGCCGTCCACCAGGCCCTGAAACCCGGGACGGCTGTCGTACGGCTGGAGACGACGCACGACCGCCGGAGTGTTCTCGACGGAGCGTGGTGGCCGCGGTCTCGGGACATCGCCGCGGAGCTCCCCGCCCTGATCGCAGCCCTGGCCGAGTGCCTCGGGCCGGTCATGCGCGTCGGCCTGGACGCCGGTGCCTGGGAAGGACTGCCGACGAGGCTGGTCATCGATGACCGAGTCGTGCACATCGACTCGTTCCCGGTCGGCGACGACACCGTCCTCATCACCCGTGGCGAACAGGATCTCTTCTCCCTGCTCGTGGTCCCGCCGCACGCGACGCCCGACGCTGCGCGCGCCGCGATGGCCGAGGCCGTCCGCGCCGGCAACGCCACGCAAGCCGAACAGATCCTCATCGACACCGGCGCCTGGTGAGCGGCGGACCGATTGCCCGGTGTTCCCCGTGGCTCCCGGCACGATCTGGCATGCGTCTGCCACGGCCGCGGCCGTCTGGCCTCGGCTCCCGCCGCGCCGCCGACCACCGCTTCAGGGCAGAGGCTGGCGGATCTTGCGGCTGAGCTGCCGCTTCGCCGGCCGAGGCAGCAGGCGAGTACTCGACCGCGGGACACCGGTGTTGACCGTGGCTGGCCCCTGTATCTGGCACGGCTGTGGCACGGACTTCGCTCGTCAGCAGCCGTCCGTGCCGGGGCGGGGATCGGCCGATCGGATGCAGTCGTTGAGGGCGGCAAAGGACACTGGTGGACCGGCCGCCGCGCGAACGGTGCTCAGGCTGACGCTGTCCGCGTCTAGGGCAGCGACTGCTGGGCGGGGGAGTACATAGAACTCCCACTGGGCCGTGTCGAGTGGGTTGTAGACAGCGTGTTCACGTGAGGTCTGGACGGCGAAAACGTAGACGTCGGCGTTGTATGACTTTGCCTCCGAGTAGCCGCTATCGGATGACCACGTGCAAGCGCGCAGCCCACTGAAGCGGATTTGAGAGGGCGTGCGCTGCCCCCAGGCTTGCAGATAGGCACCGGCCTTGACCTCGATGCGCAGTCCGTCGTCGGTCTCGACATCGTGGCTTGCCCATTCCACCCGGGGCACGCAGGAGCCGACCGCCTGGTGGACCAGGAATTCGGCGAAGAGACCACGTGTGTTGTTCATACGGAGGTCCGGCATGGCGAACCGCCAGAAGTCGACCACGGTTGCGTCCGGGACGCCGACGATCGACTCGTCGCCGCGGAGCGGAGGCATGGGGCGCGGGCTTAAAGGTGGAGGGGCAGACTGCTTCATAGCCGCAGTCTGGCAGGTCGGTGAGGCGTGGACTGTGGAGGCACGCGTGTGGGACGACCCAGGACACGCCAAGGGCCAGCCTTGGAGGGGACCCCTCCTGAGCTGGCCCTTCTGGCTGTGCCCCCGGCAGGATTCGAACCTGCGACACTCGCTTTAGGAGTTCGATCGGAGGCCAGTCCTGGTGCCGTAGACCGTTGTCGCGACGACCGTTTCAGCGTGCGTAGGTCCACGCTTGTCCGGAGACGTTGATGTCAGGCTTGGATGTCAGGGGTCGTTACGACGGCTGTCGGTGCTGCCTTCCAAAAATTGCGATAGATCAGTAGGGGTCCGAGATACCCTCCCGCGATGACCTCACCCGATCAGCTCCTCGTGGCCCCCGATTTCGCCCTGCCAGACCCGCCTGCCACTGACCGCTTCCGCCTGGAGCCCCTCGGCCCTCAGCACAATGCTGCCGACCACGCCGCCTGGACCTCCAGCATCGCCCACATCCGGGCCAATCCCGACTTCGCCGGCCGCTCCTGGCCGCCGCCAGAGGGCATGACCCTGGAGGCCAACCTCGACGACCTGCGTCAGCACGCGGAGGACTTCGACCGGCGCGTCGGCTTCACCTACACCGTCCTGTCGGTCCCGGGGGATGAAGTCATCGGCTGTGTCTACGTATACGGCTCACGTCAGGAGCCTGGTGTGACGGACGTCCGCTCCTGGGTCCGGGCGGACCATGCTTCGCTCGATGCCGAGGTCTATCTCGTCGTCAGCGACTGGCTGGCCCGCGACTGGCCCTTCGAGCGCGTCGCGTACGCGCCTCGCTGAGCCACGCGATCCGTGCCGCCCGGAGGGCAGCACGCAGAAGACCCGCAGGTGGACTTGCGGGCCTTCTGATCTGGTCCACTGATGCGGGACTTGAACCCCGGACCTCTTCGTCCCGAAGCAACTTGGGCGGAGCTTCTGCCTTTGGCTGTCGTGTCTCTGACCTGCTCCGACGGTCCGCAGACGTCCGCGTTCGTCCACCGCTGTGCGTCGGCGTTGTCACGCAGTTAGACACTCACTGGCTGGGGCGCTCGACGCTCTACCCTGCTCAGGAGCGGACCCGTTACATGCTCGTACCCCAGCGGACGACGGCTTTGTTGTCAAAGTGCTCGGCTAAGTTGCCGCATGATTGCTGGCACTTGCCGGCCTGGGACGACGGACCGCATCCGTGGCGGGTTGCGGCCTACCCAATAACGGCGTTCAGTCCCGTAAGCGCGCGGGTGGCGCGGTCTCTCTCCGCCTGGACTTGAGCCTCGGCCGCAAGCCGGCCCTCCCGCTCAATCAGCAACTGCGCGCGCAGGGCCCGGCACCCATCGCACGCAAGTTCTTCCTCGCTCGGCAATTCGGCCTGCTGCGCAGGGATGGGGCGCTGGGCCTTGAGCCGCTGAACCTTAAGGCGTTCTACGTCGGCAAGCGCGAAGAGGTTCGTCCCGTGGTGGCCCTTGCCCACCACAGTCAGGTGGCCCTCGGCCTTCATCACGTGAACGGTGTCCGTACGCACGCCGAGCAGTTTCGCTGCCTGCGAGGTCGTCAGCTTCTCATCGGGTTGGTTCATGCCTCGCAAACGACCCCCGACACCAAGGAGCCACCACCCCGTTCCGGAGTTCGCCCACTTCAGTGAGTCGTCGATCAGCGGCATGACGAAGATGCACGCCCATGCCCCCCAGCTTCAGAAGGCCCGTCTGGTGAATCCACCGCGCCGGCCCACCAGCACCACGGAGCCACGATGACCATCACCCCACCCGCCGCCACACCCCGACAACTCAACCGTTCCCAATCTTGTTGACCGTGGCTGACAACCGCATTTGGCACGGTAGTGGCAGGTACCTCAGCCGACGACAGACAGCCACGATGGCGGGTGCGCCGACCGACCAGGCGCGCGTGTGCCTCCCCATACCCCCACCGGCCTCCACCACGCTGCCGCTGCCGTCGACCAGAGCAAGTCGCGACGGCCGTCCCGTAACGACGCTGCTTGAGCCATCAGCTTGGGAAGCTGCGGTGATCTGGGGCTTGCTGGAGGACTGACCTGGGGCGGAAGGACGTCGACGCCAGGTGACGGGTTCCTCGATTCCCCGGTGTTCCCCGCGGTTCCCCGTACGATCTGGCACGCGTCTGGCACGACCTCTTCGTCCCGAACCATGGGCGGGACGGTCGTTGAGGTCCGCTCGGCAGATCACGTGGGTGTTTGGAAACATCGACGGTCGGCTGCCGTCGTGGTGTTGCTGTACAGCCCTGCTGTACTGCGGTCGGGGCCCGGGGCACTCTCCTGCCGTACTGCTGGGCGCTGCTGTAATTCAACAGCCGTTGAGTGCCGTCCCTGGACATCGTCGGCCGCATGTCTGACGACTGTTTTCAGACATCCACGGCCGGCCGCGATCCATGACCCGCTCGACCTCGATCGCAGCGACCCCAGTGCGCGCCTGCCATAAAAGGTGCCCGGCTTCTGGGCGGCATCCAGTGGGACCTGCGGAAACTTGCGCAGGTGTGCCGTACAACCCTGAAGGGGCTCCAGGAGTCTTGTGGGCATCCTGTTTTCCTAGTGGGGGTTGCATCACTGTGCGTGTGCGCAGCATTTCGGCCGCAACAGCGCTCGCGGTCACTCTCAGTTCCATCGCCCTGGTGGGGGCGGCGGCGGGCGCTGCCGTCGCCGACAGCAGTGCCGCGCTGCCCATCACGTCCAGCGGCGACATCATCGTGGACGGCGTTCACCAGCGGGTCTTCATCAGTGACCCGTCGGGAGGCAAGGTCGTCGCCACCGACTACTACGGCACCGTCATCGGGACGATCACCTCGCTGCCGCAGGCTGTCGGCCTGGAGCTCTCCGCCGACTCGGCAACGGTCTACGTCGCCGTGCCGGGAGCCGATGAGATCGTGGCCATCGACACGGCGACGCTCACAGAGGCCGGGCGGTATGCGACGGGTGACGGCACAGATCCGCAGCACCTGGCGCTCGCCGGCGGCAAACTCTGGTTCGGCTATGGCAGTGTCGGCCACGGCAACATCGGCTCTCTCGACCTGTCCGGCGGGCAGCCGCAGGTTTCCCTCGCCCAGGAGGCCGAGGGGACGTGGAAGGACGCTCCCCTGCTGGACTCGGCACCCGGCGCTCCCGACACCCTGGCGGCCGGCTCGCGTCAGTACTACTTCACTCTCGGCATCTACGACGTGTCGTCCGGCACGGCCGACCGGACCGCGTTCCTCGGCGGGCAGGACGCCGCCATCGGCAACACCGCGGAGGACCTGGCACTCACTCCGGACGGCACGGAGCTCGTGGTGGCCACCACGGCAGGCGACTTCCAGCAGGTCTTTCGTACCTCGGACCTGTCGGAGACCATCAGGTATCCGAGCACCTACTGGGAACAACGGTCGGTGGATGTCGCGCCCGACGGCCTCGTCGCGGTGGGCACCGACACCTACGCCTCCTTCAAGCCCCATGTGTCCATCTACAAGCCGGGCAGCACGGTCCCGCGGCGGACCGCCAATTTCACCGACGAACAGGGTGGAGTCTCCCAAGAGGCCCTCCTCGACCACGGCGACCTCGCCTTCGCACCCGACAGCAGCCGGCTCTTCGCGGTCACACACGGTCTCTCCAACAAGTACAGCCTGCGCATCGTCACCGACCCCGGCAAGGCCGTCACCACCATCACGGTGAACGCCCCGACGACCGCCGACCGAGCCAAGTCGCTGACCGTCTCTGGCCAGGTCACGAACACGCTCGGCCTGCCCGCGGGGACCACCGTCGCGGTCACCCGAACGGACCTGGAGTACCCGAACGGCAAGGCGCTCCCGGCCGCGACGGTGAAGGCGGACGGGACCTTCTCCTTCACCGACACCCCGCCCGCCGGCGGCAAGGTCACGTACAAGGTCTCCTATGCCGGCGACGCCGATCGCACGCCTGCCTCCGCCTCCGACACGGTCGAGGTGTCCCGGAACTCGCCGACCCTGACAGTGAACAAGAACGGCAACGTCTACAACTACGCCAGTAACGTGACGTTCACCGCCCACCTCGGCACGACGTACAAGAACCGGACGCTCTCGCTCTACGCGGATACCGCGGGCGACGGCAAGGGCAAGTACCTGGTCAAGACTGGCACGGTCAACAGCGAGGGCAACCTGTCGGTCACCTTGACCCTGAAGCGCGACACCACGGTGAGCGCGTCCTTCTCCGGCGACGCGCGGATCGCCCCGAAGACGGCCACGAGCTGGGTGGGCGCGAAGGTCAAGGTGTCGCTGAGCCCGAGCCGCTACTACAAGACGGCCACGGTCAACGGGTACACCAAGTACTACTTCCGGAAGACGACCAACCCGCTTCTCACGACCACGATGACGGCCTACCCCGGCCGCGCGCAGAAGCTGGAGTTCCAGATCTACTCCAACGGCGCCTGGCGGTCGGCGGGATACGAATACTTTAAGCTCGACTCCACGGGCAAGTCGGTGGTGGAACTGGGCGGCACGCACCAGACCGGCTACTCGATGCGCGTTCGGTCGTCCTACATCAACAACTCCTCGAACGACACCGTGAACTCGACCACGCACGGCTCCTGGAAGTACTTCACCTTCACCAGCTGAGGCCCCCAAGGCCCGGCGCATCCGATGACGCGCTGGGCCTTGGGATGCATCTTCCTCAGGGGATGCGATAGAGCCGGTGTCACGCTCAAGACGCGATGGCGCTCGCCAGCCACTCCTCGGAGCGGGCCGCGCTGAATCCTCGGTTCAAGGTCGGCTCGTCTCCTCAGCCCCGATGGGCAGCGGTGCCAACACTCTTTCCAACTGTGTTGGTGGGGGGTTGGGCTGTGTGCGGGGGCGTTCACCTGCGTTCGTGGGTGATCGGCCACCCTCGGGGCAGCGCTCCCAGGTCCGGTCTGAACGGCAGTGGACGACGGTGAATGAGACGGAAACTGAGACGGCCAGACCCAGTCGCGATCACCCGTTGGCTGGGGCTCATTGCCCACTGAGTTAGGCCAGTCGCGGAACAGGCGCAGCACTTCCCCGAGGTTGAGCGGACCGCAGGACGCCTCGAAGACTCCGTCCGTCCCCTTAGCCATCACCGTGTCGGAATCGCGGCGCCGGATGTCCGTCTCCGCAGGGGCGCAGGGGCGCAGGGGCGCAGGGGCGCAGGGGCGCAGGGCGCAGGGCGCAGGCAAGTTCGTCTCTGCGCGCTTCTGTTACTCAGTGTTCCACAGCCACTACCATCCGGCTCGATCGTCGATACCCTGGATCAAGAGGCCGGTGGGGGGACACGCTCACCCAGGATGTGGCCTTGACGGCACCGCTGGAGTGGAGGACCCGCTTGCGCTCGGTCACAAACTGGGATGGGGATGAATGGGAGGAGTGGTGCATTCTCCTCATTCGGAGACGGTACGGGGCTGATCAAGTACAGGTGGTTCCGGCTAGGCATCGAGGGGATCTCGGGATCGAAGCCTTTACATACGACGGTTGTGCGTTCCAATGTTATGCCGCACAAGAACCTATCCCTGTGAAAGATCGGTACGAGAAACAGCGAGACAAGCTCACTACGGATCTGGCCAAGCTTGCAGACCGCCAGGAGAAATTCGTAGCCCTTCTAGGGAACGTGAAAATCAGGCGTTACATGTTCATGGTTCCCTTCTTCGATTCTCATGAGCTTGTTCAGCACGCCTCCACCAAGGCGGCTGAATATCGCGCAAAGAATCTCCCCCACTTGGACCCAGGCTTTCAGATTGTCGTTGTAGATGAAGACGCCTATGCGGATACTCGAGAGCAGGTCCTTCCTAGACCACGTCCGCTAGTTGAAGTGCAGGAGCACACACAGGACGAGGTAGCTGCCTGGATTAGGGCGAATGCGCAGGCGGTCACCACCGCCGAGAGGAAGCTGCAAGGGCTAATTCAAGACGATCCGCGAAGGTTGCAGGCTATCGAGGGCCTCATCATGCAGTACATAAAGGGGGAAAATGCTCTTGCAGACATGCGGCGAAAGTTCCCCGACAATTGGGAGAGGACCACTCGATACAGGAACCATAAAGAGCAGCTCCTCATCTTTGAATACCCGTCGACCGATATCGGATTCAATAGCCTTGCCAAGATCGCTAAGGAAATTGAAAATGAGCTCAACGAAGACGTTCCAGCACTAGATAATCGACTTCGAAGCGCTATTGCTTGGGCGTCGATTGCTGACTGGATTATGCGCTGTCCTCTTGACTTCCCATCGGTGGCCTCATGACGCTTACCACTGAAGAACTCTCAGACCTCTTCTCCGATACCCATACCCCCTTGGTCTTCTCAAGGCGCCCCGATCCGATTCCGGGTGACCTGAGGCATGGGTGGAGGCTGGCTGCACTCGTACTGGTTTTGGACCGGTGCCACGCGAGTTCGGCCAACGTTGAACAGATTCACTTGCTGGTGTGGGCCATCCGGTCAAAAGCCACACGAGAAATGGTGCGGTCTTGGATGGATGGAGAAAAGGCACCTGATGAATTTGCAGTGCGGTATGATCCGGTACTGAGTAGGACGATCGCAATCGCCATCTCGTGCGGGCTGGTATATCGCAAGCCTAGTCAAGCAATTTCTCTAACTCCAAACGGAAAGTCGCTGGCACGTAGCGTTTGGTCAAATAGCGAGGTGATGGCGGAGGAAAAGGACTTCCTAGGGGCGTTTCCTGGGAAAATCTCGCAGAAGTCTATCCGTCAACTCATGGACTGGAATTAGCATGCTCAAGCTCCGCCACCTACAGCTGCGCGTGGTAACTGAAGGTCCCCTATGCGGTGCCGATCTTGAATTCACGAGTGGCCTCAATATTTTGAGAGCAGATAACTCCAGCGGCAAGTCCACATGCATGCAGGCTGTCATCTATTCGCTAGGCCTGGAAGGCATGCTGAGCGCTCGGCGCGATATTCCACTACCGCACGCCATGACGGATTCCATTGAGGTGGATGGGCGGGATCTCCGTGTGCTTGAGTCATGGGTAGCGCTGGAGATGGAAAACTCGTCTGGGCGCGTTATCACCGTTCGGCGTCATGTGAAGAGCACTACCAAACACATGACACTGGTTGAAGAGTTCGAGGGTCCGTGCTTGAGCGCAGGATTGCCGATGGAGAGGGGGACTGACTATTTTGTTCGCCGTCCTGGCGCTGCGATCAGGGACAGGGGGTTCCACCATCACTTGGCAGAATTCCTCGGATGGGAGCTCCCTCAGGTTTCGCGTCTAGATGGCAGTGAGGGTCCGCTGTATCTTGAATGCCTTTTTCCCTATTTCTTTGTCGAACAAAAACACGGCTGGTCGGGAATTCAAGCTCGCATTCCGACCCATTTCATGATCCGTGATGTTAGTCGTAGAGCCGCCGAGTTCATTCTGAATTTGGATGAATATGCCACTGTGCTGCGGCGACAGCGGCTTGAGGCCGCCGGCTCCCAAATGGATACAGAGTGGCGACAAGTGGTTGATCGGCTTGTTGGTGCCACTAAAGGTGCAGCCGTTGTGCTGCGCGGCGTGCCGGCGAAGCCTGTCTCAGACACTGCTGCAGTAGCGATCGCGGGAGTCATCGCTTCAGAGCGCGAATGGATTTCAATCGATGATGAGATTCGCTTGCTGCAAACCCGCTTGGACGAGTTGGATCGCGTAGAGGTTCCAACAGTTGAGGAGGGCTCGCAGCAGCTTGATCGCGATCTATCTGCTGCTCAGGAGAGCTTGACCGTCATCACTGCACAGCTGCGCGAAGAGGTCGATTTGCTTGCTGAATCTATCTCGCGCCGCGATGGTCTTGAGTTTCGGGTAGAGGCCTTGGAAGAGGACCTGCAGCGTCACAAGGATGCAGCTCTTCTCCGTCGGCTCGGTTCGGAGCATGCTGCTGTCATTGGTGGCGAATCTACGTGCCCTACATGTCAGCAAGCATTGCCCGATGGGTTCGACGTGACCTTAAACCCTATGTCGCCAGATGAAAGCATTTCATACATTGACCAGGAACTGCGAACATTCCGGGCGATGTATTCGGACATGCAGCGGGTAATCGAAAATCAGCAAGCTAAAGTGGCGGGCCTACGCGACAGAATGTCTCAGGTCCGAAGGAATATCAGGGCCATTAAGCAGTCGCTCACCTCTCCCTCTGCTACGCCTTCTGTTGCGGCTGTCGCAGAGAGGATTCGCCTACAAGATCGGGTCGAAGTGCTGCAAGCAGTGCAGTCTGAGATCTTCACCGCTAGTGGGGACCTTCGTGCCAGGGCTGTAGCGTGGGAAAGTAACCGGGCCGCTTTGCGTGCTCTTGCTGAACAAGGTCGATCTCCTCGGGATGCTGCCAAAATTTCGTTCCTGCAAAATTCTTTGCGTCAGCAGTTGAGGAGCTATCATTTCAACTCGCTGGATCCCGAGAGTATTGAGATCTCGCCCGATACGTATCGCCCCATCCATGAGGGGTTTGACTTGGGGTTCGACCTGTCGGCCAGCGATATGATCCGGGTAATTTGGGCCTACCTGCTGGCATTTCTTGAAGCTGGTCTCAACTTCTCAGCTAATCATGCCCGTTTGCTAATCTTTGATGAGCCGCGTCAGCAGGAGACGAATAGATTGAGCTTCTCGGCGCTTCTTGACCGAGCCTCGCACGTCAACGGTCGGGAGGCGCAAATCATCTTCGCGACGAGTGAGGAGGCCGAAGCTCTTGCGGGAATGCTGCAAGGAAGGCCCCATCATCTCATCTCAAGTGCCCCCGGTACTAAGCTGCTCAGGCCTATCCATTAGGTCGGCGGAGCGGCTTTGGGGTGGCGCTGCTTTGGCGCGAGTGATCATGGCCCCGTAAGCTTCCGGCGCGTCGGGCAGTCTGTGGACCTGCCCGGTAAAGCACGACGTGGGGGCCATGATCTTCGAGGCTTGCGCCAAAGTGGCTGCCTAAAGCCGTGGAGCCGACCGCCCCAGCCACGAGGTAGCCCTCCTCTGGCATCAAGTGGCTGATTGCTGTGCGCGCGGTACGGGCGCCGGCCGGGCTGGAGCGGGGCGGAGACAGGAGCGCATGCCCGGCCGGGGGCCGGGCCGCGCGCGGTGAGCGGAGCGAGCCGCCTTGAACCAGTAGAGAAAGTTGTAACTCAGTCTGGGGCGCGGGGCGTGAAGTCGTATGCGCAGGCTGGGAGATCGACACCTTGGCGGTGCGCCAACGGCAGGAAGACCACTGGCCGGATCGTCCATGTGATGCGGGTGCTGGCGTGGGTCACGGAGACCGTGCAGGGATCCATGCGTAAGAGGGCTCGTCGCGTATCAACGCGGCCGTCGTAGAGCCAGGCCCAGGCCTCATCGGAGGCGTCCGGGTCGAGGGCCGGTGAGATGGTGCGCAGGGCGACCGCTACCCATCTGTCCGCCTGTGGTGCCGAGTAGGCGTCGAAGGATGCCCGGAGTGCCGGCCACCCTGTCTCGTCGTTGACGTCCTGCGTCCAGCACTCGCACCAGAAGCCCCGCTGGGGCTTGTCCATCAGCATGGGTGCCCTCCCGGCTGGGTGTCCGTGAAGAGTTCCGCGGTGACGGTGTAGCCGCTGTGGCTGCCGTGGACGACGACCCGGTGCGCGATGACGCTGACCATGCCCAAGCCGCGGCCGTGTACCGCGTCCTCGCTCGGCTGCTCGACCTTCGGTGCGGTTCCGGTCCCTCCCTCGTCGGTGACCGACAGGGCGACCACCTTGGGGGAGACCGCAAGGGCCAGGTGGAAGCTGCCGAGTCCGCCGCTCGCCGTGTGGAGGATCGCGTTCGCGCTCAGCTCGCTCACGATCAGTTCGGCGTCGTCGGCTAGGGGAGATCCGCGCAGGATGTCCCGTGTCCAGCGGCGGGCCCGGCTGACCTCTTCCGGAAATCCTGGGCAAGTGAGTCCCCAGACCCGGGCGGTGCTCGTATACTCGTGCATACAAGTTCCTTCGTGCTGGTAGGCCGCCATGTGCAGCGGGTTCGGGCTAGACGAGTTTCACGCCGTCGTGGGCGCGTATGGCCGGCGGGGATACCGCGTCGAGTGCGTCCAGGACGCGGATCGCGTATGCCTCGTCGGCGAGTTCGATGACCTCTTCGCGAGTGGCCCAGCGCAGTGCGCGGGTCTCGTCCCCGGTGGTGGGCGTGCCGTCGGCGGCCTCACAGCGGAAGACCATGGAGACGATCAAGCCCTTCATGTTCTTGTAGATCCCGGTCAGGGTCGCGGGAAGCGCGATTTTGATGCCGGTCTCTTCGAGAACTTCGCGCTGGAGGGCCTCGGGGATGGTTTCCTCGCGTTCGAGGACTCCGCCCGGGGGTTCCCAGTGGCCGTTGTCGCGGCGTTTGATCAAGAGGGCGCGGTCCTGGTCGTCGACGATGACTCCGGCGACGCTCACGGAGTGCGGACGGTCGGTGCTCACGTTCCTCTGCCCTCTCGGATGGCTAGGCTCTCCACCGTAGCAACAAAGCTCGCCCACTCGTCTAGATACCTAAAGGAGTACACGTGCCCTCTCTTTCCTCCGGCCTCCTCGGCGATCTCGACCCCACGAGCGATCGTGCGGTCTTCCGGCAGATCGCCGACCAGCTGCGCGAGGCCATCGACCGTGGGCGATTCAAGGAGGGCGAAAAGCTGCCCTCCGAGGCCGAACTCGTCGAGCATTACGGGGTTTCCCGTATGACGGTTCGAAACTCCTTCTCCGTCCTCCAAGGCGAGGGCCTGGTGCACGCCGAGCACGGCAAGGGCGTCTTCGTGCGACCACGGCCTCCTGTGAGGCGGCTTGCCTCCGACCGGTTCGCCCGGCGCCACCGGGAGCAGGGGAAGTCCGCGTTCATCGTGGAGGCCGACGCCGCCGGCAGTCACCCGCAGGTGGACAGCCTGGAGGTCAAGGAGGAGAAGGCAAGCCAGGACGTCTCCACCCGGCTCGGGTCCGTGCGGCGAGTGCTCGCACGGCGTCGCCGGTATCTGCTGGATGGGCGGCCGGTGGAGTTCGCCACCTCGTATCTGCCGCTCGACATCGCACGGGGCACACCGATCGCCGAGCCCAACCCCGGGCCCGGTGGCATCTACGCCCGGCTTGAGGAGCTGGGGCACCGCCTCGACCACTTCGAAGAAGAGATCCGCGCCCGGATGCCCTCGCCCGATGAGGTGCGCACGCTGCGACTGGCCTCCGGTGTGCCGGTCATTCATCTGATCCGGACCGCGTTCGACCAGGAGGGACGGGCAGTGGAGGTCTGTGACACGGTCATGGCAGCGGACGCTTACGTCCTGTCGTACCAGCTGCCAGCGACGTGAGCGCGCGGAAAGGAGCGGGATCGGCGCTATGCGGTGATCGCTGCGGTGCCCTCGGTGGAGGGCGGCTCGAACATCGAGCTGATGTCGTTCCACATGAAGTCCTCGCGCCATTCCGATGTGCCAGTCGCCCAACCGAGCAGCGCTCGAAGCGCCTTCTCCTGCGAGACGGTCTGAGTCTGGTAGTGCTTCGTAGCAACGCCGTCCCGGTACTCAAGCTGGTACGTGTTGTTCTCGCGCAACAGGACCTGGATGTACCAGTCGCCAACGACGTCCGCGTCCTGTCGTTCAACGACCATGTGCTCGTTGCCGCGCCCCAGGTTCGCCGGCATGCGGCCTATCGCCGGCTTCGAGGGGCGTCTCATCCTGTGCCCGCGGGCGTCCGTCGCAATCAGCATGCTCGGATCCTGCCCCATGGCTCTGACAGCGGAGACTTGAAGCGGTGGTGCATGGCTCCTTCTTCAACTCGTACACCTCAACAGGCTTACTCGTATAGACGAGTGGGCAAGTTGTGTGGCAAGGTGGTTGCCGTTCCCGGAAATCGGGTTCGAACGCTGCATCTTGTATAGACGAGTAGACGGGAAGAAGTCTTGCGCACCATCCGTGTAGAGACCTCCGCCGCGACGATCCTGCTGACCGAGGCGCCCGAGCCCAAGGTCCGCGACCGGCAGACGGGCGAGATCGCCAAGGACGCGATGAGCGGCGAGGCCCTGATGACGATCGGCGTCGTCCACCTGGAGGACGGTGAGTCGTCGCTGATCAAGGTCACCGTTCCGGAGAGCGGAGTGTCCGAGGGGCTCACGCTCGGGGCTCCGGTCTCGCTGCCGGGTCTGGTGGCCCGGCCGTGGGAGAGCGTCTTCAACGGGCAGCAGCGTCACGGCATCGCCTACCGCGCCGCCGCCGTGACACCGGCCGCGTTCCCGGCCTCAGCCGGGGCTGCTGCCTGATGACCGACCTGATGACACTCCTGGAAGTGGGTGGTCCTGTCGCCGCACTCGGCGGCGGGGCTGCCTACGCCCGGGCCAACCACCCCGGGGTGTACTGGTCCACGGTCGGCCTGCCGATATCCACCGCCCGGCTCCTCAGCTCGTACGGCTCGGTCATGGAGGCCTGCGGCCTGACTGTGGCTCCGTCCCGGCTGCGGATGCTGGCGGTCAAGGCCACCACTCGCCGTGAAGTTCGTCCCGTGCCGCCGCGTCGGGGCATCGTCCGCCCCACCTCGACCGGGCTGCGGCTCCGGCTCCGGATCGCTCCGGGGCAGGAACCCGCCGACGTCGCCGCCGCGGCGGAACGGTTGCGGCACGCTTGGGGCGTCCACGCCGTGTACGTGACCACGGTCAAGCCCGGTGTGGTCGAACTGCGCCTGGTCGGCTTCGACGTGCTGCGGCAGGTGCGGATGCCGCGCAAGGTCGACGCCGAGTTCCTTCAAGTGCCGGTGGCGCTACGGGAAGACGCCATGCCCTTCGTGCGCGACTACCGCGCCGTGCCCCACCAACTCACCCTCGGCGCCACGCTGTCGGGCAAGTCCATGTACCTGCGGCACCTGATCGCCGGACTCGCCCCTCAGCCGGTCGCCCTGGTCGGCATCGACTGCAAGCGCGGTGTGGAGCTCGCGCCGTTCGCCTCCCGCCTCTCCGCGCTGGCGACCGATCCGGAGCAGGCTGCCGAGTTGCTGCCCGTGCTCGTGAAGGAGATGGAGGACCGATACGACCTGATCAAGGCCCGGCAAGGCATCGCCCCGAACACTCCGGCCGAGGAAATCACCTCGGACGTCTGGGGACTGCCCGAGTCCGAACGCCCGGTCCCGATCGTGCTGTTCGTGGACGAGGTGGCTGAACTCTTCCTCGTCGCCACTAGAAAGGACGAGGAACGCCGGGACGAGATGGTCACGCAGCTCATTCGCCTTGCCCAGCTCGGCCGCGCGGCCGGCATCTACTTGGAGGTCTGCGGTCAGCGTTTCGGTGCCGAGCTGGGCAAGGGCGCGACCATGCTGCGGGCCCAGTTGACCGGCCGCGTCTGCCACCGCGTGAACGACGAAGCCTCCGCGAAGATGGCGCTCGGCGACATCGCGCCCGAAGCGGTCATGGCCGCCTGCGCCATTGCCCCCGAACGGCCCGGCCTCGCCGTGGCCGGTGACACCTCCGGCGGCTGGTCTCGCATCCGCACGCCGTACCTGTCGCTGGGCGACGCTGCCGAGACCTGCCGCGAGTCGGCCCACCTGGTCCCCGACCTGCCCGCGCTCAAGCTCTTCCGGCCCGACGTGCCCGTACGGCCCGTCGAGATACCGGCCCCGGCCGTGCGGCCCCGGCCCGTGGCCGACTGACCCGCGTCCCCACTCAACCCCGGTCGGCGTGACCGCCTCACGCCACGTCCCTACCCCTCCCATGCCCGAATTCGGAAGGAGCCGCAGCATGCGCGCCCACCTGGCCCGCGTCGATGCGGTGCTCGTTCAGGCGGTCATCGCCGCCGCGCTGTCCTTCGCCCACCTGCACGATGTCGCCTCGGCGGCCGGACAGGACGGGTGGAAGGCGTGGGCCTACCCGATCAGCGTTGACCTGCTGCTCGTCGCCGCCTGGCGCCGACTGCGCTCCGGAGAGGCGAAAGCGGCCGGGTGGTGCTGGTTCCTGATCGCACTCGCCGCGTCCCTGGGGGCGAACGTCGCCACCGCCGGCCTGCTTGACCTGGATCACGTACCGGCCTGGCTCCGCATCCTCGTCGCGGGCTGGCCCGCGGTCGCCTTCCTCGGCGGAACACTTCTGGTCCACTCGCCGCCGACAGCGCACGACGAGACCACTGACGCCGCAGACCAACAGGATCCTGACGACATCGAGGACCAGGAGAACGCGCCCGATCCGGCGCCAGACCCCCCGACGCCACCGGCGGCCGATCCGGCACCGGCCCCACCGTTGGCCCCGCCTCCGGTCGCTGTCCCGGCCGCCCTGGTCGAGCACGCCCGCAAAGTCGCCGCCGACCACCGCACCCGCACTGGAACGGCCATCGACACCCCGACCCTGCGCGCCCGCCTCGGTGTCCCGCCGCCCATGGCCGAAGCCATCGCCGCCCAACTCACCTGACCAGCAAAGGGAGATCATGCCGCTCTTCTGCTTCAACACGGCCGCCGACTACCTCTCAGCGGCCCGCGAGATGGCCGTCAGTGGCCGGTCGGCTCTCGCCCGGCTCCTCGCCGAGGAAGCCGCCGACCGCACGCCCGATCCGGAAGAAGCCGCCCGGATCCTGCGCGACTTCCCCCGCCCCAGCCCGCGACAGGAGGACTGACCATGCCCGCACCGAAGCGCTTCCGCCACGTCAGCCGCATCGGCCCCGTCCAGGTCGGCACCTCTTACGACGGCCGGGGCCGGGAGAAGCACACCGCCGCCTGCACCGCCCCGCGCTGCGGCTTCTCCGCCGACTACGACAGCCGCGCGGCCGCCGAGCTGGCCGCCCGCACCCACCGCTGCCCCGTTCGCTGAAAGGACCTGCACCTCGTGACCGTCAGCCTGCCGCTTGTCGTCGTCCTCGGCTTCTTCGCCTGGGGAGCAGTCCGGTTCCTCGGCGTCCGCGTCTGGATCGTCGTCCTGGTGGCCCTCTTCGGCTTCTGGCTCTCCCGCACCTTCCTCGCACCCGCCATCGAGTCCGGCACGCGCTCTGGCGTGAGCGTCATAAACGGCTCACACACCTAGACGAGTAGATAAGGAGATCGGCCCGTGTTCCTCCCGAAGTACCCCGACAGCCCGACCCCGCCGCCCGCGCACACCCACACCCCGACTGACTCGCCGGCGCCTGTACGGCGCTCGCTCCCGTCGGTCTCCATCGATCAGAAGACCGTCGTCGCCTTGGTCGTCGGCGGAGTCGTCCTCACCGCGCTCCTGGCCGCCGTCGCCGTCACGGCCATCTCCGTTGCCGTGGCCGCCGTCGTCCTGCGCTCCATGCTCCGCGACCACCACCGCCGCTGAACTGCGTCGGCCTCCGGGGCGGCGGCACACGACCAAGCATTTCGCCGCCCCGGCGCCTTCCTCCCAACCGAGCCAGTCAGAAGGGAATCGCCATCCTCACCCGCACCACTCCGGCCCCACTTCCGGAACTCGTGAACCTGGCCTCGCAGGGCACGCTGCCGGGTATCCTCCGCCAGCTCTCCGGACTCGGCGGCTGCACCAACCCGGTCCGCCTCGACGGCCACCGCACCGAGTACGACGTAGACACCCGGACCGGCGAGATCGGCAACGTCCTTCATCGCCTCGACTCGTCCAGCCTCCCGGCCGGGCAGCTTCTCGTCCGCTGCAACAACCGCCGTACGACCCGCTGCGCTGCCTGTGCGGAGGTCTACCGTCGGGACACCTTCCACCTGATCACCTCCGGCCTGCGCGGTGGCAAGGGCGTCCCCGAACGCGTCGCCGCTCACCCGCGCGTGTTCGCCACCTTCACCGCGCCGAGCTTCGGCCCGGTCCACAACCGCCCATCCAGCGGACGCCCCTGCCGCTGCGGCACCCACCACGACCAGGACGACGACGCACTCGGCTCCCCGCTCGACCCGGACACCTACGACTACGAAGCCGCCGTGCTCTGGAACGCCCACGCCGGGCCGCTCTGGCGGCGCTTCTCCACCTACCTGCGCCGAGAGGTCGCCAAGCGCGCCGGCCTGTCCCAGCGGCGCTTCCGCGAGCACGCCCGCGTGTCCTTCGCCAAGGTCGCCGAGTACCAGAAGCGCGGCGCGGTCCACTTCCACGCTGTCATCCGCATCGACGGCCCCAGCGGCGGCGACACCTCGCCCCCGGTATGGGCAACCGCCGAGCTGCTCACGGACGCCATCCGGGCTGCCGCTGCCAAGGTTCGCGTGGAAGGCCCGGTCATCGACGGCCGCACCCACACCTTCACCTTCGGCCGCCAACTCGACGTCCGCACTATCCGCTCGGCTGACTTCAACGACGGCCAGGAATTGACCGAACGGGCCGTCGCCGCCTACATCGCCAAGTACGCCACCAAGGGGGCGGAGACCGCGACGGGAGCTCTGGACCGGCCGCTCATGTTCGCCGCCGAACTCGCCCAGTTCGACATCAGCGACCACGCCCGACGCATGATCCGTACCGCATGGTTCCTCGGCGCCCGCAAGGACCTCGAACACCTCCGCCTGCGCGCCTGGGCTCACATGCTCGGCTTCCGCGGCCACTTCTCCACCAAGTCCCGTCGCTACTCCACCACCCTCGGTGCCCTCCGCGACGCTCGCGCCGAATGGCGCCGAGCCCAAGCCGCAGCAGCCAACGGCCCTGAGCCCGAGACGACGTACGTCCTCGCGCACTGGGTCTTCGCCGGAACCGGCCTCTCGGACACCGAAGCCTGGCTTGCCGCATCCCTTGAACCCGCCCCCGGAACGGAAGGAGAGCCCACCCATGCGTGACGACGAACTGCTGACGGTGCCTGACGTGATGGAGCGGCTCAAGCTCGGCCGCTCCACGGTCTACGACCTCATCCGCTCCCGTCGTCTGCCCTCGATCACCATCGGCCGGTGCCGTCGCATTCCGGCGCGGGCTGTCCGCGAGTACATCACCCACGAACTGGAGGCGGCCGCCTGATGGCCCAGCAACGCAAGCGGAACCCCAACGGCGCCGGCACCATCACCAAGCGCAAGGACGGCCGCTACCAGTGCGCGGTCTACGTCCTCCAGCCGGACGGCACCCGCGCCCGCAAGTTCGCCTACGGCAAGACCTGGGCCGAGTGCGACACCAAGCGCCGCGAGCTGCTCGCCAAGGTCGACCAGGGCGTGCCTGTACCCACCAAGTCCGCCAAGCTCGCCGAATGGCTGCCGTACTGGCTGGACAACGTCATCAAGCCCCGGCGGAAGCTCAGCACCTTCGACAAGTACGAGGCGCACGTCCGTCTCTACCTGGTGCCCCTGCTCGGCGCCAAGCGGCTCGAATCCCTCGGCGTCACCGACGTTCGCCGCTTCCTCGTCCGGCTAGAGAAGGAGACCACTGCCGCAACGGCCAAGGAATCGCACCGAGTTCTGCGCTCGGCGCTGTCCTCGGCCTGCCGCGAGGAGCTGATCACACGGAACGTCGCCAAGCTCGTCGAGCCGCCTCGCACGGACAACCGCGAGCTGACGCCATGGACCCTCGACGAGACGCTCGACTTCCTCGCCGCCTCACGGAAGGACCCGCTCTACGCGGCCTTCGTCCTCGCCATCGCCATGGGCCTCCGACGGGGAGAGATCGTCGGTCTCCGGTGGTCGGACGTCGACCTCGACAACCGCGTCCTCTACGTGCGTCAGCAGACACAGCGGCGTCGTGGGGTCCTGTATGACGACGACCCCAAGAGCCGCCGCCGTCGTGCCGTATCTCTGCCCGCCCTCTGCATAGCGCCCCTCCGCTGGCACCGGATGCGGCAGGCCGCTGCCCGAGCCAAGGCGGGGGAGAGGTGGCAGGAGTCGGCCTATGTCTTCACCACCCGGACCGGCCGTCCGGTCGAGCCGCGCAACGTCTACCGCTCGTTCACGCGCGTCACCCGGTCCGCCGGCCTTCGCGTCATCCGGCTGCACGATGCCCGGCACGGCACGGCCACCCTCCTCACGGCGGCCGGAGTCGCGCCCCGCGTTGTGATGGAGATCCTCGGGCACTCTCAGATCAGCATCACCATGGACGTCTACACCCACGTCGTCCAGGACACGCAGCGCGAAGCCATGAGCCACATGGATCGCCTGCTCAGGAGACGCCCCATCCGCGCGTGACCGCCCGCGTTGATGTCAGATGTGGATGTCAGAAGGGCCTCACCTCCGAAATTTCGGAGGTGAGGCCCTTCTGAGCTGGTGCCCCCGGCAGGATTCGAACCTGCGACACCCGCTTTAGGAGAGCGGTGCTCTATCCCCTGAGCTACGAAGGCAGTGGCAGCGGACGCAAGCAGCGGCGTGCCCGTGGTCTGGGAGGACCACAGGCGTCAGCGTACCGGATGCGGGTCGGGCGGGTGTGGGGGTCACGTCAGGGATATGGGGCGGTAGGCGGCGTGGGGCACGTCAGGGCCGCGGGTCGGACCGGTGTGGGGTCAGGTCACGGGAACGTGGGTGAAGCGGGCTGCCGTGTGGAGGTCGGTCTGGATGCGGGTGGCCGTCGCGGTCAGTTCCGGGAGGAGGTCCGTCACGCACTCCCCCGGGGTGTGGCGGCTGGCGTGCATCGCTGTGTTCAGAGCCGCCACCACCCGGCCCGACCGGTCGCGGATCGGGACCGCGATCGAGCGGAGGCCCTCTTCCAGTTCCTCGTCCACCAGGGCGTAGCCCTGGGCGCGTACCGAGGTCAGGACCTCATCGAGGGTGTCCCCCGGCGCGTCCGCCAGCAGGACCCGGCCCAGTGCCGTCGCGTATGCCGGCAGACGCGTGCCCACCGTGATGTTGACGCTCATCACCCGGGCCGTGGCCACCCGGGCCGTGTACTGGATCTCCTCGCCGGAGTCCGACAACACCGCCAGCGACGTCGACTCGTGGATGCGGGACGTCAGGTCGGCGAGGTGGGGCTGGGCGATCGCGGGGAGGGACGTGCGGGACAGGGGTGGGAAGCCGAGGGAGAGGACCCGGGGGGTCAGGGTGAAGGTGCGGCCGGCCGGGGCCACCAGGTCCAGGTGCTCGTAGGTGATCAGGGCGCGGCGGGCCGTCGCCCGGGCCAGGCCCGTCGCCCGGGCCACCTCCGTGAGGGTCAGCTCCGGCCTGCCCTCGCCGAAGGCCGTGAGGACCGTCAGGCCTCGGGCCAGGGATTCGATGAATTCGCGGCCCAACTGCTGCTTGGACGCGCCCGTCCAGAGCGCCAAGTCCGAGGGGGGCGGGCCGAGTTCGGGGGGTGGGGTGCGGCGGAGTTCGTGTTCCATGTCCTGCACCGCGGACCGCAGCCTCGGCAGCAGCGTCGTCCGCAGGTCGTGTGCGGTGTGCCGGCTCGTGTGGCTGACCACGCTCGCCACACTCGCGATCCGCCGGTCCGGGCCAGGGGTGCGGACCGGTACCGCGATCGCCACCAGGCCCGGTTCGATCAACTGGTCGTCCAGGGACCAGCCGTTCGCCGACGCCTCTGCCGTGCGGCTCGCGAACGTCTCGGCGTCCCTCGCGCCCGCTCCGTGCGTGCGCGGTGGTACGGCCGTGAAGGACAGGTCCCTCGGGTCCGCCGCCCTGCGGTCCCGCCAGCGTTGCCAGTCCGTGGCCGTCCACTCCGTCGCGAACAGCGGGCCGGGTGCGGTGCGTTCGGCGGGGAGCAGGTCGCCGATGCGGAAGCTGAGGGACATCGCACGGCGGCGGGTCGCCTGGTGGATGAAGCGGATGCCGTCGCGGTCGGCGACCGCCAGGGAGACCGACTCGTCCAGTTCGTCGGCGAGGGCGTCCGCGTGCGGGGAGAGGAGCGCGGGCAGGCGCAGGGCCGACATGTAGGCGTTGCCCAGCTCCATCAGGCGAGGGGACAGGTGCACGTCCCGGCCGTCGAAGCGGACGTAGCCCATGCGGGCGAGTGTGGCCGTGATGCGGTCGACCGTGGAGCGGGCCAGGCCGGTGGCCCGTTCCAGGCCGCTCAGGCTCAGCGTGCCGTCCGCCTCCGTCAGCTCCCGCAACACCGTGATGCCGCGGATGAGGGGAGTGACCGCCTCGGCGGGGACCCCTCTCGCAGCAGAAGCAGCAGCAGCGGTCGTCGTACGAGCGGTCGAGCCGGCCGTGCGAGCGGCCTGGACGCCCCTCCGAGCGGCCAGCGCGGTCGTCTCCTCGACCGGCGGCCCCTTCTCGTCGGCCGGCGGGGCGGACCCCTCCGGGGTCTCGGGCATGGGCTTCGCTGGCATCGGCTCTCCGGTACGGCGCTCGCGACGGTCGCGGCAGGCCCACCGTAATCCGGAATCCGTGGCCCGGAGCGGGGAGGGGCTCCGCGCATCGCACGTACTGCTCCCCGCCGTCTGGCCCCTGCCCCCTACTCCCTCGTCACCCGCACCCGATGCCACCCCTCCGCCCCCGCACCCGCCCGCGCCTCTGCCGCTCCCCCTCCCGCCCCCGCCACCTCGATCGTGATCCCCCTCCCCGCGTCCTGGAACGTCTCCCCGGGTGTGAGCGGTGCGTCCGACAGCTCCGCGTGGACGTTCGGTGTGCGCGTGCAGCCGCCGCTGTCGCGACGGGAGTCGTGGACGGTGACCGGGCCCATGCCCGTGTCCACCTCCGCGTCGACCTTGTAGATCAGGACGCCCGGGCGGCACACGGTCTCGTCGTTGCCGGCGCGGGTGCGCAGTTCGACGGCGTAACCGGATCTGCTGTCCAGGGGGACGAAGATCAGCTTGGGGCCGCCGGGCTCGGCCAGGGGCGTCAGGGTGTACTCCGTGGTGCCGGGGGACGTCACGCAGTGGACCTGGGCGGCGTCCAGCCAGCCCAGCTTCCATTTGTGCCAGCCGAGGAAGTCGTTGTTGGCGCCCCAGTCCTCGCTCATGATGTCCCAGTGGCCGACCGCGCCCCCGCCCTCCGCGGTGTACAGGTCGGGCAGGCCGAAGACGTGGCCGTTCTCGTGGGGGAGGACGCGGTAGCCGGTGCGGCTGTAGGAGCCGGAGCCGTCGTCCTGGCGGGAGTAGACGAAGGAGGCGTTGGCCACGGGTATGCCGTCGGCGGTGGGGGCGTCCGGGTTGCCGGCGAAGGTGACGGACAGGACCGTGTCCAGGGCGGAGGGGCCGGCGTTCGGCGTGACCAGGACGTTCAGCAGGTCGTACGCGCGGAAGTCCACCTTCGGGTCGGCCGCGGCCACGAGGTCCTGGACCAGCGTGCGGTAGCCGGGCTCGAACGGGGCGCCGCGCTCTATGCCGTACTCCCGGAAGGACTTCGGCATGCGCAGCCACCCCGGGATCGGGGTCTCGGGGCGGTAGTCGAGGCGGCCGTAGGAGCTGGTGCGGAACCACTCACGGGTCTGCGGGAAGAACTCGCGGAAGCGGTCCCGGGCCTCGCCCTCGCCGGGGACGTCGGAGAAGTCGATCATCAGGGTGAGGGCGTGGACGGTGCCGGTGGAGCGGGTGTAGCCGGTGGCGGTCGGGATGCCCTCGGACATCTGGACCTCGCGGGCGCCGCGGATCATGCAGGGGCCGTGCGCGGGGGTGTGGGAGAGGGTGACCGGGCCCGCTCCCGCCGTACTGGCGCCCGGGGTGAGACGGCCCGTGCCGGCCGAGGTGCTGACCGTGAAGGTCAGGGCGGTCACACAGGCCAGGGCGGCCAGACGGCGCCTGGGTATCCGGTGGCCGGGCGGCGCCGTGCCACGCGGGCAGGGGCGCCGCCGGGGCTGCGGCTGCCTGCAAGGGACCTGCAAGGGACCTCCCGCGCCACGGCAGCCTCCGGTCTCCGGCTGCACCCTTGCGATCACCCTGCGTCGCGGGGTGGGGGGACGCGCGTTGGAGGAGACCGATCGTGGGTTTCCCGTGGGTAGCGGCCCGAGGAAATGTGAGCCAGGTCACAAACATTTTCCTGAGAGCGGGAAATACCGGGGACCCACTCCCCGTTTAGCCATGTGTCCGACCGAAACGGGGACCTGCTCCCCGGATCGCCTCACACACCAGGAGTACGCCGTGCAGACCGCCAGCCCCGAAGCGCGCAAGGTGCCCCGGCCCCGCGCCGACGCCCTGCGCAACCGGGAGCGGATCGTCACCGCCGCCCGGGAGATGTTCGTCGAACACGGCCCCGAGGTGCCGCTCGACGAGATCGCCCGCCGGGCCGGCGTCGGCAACGCCACGGTGTACCGCAACTTCCCGGACCGGGACGCGCTCGTCCGCGAGGTCGTCTGCTCCGTCATGGACCGCACGGCCGCCGCGGCCGAGGCCGCTCTCACCGAGACCGGTGACGCGTTCGAGGCGCTGGAGCGCTTCGTGCACGCCGCCGCCGACGAGCGCATCAGCGCGCTGTGCCCGATGGTCTCCAGCACGTTCGACCAGCACCACCCGGATCTGGAGGCCGCGCGCGAACGGGTCGAGCGGCTGATCGCGGAGGTCATGGACCGCGCTACGACGGCCGGGCAGCTCCGTTCCGACGTCGATGTCGGAGACGTCATGATCGCCGTGGCCCAGCTCAGCCGGCCCCCGGCCGGCACGGACTGCTTCCAGGCCGACCGCTTCGTCCACCGCCATCTTCAGCTGTTCCTGGACGGGCTGCGGGCTCCCGCTCGCTCGGCTCTCCCGGGCACGGCCGTGACTCTGGAGGATTTGCGCCGGCCCTGACCGATCAGTTAAGCCCCACCCGTCCGTCTGAACACGGACGACAGTCCCTACGGCCGTCCCCGCAGGCGAGCCGTCACCTTTCGTCACCTTTTTCCGTCACGAAGTCCCGAAGTGGGTATCCCCATGTCTGAAACAGCCTCGAAGACCCTCGGCTCACCGGCCAGAGAACCGGACGCCGGCCGCTGGAAAGCGCTCGTCTTCATCGCGCTCGCCCAGCTGATGGTCGTCCTGGACGCCACCATCGTGAACATCGCCCTGCCCTCCGCCCAGCAGGACCTCGGCATCTCCGACGGCAACCGGCAGTGGGTCGTCACGGCCTACGCCCTCGCCTTCGGCGGCCTGCTGCTGTTCGGCGGCCGGATAGCCGACCTGTGGGGCCGCAAGAAGGCCTTCGTCGTCGGCCTGGCCGGTTTCGCCGCGGCTTCCGCGCTCGGCGGTGCGGCCACCAACGAGGCGATGATGTTCGGCGCCCGCGCCCTCCAGGGTGTCTTCGGCGCCCTGCTCGCGCCCGCCGCGCTCTCCCTGCTCGCGGTGATGTTCACCGACGCCAAGGAGCGCGCCAAGGCGTTCGGCATCTACGGCGCGATCGCCGGTGGCGGCGGTGCCGTCGGTCTGATCCTGGGCGGCTTCCTCACCGAGTACCTGGACTGGCGCTGGACGTTCTTCGTGAACATCCCGTTCGCCATCGTCGCCGCGGCCGGTGCGTACTTCGTCATCCGTGAGCCGGAGGGCGGCCGCAACCGCTCCCCGCTCGACATCCCCGGCGTGATCCTGTCCACCCTCGGTCTGGTCGCCCTCGTCTACGGCTTCACCCGCGCCGAGTCCGAGGGCTGGAGCGACTCCGTGACCGTCGGCATGTTCGTCGCGTCGGTCGTGCTGCTGGCGTCCTTCGTGCTCGTCGAGTCCAAGGTCAAGGCTCCGCTGCTGCCGCTGCGCGTGATCACCGAGCGCAACCGCGGTGGGATCTACCTCTCCCTCGGTCTCGCGATCATCGCGATGTTCGGCCTGTTCCTCTTCCTGACCTACTACCTGCAGATCGTGAAGGGCTACTCGCCGGTCAAGACCGGATTCGCCTTCCTGCCGATGATCGCGGGCATGATCACGGGCTCCACGCAGATCGGCACCCGCCTGATGACCCGGGTCGCGCCGCGCCTGCTGATGGGCCCCGGCTTCCTGGTCGCCGCGCTCGGCATGCTGCTGCTGACCCAGCTGGAGATCGGCTCCTCGTACGCCGCTCTGCTGCTCCCGGCGATGCTGCTGCTCGGCCTCGGCATGGGTACGGCGTTCATGCCGGCCATGTCGCTGGCCACCCAGGGCGTCGAGCCGCGGGACTCCGGTGTCGCCTCCGCGATGGTCAACACCTCGCAGCAGGTGGGCGGCGCGATCGGCACGGCCCTGCTGAACACCATCGCCGCCTCGGCGACCACGGCGTACGTCGCCGACCACATCGCCGGGGCGACCAGCCGGTCCCAGCAGCAGCTGGTCCAGCTGGAGGCCATGGTGCAGGGCTACACCAGCGCCATCTGGTTCGCCGTCGGCATCCTCGTGGTGGCCGCCGCGATCGCCCTGACCTTCGTCAACGCCGGCCGCCCGGGCGGTACGACGGTGGCGTCCTCGGGGGAGGACGCGGCGGACGAGGTGCAGATCCCGGTCGTCGCCCACTGACGGCCGCGCACCGCACCCCTTCGGGCCATCCGTAGGCACGAGGAAGGGGACGCCCCGTACCTACGGATTCCAGGACCTGCCCGGCTCCCGCGTCAGCGGAGCCAGGGCAGGTCCGCACCCGCTTCGGCCGGCTGAAGTCCCTCGGCGACGATCCGCATGATCTCGCCGAGGGACTTCTGCTGTTCCGGGGTGAGCCGGTCGAAGACCGCCTGGCGCACGGCCTCCACATGGCCCGGCGCGGTCTGCCGCAGCACCTCGAGGCCCTCGTCCGTCAGCACGGCGAACTGGCCCCGCTTGTCGTCGGGGCAGTCCTCGCGGCGTACCCAGCCGTTCTTCTCCAGACGCGCGATGGCGTGCGAGAGACGGGACCGGGTGATCTTCGCCAGCATCGCGAGCTCGGTCATCCGCAGCCGCCGCCGCGGCGCCTCGGCGAGCTTGACCAGAAGGCCGTAATAGACGTGCGGCATGCCCGCGTCGCGCTGGAGCTGACGGTCGAGATGGTCGTCGAGGAGGGTGACGCCCTCCATGAACGAACGCCAGACGCGCTGCTCCTCGTCGGTGAGCCAGCGCGGTTCCGGGGGCTTGGCGGCGGAGCCGGGTGTCGGTACGGATGCGGGTGCCTTCATGTGTTCCACTCTACGTGGACCCTCCTTGAACTTTAAACAAATGGTCCGTACAGTTTTGTAGGGAACCATGTCTGGAAGGAGCCGCAGCATGTCCGCCGCCACTCAGGAGCGCATGCCCGCTCTGTACCTCAGCCACGGCGCACCGCCCCTGGCGGACGACCCCGTCTGGCCCGGTGAACTGGCCGCCTGGTCCGCCGACCTGCCGCACCCCAAGGCCGTCCTGATCGTCTCCGCCCACTGGGAGGAGGCCCCGCTCGCCCTCGGTGCCACCGAGACCGTCCCGCTCGTCTACGACTTCTGGGGCTTCCCGGAGCACTACTACCGAGTGAAGTACGACGCCCCCGGCGCACCGGAGCTCGCCGAGTCCGTACGCAAGCTGCTGCGCGCCCCCGGCATGCCCGTCCAGGACGTCCCCGACCGCGGCCTCGACCACGGCGCGTACGTCCCGCTGGTCGAGATGTACCCGGAGGCCGACATCCCGGTGCTCCAGGTGTCGATGCCGACGCTCGACCCGGTCCGGCTCCTGGAGATCGGCCGCAAGCTCGCCCCCTTGCGGGACGAGGGCGTGCTCATCGTCGGCTCCGGCTTCTTCACCCACAACCTGGCTGCGCTGCGGCAGGGCGGCATCCCCGCCTGGTCGGCCGAGTTCGACGACTGGGGCCGGCGGGCGCTGGAGGCGCGTGACCTGGACGCCCTGCTCGACTTCACCCGCACGTCGCCCGCCGGGCAGTTGGCCCACCCGCGCACCGAGCACTTCGCCCCGCTGTTCGTGACCATGGGCGCCGCCGACGCCACCGGTGAGCTGGACGCGCAGAAGTCGGTGATCGACGGGTTCTGGATGGGGCTGGCGAAGCGGTCGGTGCAGTTCGGCTGAAACGGGCCCCGGGCGGGCGTGCCCGCGGGGGCGCTCCTACAGCGGTTTCTCGTACCAGGCCACGTCCCAGTAGCGGCCGAACTTGCGGCCGACCTCCCGGTACGTGCCGACGTGGGTGAACCCGAAGCGCTCGTGCAGCCGGGCCGACGCCTCGTTCGGCAGCGCGATGCCCGCGTAGGCGCGGTGCAGATCCTCGCCCGACAGAACCTCGAAGAGGGCCGTGTAGAGGAGCGTGCCGACGCCGCGACGGCCTGCGTCCGGGGCTACGTACACCGTCGTTTCCACGGAGGTGGCATAAGCGGGCTTCATTCGGAAAGGGCTGGATGTGGAGTAGCCCAGGATCTCCTGTGTGTCCGGCTCCCTGGCAACCATCAGACGGTAGGGCCCGTCTTCAGGGTGGGAGAGCAGCCAGGGGCGGCGCTCCTCCGGAGTGAAGATCGCGGTATCGAATGTGATCGCCGTCTCACGCACATAGTGGTTGTAGAGGGCCGTGAGGGCCTCGAGGTCACCCTCGACTCCCGGCCTGACCTGCACCTCTGTACGTTCCGACGGCATCGCGCCTCCCCGTGTGGTCGGACAGGGTACTGCATGATCAGAAAAATCGGGGGGTGGGTTGGGAATTCTGTCCGGATTCCAGTCGTTGTTTCCATCGGATGCAGGGCACCCGAGGAGAGTCCGGAGAGTCCCGGAAGACGGAGTCCCGCGTCCGAAGGACCACCCGCTGACCTCACCATCGCAAGGGAGCTCGCATGGCAACCCGTGCCGTCGCCCGTCGTCAGTCCGCCACCGGCGAGACGGCCGACGCGGCAAGCAGTGTTCGCGCCCATGGCGGCGAGATCGCCGACCGCGACCTGGTCGGCATGTACCTCGACGAGATCGCGCGCACACCACTGCTCGACGCCGCCAAGGAGGTCGAGCTGTCCCAGATCATCGAAGCGGGTGTGTTCGCTCAGCAGATCCTCGACGGCCTGGAGGAGAACAAGGCCGGGGCTTCACCCGAGGAGCTCCAGGCCCTGGTCGACGAGAGCGAGCGGGCCAAGGACATCTTCATCCGCTCCAACCTGCGCCTGGTCGTCGCGGTCGCCCGCCGCTACCCCCGCAGTGGTCTGCCGCTGCTGGACCTGATCCAGGAGGGCAACGCCGGCCTGGTGCGCGCGGTGGAGAAGTTCGACTACCGCAAGGGCTTCAAGTTCTCCACGTATGCGACGTGGTGGATCCGCCAGGCCATCACCCGGTCGATAGCGGACCAGTCCCGTACGATCCGCCTGCCCGTGCACCTCGTGGAGGAGCTCGGCCGGATCCGCCGTGTGCAGCGCGAGTTCAACCGCGAGCACGGCCGGGACCCGGAGCCCGCGGAGATCGCAACCGAGCTCGGCTCGACGCCGGAGCGCGTCACCGACGTCCTCGACTGGGCCCGTGACCCGGTCTCGCTGAACATGTCGGTGGACGACGAGGGCGAGACCCAGTTCGGCGACCTCCTGGAGGACACCTCGGCGGTGTCGCCCGAGCAGTCGGTGCTGACCCTGCTGCGCAGCGAGGAGCTCGACGACCTCATCGGCCGGCTCGACCAGCGCACGGCCTCCATCATCAAGATGCGCTACGGCATCGAGGACGGCCGGGAGCGCACGCTGACCGAGGTCGGCAAGGAGCACGGCCTGACCCGCGAGCGCATCCGGCAGATCGAGAAGCACGCGCTGCTGGAGCTGAAGAAGCTGGCCCGCAGCACCGGGTTCGACGCGGCGGCGTGACACCCGGTCCGCGGCGGAGCGGCATCCGTTCGCGGGGTGGCGCGAGACCGGTGAGCGCGGTGAGCGACCGGGCGTACGACTCGTCCCCACGGCCAGTGGGTGACGGACCGAGTGCGCCCGGGGGCACCGCGTACGCCGGGTGGCGAAAGACAGCGCAAACATGGCGTTGTAACGCCGCTTCAATCCGCGGACCCAGGGAACAAGACTTCTGGGTCCACCAGTTCGGGCCCGGGGCCACACCCCTGGCCCCGACAGCCAAGTCCCGTCGCACTCCCCCCGGCGCCGGGACTCTCCCCGAAGCCGGGCCTCGGCGTCCTTCCCCCCGGACGTCGGGGCCCGGCTCTCTTCTGGAGGGCGGGGCACCCCGTACCTGAACCACGGGGTGGCCCGCCAGATGGCAGATTGTGTCACATGGGCATAGCCTGCCGGGCGTGAGCAGCACCACCCCGACCCCTCCCGCGTCCTCACTGACCGAGCGGCGCAAGGCCGAGACACGCATGGAGATCGCCCGGGCGGCGGCCGGCCTCTTCGTCCGGCACGGCCTGCGCGCCACCCGCGCGGAGGACATCGCCCAGGCCGCCGGTATCGCCCCGCGCACCTTCTACCGGTACTTCGCGACCAAGGAGGAGGCCGTCGCCCCGCTCTACGCGGCCGGCGCCCAGCGCTGGGTGGAGGCGGTGCGTGCCGCTCCCGCGGGCGCCGGCGTGCTCCGGGCCCTGGAGCAGGGGGTCCGCCACACCCTCAAACCGGGCCTCGGCGTCTCGGCGTCCTCCTGGGAGTGGGTCCGCACGCTGCTGCGCCTGGCCGAGGCGAACCCGTCCCTGCGCAGGGTGTGGGCGGAGGTGTGCCAGACGTCGGAGCGGCTGCTGGGGGAGGTGCTGGCGGAACGGGTGACACGTGCAGGGGCCTCCGGCGGTTCCCCGCGCTCCGAGGCGCCGGGCGACGGCGACAACGTTGCCGCGGCCCGTGAACTGCCCTCCACCGCGACACCTGAGCTGCCCTCCACGACGACACCTGAGCTGTCCTTTGCCGCCACGCCTGAGATGCGCTTCGCCGCGGCCGTGGCGAGTGCCGCCGTGCGGGCCGCCCTGGAGTCCTGGGCCGAGGGGGACGGGCCCGCCGAGGGCCCGGACGGTCCGGCGGAACTCGCCCTGCGGAACCTCGCGGCACTGCGGGACTTCCCGTGGGGGCCGTGAGGCTTGTGGTGGGCCGCGAGGCCTCGCGTGGGCCACGAGCCGGCGCGTGGCGTGAGTACGTCTGGCTTGCGTAGGGCGGGAGGCGTTGCGTAGGGCGTGACGCGTCGCGTGGGGCGTGAGGCATCGCGCGGGGCGTGAGAAGCCCCCGGATCCGCTGCCCCTGGGACGTGGGCTTCAAGTGGGACGTGGGTTGCCATGGGGCGTGGCTTGCCATGGGGCGTGCGGCGTCCCGTGAGCGGCCGTGGCGGGAGGGCGCGAGGGCTCACACCCCGCCCGCGTCGCGTCCGCCGGCGGCCCTGCTCAACCGTGCACCCAACTCCCGTACGGCCGTCACGAGTTCTTCCGGCTCGTGCACCACGAAGTCGCACTCCAGCATCGCCAGCCGGAACGCCACCCACTGCACGGCGTCGCCGACCGACCCTCGCAGCCGGCAGCTGTCGTCGTCCAACGGCTCGGGCGTGCCCAGCCAGTGGGGCACCCGGGCCGCGACGAAGCCGGCCGGGGCGGCGAAGGTGACCTCGAAGTCGTAGGACCGCTGCTGTCGTTGCATCGACCGCCGCAGGAACTCCGCCGCGTTCCCCGTCGGCAGCTCGCGCGGCACGAACCGCGCACCGGTGGCGAACGGCTCGCTCACCCGGTCGACGCGGAACGTGCGCCAGTCGTCCCGGTCGATGTCGTAGGCCACCAGGTACCAGCGGCGGCCCGTCGACACCAGCCGGTACGGCTCCGTCAGGCGCCGCGACTCGGTGCCGTCCGCGGCCCGGTAGGAGAACCGCAGCCGCTCGTGCCCGGCCACCGTCGAGGCCATGACGGTCAGCGTCTCGGGCGCGATGCTCGGCCCGTCCCCGCTGGTCAGTGGCGTGGTCGCGGTCTGGAGGGTGGTCACGCGGTGGCGCAGCCGGCCCGGCAGGACCTGCTCCAGCTTGGCCAGCGCCCGCACCGACGCCTCGTCCAGGCCCTCAACGGCGTGCCCAGCCCCGGCGCGCAGCCCGACCGCGATGGCCACGGCCTCCTCGTCGTCGAGCACGAGCGGCGGCATGGCCTTGCCGGCGACCAGCCGGTAGCCGCCGTCGGAACCCTTGGTCGCCTGCACGGGGTAGCCCAGCTCGCGGAGCCGGTCGATGTCCCGCCGGACCGTGCGGCGGGAGACCCCGAGCCGCTCGGAGAGCTCGCCGCCGGGCCATTCGCGGGGCGTCTGGAGAAGGGAGAGGAGTGTCAGCAGCCGTGCCGGAGTGTCCGTCGTCATACCGACGAGGATGCCGCACCAATAGGACACGATCTGGCCTATTGGGGGTCTAACTTCGAGGCATGAACTCCACCGACACCACCCTGGGCACGGCGGGCGGCGGGACCGACCGCCGGCGTTGGTTCGCCCTCGCGATCGTGATGACCGCGGCTTTCATGGACCTCGTCGACGTGACGATCGTCAACATCGCCATCCCGTCGATCCAGCGGGAGGCAGGCGCGTCCTTCAGCCAGATCCAGTGGATCACCGCCGGTTACGCCCTCGCCTTCGCCGCGGGCCTGATCACCGGCGGACGGCTCGGCGACATCCACGGCCGCAAGCGGATCTTCCTCGTCGGCATCGGCGGATTCACGGTCGCCTCCGCGCTCTGTGGCCTCGCGGTGAACCCGGAGATGCTGGTCGCCTCGCGGTTCCTCCAGGGCGGCATGGCGGCGCTGATGGTGCCGCAGGTGCTGTCGATCGTGCACGCGACCTTCCCGGCGCACGAGCGCGGCAAGGTGTTCGGGCTGTTCGGCGCGGTCGTCGGCCTCGGGGCCGTGTCCGGTCCGCTGCTCGGCGCGCTGCTGACCGAGTGGAACCTGTTCGGCTGGGGATGGCGGTCGATCTTCCTGATCAACCTGCCCGTCGGTGTCGCCGGGCTGATCCTCGGCAGCCGCTTCATCACCGAGTCCAAGGCGCCGCGCGCCCTGAAGCTGGACCTGGTGGGCGTCGCGCTCGTGACACTGGGCCTGCTGATGCTGCTCTACCCGCTCATCCGGGGCCGCGAGCTGGACTGGCCGCTGTGGGGGTACGTCTCGATGGCCGGGTCGCTCGTCGTCCTCGCGGCGCTGGTGGCGTACGAGAAGCGCAAGGCGGCGCGGGACGGCTCACCGCTGGTCGAGCTGTCGCTGTTCAAGGTCAAGAGCTTCGCGGCCGGGATCGCGGTGCAGACCGTCTTCGGGGTCGCGCTCGGCGTGTTCTTCCTGGTGTGGACGCTGTACATGCAGTACGGGCTGGGCTGGAGCCCGCTGAAGGCCGGGCTGACCGGGGTGCCGTTCTCGATCGCGGTGTCGGTGGCCGCCGGGATGTCGGTGCAGAAGCTGGTGCCGCGCTTCGGGCGCAAGGTGCTCCAGGCGGGCGCCCTGGTGATGGCGGCCGGCGTGCTGCTCTACATCTGGGAGTCCGGGCACTACGGCCTCGCCATAGAGCCCTGGCAGATGGCCCTCCCGCTCGTCGTGATGGGCGTGGGCATGGGCCTGATCGTCGCGCCGCTGACCGACGCGATCCTCTCGGAGGTGCCGCGCGAGCACGCCGGTTCGGCGTCGGGGCTGATCAACACCGTGCAGCAGATGGGCAACGCGCTGGGTCTCGGACTGGTGTCCGTGGTCTTCTTCGGCACGATCTCCGACCATCTGCGGCCGGAGCAGATCGGTCCGGCCTTCGCCGACGCCTTCCAGAACGCGCTCGGCTGGGTCGCCGCGGTGATGGGCGCCATCTTCCTGCTGATGTTCGCGCTGCCGAAGCGGCCCGCTCAGCATGTGGAGGGCGAACAGGTGCCGGCGGGGGAGAAGGAACCGGCGCTGGCCTGACCGTGGAAACGGGCCCGGCACCTCGGTGCCGGGCCCGTTCGCGTTTCCGCTCCCGATTTCTGCCGATGCCCGATTGGGTCCGAACCTGTTTACTTTGCGGAAATCTCGGCGTAGCCTCCCGCTGAAACCACACGTTCGGGCATGAGGCGGAGGCGAACGGACATGTACGCACCGGAGCGGCAGCAGGAGATCCTCCGGCTCGCCCGTGACGGCGGCCGAGTGGATGTCGTGTCGCTGGCCGAGGAGTTCCAGGTGACGGCGGAGACGATCCGCCGGGACCTGAAGGCCCTCGACCGCGCCGGCCTGGTCCGCCGGGTGCACGGCGGAGCCATCCCGGCCGGGCGCCTCGACTTCGAGCCGGACCTCGCCGAGCGCGAGACGACCGCCGCCGACGAGAAGGACAGCATCGCCAAGGCGGCCCTCGCGGAACTGCCCGGCGAGGGCACCGTGATCCTCGACGCCGGGACGACGGTGGCCCGGATGGCCGCCGCCCTCCCGCTGGAGGCCTCCCTCACCGTCGTCACGCACAGCCTCCCCATCGCGGCCCGCCTCGCCGACCACCCCGGCATCCAGCTCCACCTCATCGGGGGGCGCGTACGGCACCGCACGCGCGCCGCCGTGGACGCCTGGGCGCTGCGGGCGTACGGCGAGATCCGCGCCGACGTGCTGTTCGTGGCCGCCAACGGCTTCTCCGCCGAGCACGGTCTGACCACCCCCGACCTCGCCGAGGCCGCGGTCAAGCGCGCGGCCGTGGCCGCCGCCCGCCGCGTGGTGCTGCTCGCCGACTCCTCCAAGCACGGCCAGGAGCACTTCGCCCGCTTCGGCGACCTGAGCGATGTGGACCTGCTGATCACCGACAGCGGGCTGAGCCCCGAAGACGCCGTCGCGATCGAGCGCGGCGGCACGGAAGTAGTGCGCGCATGATCCTCACCGTCACCCCCAACCCTTCCCTGGACCGCACCTATGAGGTGCCGTCCCTCGACCGCGGCGAGGTCATCCGCGCCACCGGCGAGCGGATGGACCCGGGCGGCAAGGGCGTGAACGTCTCGCGCGCCGTCGCCGCGGCGGGGCAGCGCACGGTGGCGGTCCTGCCCCTGGGCGGCGCCCCGGGCGCACTGGTTGCCGAGCTGCTCGACCAGCAGGGCATCGAGGTCGCGCCGGTCCCGGTCGCCGGGGCCACCCGCTCCAACATCGCCCTCGCCGAGTCCGACGGCGTCCTGACGAAGATCAACGCGCCCGGACCCGAACTCTCCGACGCCGAGCGGGAACTGCTCCTGGAGACCGTGCGGCAGCAGTCCCGCGAGGCCTCCTGGATCGCCTGCTGCGGCAGCCTCCCGCGCGGACTCGCCCCCTCCTGGTACGCCGAGTTGGTCGCCCGCGCCCACGCCGCCGGGGCGCGGATCGCCCTGGACACCTCCGGGCCCGCGCTGCTGGCGGCCCTGCGCGAGCGGCCGGATGTGGTCAAGCCCAACGCCGAGGAGCTCGCCGGAGCCGTCGGACGGCCCCTCGCCACCGTCGGCGACGCCGTCAAGGCCGCCGAGGAACTGCGCGAGATGGGAGCCCGGGCCGTCCTCGCGAGCCTCGGCGCCGACGGGCAGCTGCTCGTCTCCGACGAGGGCGCCTGGTTCGGCAGCGCCCGCGTGGCCGCTGTCCGCAGCAACGTGGGCGCCGGCGACTCCTCCCTCGCCGGCTTCCTGATCGCCGGCGGCAACGGCCCCGAAGCCCTCGCCTCCGCGGTCGCGCACGGCGCGGCGGCCGTCCAGCTCCCCGGCAGCGTCATGCCCACGCCGGGCGACCTGGACCCGGCAGCGGTGACGGTCACGGCCGAGGTCCCGGCGGACCGTGCGCTGAAGGAGCCGGCCACATGACGCACGACGAGCAGCGCGGACCGACGCGCGAGCGGCGGGCCACCCCGTTACCCCCCGCCTCCACCCCCGTCACCCCCCACCGCACCCCCGTCCCCCTCCCCGCCCACCCCTCCCACCGGGCGATACGCGTGCTAAGGAGCCCGCGATGAGCGACATGATCACGGCGGACCTGGTCGATCTCGACCTGTCCGCCGACACCAAGGAAGCGGCGGCGCGTGCCCTCGCCGAGCGCATGGTGGCCCTGGGCCGGGTGACCGACCTGGACGGCTTCCTCGCCGACGTGGCAGCCCGCGAGGCCCAGATGCCGACCGGCCTCGACGGCGGCATCGGCATCCCGCACTGCCGCAGCGAGCACGTCACCGAGCCGACGCTCGCCTTCGGCCGCAGCGCCGCCGGGATCGACTTCGGCGCCCCGGACGGCCCCGCCGACCTGATCTTCCTGATCGCCGCGCCGGCCGGTGCCGACGACGCCCATCTGACGATCCTGTCGTCGCTGGCCCGGCAGCTGATGAACAGCGAGTTCACCGACGCCCTGCGCGCGGTGAGCGACGCGCCGGCCGCGGCGGCGCTGATCCGCGGCGACGAGCCGGACGCACCCGCACCGGCGGGTTCCGAAGACCCCGTGGCGTCGGCGGGAGCGGCCTCTCCCGCCGACGCCACGGTCACCGACGACAGCACCGCTGAAGAGCAGTCCGCGCAGCGGCCGTTCCGTATCGTCGCCGTCACCTCCTGCCCCACCGGCATCGCCCACACCTACATGGCGGCCGAGTCGCTGGAGAACGCCGGCCGGGAGGCGGGCGTCGAACTCGCCGTCGAGCCCCAGGGCTCGGCCGGTTTCACCCGGCTCGACCCGCAGGTCATCGCGGCGGCGGACGCCGTGATCTTCGCCCACGACGTGCCCGTACGGGAGAAGGAGCGGTTCGCCGGCAAGCCCACCGTGGACGTCGGTGTGAAGGCGGGCATCAACCGCCCCGCCGAACTCATCGCCGAGGTCCGTGCCAAGGCCGCCCGCGGTGAGGTCACCTCAGGATCCGCACCGGCCACCCCGGTGGAGCGCTCCGGCGACTCCGGTGAGGGCTACGGCACCAAGCTGCGCAAGTGGCTGATGTCCGGCGTCAGTTACATGGTGCCCTTCGTCGCGGCGGGCGGTCTGCTGATCGCCCTCGGCTTCGCGATCGGCGGCTACAAGATCAACAAGGCGCCGTCGGTGATGGACCACTTCCTGTGGACCCAGGCCGACAGCTGGGCCGCGCTGCTCTTCCAGATCGGCGGCGTCGCCTTCGGCTTCCTCGTCCCGGTCCTGGCCGGCTACATCGCCTACGGCATGGCCGACCGGCCCGGCATCGTCCCCGGGTTCGTCGGCGGCATGATCGCGTTCAACATCAACGCCGGGTTCCTCGGCGGTCTGGCGGCCGGTCTGATCGCCGGCGGCGTGGTGATGGCGATCCAGAAGGCCAAGGTCCCGGCGGCGCTGCGCGGCATCATGCCCGTGGTGGTGATCCCGCTCATCTCCTCGGCGATCGTCGGGTTCCTGATGTTCGTCGTCATCGGCAAGCCCATCGCCGAGGCCCAGAAGGGCATGACCGACTGGCTGAACGGCCTGTCCGGCAGCAACGCGATCCTGCTCGGCACCCTCCTCGGCCTGATGATGTGCTTCGACCTCGGCGGCCCCGTCAACAAGGTCGCCTACACCTTCGCCACCGCCGGTATCGCGGTCGCCAGCCCCAGCGACTCGGCGATGAAGATCATGGCCGCGGTGATGGCGGCCGGCATGGTCCCGCCGCTGGCGATGGCCCTGGCGACGACCGTGCGCGGCAAGCTCTTCACCCAGACCGAGCGTGAGAACGGCAAGGCCGCCTGGGTGCTCGGCGCCTCCTTCATCTCCGAGGGCGCGATCCCCTTCGCCGCGGCCGACCCGCTGCGCGTCATCCCGGCCTCCATGGCGGGCGGCGCGGTCACCGGTGCCCTGTCGATGGCCTTCGGCGCCACCCTGCGCGCCCCGCACGGCGGCATCTTCGTGGTCCCGCTGATCGGCAACCCGTTCCTCTACCTGCTCGCCATCGCCGCGGGCGTCTGCGTCACGACCGCCCTCGTCGTCGTCCTCAAGGGCATGCGCAAGCCGGCCCCGGGCGCCGCACCGGCCTCCGGCGAGGGCGGCGCGGTCCGGACGGCGGAGACCAAGCAGCCCGTCGCGGCATGACACGGTAGGAGGTTCGCCCCTTTCGGGGTGTGTGAACCGTTCATGCCACCTGCGAGATAGATCACGAAAATCACGGCCCGGGACCGAAGTCCCGGGCCGTGGTGTCTACTGGAGCGCATGCCCGAGCACGTCTCCCGGTGGCCCGACGGCCACCCGCTCCCCGCCCTCCCGCAACAGCGGCAGACGGGCTCCCGGTCGGAGTCCGTGGAACTGACCACGGAGGAGAGAGCCGCCTTCGTCGAGCTGGTGCGCCACCTCGGCGACAGAGGCGTCTAGGTGCATTGATCACGGTGCATTGATCACTTTGTATCGATCACGAGGCCCGTCTCAGGAGAGCTGCGCCGCCCGCCGCTCCATCGCCTCACGCGCCGCGTCCTCGCTGATGTACACCTCGCACATGTGCCGCCCGTCCGGCGTCGCCGTGTGCTCGACCTCCCAGAGGGAGACCTCCTCGCCGTCGCGCAGCAGGAACGCGTGCTCGTAGAGCGAGAAGCCCAGCCCCGCCCGCCCCGCGCGGCACGGCCGGCCGAAGGCCTGCGTGATCTGGTGTCCAGACGCCGTGGCCAGCAGGGCCGCCGTGTCCGCGCCCGGCCGGTCCGCGTTCTCCGCCCGGCGCAGTAACCTGCGCGCGTGGTCCGCCGAGTCCTCCGCTGTGTACGCGTGCCGGGGCGCGCGGGCCGGGGGCAGCTGCACCGTCACCGGCAGTTCGAAATCCGGGGTGTCCGGCGGCAGCGGCAGCCGCGTGGTGGCGGCGCGCAGCTCCTCCTCGTCGACGTACACCTCGTGCTGCGGTTCGCTGCCGGGCGCGGTGTTGTGGACGAGCTCCCAGAGGGTGAGCGCCGAACCGTCGGCCAGCAGCCACGTGTGCCGGTACGTCTCCCGGTGCAGGCCCGCGCTGTGGTGCGCGGAGTGCAGCGAACCGTCGTGCGCCAGCGCACAGTCCAGGCGCCTTATCGTCTCGTCCGGTAGCTCGAAGGAGTTCAGGGCGCGGCCGAGGAGTCGCGCGAGGTGCTCCTCCGGAGACTCGGGCGAGTCGTGGGGTTCGTACGCTGCCGTCTCGTACGGAACGCTCAAGGTTTCTCCCGGCGTTGCTGCATGTCACCTTGTGGGTACATACCGTAGCCCCTCGGTCGGACATCATGTCCGGGAACCGAGAAAACGTACGTCCGGAAAAACGCGCGGGCCACGCGAAAAGTTCCCGCGCGGCCCGTTCGGTCCGTCAAAAACCCCAGTTGGGGCGATCTTTCAGGCTTCTGCCAGACGGTCTGTCAGCGCCCTGTCAGGCGCCCTGTCGGACGGTCAGGAAGCGCTGCCCGCGAGCCACTGGCTCCACGCCATGTTCCAGCCGTTGAGCCCGTTGTCCGGCGCCACCGTCTTGTCGTGGGAGTTCTTCACGATCACCACGTCCCCGATGAGGGAGTTGTCGTAGAACCACTTGGCGGGCGTGCTGCCCCCCGCGCCCTGGACGTCGGCGAGACCGACGCAGCCGTGGCTGGTGCCCTGGTGGCCGAAGGGCGGGTTGCCCTTGTTGTACCAGTAGTTGCCGTGGATGAACGTGCCCGACGTCGTCAGACGCATCGCGTGCGGCACGTCCGGGATGTCGTACTCACCGCCCAGCCCGACCGTCCGGCTGTTCATCCGGGTCTGGACGAACTTCTCCGAGATCACCATCTGCCCGTTGTAGGTGGTGTGCTCCGGGCTGCCCGCCGAGATCGGGACCGTCTTGATGGTCTTGCCGTCCCGGACGACCGTCATGGTCTGGGTGTCGGCGTCGACCGTGGAGACCTGCGAACGGCCCACCGTGAAGGTGACCGTCTTCTTCTGCACGCCGTACACGCCGTTCGCGCCCTCGACCCCGTCCAGGTCGATGTTCACCGTGACCTTGGAGCCGGCCTTCCAGTACTCCTCCGGCCGGAAGTCCAGCCGCTGCCCGTTGAACCAGTGCCCGACGACCTTCTGCCCGCTGCTGGAGTTGACCGTGATGTGCGACTGCACGGCCTTGCGGTCGGTGATGGCCTTGTCGAAGGTGAACGACACCGGCATGCCCACGCCGACCGTCGTGCCGTTGTCCGGCGTGTACGTCCCGATGAAGCTGTTCGACGACGTCACCGTCGTGAAGATCGAGTTGGCCGCGGCCGTCCGGCCGTCCGCGTCCTTGGCGGTCGCCGATATCTGGTACTTCGTCCCGCGCTCCAGCTGCTCCTTCGGCTTCCAGACCTTGCCGTCGGCGGAGACCGAGCCCGCGACGGTCCGACCGCTGCCCGCGACCGTCATCTTCACGTCGGTCAGCTTCCCGTCGCTGACCTTCACGCCGGTGGTGTTGATGGACGCGCCGGTCGAACCGTCCGCCGCCGAGATGGCGATCTTCGCGACGGACGTCTTGGTGCCGCCCTTGCCGCCCTTCTCGTCGTCCTTGGCGGTGGCGCTGCCACCGCAGGCGGTGAGCGTCAGGGCGCCGACCATCAGGGCGGCACAGGCCCCCAGAGTGCGCCGCGCTGAAATGTTCGGCGTTGTCACGGGCTGCTCCCAGTTCGTGTGATGTTGCGTGATCCGCTCCAGTACGTGAGGGAAGAGGGGCCGGGTTGCCGGTCGGGTTCCGTCCGTTCCCCATGAAGGCCGTCACGTGACAGAACCGCGACAAATTCCGGTACCGCTGTGGATCCACTGTGCGCCGCAGGCCTGTTCAGCGGCCCGCGTACAACTCCCCGTACGACGGCCACGCCCCACCCGGACCGTCGACCGGCTCCGCGGCCCGGACGGCCCGGACGATCGCGCGCGTCACCATGTCCGCACCCGCCGCGAGGATCTCGTTCAGGGCGAGCGGGTTGCCGGAGTCCAGCGCCCGGTCCCCTGTCGCCAGCGCGAACACCGTGTCCCCGTCGTTCAGCAGATGCACCGGGCGCACCGCCCGGGCGATGCCGTCGTGTGCCGTGCCGGCCAGCTTCTGCGCCTGCGCCTTCGTGAGATCCGCGTCCGTGGCGACCACCGCGAGCGTGGTGTTGAGCGGGGGCGGCGCGCTCCGCGCTGCGGTCTCGGCGAGCCGCCGCCGCGCGGCCGCGTGGACCTCCGCCTCCGGGTACTCCACCCGCCCCCCGAACAACTCCCCGTACAGCACCCCCGTTTCCGGATCCACTGTCGATCCCGCCGCGTTGGCCACCACCAGCGCGGCCACCGTGATCCCCGAGCCGAGCACCGCACTCGCGCTGCCGACGCCGCCCTTCACCACCCCGGTCACCGCTCCCGTGCCCGCGCCCACGCACCCCTGGGGCACGGGTGCGCCGAGCCCGCTCGCCGCGGCCGCCTCGACCGCGGCCCGGCCGGTCGCCGCGTCCGGCCGGGCCCGGAAGTCACCGCCCCGCCCCAGGTCGAAGACGCAGGCGGCGGGCACCACCGGCACGACCTGCGCCGGGTCCGCCCCGACACGGATCCCGCGCCCCCGTTCTTCCAGCCAGGCCATCACACCCGACGCCGCGTCGAGCCCGTACGCGCTGCCGCCGGTGAGCACGACCGCCTCCACCTTCCGCACCACGTTGCGCGGATCCAGCGCGTCCGTCTCCTTGGTGCCGGGCCCGCCGCCCCGCACGTCCACGGCGGCCACGGCCCCGCCCTCCGGGGCGAGCACGACCGTGGTGCCGGTGAGCCAACCGTCGCCGGTGCGTGTCGCGTGCCCCACCCGCAGGCCGGCGACATCCGTCAGTGCGTCAACTGTCATGGGGCACAGTGTCGTCCAGCCGTCGGCCCGGGCGGGCGTACCGGGCCGTGCCGCGTCAGCCCGTTGACGTGCGCGGGGGCCGGGCCGCGGGTGCCCTCACCCGGCCCGCGCCGCCGGCCCGCTCTCCCGGACGGCCAGGCGCGCGGCCAGGGTCTCTCCGGCCACCACCGACAGCGCGCAGACCACGCCCGCCGCGAACACCGCCCAGTGACCCAGGAACGTGCAGCAGATCACCAGCAGAGCCGTCGTCGGCAGCACCAGCTGCTGGCTGACGCCCCGCTTGAAGTGGCGCGAGTGCAGGGCCCACACCGTGAGCAGGTACAGGGCCGTCGGCAGGGTCACGGCCGCCGACGCCGCCAGCGTGGAGATGTGCGCCTTGCCGACCGTCTGCTCCACCGCCACCTCCAGCCCGGCCCCGATCGCCGCCGCCGAGGCGAACACCGCATAGTGGCCGTAGCCCCACAGGAACGCCTGCCGGTTGGAGCGCAGATGGCCGTGGACGGGCACCACGAAGTAGATCCACCACGCGGCGAAGACGACCAGCAGCCCGCCCGCCGCGATGGGGAGGAGCTCGCCCAGCGCGTCGTTCTCGCTGATGCCGGACTTCACCGCGACCGTGGCCGCCGCGATCGTCTCGCCGAGCACGATGATGGTGAACAGCCCGTACCGCTCCGCGATATGGCGGGGATGCCAGGACGTCGTGTGGTGCCGCTCCGCGAAGGGCGGCACGCACATCTCCAGCAGCGCCATCACCAGGAACCACCAGGGCCGGGCCCCCTCGGGCAGGAACAGCAGCCCCAGCCAACCGACCTGGCACGCCAGAACGCCGCCGGCGTAGCGCAGGGCCGTGGTTCGCTCCGCCCCCGCGCCGGAGCGGGCCGCCCGCAGCCACTGTGCCGCCATGGCCACCCGCATGATCGCGTAGCCCAGCCAGACGACGAGGAACTCGTGCTCCTCGAACGCCCGCGAGACCCCCGCCGCGAGGACCAGCACACCGGCGATCTGCACCAGCGTGACGACCCGGTAGAGGGCGTCGTCGTTGTCGTACGCCGAGGCGAACCAGGTGAAGTTCATCCACGCCCACCACAGGGCGAAGAACACCATCGCGTAGTCGAGGATGCCCTGGCCCGCGTGGCCCTCGGCGACGGAGTGCACCAGCTCGATGCCCGCCTGGGCGACGGCCACGACGAAGCACAGATCGAAGAAGAGCTCCAGCGGTGAGGCCGTCCGGTGCGCCTCGTCGCGGCCACGGGCCCGGAGCCTGCGCAGCGGTCCCCTGCCGCCGGGCGCGCCGGAGGGAGCGGGCGGGGGAGTGGGGCTGGACGTCATGCGTTCCAGCACAGCAGAAGGCGCGGGGAATTTCTCCGCGACCGTACCCTGGTTGCATGAGTACCGTCCCCGGCTCCGAGCCGCCCGAGCCGAAGCCCGCGCTGGTCTTCGACGACCCGCTCGACCAGCAGTCCTCCGACGACACCGACCGCGGCTGGGGCGAGCGCACCGGCTCCGGCGGCAGTGCGGCGGACCTCAAGCGCTTCCTGGACGAGAAGCCGCCCCACCACCTGTGAGCCGGCCGGGCTGCCGCCCGTAGCGCCTTCCGAGTCGCCCGGGCTGCCGCCCGCAGCGCCTTCCGAGTCGCCCGGGCTGCCGCCCGCAGCGCCTTCCGAGTCGCCCGGGCTGCCGCCCGTAGCGCCGCTACTGCCGGTCGTGCCCCGAGCCGCGCTGGGCGACCAGGGCGTCCCGGATCTCTTTCAGCACCTCCAGCTCGGTCACCTCGAGGACCTCCTGCGTGCCCTCCTTCGCCTTCCGGCGGGCCTCCACCCGGGCCAGGTACTTCGCCATGGGCAGGACCATCAGGAAGTAGACGACCGCCGCGGTGATCACGAAGCTCAGCGCGGCGCCGAGCACGGAACCCCACAGGATCTGGATGCCCTGCTCGCCCTCGCAGGTCGAGCTCAGACACGAGCTGTAGTGGTCGAGGTTCTTGGTCCCGATGGCTCCGACGACCGGGTTGATGATCCCCTTCACCACGGCGTTGACGATGTTGGTGAAGGCGGCACCGATCACCACCGCCACCGCCAGATCGACGACGTTCCCGCGCATCAGGAAGGCCTTGAAGCCCTCCCAGACACTCGGATCCTTCTTCTCGCTCACCTGGGGGCCTCTCCTCGTACGAGCAGCTTGTGGAACAAAACGCTCCGCAACCTACGTCACCCTTGGGCCGAGCCGAGCAACCAGGTCCCTCGAACGAGGGCGTTGACGAGATCATGCACGCGATCACCAGAGCGTCACCGCCAACCGCCCTGTGGCACTCGCACCGGCCAGCCGTGCGGCGGTGGCCCGCGGAACCGACAGCACGACCAGCGCCCCGCTGTCGCCCGCGCCCTCCACCGGCTCCGGCACCTTCGTCACCCTGGCACCGCGCGCGACCACCCGGGCGCCGCCGCCCGACACCGTCTCCTGGGCGGCGATGACGTCGACCCGGTCGCCGGGCCGCAGCAGGCGCACGGTGGCCGCGTCGGAGATCCGGATCGGAGCCGTCACCGACCCCGTGGCCCGGCTCGGGTGCGCGGGCTGCTCCCCGGGCATCGCGGCCGTGTGCGCGGGAGGCCGCGCCCGGGGATGGCCACGAGCGCCGTCGGCATCGCGCGGGCCCGCCGCCACGAGTGCCGTCGCGGTGACGGCCAGCCCGACGGCCACGGCCCGCCGCCGGTGCCGGACGAGCCGGCCGGACCGGTGGCCGCCGCGAACCCGGACCGGATCGAACCGGGGCACCTCACGGGTCGCGGGCACCTCCGCGCCGGGCGGGCACGAGGCGAGCGACCAGGAGGGAGACGAGGGCACGACCGAGGATCGAGCGAGGGACACGGAGACCACCACCTGCGACGAGGGACCGGCTTGCGCTCCCCACGATGGGGCCTCCCGCCGCAGCCCGCTCCGGCCTGTGGACCCACCGCCGGCCTGTGGACAACTCCCTCACCCGAACGGCACGTTCCGCCCCGGCCCCCACCCCGGCCCCCATCCAGGTCCCCGCCCCGGCCCCCCGCCTCCACCCCAGCCCCCGCCCCCGCTCAAGCCCCCGAACCGCTACGGCAACGCGAACCCCGGATCCATCCCGCCCAGCGCACTCACACACAGACAGTCCCGCTCGGCCTCCCCCGGCAGCCCGGCCACCGCGTCGAACAGCACCCCCCGCAGCCGATCCACATTCGCCGCGAACACCCGGAGCACCTCGTCGTGCGAGACGCCCTCCCCGGTCTCGGCACCCGCGTCGAGGTCCGTGACCAGGGTCAGGGACGTGTAGCAGAGCTCCAGCTCACGGGCGAGCGCCGCCTCGGGGTGGCCGGTCATGCCCACCACCGACCAGCCCTGCGCCTGGTGCCACAACGATTCCGCACGGGTCGAGAAGCGCGACCCCTCGACCACGACCAGCGTGCCGCCGTCCACCGGCTCCCAGTTCCGTCCGCGCGCCGCCTTCAGCGCGACGGCCCGCCCGGCGGGGCAGTAGGGGTCGGCCAGCGACACGTGCACCACGTTCGGCACCGAGCCGTCGGGCAGCGGCAGCCCGTCGAAGTAGGTGTTGGCACGGGACTTCGTGCGGTCCACCAGCTGGTCCGGTACCAGCAGCGTGCCCGGCCCGTACTCGGGGCGCAGTCCGCCCACGGCGCACGGGGCGAGGACCTGGCGCACGCCGACCGAACGCAGTGCCCACAGGTTGGCCCGGTAGTTGATCCGGTGCGGCGGCAGGTGGTGGCCCCGTCCGTGCCGCGGCAGGAAGGCGACCCGTCGGCCGGCGACCTCACCGAGGAAGAGGGAGTCGCTCGGCGGACCGTACGGGGTGTCGACCTGGATCTCGGTCACGTCGTCGAGGAAGGAGTAGAACCCCGAGCCGCCGATCCCGGCGCCTCCCTTGTCCGTCCTGTCCGTCACGTTCGCCTTGTTCGCCATGCCCGCACCCTAACCGCACGCGCAAACACCGAGGACCCTCTCGCCCCGGGGGCGAAAGGGTCCGTAAGAATCAGGCCTTACGCGGCGGTGGTGCTGCTGGAGGAGGAGCTTGTGCTCGACGACGAGCTCGACGAGCCGGAGTCGGAGGACGACGAGCCCGAAGACCCGGTGCTCGACGACTTCGCCGCCGGGGAGCTGCTCGACGAGGAGCCGCGGCTGTCGTTCCGGTAGAAGCCGGAGCCCTTGAAGACGATGCCGACCGCCGAGAACACCTTCTTCAGGCGGCCCTGGCAGCTGGGGCACTCGGTGAGGGCATCGTCGGTGAACTTCTGCACCGCCTCGAGGCCCTCGCCGCACTCGGTGCACTGGTACTGGTAGGTGGGCACTGTCTTCCTCCTGGCACTCTCACTCGATGAGTGCTAACGACGATCCATAGTGACGTATTCCGGCCGCTCAGTCCACTGCCACCGGCACGCGGTGACCCACGCCACGTGCGACCGTCCGGCCGTTGCCCCGCGGCATCAGGCGGGAACGCAGGGCCAGGAGGCTCACCAGGGCCAGTACCGTGCCGCCCATCGGCACCAGGAATCCGGCGCCCGTCCAGAAGCGGTCCTCCAGTTGTCCGGCGGCCGTGACGGCCGCGGCCTGGCCGAGTGCTACCGCCCCGGTCAGCCAGGTGAAGGCCTCGGTGCGGGCACCGGCCGGGACCAGGCTGTCGACCAGGGTGTAGCCGGTGATCAGGGCGGGCGCGATGCACATGCCGACCAGCAGCCCGAGGCCGGCGAGGACCAGTACCGAGTGGGCGGCCCACAGGCCCGACGCGGTGAGGGCCAGCGCGGTGTAGCCGACGACCAGGCGCCGCTGCGGGGCCGCCTTCCAGGCGATCGCGCCGCAGACCACGCCGGAGAGCATGTTGCCCGCGGCGAAGACGCCGTAGAGGACGCCGTTCAGTCCCGGTTCGCCGATCGACTCGGTGAACGCGGCCAGCGAGACCTGCATGCCGCCGAAGACGGTGCCGATGCCCAGGAAGGTCACGATCAGCACGCGCACCCCGGGGACGCGCAGCGCCGAGGCGTGCTCCACGCGCGCGTGCCCGCTGCCGGCGACCGTGGGCTGGGTGCTCTTCTGCGCGGCGAACAGCAGTCCGCCGATCAGGGTGAGCGAGGCCTCCGTGACCAGGCCGGCGGCCGGGTCGACGGCCGTGCACAGGGCGGTGGCCAGCAGCGGTCCGACCACGAAGGTCAGTTCGTCCGTGACGGACTCGAAGGCCGCCGCGGTGGTCATCAGCGGCGAGTCCTTGAGCTTCACGCCCCAGCGGGCCCGCACCATCGGGCCGACCTGCGGCACCGAGGCACCGGTCGGGACGGCCGCCACGAACACCGCCCACAGGGGCGCGTCCAGCAGCGCGAGCGCCGTGAGCGTCAGCCCGGACACCGTGTGCAGCAGCACTCCGGGGATCAGCACGGTCCGCTGCCCGTAGCGGTCGGCGAGGCGGCCGCTGTAGGGGGCGAACAGGGCCATGGAGACACCGGTGACGGCCGCGGCGGCGCCCGCCGCTCCGTACGAGCCGGTGGTGTGCTGCACCAGCAGCACGATGGAGATGGTCAGCATCGCGAACGGCTGGCGTGCCGCGAAGCCGGGGAGCAGGAATGTCCAGGCGCCGCGGGTGCGCAGCAGCCGGCCGTATCCCGGGCGGGCGGAAGCCGTCGGGTTCTCCGACGCCTTCGAGGTGACCGTGGACGCCACGGCCCGTGCCTTTCTGCCGCCTGGTAGCGCGGCCCCATGGTGGGCGGCGCCGAGAGCTGTCCTCTTGCGCGGAACTGCGGTAGATGCCGGGGCCCGGTGAGGAGGGGTGTCCCGACCGCCATACGGCCGCGCCAGCTCTGCGTCAGGCAGAGTTGGTTCGATCTGGGTAACGCCTTCATCGTACAGGGATCAAGGGGTGCGTGCCTGTGAAAGTGAGCACCACGGGCCCCTCCGCCTTATGAATACCAAAGGGTGCAAAACGCCACCGAGGCACCCCCGAGCGGGCCTCTCACCGGCCCGCCCCGTTCGTCCCCAGCCACCCGGCCAGCTTGCCGCCGCGCCCCACGGCCCGCAGCCGGCGCTCGGTCGCGTCCCGGACGGGGTCCGTGGCGACGACGAGGAGCTCGTCGCCCCGTTGCAAGATCGTCGTCGGCAGCGGAACGAAGGATTCGCCCCCGCGCACGATGAGCGTCACCGCCGCGCCGTGCGGCAGCCGCAGCTCGGCCACCTCCACGCCGTGCATCTTCGACCCGTCGGGGATCGCCACGGACAGCAGATGCCCGCGCAGCCGCTCCAGCGGTGCCGACTCGATGCCGAGGTCGGCGGCCTCCGAACCGTCCCCCAGGTGCAGCTTGCGGCCCAGCCAGGGCAGCGTCGGGCCCTGGACCAGGGTGTAGACGACGACCAGCACGAAGACGATGTTGAAGATCCGGCGGCTCGCCTCGACGCCCTCCACCATGGGGATCGTCGCCAGGATGATGGGCACGGCCCCGCGCAGCCCCGCCCAGGACATCAGGGTCTGCTCCTGCCACGGCACCCGGAACGGCGACAGGCACAGGATCACGCTCAGCGGCCGCGCCACCATGGTCAGCACCAGCCCGATCACCAGGGCGGGCACGATGTCGTCGCCCAGCTCGTGCGGGGTGACCAGCAGGCCGAGCAGGACGAACATGCCGATCTGGGCCATCCAGCCGAGGCCGTCGGCGAACCCGCGCGTGGCCGGCCAGTGCGGCAGCCGGGCGTTGCCCATCACCATCGCGGCGAGGTACACCGCGAGGAAGCCGCTGCCGTGGGCCAGCGCGCCCGCCGCGTACGCCACCACGGCGATCGCCATGACGGCGATCGGGTAGAGGCCGGAGGCGGGCAGCGCCACGTGCCTGAGGCCCCAGGAACCCAGCCAGCCCACCGCGAGACCGATGGCCGCGCCGATCGCCAGCTCCAGCAGGATCACGCCCAGCAGCACGTACCAGTGCTCGACCGGGCCCGCCGTGGACAGGGACACCACGAGGATGACCACCGGGGCGTCGTTGAAGCCGGACTCCGCCTCCAGCGTGCCCGTCACGCGGGCGGGCAGGGGGATCTTGCGCAGCACGGAGAACACGGCCGCCGCGTCGGTCGAGGAGACGACCGCTCCGATGATGAGCGCCTGCCGCCACTCGAGGCCGATCAGATAGTGCGCGGCCGACGCCGTGACCCCGACGCTCACCGCGACACCGGCCAGCGCCAGTGCCGTGGCGGCCGGCAGGGCCGGCTTGATCTCCTTCCACTTCGTGCCCAGACCGCCCTCGGCCAGGATCACGACCAGGGCCGCGTATCCGATGACCTGGGTCAGTCCGGCGTTGTCGAAGTGGATGTCGCCCACGCCGTCCTGGCCCATGGCGACGCCGATCCCCAGGTAGACGAGCAGGCTGGGGAGCCCGCTGCGCGAGGAGATCCGTACCGCTGCGACGGCGATGAGCAGGACCAGCGAGCAGACGAGCAGGAGCTGGTTGAGGTGGTGAACAGTCAGCGGCCGAATCCTTCCCTGGCCCGCGCGCACCCGCGCGTGGGCTCACGTACATCGCACATGACGCTGTGGCGCACCGCGCCAACTACTTCGTTACCTTACCTAACTCTTGACGATTTCTTGACGCTTCCTGGGGCAAGATCGAACGTCCGTCCGCGTCGGTTCCGGACTCCGCGTCAAGGGGCGCAAGGCCCTGCGCCTATCGTTGCTCCAGCGCTCAGTTAAAAGCACAGCCGAACCTGCCGCTCGCGTTAGGACAGCAAGGACAGCGATGCCCCCCAACACCACCGCCTCCACGGGTCAGCAGCCCGGCAAGTCCGGCAGGAGAAAGGGGCGCAAAGCCCGCCTTATCGTGCTCGTCCTGGTGCTGGCCCTCATCGGGGGCGTGGCCTACGGGTCGTACTGGTCCATCAGTACCGTCCGGGCCTCCTTCCCGCAGACCAAGGGCACCCTCACGCTGAAGGGCCTCTCGGGTCCCGTCGAGGTCAAACGCGACAATTACGGCATCCCGCAGATCTATGCCTCCTCGGACGCGGACCTGTTCATGGCGCAGGGCTACGTCCAGGCGCAGGACCGGTTCTACGAGATGGACGTCCGCCGCCACATGGCCTCCGGGCGGCTGTCGGAGATGTTCGGCAAGAGCCAGGTCGACAACGACGAGTTCCTGCGCACCCTCGGCTGGGACCGGGTCGCCAAGCAGGAGTACGACACCAAGCTGTCGGCCACCACGAAGAAGTACCTCCAGGCGTACGCCGAGGGAGTCAACTCCTACCTCCAGGGCAAGGGCGGCGAGGACATCTCCCTGGAGTACGCGGCGCTGGGCTTCACCAACGACTACAAGCCGCAGAAGTGGACCCCGGTCGACTCGATCTCCTGGCTGAAGGCGATGGCCTGGGACCTGCGCAGCAACATGCAGGACGAGATCGACCGCGCCCTGCTGACCAGCCGCCTCGGCCCGAAGCAGATCGCCGACCTGTACCCGCAGTACCCGTACGGCCGGAACAAGGCGATCGTCCAGGAGGGCCAGTACAGCGAGCTGACCGGGGCGTTCGAGCAGGGCGGCACGAGCGGCGCGTCCGGCACCAGCGGGACCGGCGGTACCTCCACCGGCACCGCGGGCACGGCGCCCGGCGGCTCCGGCACCTCGGGCGCCGCCTCCGGCACGTCCGGCACCGCCTCCGGAGCCTCGGGCACCGCGGGCCTGGACAGCCAGCTCGGCGGCCTGACCCGGGTCCTGGACGACCTCCCGCCGGCCGTCGGCGTGAACGGCGACGGCATCGGCTCCAACTCCTGGGTCGTGGGCGGGCAGCACACCATCACCGGCAAGCCGCTGCTGGCCAACGACCCGCACCTGTCGCCCTCCCTTCCGTCCGTCTGGTACCAGATGGGCCTGCACTGCCGCAGCGTCTCCAGCACCTGCCAGTACGACGTCAGCGGCTACACCTTCGCCGGCATGCCGGGCGTGATAATCGGCCACAACCAGGACATCTCCTGGGGCATGACCAACTCCGGCGTCGACGTCACCGACCTCTACCTGGAGAAGATCACCGGCGACGGCTACCTCTACGACGGCAAGGTCAAGCCCTTCAAGACGCGCGAGGAGACCATCAAGGTCGCGGGGGGTGAGCCCAAGAAGATCGTCGTACGGCAGACCGAGGACGGGATGCCCCTGCTGTCCGACCGCGACGAGGAGCTCGTGAAGGTCGGCAAGAAGGCCAGCGTCGACACCGCCGCACCCGACCGAGGCGACGGCTACGGCGTCGCGCTGCGCTGGACCGCCCTGCAGCCCGGCACCACCATGGACGCCGTCTTCGCCATGGACAAGGCGAAGGACTGGAGCGACTTCCGCAAGGCCGCCGCGCAGTTCGAGGTGCCCTCGCAGAACCTGATCTACGCCGACACCGAGAACCACATCGGCTACACGCTCCCGGGGAAGATCCCCCTGCGCGCGAAGGGCGACGACGGCTCCATCCCGGCGCCCGGCTGGGACTCCAAGTACCGCTGGACCGGGTACCTCAAGCAGGACCAACTGCCCTACGAGTACGACCCGGAGCGCGGCTACATCGTCACCGCCAACCAGGCCGTGATCGACCCGGACAAGTACCCCTACACGCTCACCACGGACTGGGGCTACGGCGCGCGCAGCCAGCGGATCACCGACCTGATCCAGTCGAAGATCAAGGACGGCGGCAAGATCTCCACGGACGACATGCGCCAGATGCAGCTGGACAACAGCAGCGAGATCGCCCGGCTGCTGGTGCCCACGCTGCTGAAGATCGACCCCGGGAACAAGGACGTCCGCGAGGCGCAGAAGCTCCTGGAGGGCTGGGACTACACCCAGGACGCCGACTCCGCGGCGGCGGCCTACTTCAACGCGGTCTGGCGCAACATCCTCAAGCTCGCCTTCGGCAACAAGCTGCCCAAGGAACTGCGCCCCAAGGGCCAGTGCCTGTGGGTCGAGCCGGTCAACACCACCGGCCCCGCCGACGAGGCCGAGAAGGTCCGCGAGTGCGGCCAACGCGACCCCGACCGGGCCCAGCCGGACGGCGGCGACCGGTGGTTCGAGGTGGTCCGCAAGCTCATGAACCAGCCGGACAGCGACTGGTGGAAGACGCCCAAGGTGAGCAACAGCCGTCCCGGCGCCGACAACCGCGACGACCTGTTCAAGCGGGCCATGATCGACGCCCGCTGGGAGCTGACCGCCAAGCTCGGCAAGGACATCGACTCCTGGAGCTGGGGCCGGCTGCACCGCCTGTTCCTGAAGAACCAGACCCTCGGCACCGCGGGCCCCGGCTTCGTCCAGTACGCCCTCAACCGCGGCCCCTGGGAGCTCGGCGGCGGCGAGGCAACGGTCAACGCGACCGGCTGGAACGCGGCCGGCGGCTACGGGGTGGTGTGGGTGCCGTCCATGCGGATGGTGGTGAACCTCGGCGATCTCGACAAGTCCCGCTGGATCAACCTCACCGGCGCCTCCGGGCACGCCTACAGCGCCCACTACGTCGACCAGACCGACAAGTGGGCCGACGGCGAACTGCTGCCCTGGTCCTTCTCGGACCAGGCGGTCGAGAAGAGCACGACCGACAAGCTGGTGCTCAAACCGTGAGCCGCTGACGCCGGCGGTCGAAGCGGCCCTCCACGCACGCGTGGAGGGCCGCTTCACGTCAGGGCTCCTGGCGGAACCGCCGCTCCCCCGACGGTGTCACCACCGCGTGCACCGGCCGGTCGTGCGGCTCCTCGGGGACGTGCTCGACGACCTCGGAGTCGTACAACAGCACCACCAGGGCGGGATGAACGCCCGCCCGCTCCAGCCGTGCCAGGACCCGGTCGTACGAGCCGCCGCCACGCCCGAGCCGCATCCCGCGCGAGTCCACCGCGAGCCCCGGCAGCAGCACGGCGTCGGCGGTGGTCACGGCGTCCGGCCCGAGGCGCTCGCCCGCGGGCTCGAACAGGGCCATCCGGCCGCCGTGCCGGACCTGCGTCAGCGAGCCCTCGCCCTCGTACTCGCCCCAGTCGAGGTCGTTGTCGGGCAGCAGGACCGGAAGCAGTACGCGCACGCCCCGGGCGCGCAACGCGTCCAGGAGCGCGAGCGTTCCGGGTTCGCTCCCCACCGAGACGTACGCCGCCACCGCCCGGGCCCGCGCCAACTCGGGCAGCTCCAGCGCCCGCCCGGCCAGCGCGGCCGACGTCTCCCGCAGGTCATCCGCCGTCAACCTGTTCCTCACCGCGAGGATCTCGCGCCGCAAACTCCGCTTGTCAGGCTCGCCCGGACGTGCGATGGGCCTCAATGGTTGCTCCCTTACCGTCGCAATACGCTCATATGAGCTCCTATGAACCGGAGCCGCAGATTCCATGCAAAGGCACCGGATAGGGTGGCGGACATGACTCAGCACCCTCGGATCAGCAAGGCTGTCATTCCCGCAGCAGGCCTCGGCACCCGGTTCCTGCCGGCCACCAAAGCCACTCCCAAGGAGATGCTGCCGGTCGTGGACAAGCCCGCGATCCAGTACGTGGTCGAGGAGGCCGTCGCGGCGGGTCTCGACGACGTCCTCATGGTGACGGGCCGCAACAAGCGCCCCCTCGAGGACCACTTCGACCGCAACTACGAGCTGGAATCGGCCCTCCAGAAGAAGGGCGACGCAAGCCGTCTGGCCAAGGTGCAGGAGTCCAGCGACCTCGCGACCATGCACTACGTCCGCCAGGGCGACCCCAAGGGCCTCGGCCACGCCGTCCTGTGCGCCGCTCCGCACGTGGGGGACGAGCCCTTCGCGGTCCTCCTCGGCGACGACCTCATCGACCCCCGCGACCCGCTGCTCCAGCGCATGGTCGAGGTCCAGGAGCAGCGCGGCGGCAGCGTCGTCGCGCTCATGGAGGTCGCCCCCGAGCAGATCCACCTCTACGGCTGCGCGGCCGTGGAGACCACCGAGGACAGCGACGTCGTCCAGGTCAGCGGCCTGGTCGAGAAGCCCGACCCGGCCGACGCCCCGTCCAACTACGCCATCATCGGCCGCTACGTCCTCGACCCGCACATCTTCGAGATACTGCGCCGGACCGAGCCCGGCCGCGGCGGCGAGATCCAGCTCACCGACGCCCTCCAGCAGCTCGCCGAGGACGAGAAGATCGGCGGCCCGGTGCACGGCGTCGTCTTCAAGGGCCGCCGCTATGACACCGGCGACCGCGGTGACTACCTGCGTGCCATTGTCCGACTCGCATGCGAACGTGAAGACCTGGGCCCGGACTTCCGGACCTGGCTTCGCAGTTACGTAGCCGAGGAGATGTAGCACGTTGAGCAGCGCCGCGCCCCACGTCACCGGCCAGGACCACTCGGGCCCCGACCACCTGTGGTCGGTGGACGAGCACCTGGAGGACATCCTCGCCACCGTCCGGCCACTGGAACCCATCGAGCTGCACCTGCTCGACGCCCAGGGCTGCGTCCTCGTCGAGGACATCACGGTGCCGGTGTCCCTGCCGCCCTTCGACAACAGCTCGATGGACGGCTACGCGGTACGGGTCGCGGACGTGGCGGGCGCGAGCGAGGAGTTCCCGGCGGCCCTGGAGGTCGTCGGGGACGTCGCCGCGGGCCAGGCCGAACTGCTCCACGTGGGCCCCGGCCAGGCCGCCCGCATCATGACCGGCGCCCCGCTGCCGCCCGGCGCCGAGACCGTCGTGCCCGTCGAGTGGACCGACGGCGGGCTCGGCGAGGGCCCGGTGCGCGGTATGCGCGCCGGCAGCCTCGGCCCCGAGGGAGCCACCGGGCACGTGCATGTGTACCGCCCCGCCGAGGCCCGCGCGCACGTGCGCGCGAAGGGCAGCGACGTGAAGGCCGGCGACCGCGCCCTGGAGGCCGGCGCGATCCTCGGACCGCCCCAGATCGCCCTGCTCGCCGCGATCGGCCGCGGCACCGTCCGCGTACGCCCGCGCCCGCGCGTGGTGGTGGTCTCCACCGGCAGTGAACTCGTCCAGCCGGACACGGAACTGGGCACCGGTCAGATCTACGACTCCAACAGCTTCGCCCTCACCGCCGCCGCCCGGGACGCCGGGGCCATCGCCTACCGGGTGGGCGCCGTCGCCGACGACGCCGAGACCCTGCGCTCCACCATCGAGGACCAGCTGGTCCGCGCCGACCTGATGGTCACCACGGGCGGAGTGAGCGTCGGGGCGTACGACGTGGTCAAGGAGGCGCTGTCCCACGTCGGCGACGAGGACGAGCCCGGCAGCGGCATCGACTTCCGCAAGCTCGCCATGCAGCCCGGCAAGCCCCAGGGCTTCGGCTCCATCGGCCCCGACCACACCCCGCTGCTGGCCCTGCCCGGCAACCCGGTGTCGTCGTACGTCTCCTTCGAACTGTTCGTCCGCCCCGCGATCCGCACCCTCATGGGGCTGAAGGACGTCCACCGCCCGACGACCCGGGCCACCCTGACGGCCGACAAGGCGCTGACCTCCCCGAAGGGCCGCCGCCAGTTCCTGCGCGGCACGTACGCCGACGGCAAGGTCACCCCGGTCGGGGGCGCCGGATCCCACCTGGTCGCGGCGCTCGCCCACGCGGACGCCCTGATCGCCGTCCCCGAGGACACCGTCTCCGTCGAGCCCGGCGCCGAGGTCGAGGTGGTCCTGCTCGGCTGAGAGCCGCTGGTTGGGGGTACCGTGTCGCGCACAGCAGGCCCGTGCGCCGCACCGCGACGGGCCCGGACCGGGAGCGCCACACAGCATGAGCATGCAGGACCCACCCCCGCAGGACGGCCCTACGCAGGACCGGCTGACGCACATCGACGCGGCGGGCGCCGCCCGCATGGTCGACGTGTCGGAGAAGGACGTGACCGCGCGCACCGCCCGCGCCAGCGGACGCGTTCTCGTCTCGCCCCGCGTGATCGATCTGCTGCGCGGCGAGGGTGTCCCCAAGGGCGACGCCCTCGCGACCGCGCGGATCGCCGGGATCATGGGCGCCAAACGCACTCCGGACCTGATCCCGCTCTGCCACCCGTTGTCGGTGTCCGGTGTGAAACTGGACCTGTCGGTCGCGGACGACGCCGTGGAGATCCTGGCCACCGTGAAGACGACGGACCGCACGGGTGTCGAGATGGAGGCCCTCACCGCGGTCTCCGTCGCGGCGCTCACCGTGATCGACATGGTCAAGGCGGTCGACAAGGGAGCGGTCATCACGGACGTACGGGTGGAGGAGAAGACGGGCGGCAAGTCGGGCGACTGGAGCCGGGCATGACACGGGACGCGCCGAACGGCGGCGCGCTGGTCGCGCCGTACGCCGCTCTCGTCATCACCGCCTCGAACCGGGCCGCCGCCGGGATCTACGAGGACAAGGGCGGCCCGCTGATCTCCGACGGCCTGAAGCGCTTCGGCTTCGCGGTCGACGGCCCGCAGGTCGTCCCCGACGGCGATCCCGTCGAGGCCGCCCTGCGCGCCGGTGTCGACGCCGGCTACGACGTCATCGTCACCACGGGCGGCACGGGCATCTCGCCCACCGACCGCACCCCCGAGGCGACCCGCCGCGTGATCGACCACGAGGTGCCGGGCATCGCCGAGGCCATCAGGGCGTTCGGCCGTCAGAAGGTGCCGACCGCGGCGCTCTCCCGGGGCCTGGCCGGTGTGGCGGGCGGGACGCTGATCGTCAACCTGCCCGGCTCCAGCGGCGGTGTGAAGGACGGCCTCGCCGTCCTGGAGCCGCTGCTCGTGCACGCCGTCGACCAGCTCCGGGGCGGCGACCACCCCAGACCTGGGGGTGCGAGCTGAACAGCCCATCCTGGCCCGTGGAGCTGGTGGACGGCGACATCGTCCTCAGACCCATAAAGCTGCGCGACCAGCGGGCCTGGCGCGAGGTCAACCGGCGCAACCGCGACTGGCTGCGCCCCTGGGAGGCGACGATCCCGCCGCCCACGCCGGGCGGGCCGATGGCGCACCGCCCGACCTTCCGCCAGATGGTCCGCCACCTGAGGTCGGAGGCGAACGCGGGCCGGATGCTCCCTTTCGTCATCGAGTACCAGGGGCGCTTGGTCGGGCAGTTGACGGTCGCCGGGATCACCTGGGGCTCGATGTGCTCGGGGCACGTCGGTTACTGGGTGGACGAGTCGGTGGCCGGCCGCGGCGTGATGCCGACGGCGGTGGCGCTCGTCGTGGACCACTGTTTCCGTACCGTCGGCCTGCATCGCATCGAGGTCTGCATTCGCCCGGAGAACGGGCCCAGCCGCCGGGTCGTGGAGAAACTCGGATTCCGTGAGGAGGGTCTGCGGCCGCGATATCTGCACATCGACGGAGCCTGGCGCGACCATCTCGTCTTCGCGCTCACGGCGGAAGAGGTGCCGGACGGGTTGCTGAGGCGCTGGCACCGGGCACGATCGCAGAGTGACCGGGGAATGCGGCACCATCCCGGAAATTGAATACGTGTTCGAAATTGATCGACGGGTGACCGTCTCGGGGCAATGAATTCCCGGCCTGGGTGGTCTGCTGATCGCATCGGTCACAAGAAAAGTTCGAAATATCAGCCAGATCGTGCGACACACCGGCTCAATTGGCAGATGGCCTCATGCAAACCCCTCTACGGTGTGAGGCGTGAGCAGCAGTGGCCTCATCTACGCAGTCATCGTCGGGGCCTGGGCCGCCTACTTGGTGCCGATGTGGCTCCGTAGGCAGGACGAGCTGAACGATGCCCGTCCGACGGAACGCTTCAGCACCGCCATCCGGCTGCTGTCCGGACGGGCGGGAATGGAGCGCCGGTACGCCAAGGACCTGCGGGCGCGCTCCGCCGACGAGGGGGAGCGGGACGCGGACGACCCGGACGCCGTCACCGACTCGGTGGACGTCCGGGCCTTCGCCGTGTCCAAGACCCGTCCGCAGACCCAGGTACCCGTACCGCCGCCCGCCCCCGAGCAGCCGGCCCGCCCGGCGGCCCCCGAGCCCCCGGCCCGCCAGTCGCCCGCACCGAACGCGGCACGGACCGGGCGTCCCCGGGAGCGGGTACCCGCCGCCCGGCGCAGCGCCTCGGCCCAGGCGAACCAGGCGGCCGCAGCACGAGCCCGGCGCTCGAAGGTGCTCGCGCGCCGCCGGCGCACCACCATCATGCTGTTCCTCGCCTTCACCCTCGGTGCGATCGTCGCCGCGGTCGGGGGACTCGCGTTCCTGTGGGCCCCCGGCGTGCCCGCGGTCATGCTCAGCGTCTACATCGCATACCTCCGCTCCCAGGAGCGCCGCCGCTTCGCCTACCAGATGGACCGCCGCATGGCCGAGGCCGCGGCCCAGCGCCTGCGGGAGCGGCAGCGCCAGCCCCGCCGGCGCCCCCTGGGCGACGAGGAGAGCGACGAACCGGAGGAGGGACCCGAGCCGCTGACCGACCCCGGCCTGTCGGCCCTCGCGGCGGACCGGCGCGCCCTCGTCGAGCAGACCGACCACGCGGAGTGGGTCGACCAGCAGCGCGAGCGGCAGCGGCGGCCCGGGCAGGGCGGCGACAGCTGGGAGCCGGTGCCGGTGCCCCTGCCGACGTATGTGACGGCCCCGGTCGCCCCGAGAGCCACCAGCGACGTGGACCTCGGCGCCCCCGACACCTGGAGCTCGGCCCGGTCGAGCACGGTCGCCCCGGACGGGCAGGACGACTCCGGCGCTGCCGGCCACCCGGGCGAGCCGGACCCCACCACCCAGGACGCGGACGACGGCGACGGCCGCACCGACGCCCGGAGGGCGGCCTCCGCCCGACGGGCCCGGGAGCGCGGTCGCACCCCCTTGTTCGACCAGTACGAGGACGGGGAGCGGCCCCGGGCCGCCAACGAGTAGTGCCACGAAGCCGCAGGTGACCGCCCCTGGGGAACGGATTTCCAAGCAGACCGATCGGGGTGCTAAAGTTTCACTCGTTGCAAGGGCCTGTGGCGCAGTCCGGTAGCGCACCTCGTTCGCATCGAGGGGGCCAGGGGTTCAAATCCCCTCAGGTCCACGCAGCTCAGAGCCCGGTCGGGAAACCGACCGGGCTCTGACGTGTGTTCAGCGTCACTTGCTTGCCCACATTTGGTCCGGCCGTGGATCTTCTTGACGATCCCGCCGTGGATACTGGGGCGTCCGGTCGGTGCGCTCGCCGCGGAGGCGCTGTGGCAAACCTCGTTCCCGGCGTCCTCGCCGCCGTCTTCGCGGGCGCGATGAACTTGTTCTTCGTCCGGGCCGCGTGGCTGCACTGGATCGGCTCCGGCCGGGCGCCCGACATGCTGTTCGGGTACTCGATGAACCCGTCGGTCGTACGGGGGCATGAACGCGGCATCGTCCCGCTCGCCGCCTGGATGGTCTGCATGACATTCGGCACCGTCGCCGCCGTCGCCGCTTCGAACGGCGCGGGGCTCGTCGTGGTCGACATCGGCGCGATCTTCACCTTCGGCTCCCTTCCCTTGCTGGTGCTGCACGTCACGATCGCGTGGTTCAACTGGCCGAAGGTGCTGGTGCCACCGCACATGCGGGGCGAGACCGGCTCGGTGACCGAGTGGTGGCGCGGCCGCGGACAGCGCGCCTCGCGTGGCAAGGGAGCCGGGTGAGGCTGCCGCTGAGCCCCCGTCAGCCAGGGGATCGGAGTCGCTTCGCGAAGCAGCGGCTCGACTCGTGGAAGCGGTAGTAGCCGAACTTGGCGCACGGCTCGTAGCCGCTGGACGTGTACAGGGCTATGGCCTCCGGCTGCTTGGTGCCGGTTTCCAGGACCATGCGGATGCGGCCGGCCGCGCGGGCGTCCTCCTCCAGGGCGGCCAGGATGCGTCGGGCCAGGCCTCGGCCGCGCATGCCGTCGATCACGTACATGCGCTTGAGCTCGGCGTCGCCGTCGAGGTTGCCCTCGTCGTTGGCGTCCTGGGCGCGCCAGCCGCCCGAGGCGACGGGGGTGCCGTGCTCGTCGTACGCGATCAGGTACACGCCGTTCGGCGGGGCGAAGTCCGCGGCAGCCATGGGCGTGGCGTCGCCGTCGTCGCCGTAGCGGACGGCGTACTCGGCCTGGACCTGGTCGTTCAGCTTCATGGCGTCGGGGTGGTCGAAGGAGACCCGGCGTATGTGCATGGCCGCTACCGTATTCGATCCGGAACTGGACCTCGTCCAGAGTGCCGGTATCGTGCGGGGGTGCTCACTGTGACCTCTGTGAATGTGAACGGGCTGCGTGCCGCCGCGAAGAAGGGCTTCGTGGAGTGGCTCGCGGAGACCGAAGCCGACGTGCTGTGCCTTCAGGAGGTGCGCGCCGAGCCGGAGCAGCTGCCCGGGCACGTCCGGGCGCCGGAGGGGTGGCATGTGGTGCACGCGCCTGCCGCCGCCAAGGGGCGGGCCGGGGTGTCCCTGTACAGCCGCCGCGAGCCCGACCGGGTGCGCATCGGCTTCGGGTCCGCCGAGTTCGACGGCAGCGGGCGGTATGTGGAGGCGGACCTGCCGGGGGTCACCGTCGCCTCGCTGTACCTGCCCTCCGGCGAGGTCGGCACCGAGCGCCAGGACGAGAAGGAACGCTTCATGGGCGAGTTCCTCGCCTACCTGAAGGAGCTGCGCGAGCGTGCCGCCGCCGAGGGGCGCGAGGTGCTGGTCTGCGGCGACTGGAACATCGCCCACCAGAAGGCCGACCTGAAGAACTGGCGCGGGAACCAGAAGAACTCCGGCTTCCTGCCCGAGGAGCGCGAGTGGCTGGGGCGGGTCCTCGACCCGGCGGACGGCGGGTACGTCGACGTCGTGCGCGCCCTGCACCCGGACACCGAGGGGCCGTACTCGTGGTGGTCGTATCGGGGGCGGGCCTTCGACAACGACACTGGATGGAGGATCGACCTGGCTGCAGCCACCCGCGGGCTCGCGGAGCGGGCCGTCAAGGCGTTCGTGGAGCGTGCGGCCAGCCATGAGGAGCGGTGGTCGGACCACGCTCCTGTGACGGTGGTCTTCGAGCAGTGACGTGCTCGGTGCCGCAGCCGCGGCACCGAGCACGTCCGGCGGTGCTCAGGTGTGGTGCCGCGTACCTACTGGTGTCCCGAGCGAGAAGGCCAGACGTAGGGTGTCCGGCCCCCTCAGCCGGGCGGGCGAGCCGCCGCTACGTCCTTTGGTGACAGTGACACGGACGTCGTCGCGGAGAAGATCCGCACGGCACACGGGGTCGTCCGTCCCCGTGGCCTGGCGGTATTGGCGGAGCGTGTACTCCTCCAGCCAGTCGGAACGCATCGCAGCGGGTGCCGGGCACAGCTCGCCCCGTGCTGTCGCTCGACATACGTAGTCGCCGTACGCACAGCCCCTGCGTGTGGCGAAGTACATGCGCCCAGCGCAGCCGGCGCAGTGAGCGACAGCGGTGAGCAGGGCGGTCGTCCGACTGCGGGGGCGACGCGTGCCGTTGGAGCGTGCCGCAAGAACGTCTTGCAGCGCTTCGAACTCCTTGTCCGAGAGCAGCGGCTGGCCGATGAGGACCGGGGTCCCGGTGGCGTCACGGACGGTCTGTCCTGCATGTGTGCGGTGCCCCATCAGGGAGGGGCTGCGCAACACCTTGGACAACGTGCCGGACGTCCAACGGAACCGTTCGAAGTCGCGCCCGTGACGGCGACCGCCTGTCGGGCGGCCTCGGAGCTGGGCGTGGCGGTCGCGTGGCACGAGTACGCCGGTGCTGTTCAACTCCCGTGCGATGTCGATCAGCGATCGTCCCGCGAGCACGTCGTCCATGATCGTGCGCACCAGGACCGCGGTTTCCGGATCGGGGGCAAGGCACCAACCGCCGCCTGAGGGGTGAGCTGCCTTTTGGTAGCCGAAGGGGATCAGCCCCCCGCCGTAGCGGCCGGCCGTGCGCAACGCTTGGTGGCTGTCGCTGAGGCGGGACGAGATGGTGCGTGACTCCGTCTCGGCGTCGTGGGCCAGCTCGATGCAACGCCGGATAGTGGAACCGTCCGCTTTCGGGGGCACCACAAGCGGCTGATCTCCCTTGGAGAAACCGAAGATGAGGGTCCGCGCGTTCTGCTGCCCCCACGCGATCAGCTCGATCATGTGAGCCACCGACCGCACAGCCCGGTCCACATGCGCCCATACGACGGCTTCGTACTCGTGAGGCTGACGCAGCCAGGAGGCCAACCGCGGCCGGTCGAACGGCGACGTCTTCGTGGCCGATACGCCGAGATCCGCTGCCTCACCGATCAGCGTGAATCCAAGCGTGTCCGCGCACAGCTGGATGACCGAGCGTTGTCGACCAGGGGAAGTGGAAGCGCTGGTGAGGCAGCTGAGACGAACGGCGGCGAGAGCTCTCGGCCTCTCGGCGGAAGCCGGTCGAGACGGATTCGGCGGAGTCGGTTGGGGGCTAGGCTGGGCCACGTCGACGCTCCTTTGCAGGGTCGGCCACACCCCGGGGCTGGTAGGACAGCCGCCGGGGCCTTTTCGATCTCACTCTCGGAGTCCGAACCCTTCTTCGCGGGCCGTTGTCCGCAAAGTGCTTCGATCGGGTGAATGACACAGAGCGGAAGGGGAGGAGATATCCGGTGCGTCTGTGGGCGTCAGTCCTGCCTGCGCATCCTGCGGTCCAGCGCCAGTGAAAGCTCCGCCTCCACCACGCTCCGGGCCAGTGGGCGCAGGCGGGGGAGGTCCTGGGGGGAGGCGTGGCGCACAACCAGGTCGGTGAAGAGTTCGGCCAGGGCGTCGGCGTGGGTGCGGACCTGTTTGGCGGCGCCGAGGACCTCCGCGAGGGGGATGCCCTCGTGGACCAGGGCCGCGGAGACGTCCAGGAGGCGGCGGCTGATGTGGACGATCTCCTCGCCGTCGGTGCCGAGGTAGCCGAGTTCCATCGCGGCGGCGAGGTTCTCCGGTGTGGCCTCGCCGGCGAAGTGGTCGGCGAGTTCCTCGGGGGTGAGGTGGACCGGTTCCTCCTCGGTGGGGCCGCCGACGCCGAGCAGGTCGCCGACGTCCCGGCCGTGGTCGAAGGCCTCCGCCAGTTCCGCGATGCCGCTGAGGGTGTGGCCGCGCTCCAGCAGGGCCGTGATCGTGCGCAGCCGGGCCAGGTGGTGGTCGTCGTACCAGGCGATGCGGCCCTCGCGGCGGGGTGGCGGGATCAGTTTGCGTTCGCGGTAGAAGCGCAGGGTGCGCACCGTGATCCCGGCGAGGCGGGCCAGCTCTTCCATGCGGTATTCACGCTTCTCGGCCACCTGGGCACCTTAAGGCGTACCAGGGGTAACTTTCCTCGTCCCGCCCCCTACCCATCGGTACGCCGCTGCCCTACGCTCCCATTGCGCCAGTGTTCACTGGCACGGTTCTCGTGGTGTGTGGAGGTGTCGGCATGGGCGAGCGCGAACACGAGCATGTGCGGGTCGCGGTGGTCGGGTCCGGGTTCGGCGGGCTGGGGGCCGCCGTGCGGCTGCGCCGCGAGGGCGTCACCGACTTCGTCGTCCTGGAGCGGGCGAGCAGTGTCGGCGGGACCTGGCGGGACAACAGCTACCCGGGGTGCCGGTGTGACGTGCCGTCCCATCTCTACTCGTTCTCCTTCGCACCCAACCCCGACTGGCCCCGCGCCTTCTCGGGACAGGAGCACATCCGCGCCTACCTGGAGCACGTGACCGACGTGTTCCGGCTGCGCCCGCACATCCGCTTCGACTCGGAGGTGAAGCGGATGAGCTGGAACGGCGAACGGCTGTGCTGGGACATCGAGACCAGCAGCGGGAGCCTGTCGGCGGACATGGTCGTGTCGGCCACCGGGCCGTTGTCCGATCCGAAGGTGCCGGACATCCCGGGACTGGAAACGTTTCCGGGCAAGGTCTTCCACTCGGCCCGCTGGGACCACGACTGCGACCTGCGTGGCAAGCGCGTCGCCATGGTGGGGACCGGGGCCTCGGCCGCCCAGATCGTGCCCGCCATCCAGCCCGAGGTCTCGCGCCTGACCCTGTTCCAGCGCACCCCGCCCTGGGTCATGCCCCGCGTCGACCGGAACATCAGCGGCGCGGAGCGGTGGCTGCACCGGCAGCTGCCCTTCACCTCGCAGCTCAGGCGCGGACTGCTGTGGGGCATCAGGGAGTTGCAGGTCCAGGCGTTCACCAAGCATCCGGGGCAGCTCGGCCTCGTCGAGGAGCTGGCCCGGCGCAACATGGCCCGCTCCGTCAAGGACCCGGCCCTGCGGGCGAAACTCACCCCGGACTACCGCATCGGCTGCAAGCGGATCCTGCTGTCCAGCGACTACTACCCCGCGCTCGCGCAGCCCAACGTCGACGTGGTCGCGAGCGGGCTCGCCGAGGTCCGCGGGTCCACCCTGGTCGCCGCCGACGGCAGCGAGGCCGAGGTGGACGCGATCGTCTTCGGCACCGGCTTCCACGTCACCGACATGCCCATCGCCGAGCGGGTCGTGGGCGCCGACGGGCGGACCCTCGCGGAGACCTGGAAGGGCGGCATGGAGGCCCTGCGCGGTGCCTCCGCGGCCGGCTTCCCCAACTGGATGACGATCATCGGGCCCAACACCGGCCTCGGGAACTCCTCGATGATCCTCATGATCGAGTCCCAGCTGAACTACCTCGCCGACTACGTCCGACAGCTCGACGTCCTCGGCGGCCGGGTCGCCCTGGACGCCCGCCCGGACGCCGTGCGCGCCTGGAACCACCGGGTGCAGGAGCGCATGAAGCGCACCGTGTGGAACACCGGCGGCTGCACCAGCTGGTACCTCGACGCGAGCGGCCGCAACACCACCATCTGGCCCGGCACCACCGGGGAGTTCCGGCGGGCGACAAGGCGGGTGGACCTCGCGGAGTACGACGTCCTGCGGGCGCCCGCGGCCGAGAAGACCATCGCGCAGGAGAAGGCCGGGGTGGAAGCGTGAGCCGCCTCCTGTACGTCGACTCCGGCCCCTACGCCCCGCCCGCCCCGGCGCGCGAACTGACCGCCGTCTCCGCCGACGGTGCCCGGCTGCACGTCGAGATCCACGGGCCCGAGGGTGCCCCCGCCGTCGTCCTCGCCCACGGCTGGACCTGCTCCACCGCCTTCTGGGCGGCACAGATCCGCGACCTGGCCGCCGACCACCGGGTCATCGCCTACGACCAGCGCGGGCACGGGCGCAGCCCCGCGAGCCCCGCGTGCAGCGCGGACGCGCTCGCCGACGATCTGGAAGCCGTCCTCGAAGCCACCCTCGCGCCCGGTGAGCAGGCCGTGATCGCCGGGCATTCGATGGGCGGGATGACCGTGATGGCTGCCTCCGGGAGAGCCGCCTTCCGGGCGCACGCGGCCGCCGTCCTGCTGTGCAGCACGGGCAGTTCGCAGCTGGTCGCGGCCTCCACCGTTTTTCCCTTGCGGGCCGGGCGGGTGCGGACCTGGCTGACGCGGAAGATCCTCGGCTCCCGCGCCCCGCTCGGGCCGGTCACGCCGCTGGCCCGCCGGATCCTCAAGTACGGGACCATGGGCCCCGCTTCGGCCCCGCACATGATCGAGGCGTGTGCCCGGATCGTGCACGCCTGCCCCCGCAAGGTCCGCCACGCCTGGTCGCAGGTGCTGGATCTGCTCGACCTCGACCACGGCGTGCGGGAGCTGGACGTGCCCGCGGCCGTGATCGTCGGGACGGCGGACCGGCTGACGCCGCCGGTGCAGGCCCGGGCCCTGGCCGCCGCGCTGCCGCACTGCACCGGCATCGTCGAACTGCCCGGCATCGGACACATGACGCCCGTCGAGGCGCCCGAACTGGTCACCGGCACGATCCGGGACCTCGTCCGCACCCACATCCAGGTCGTATCCGAGGAGAACGCATGAGCAGGGTGAGCCTCGAAGGCAAGGTCGCCGTGGTGACCGGGGCGGCGCGCGGTGTCGGGGAGTTGCTGGCCCGCAAGCTCTCCGCGCGCGGTGTGAAGGTCGCGCTGGTCGGCCTCGAGCCGGACGCGTTGAAACAGGTCTCCGGGCGGCTGCACAGCGACAGCGACCACTGGCACGCCGACGTCACCGACCACGAGGCGATGGCCCGTGTCGCGGTCGAGGTCGAGGAACGCTTCGGCAGGGTCGACATCCTCGTCGCCAACGCCGGTGTCGCCACCGGCGGGCCGTTCGCGGATTCCGACCCGGAGTCCTGGCGGCGGGTGATCGAGGTCAACCTGATCGGCTCGGCGGTGACCGCCCGCGCCTTCCTGCCCCTGCTGACGCAGAGCCGGGGCTACCTGCTTCAGATCGCCTCCCTCGCCGCGATCACCCCGGCGCCGATGATGACCGCGTACTGCGCCTCCAAATCGGGTGTGGAGGCGTACGCGCACAGCCTGCGGGCCGAGGTCGGGCACCGGGGCGTGAAGGTGGGCGTCGGCTACCTGTCGTGGACCGACACCGACATGGTGCGCGGGGCCGACCAGGACGACGTCATGCGGGAGTTGAGGCAGCGGCTGCCCTGGCCGTCCAACAAGACGTACCCGCTCGGTCCGGCCGTGGACCGGCTCGTGGAGGGCATCGAGCGCAGGTCGAGCCATGTGTACGGGCAGTGGTGGCTGCGCGGGATGCAGGGCGTACGCGGTTATCTGCCCGCGGTCATCGGGACGGTGGGCCAGCGCGAGATGCGGCGGTTCGCGGACCGGCTGACGGGCATGCGCACGGGCCTCGTGGGGGCCGGTGGAGCGGCCGATGAGCAGGAGCGGACTACGCTCCGTAAATGATCGACATGCGCAGCGTCACGGCCCGTGTGAATCTGAACGAGCCAGATCCCCTCACCCCCAACGGGAGTGAACCCACATGGGTATGAAGGACCAGTTCCAGGAGAAGTCCGAGCAGTGGCAGAACCAGGCTCGCCAGAAGGCGGACCAGGCTCGCGAGCAGATGCAGGGTCGTGGTCGCCGGCGCGACGAGGACATGGACCCCTCGCAGCCGCAGCCGCAGCGCGACCGTGACCGCGAGCGCTCGCAGCCGCAGCGCGAGCGTGAGCGCGAGCAGGAGGACCGCTTCGACCAGGACTACGACGCCTGACGTTGCGCGCTGAAGGAGAGGGGCGCCCCCGAGCGGGGCGCCCCTTTCCCCTTGTGCCCCGGCGGCTCACGCCCTGGGCGGCAGCTTCGGGCGGGAGCGGTCCGGTACGTCGCTGTAGGTCGGCGGCGTCGCCGGCGGGTTGGTCTCCAGCAGCCCGAGCGCCAGCTCCACCGCGTCGGTCAGCTGGGCGTGCCGGCCCTCGGCCCAGTCCAGCGGGGTGCGCAGGACGTCGATGTCGGGGGCGACGCCCTTGTTCTCCACCGACCAGCCGTACGCGTCGAACCAGGCCGCGTTCATGGGCACCGTGATCACCGTGCCGTCGCCCAGCTCGTGGCGGCCGGTCATGCCGACCACACCGCCCCAGGTCCGCTGGCCCACGACCGGGCCGAGCTTCAGCAGTTTGAACGCGGCGGTGATCATGTCGCCGTCGGAGGAGGTCGCCTCGTCCGCCAGGGCCACCACCGGGCCCCGCGGCGCGTTCGAGGTGTACGACACCGCCTGGGCGTCGCGGGTCAGGTCCCAGCCCAGGACGGTCCGGCTCAGCGTCTCGACGACCAACTCGCTGATGTGCCCGCCCGCGTTGCCGCGCACGTCCACGATCAGGGCCGGGCGGGACACCTCCATGCGCAGGTCGCGGTTGAACTGCGCCCAGCCCGAACCGCCCATGTCCGGGATGTGCAGATAGCCGCACCGCCCGCCGCTCAACTCGCGTACCACCGACCGGCGTTTGGCCACCCAGTCCTGGTAGCGCAGCGGCCGCTCGTCGACGAGCGGGACGACGGCGACCCGCCGGGGCGGACCCTCGCCCTGCGCCGGGCCGAAGGTCAGCTCCACCGTCGTACCGCCCGCGCCGGCCAGCAGCGGATACGGGCCCGCGTCGGGATCCACCGGGCGGCCGTCGACATGGGTGAGGAGCGCGCCCTCCCGGATGCCCGTACCGGCGAGCGGGGAACGGGCCTTGGAGTCGGAGGAGTCGCCGGGCAGGATCCGCCTGACCGTCCAGCCGCCGTCCCGGCGTACGAAGTTGGCGCCCAGCAGGCCCTGCCGGCGCTGGTAGTGGGGCGGGCCCTCGTTGCGCCGGGCCGCGGTGACGTAGGCGTGGGAGGTGCCGAGCTCGCCCAGGACCTCGCGGAGCAGGTCGGCGAACTCGTCGGGGGTGGCGACCCGTTCGACCAGCGGGCGGTACTGGTCCAGCACGCCGTCCCAGTCGATGCCGCACATGCCCGGGTCCCAGAAGTAGGCCCGGATCAGCCGCCCGGCCTCCTCGTAGGACTGCCGCCACTCCGCCGCCGGGTCGACCACGTGCAGGATGCGGCGCGCGTCGATCCACACCGTCGAGTCGGCGTCGCCCGGCTCGTTGGCCGGCACCGCGCGCAGCTCGCCCTCGTCGACGATCACCAGCCGGCTGCCGTCGCCGCTGACCGCGAACCAGTCGAGGTGCTGGGCGAGTTCGGACCTTTTGGCCTTGGTGATGCCGAAGTGCTCCAGGGTCGGCCGGCCGCTGGTGTCGTCCGGATTGGCGAACGTCTCGCCGAGCGCGCCCGAGATCGGCCAGCGCAGCCACACCAGCCCGCCGCCCGCCACCGGGTACAGCGCCGAGTACTTGGAGGCGGCCACCGGGAACGGCGTGACCCGGCTCTCCAGCCCTTCGACCTCGACGGTCACGGCCCCGTTCTCCCCGTTGTCGTCGTCCTCCACCGGGTCCAGGCCCCCGGCGGCCGGGCGGCCCTCCGGGTTCACGGCGAACGGGGAGGGCGTCGCGGAGGACAGCGGCACGAGGTACGGGCGGCAGCCCAGCGGGAAGGACAGGTCGCCGGTGTGCACGTCGTAGACGGGGTCGAAGCCGCGCCAGGACAGGAAGGCGAGGTAGCGGCCGTCGCGCGTGAAGACCGGGTTCTCGTCCTCGAAGCGGCCGTTGGTGACGTCGACGACGAACGTGTCCCCTGCTGCTCCGGCGAGCCGGGCCATCTTGATCTGCCGCAGTGTGCGCCCGATGCCCGGGTGCGACCAGGTGAGCCACGCCCCGTCCGGGGAGAACGCCAGGTCGCGCACGGGTCCGTTGACCGACCGGATCAGCTCGGTGACCTCGCCGTCGGAGTCCTCGGTGACGTCGACGAGGAGGAGCCGGCCGTCGTGCGAGGCGACCGCAAGCCGCTCGCCCGCCGGGTCCGAGACCATCTCGTGCACCCGGCCCAGCGCACCCGAGGCCAGCCGCCGGGGCGCCCGGTCGCCGCTCGCCCGGGGCAGCGAGGCAATCTCGACGGCGTCCTCGCCCTCGGCGTCCGTCACGTACGCCACCTGTCCGCTTCCGCCGAGCATCTCCGGCAGCCGCACCCGGACGCCCGGGGTGTCGGTGAGGGTGCGGGCCGGGCCGTCCCGGTGGGTCAGCCAGTACAGGCTGCCGCGTACGACGACGGCGCCGGCCCGCCCCGTCTCGTCGACCGAGAGTCCGTCGACGTGCCGGGAGGCCGCCACCTGGTAGGGACGCCGTCCCGCGCGCGGCCCGCTCAGCCGTACGTCCAGCCGGCGAGGCCGGGAGTCCGGGGACAGGTCGTCGACCAGCCACAGGTCGCCCGCGCACTGGTACACCACCCGGGTGCCGTCGCTCGCGGCGTGCCGGGCGTAGAAGGCGTCGTGGTCGGTGTGCCGGCGCAGGTCCGAGCCGTCGTAGGCGCAGGAGTAGAGGTTGCCGACGCCCTCGTGGTCGGAGAGGAACGCGATGCGGCCGCCGACGAACATGGGGGAGTGCAGATGGCCGCCGAGGCCTTCCAGCAGCCGTTCGCCGTGCAGCCAGAGCCGGCCCGTGGCGCCGCCGCGGTAGCGCTTCCAGGAGGCCGGTTCGTGCGGTGGGGTGCCGGTGAGGAGCAGGGACTTGCGCTCCCCGTCCACGTCGGCGACCTGGATGTCGGAGACCGGCCCCCAGGGCAGTTTGCGGCCCGGATCGCCGCCGGGGGAGACCTTGTAGGCCCAGGTGAAGTACGAGAAGGGCTCGCCGTGCGAGGCCACGGCCAGGATCTCGCCGTCCGGGGTCCAGCCGCAGACCCGGGTGTCGGCGCTGCCCCAGTGGCTCACCTGGCGGCCCGGGCCGCCGTCCACCGGGACGACGTGGACCTCGGGCACCAGGCTGCGCCAGCTCGTGCAGGCGAGGTGGCGGCCGTCGGGCGAGAAGCGGGGGTGGCCCAGCTTGGTGCGGTCGACGGTGAGGCGCCAGGCCCGGCCGGGGGCGTCGAGCGGGGCGAGCCAGAGGTCGTCCTCGGCGACGAAGCACAGCAGGTCGTCATGGAGGTGCGGCAGACGCAGATAGGTCACGTCCTCATGCTTTGCCGGGGGACGGACCAGGGCAACTCAGGGCAGAAGTGCGACCGTGACCCGGCACATGTACGAAACGGTTTCGTTTCCATTGGGAGTGCGCTACATTCGTGACGTACGAAACCGTGTCGTTCGGAGCAGGAAGGTGGAAGAGATGGCTGAGGTCGCCGCCGCGCGTCGCAGTCGGATCACCCCCGAGCGTGAGGCCGAGCTCTACGCGGCCGTGCTCGACCTGCTCCGCGAAGTCGGCTACGACGCCCTCACCATGGACGCCGTGGCGGCGCGCACCCGGTCCAGCAAGGCCACCCTCTACCGCCAGTGGGGCGGCAAGGCCCAGCTGGTCGTCAAGGCGCTCCGGCACAACAAGCCGGTGAAGAACCTCGACGAGATCGACACCGGCTCGCTGCGCGGCGACTTCCACGCCATCATGGCGCGCACGGACGACGCCAAGATGGAGCAGGACGGTGCGCTGATGCGCGGCCTGGCCACGGCGATGCACGCGAATCCGGACCTCCACAGCGAGTTCCGGAGCCAGATCATCGAGCCGGAGATCGCCGACTCGCGTCGTGTGCTCCAGCGCGCGGTCGACCGGGGCGAGGTCCGTGCGGACTGCCCCGCGCTGGAGTTCGTGGTGCACATGATGCTCGGCGCCTTCGTCACCTGCGCGGTTCTCGACGACCGGCCGCCGACGGCGGCCTTCCTCACCTCCTACATAGACGCCGTGGTCCTCCCCGCCCTCGGCGTGCCCACCGAGTAGTCCCCCTCAGCTAGCCCCTACCTGACGTCTCCGCTCACGTCGTCGGGCTGATCACCCCTGCCCTGAAGACCCCACGACTGACCGGGAGTACGCCCTCGTGGCCACTTTCCTCTACAAACTCGGCCGGCTCTCGTTCCGGCGGCGGCACTTCGTCGCCCTGATCTGGGTGGCCCTGCTGACCCTCGCCGGTGTCGGCGCGGCCAGTGCCCCCGCCGCGGGCAACAGCTCGTTCTCCATCCCCGGCACCGAGGCCCAGAAGGCCTTCGACCTGCTGGAGCAGCGCTTCCCCGGCACCAGCGCCGACGGCGCCACCGCACGCGTCGTCTTCAAGGCGCCGAGCGGCGAGAAGATGACCGACCCCGGCAACAAGGCGACGGTCCAGGACACGGTGAAGGAGCTGGCCGACGGCTCCGAGGTCGTCCGCGTCACCGACCCGTACCAGGCGAAGGCCGTCAGCAAGGACGGCACGATCGCCTACGCGCAGGTGTCGTACAAGGTCTCCGGCATGGAGCTGGACGACGCGGCGAAGGACGCCCTGGAGGACAGCGCGCAGGACGCGCGGAAGGCCGGGCTGACCGTCGAGATCGGCGGTGACGCGCTCCAGGCCGTCCCGCACACCGGCTCCAGCGAGATCATCGGCATCGCGGTCGCCGCGGTCGTCCTCGTCATCACCTTCGGCTCGCTGGTGGCGGCCGGGCTGCCGCTGCTGACGGCGCTCATCGGCGTGGGCATCGGCGTCTCCGCGATCACGGGGCTGGCCAGTGCGCTGGACCTGGGCACCACCACCTCCACCCTGGCGATGATGATCGGCCTGGCCGTGGGCATCGACTACGCGCTGTTCATCGTCTCCCGCTACCGCGCCGAGCTGGCCGAGGGCCGCGAGCGCGAGGAAGCGGCGGGCCGGGCCGCCGGCACGGCGGGCTCCGCGGTGGTCTTCGCCGGTCTGACCGTGGTGATCGCGCTGGTGGGCCTGTCCGTCGTCAACATCCCGATGCTGACGAAGATGGGCATCGCGGCGGCGGGCACGGTGGCCATCGCGGTGCTGATCGCCCTGACGATGATCCCGGCACTGCTCGGATACGCGGGCCGGAAGGTGCGGCCGATGGGGGAGAAGGGCAAGCTCCTCGGCCGGTCGAAGCCGCAGGACGAGGCGGCCGAGCCGGCCAAGTCGGCCAAGCCGAACCTGGGCACGCGCTGGGCGAGCTTCGTCGTGCGCCGCCCGGTCACGGTCCTGCTGCTCGGTGTCGTCGGCCTCGGCGCGGCGGCCGTCCCGGCGACCTCCCTCGAACTGGGCCTGCCCGACGACGGCTCCCAGCCCACCTCCACCACCCAGCGCCGCGCCTACGACCTGCTGTCCGAGGGCTTCGGGCCGGGCTTCAACGGTCCGCTGATGGTCGTCGTCGACGCGAAGAACAGCGACGACCCGAAGGGGGTCTTCGCCGAGACCGGCGAGGAGATCAAGGGCCTGAAGGACGTCGTGACGGTCACGCCGGCACAGCCCAACAAGGCCGGCGACACCGCCACCATCACCGTCATCCCCGGCTCCAAGCCGTCCTCCGTCACGACGGAGAACCTGGTGCACGGCATCCGGGACGCCGGCACGGACATCAAGGCCGACACCGACGCGAACGTCCTGGTCACCGGCAGCACAGCGATGAACGTCGACGTCAGCGAGAAGCTCAACGACGCGCTGGTGCCGTATCTGGTGCTGGTCGTCGGCCTGGCCTTCCTCCTGCTGATCGTGGTCTTCCGCTCCATCCTGGTCCCGCTGAAGGCGGCCCTCGGCTTCCTCCTGTCGGTGATGGCGGCCCTCGGCGCGGTCGTCGCGGTCTTCCAGTGGGGCTGGCTGTCGGACCTGATGGGCGTGGAGCAGACGGGACCGGTCATGTCGATGATGCCGATCTTCATGGTCGGCGTGGTCTTCGGCCTGGCGATGGACTACGAGGTGTTCCTCGTGACCCGGATGCGGGAGGCCTACGTCCACGGTGAGAAGCCCGCCCAGGCCGTGGTCACCGGGTTCCGGCACGGCGCCCGGGTCGTCACCGCCGCCGCGGTCATCATGATGGCCGTCTTCGCCGGCTTCATCGGCTCGTCCGAGTCGATGGTCAAGATGATCGGCTTCGGCCTCGCGATCGCGGTGTTCTTCGACGCGTTCGTCGTCCGCATGGCCATCGTCCCGGCCGTCCTGGCCCTCCTCGGCCGCAAGGCCTGGTGGCTCCCGAAGTGGCTCGACCGCGCGCTGCCCAACGTCGACGTGGAGGGCGAGGGCCTGCGCACCCTTGCCGACCGCGGCGACGGGAACAGGGAGCTGGTCCGCGCCTGACGCCTGAGAGTCCGGCCGGTGAGGGCACCGTGGGGACGGGCGCCCTCACCGGCTTCTTTCATGCCCTGCCCGGGCTTCCTACGCTGCCTGGGGGTGGAGAACCACCTTCGTGTAGCCCTCGACGCGCTTGTCGAACTTCTCGTATGCCGACGAAGCCTGGTCGAGCGGCAGTTCGTGCGAGACGACGAAGCTGGGCTTCGCCCGATCCTCGATGATCATGTCCCGCAGGTGGCGGTTGTACCGCTTGACATTGCACTGCCCGGTGCCCAGGCGGAGCCCCTTCTCGAAGAGGCGCCCGACGGCGACCATCAGCATGCCCTTCTTGGCCTGCTCGTCCGGACCGCCCGGGTCGCTCGGGACGTAGAGCCCGGGGATGCCGAGCGCGCCCGTCGGGCGGACCGTATCGACCAGGGAGTTCAGGACGATCGCCGGTTCCTCACGGTCCTCGCCCTGCGCCTGGGCCTGGTAGCCGACCGCGTCGATGCCCTTGTCCGTGCCCTGGCCGTCGGTCTGCTCCCTGATCTGCTCCGCCGGGTTGCCCTGGGTGAAGTCGATCGGGATCGTGCCGATCTCCCGGGCTTTCTGGAGACGTTCCGCCACCCGGTCGACCACGAACACCTTGCTCGCACCGCGCAGCATCGCGGAGTAGGCGGCCATCAGCCCGACCGGACCGGCGCCGTACACGGCGACCGTGTCACCGGGACGCACGTCGGCCAGTTCGTTGCCGTGGTAGCCCGTCGGGAAGATGTCCGCGAGCAGGACGAAGTCCGTCTCCTTCTCCTTGCCCTCCGGGAGTTTCAGGCAGTTGAAGTCGGCGTACGGGACCCGCACGTACTCCGCCTGGCCGCCCGTGTAGGGACCCATGGAGACGTAGCCGTAGGCGCCGCCGGCGAAGCCCGGGTTCACCGTCAGGCAGAAGCCCGTGAAGCCGGCCGAACAGTTCTTGCAGAAGCCGCAGGCCACATTGAACGGCATGACCACCCGGTCGCCCTTGTTGAGTGTGGTGACCCCCTCTCCTGTCTCCTCGACGACCCCGAGGTTCTCGTGGCCGAACACGATGCCCGGCTCCGCAGCCGTACGGCCCTCGTACATGTGCAGGTCGGAGCCGCAGATGGCCGTTGACGTGACCCGGACGAGCACATCGTTCGGGTGCTGAATCCGTGGATCCTCCACTTCCTCTATCGCTACCTCGAAGGGGCCCTTGTATACGACAGCCCTCATCGTCAAGCACCTCCGTCTGTGCCGTGGCTCATATACCAGGCTCGTGCATGATGAGACGATTTGCATCCAGAAGAGGAAGGAATGACGACTTTGTCGCAACGTATCGGCACGCTTCTCGTGGCGGTCTCCGGACTGTCCGGCACCACCTACCCGGTAGGGACCCGCGTGGCCATCCAGGGCACCGGCGGATCCGTCGACGGCTTCGTCGACGGTGACTGGCTGCCGCTCGCCTGGTGGGAGTTCGCGGACGTCCGGCCGGAGGACGCCACCGGCTGAAACGGCCTCGCTCGTCCACTGCACGCACCGCTAGCGTGCGGGGCATGACGACGACAGCCGCCACTGACGCCGAAGGTTCCGGAGCTCATCCCCGTTTCGCCGAGGCCCTGCGGGAGCTCGGGCTCGGGGAGCTCGTGAGTCAGGTCCGCCGCTTTCCCGATGCCACCCGTACCGCCGCCGAGGCCGCCGCCGCGGTCGGGTGCGAGCTGAGCCAGATCTGCAAGTCACTGATCTTCGCGGCGGACGGCGTGCCCGTGCTGGTGCTGATGGACGGGGCCTCCCGGGTCGACCTCGAACTCGTCCGCAAGGAACTCGGCGCGGACAAGGTCACCCGGGCCAAGGTGGACCTCGTGCGGGAGACCACCGGGTACGCCATCGGCGGCGTGCCGCCCTTCGGGCACCGGACCAGGACCCGCGTCCTCGCCGACCGGTCCCTGCTGGAGCACGAGGTCGTCTGGGCCGCGGCCGGGACGCCGTACTCCGTGTTCCCCATGGCTCCCGAGGACCTGATCAGCCACGCCGACGGCACCCTGGTGGACGTGCGCGAGCGCACCCCGTGACGCCCCTGGTCACCGCCGCCGTTCTGCTCGCCGCCGTCACCCACGCCAGCTGGAACGCCATCGCCCACAAGATCACCGACAAGCTGGCCGGCTTCACGCTGATCTCGGGCGGCGGCGTCGTCATCGGGCTGGCACTCGCGCCCTTCGTGGCGTTCCCCGCGGCCGGGGCATGGCCGTATCTGCTCGCCTCCGCCGCCGTCCACATCGCCTACTACGCCCTGCTGATGAAGTCCTTCCGGCTGGGTGACTTCGGACAGGCCTACCCCATCGCCCGGGGCACCGCGCCCCTCGTCGTGACCCTGCTCGCCGCCCTCTTCGCACACGAGGTGCCCGACGGGTGGGCCGCCGCCGGGATCGCCCTGTCGTGCGCGGGGCTGACCGGCGTCGCCCTGTGGGGCCTGCGCGGGCGGCGGCCCGACTGGGCGGCGATCGGAGCGGCCCTGGCGACCGGGCTGACCATAGCCGTGTACACCGTCGTCGACGGGCTGGGCGTGCGGGCCTCCGGGTCCTCCCTCGGGTACATCGCCTGGCTGATGGCGGTCCAGGGGGTCGTCATCCCGGCGTACGCCGTGTGGCGCCTGCGCGGGGAGACCCTCGCCCTGCTGCGGCCGTTCGCCGGGCTCGGGCTGCTCGGTGCCGCGCTGTCCGTCGCCGCCTACGCCCTCGTCCTGTGGGCCCAGACCAGGGCCGAACTCGCCCCCATCGCCGCCTTGCGCGAGTCGTCGATCATCGTGGGCGCGGCGATCGGGGCCGTGTTCTTCAAGGAGCGGTTCGGGGCGCCGAGGATCGCGGCGGCCGGGCTGCTGGTGGTCGGGATCGGGCTGATGCTGCACGCCGGATAGGCCACCTCCAGGCGGGTGCGCCCGGCTGGTGCGAGGAGCACCCTGGAACTAAGCGTTCCGGAGGTGATCGTCATGATGCACACCACAGTGGGATGGCACGTCGAGATGGAGTTCACGGAGGACGACCAGCACACGCGGGCGGCCGCGATGGTCCGCCTGCCCGACGGTGCCGAGGTACGGGCGCACGGGCACGCGAGCCGGCACCGGACCGACGCCAATCAGCCGAGGGTCGGGGAGGAGATCGCCGGGGCCCGGGCACTCAACGAACTCGCCATGAAGTTGCTGACCAAGGCCCACGAGGAGATCGACCAGGCGTCCGGCCGGACCTCCCACCCCATCCACGTCTAGGGGCTCCTGGAGGTGTCCAGGGGCTCCTAGAGGTCCAGCACTCCCCGCACCGCACGCACCAGCCCCTGCGCCCGCGGGTCCGCCGTCACCGTCTTGCGGAAGCCGTTGGTGACATAGCCGAAGGCGATCCCGGTCTCCGGGTCGGCGAAGCCGAGGGCGCCGCCGCGGCCCGGGTGGCCGAAGGAACCCGGGGTGAGGAACGGCGAGGCGCTGCCGTGCAGCATGTAGCCGAGGCCGAAGCGGGTGCCGACCACCAGGACCCGGTCGGGGCCCGCCGACTCCTCGGCCCGGGCCAGTTCCACCGTCTCCGGCGTGAAGAGGCGCGCGGTGCCGGCGGTGTCGCCGATCAGGGTCGCGTAGAAGCGGGCCAGTGAGTCCGCCGTCGCCATGGCGTTCGTCGCGGGGAGGGCGCTCGCGCGGTAGGCGGGGTCGTTCTGGTCCGGGAACGGGGAGATCGCGGCGAAGGCCCGGCGGGTGAGGGAGGCCGGGTCCTCGTAGGCCTCGGTGACCGAGCGCTTCGGCCGGGCCCGCAGACCGCCGGTCGGCTCGGCTCCCTCGACGCGGCCCACGCGCCCGACCCGGCCGGCCTCCGACTCCGGCAGACCGAGCCAGAGGTCCAGGCCCAGCGGGCCGGTGACCTGCGACGCGAGCCACTCCCCGGTGCCCTGCCCGGTCACGCGCCGCACCAGTTCGTCGAGCAGCCAGCCGTAGGTGAGCGCGTGGTAGCCGTGGTCGGTGCCGGGCTCCCAGACGGGGGCCTGCGCGGCGACCGCCTCCGGGCCCTTCAGCGGGTCCAGGGCCTCCTGCGGGGTGAGCGGCCGGTCGAGGAGCGGCAGTCCGGCCCGGTGGTTCAGCACGTGCCGGACCAGCACCCGCTCCTTGCCCCGCGCCTTGAACTCCGGCCAGTAGTGCCCCACCGGCGCGTCCAGGTCCAGCTGCCCGCGCTGGTGCAGCAGCAGGAGTACGGCGGCGGCGACACCCTTGGTCGCCGAGCGCACGACCTGGGCGGTGCCGCGCTCCCAGGGAGCCGTGCCGTCGACGTCCTTGGTGCCGCCCCACAGGTCGACGACCTTCTGCCCGTCCCGGTAGACGGCGACCGCCGCGCCCCGGTCCCCGAGTGTTTCGAAGTTCCGTACGAACGCGTCCCTCACCGGCTCGAAGCCCTCGGCCACTGTGCCGTGCACGTCCACGCCCGTACTCCTCGTCTCGCCGCTGTGCTCCCCTCTAGCCAAGCAGGATCGTCACGTCGATGTTCCCGCGGGTCGCGTTGGAGTACGGGCAGACCTCGTGGGCGGCGTCCACCAGCCTGGTCGCGAGGTCGGGGTCGACCACCGGCAGGGAGACGCTGAGGGCGACCGCGAGACCGTAGCCGCGCTGCTGGTTGGGGCCGATGCCGACCTTCGCGGAGACCGTGGAGCCGGTCAGGTCGTAGCCCTCGCGGTTGCCGACGAGGATCAGGGCGTTGTGGAAGCAGGAGCTGTAGCCGGCCGCGAAGAGCTGTTCCGGGTTGGTGCCGTGGCCGTCACCGCCGAGCTGCGGGGGCATCGCGACCTTGAGGTCGAGCTGACCGTCCTGGCTGGTGACGTAGCCTTCGCGACCACCGTGGGCGGTGGCCTCCGCCACGAACATGATCTTCGTCGGGCGGGTGTCGACGGCGGGGCCGTCAGTCATGCTGTCCTCCCCCGGAACCAGGTGTGCACCAACACATCGTGCACAAGGTACTGGCCGGTAACTCCCGTGCCGTGACCAGGGGGTGGAAACCGGGGGTAACCCTCAGCGGGCCCGGTCCGCCGCCGACTCCGCCCGCTCGGCCAGCCGCCACAGCTCCGCACGCAGCCGCCCGGCCTCCGCCGCGTCGAGCCCCGTCGTCGCGAGCAGCGCGCCGGGCACCCGACCCGCCCGCTCCCGGAGTTCCTCCCCGCGCCCGGTCACGGCCACGAGCACCGACCGCTCGTCCCGCGCCGACCGCTCACGCCGGACCAGACCGGCCGCCTCCAGGCGTTTCAGCAGCGGCGAGACCGTGCCGTAGTCGAGGCGCAGGGCCGCGGCCAGTTCCTTGACCGTGGTCTCGCCGCGCTCCCAGAGGACCAGCAGCACCAGGTACTGGGGGTAGGTGAGGCCCAGGTCGTCGAGGAGCGGGCGGTACGCCGCCGTCACCGCGCGCTGGGCGGCGTACAGCGCGAAGCACAGCTGCTCGTCCAGCAGCAGTGATCCGTCGCTCTCCTCGTTCGTCACGCGCCCATTGTCATGGACGGGCCGGAGCCGCCGGGACCGAACGCGGATCGAAACCGAACGGCAGCTCCAGACGGTGGGCCCGCATCAGCTCCTCGTCGCAGAGCAGCTCGCCGGTCGGCCCGTCGGCCGCGATCACCCCGTCGCTGAGGATCAGGGAGCGCGGGCACAGCTCCAGGGCGTAGGGGAGGTCGTGCGTGACCATCAGCACGGTCACGTCCAGGGAGCGCAGGATGTCCGCCAGTTCGCGGCGCGAGGCCGGGTCGAGGTTGGAGGACGGCTCGTCCAGCACGAGGATCTCCGGCTCCATCGCCAGCACGGTCGCGACGGCCACCCGGCGGCGCTGCCCGAAGGAGAGGTGGTGCGGCGGGCGGTCCTTGAACTCCGCCATGCCGACCCGCTCCAGCGCCCGCTCCACGCGCTCCTCCAGCTCCGGCCCCTTCAGCCCGGCCGCCGCGGGCCCGAACGCCACGTCCTCCCGGACCGTCGGCATGAACAGCTGGTCGTCCGGGTCCTGGAAGACGATGCCGACCCGGCGCCGGACCTCGGCCATGTTCCGCCTGTCCACGGGCATCCCGGCGACCTTCACGGTGCCCGCGCCGCCGGTCAGGATGCCGTTGAGGTGCAGCACGAGGGTCGTCTTGCCGGCACCGTTCGGCCCGAGCAGCGCGACCCGCTCGCCACGGGCGACCGAGAAGTCGACGCCGAAGAGGGCCTGATGCCCGTCGGGGTAGGCGAAGGCGAGGCCCGAGACCTCGAGAGAAGCAGTCACAGGGTCCATCCCAGCAGACAGACGAGGAGCGCGGCGCAGGGGAGGGCGAGGGCGTACGACCACTGCGCCCGGGACGCGGTCACCTCGTCGATGACGGGCATGGAGCCGGCGTAGCCGCGGCTGACCATGGCCAGGTGCACGCGCTCGCCGCGTTCGTAGGAGCGGATGAACAGCGCGCCCGCCGACGTGGCGAGGACGCCCCAGTGCTTGATGCCCTTGGCCTCGAAGCCGCGCGACTCCCGGGCGATCCGCATGCGCCGCATCTCGTCGGTGATGACATCGCCGTAGCGGATCATGAAGGACGCGATCTGCACGAGGAGCGGCGGGAGTTTGAGGCGCTGCAGGCCGAGGAGCAGTTCGCGCAGCTCGGTCGTGGCGGCCAGCAGCACCGAGGCCGCGACGCCCAGGGTGCCCTTGGCGAGCACGTTCCAGGCGCCCCACAGGCCGTTCACGCTCAGGGAGAGGCCGGCGACGTCGACCCGCTCGCCCTCCGCCACGAAGGGCATGAGCACCGCGAACGCGACGAACGGCACTTCGATCAGCAGCCGCCTGAGCAGGAAGGCGGCGGGCACGCGCGCGGCGTACGCGACGGCCCCGAGCAGCACGGCGTACAGGCCGAACGCCCACATCGCCTCGCGCGGTGTCGACACCACGACCACCACGAAGGCGAACACGGCGGCGAGCTTGGTGTGCGGCGGCAGGCCGTGCACGGGCGAGTGCCCGTGCCGGTACAGCTTGTGCGCGTGCCCGGCTCCCACGTCAGACGCTCGTCATGCTCGTCGTGTCCGACGGGGAGGTGTCGTCCGTACGGCGGCGGCGCACGGCCCAGAACACGCCGGTGCCCGCGACGACCGTGACGCCCACGCCGATGACGCCCGCCAGCCCTCCGGACAGGCGCGCGTCGTCGACGTCCTTGACGCCGTAGTCGGCGAGCGGGGAGTCGGCCACCGCGTGCTCCTCGGCCTTCTTGTCGATGCCGTGGTCGGCGGCGACCTTCTCGAGACCGTCGGGGTTCGCCGAGGCGTAGAAGCTGACGAACCCGGCCAGCGCGAGGGAGGCGACCAGGCCGGCGGCCCACACCTTGCGGTGCGAGGTGCGGGCGGCCACCGGCGCGGGCTCGGGCTCGGCACCGGGCGCGTCGACCAGTTCGCCGTTCACCCGCAGCTTGAGCTTCTGCGTCAGCCCGCGTGCCCCGTACACCAGGTCCGGGCGGACGGCGATGACCGCGCCGACGGTCAGGGCGGTGATCGCGGCCTCGCCGATGCCGATCAGGACGTGCACGCCGATCATGGCGGTGGCGACCTTGCCGATCGAGACGTCGGTGGTGCCGCCGATCGCGTACATCAGCGTGAAGGCCAGCGCGGCGGCCGGGACGGAGACCAGGGCGGCGACGAAGGAGGCCGCGGTGACCGACCGGCGGGTGCGGGGCAGCACCTTCACCAGGCCGCGGAAGAGTGCGTAGGCGACGACCGTCGTGACGATCGCCATGTTGGTGATGTTGACGCCGAGCGCCGTCAGGCCGCCGTCCGCGAAGAGGATGCCCTGCATCAGCAGGACGACGGAGACGCACAGGATCCCGGTGCAGGGGCCGACGAGTATCGCGGCCAGCGCACCGCCGAGCAGATGGCCGCTGGTCCCCGCCGCGACGGGGAAGTTCAGCATCTGCACCGCGAAGATGAACGCCGCGACGAGCCCGGCCAGCGGCGCCGTGCGCTCGTCGAGTTCGCGGCGTGCGCCGCGCAGGCTCACGGCGACGGCGCCCGCGGCGATCACACCGGTGGCGGCGGAGGTGGGCGCGTTGATGATTCCGTCAGGTACATGCACCGTTCGATGATGTGGCTTGATGCGAACGATTTGCAAGAGCGTGGTGCTTGTTTTATCTCATGCGTGATATATCCGGCCCCCAGGGGCGCAATACGGAAAATATGGGACATTGGAGAGGAAGTGGGACGCCCAGGTTCCACTTGGATTGCGCACGGTGAAAGGGCTGTCCGATGTCCGTAGTCGAGCAGTACGCGCGAGCCCACATCGTCTCGGACGCGGCCGTCCCGTTCGTCGACGAGCTGGAGGCGGTTCCGGTCACCCTGCGGTACGACCCCGACCGCGATCCCCGGTCGGTGCGCATGGGGCTGCCCGGGGCCGGAGGAGGCGAGTGGACCTTCGGCCGCGAGCTGCTGGAGGAGGGGCTGCGGGCCCCTGCCGGGAGCGGCGAGGTACGGGTGTGGCCGTGCGGCCGGGTGCAGGTCGTGGTGGAGTTCCACTCCGCGCGGGGCGTGTCGGTGGTGCAGTTCGAGCGGCAGGCACTGCTGCGGTTCCTGCGGCGGACCTACATGGCCGCCGCGGAACCCGTGACGCACTGAACCCCGGGCTCAGACCCCGGGCTCAGCCGCCCGCCTTCAGCAGCGCCGCCACGATAGGACCGGCCGTCGAGCCGCCGTGCCCGCCCTGCTGGACCACGCCCGCGGCGGCCAGGTCGCCCCGGTAGGCCGTGAACCAGCCGTTCGGCTTCTTCTGGCCGTCGACCTCGGCGGACCCGGTCTTCGCACCGACGTCACCGGCGACCCCGGCCATCGCCTCCGCGGCCGTGCCGTACGCGGCCGTGTACGACATCAGTTCACGCAGCTGGGACAGGGTGCCCGCCGACATCGTGCGCGAGGCCTTCGCCACCTTGCGCCCGTCCACGTCCGGGGAGACCAGGTACGGCTGGTGGAAGGTGCCGGCCTTGACCGTCGCCGACACCGACGCCATGTTCAGCGGGTTCATACGGACCCCGCCCTGCCCGATCAGCGAGGCGCCCATCTGGGCCGCCGACTGCACCGGCACCGCGCCGTCGAAGGACGGCACACCGATCGCCCAGTTGTTGAGCCCCAGGCCGAAGACCTGCTGCGCCTGCTTGGTCAGGTCGTCGTTCTTCAGCTTCGGCGCCTGGCTGATGAAGGCCGTGTTGCAGGAGCGGGCGAAGCTCGCCTTGAAGGTGCCGTTCTTGATCTCGAACTTGTCGTCGTTCTGGAATTTCCAGTGGCCGTACGTGAAGTACTTCGGGCACGGGTGCTTCTTGTCCGCCGAGGCCAGGCCCTTCTCGAGCAGCAGCGAGGAGGTGATGACCTTCATCGTGGAGCCGGGGGCCAGGGAGCCCTGGAAGGCGGTGTTGAAGCCGGGGGAGGCGTTGGCGGCGGCCAGGATCTCGCCGGTCGACACCCGCAGCAGGACCACCGACGACCTGGCCTTCTTGGCGACCTGCTGCTCGGCCGCCTTCTGCAGGGCCGGGTCGAGCGTGGTCTTCACCGTGCCGGGCGTGCCCTCGCTCAGCTCCAGCAGGGTCTTGTCGGAGAGGTCCTTCGCCTTGGCGGACTTCCCGCGCACGACCCGCAGTTCGACGCCGGCCTTGCCACCGGCCTCCTTGCCGTACTTCTCGCGCAGGCCGTCCAGGATCGGGCCGATGGAGGCGTACTTCTCCTCGGTCAGTTCGCCGCCGTCCCGGTCGAGGGCCTTGACCGGGGGCGTGCCCGCCGCGCCGGTGACCAGCGTGTCGCCGTCCTCCAGGTCCGGGTGGACGACCGCCGCGTGCCAGTCGACCAGCGGCTTTCCGTCGGAGGCGCGGCGCATGACGGTCAGTGCGCTGTCGTACGTCAGCGGCTTGTCGGTTCCCTTGTAGGACACCGTGCCCTTGACGGAGAACGGCACCTTGTCGCCGGTGGGCGTGCCCGGGGTGAGGGTGACGTCCTTGATGTGGGCGTCCTTGGCGTAACCGGTGAGCAGCGGCTGGGCCGCGGACGGGTCGTCGGTGGCCGCGGCGGCCCTGGTGACCTTCCCGGACTGCCAGGCGGTGAGGAAGGCGCGGGCGGTGGTGGTGACCTCGGCCGGCGACAGCGGGCCGGTCTTCACCTCGGGCTTCCGGTCCGACGCCCGCGTCCCGTCGTCGGCAGCGGCGCCGCCGCCGAACAGCGCGTAGCCACCGGCCCCGGCGCCCACGACGACCACGGCGATCATCCCGCCGATCACGGCGGGTCTCGTCTTCCGTCGCTCGGCGACGCGCCTTCTGTTGCCCACTGCTGTTCGTTCCTCCGCGAATCCCCAGGGTCCCCGATGCCCTCAGCTGTCCCAACGACGGCCACCACCCTAGAGTCCCGTCCCGCGGAGGTGAGATCAGCCGCCTGTTCGTAGCACGGCTGCGACAATCGGCCCGGCCGCGTCGCCGCCGTGGCCGCCCTCCTCGGTCATGGCCGCCGCCGCGATGTCGTTCCGGAATCCGGTGAACCAGCTGTTGGACTTGGCGTTGCCGTCGACCTCGGCCGAACCGGTCTTGGCGCCGATGTCGCCGCCGAGTCCGGCCATGGCCTCCTCGGCCGTGCCCTGCGTGGCGGTGAGCCGCATCATCTGCTTGAGCTGGGCGGCGGTGCTCGCCCGCAGTCCCTCGGCCCGGGCCAGTTCGCGGCCGTCCAGGTCCGGCGAGACCAGGTAGGGCTGGCGGAAGGCGCCGGTGATCGCGGTCGCGGTGACCGAGGCCATGTTCAGCGGGCTCATCTGGACCTGGCCCTGCCCGATGGCGCCCGCCGCCCGGTCCGGCCCGTCGACGGCGGGGACGCTGCCGTCGAAGGAGGCGATGCCGGTCTTCCAGTTGTCCTGCCCCAGCCCGAAGCGCTCCTCGGCCTCCTGCGTCAGCGAGGCGTCCGTGAGCGGCTTCTCGTCGATGAGTTTGATGAAGGCGGTGTTGCAGGACCGCATGAAACTGTTGGCGAGCGTCGCGCTCTCGTCGGGCTTCATGCCGGTCAGATTCTTGAAGTTCTGGCTCTGCCACACGGCGGTGTCCGGGCAGGGCGCCGGGCCGTTCATCGAGGTCACGCCGTTGTCGATGAGCATCGCGGCGGTGATGATCTTCATGGTGGAGCCGGGAGCCGCCTCGCCCTGGAAGGCCGCGTTGAAGCCGTCCGTGCGGTTGTTGGCCACCGCCAGCACCTCGCCGGTGCTCGGCTTGACCGCCACCACCGACGACTGGGCGAACCGCTTGACCGCCTTCTCGGCCGCGGCCTGCGCGCTCGGGCTGATCGTGGTGGTGAGCTTGCCCGGCTTGCCCTTGGCGAGGGTCAGCAGCGGGGTGTCGGGAGCGCCGTTGCCGGGGTGCCGGACGACCAGCTCGATGCCGGGGGTGCCGCCTGCCTCGTCGCCGTACTTCTCGCGCAGGGCGTCCAGGACCGGGCCCAGGGAGGGGTACTTCTCCTTGGTCAGCTCGGATCCGTCGCGACCCACGGCTTCGATGGGCGGGGTGGCCGACTGCTCGGTGACGAGGGTGTCGTCCTCCCGCTTCAGCTCGGGGTGCACGACGGACGGCTGCCAGTCGACCAGCGCCCGACCGGTGGTCAGCCCGCGCACGACCTTCAGCTCGCTCTCGTACCTCAGCGGCTTGGACTTCCCGTCGTAGGCCACCTTCGCCTGCACCGTGTACGGCACGGTGGTGCCCTGTGCGGCACCGGGCGTGATCTTCACGTCGGTGATGTGCGCGTCGTCACCGAAGGCGGTGAGCAGCCGCCCGGCGGCCGCGTCGTTGTTGGTGTACGACGCCGCCGTCGCGGTCGCGCCCGTCTGCCAGGCCGCGAAGAACTTGGCGGTGGTCTCCTTGACCTCGTCCTTGTCGGGCGGCCCCGTCTTCTTCTCCGCGGCCACCCCGCTGCCTCCATCACCGCTCAGCGCGCTCAGGATGTTGTAGGCGCCGTACCCGGCCCCGCCCACCATCACCGCGAACACGCCACCTATGACAGCGACCTTGACCCCCTTGGCCATGTGGGCCGTCCCCTCCCCGTTGAGCCTCCACACGCTCCTTTGAACGCGTTCAGAAAGCCCGATCCCGGGAGCACTCTATGCGTAAGCGGTTACTAAGGGGACGGGTGTTTCGATTTTTGACCGAACACAGATCAGACCCAGGTGTCCAGCCACATCCGCGACCGCCAGTCGTCGATCGGGATGGCCTGGCCCGTGTACAGGGGCCAGAAGTAGATGAAGTTCCAGGTGATCAGGAGGACCAGGACGCCTGCGGCCGTGGCGCCCGCGACGCGGCGGGTGTCGGTGGAGCGGGGTGGGCCGATGATCGCGCCGAGGAGCATCGCCACCGCCAGGCACAGGAACGGCAGGAAGACGACGGCGTAGAAGAAGAAGATCGTGCGCTCCTGGTACATGAACCAGGGCAGGTAGCCGGCCGCGATGCCGCAGGCGATGGCGCCCGCCCGCCAGTCGCGGCGGAAGAACCAGCGCCACAGGACGTAGAGCACCGCGAAGCAGGCCACCCACCACAGCAGTGGCGTGCCGAGGGCGAGGACCTCGCGGGCGCACTTCTCGCCCGCGTCGGCGGGGCAGCCGTCCTTGCCGGGCGCCGGGGACTCGTAGAAGTAGGACACCGGGCGGCCGAGGACGAGCCAGCTCCACGGGTTGGACTGGTACGTGTGCGGCGAGGACAGCCCGACGTGGAACTCGTACACCTGGTGCTCGTAGTGCCACAGGCTGCGCAGCCAGTCGGGCAGGAACGTCCAGCTGCCGCCCTTGCCGCTGGTCGCGGCCCAGTTGCGGAAGTAGCCGCCGGAGCCGTTGGTGGCGGAGAGGATCCAGCCGGTCCAGGACAGGACGTAGGTGACCAGGGCCACCGGGACCGTGGCGAGGAACGCCAGGCCCGTGTCCCGCTTGAGGACCGCCGTGTACGGGTGCCGGGCACCGGCGACCCGGCGCGAACCGACGTCCCACAACACCGCCATCAGGCAGAACGCGGCCAGGATGTAGAGGCCGTTCCACTTCGTGCCGATGGCCAGGCCCAGCATCAGCCCGGCCGCCCAGCGCCAGGGGCGCAGGCCCAGGCGGGTGGTCTCGGCCGTGTGCCGGTCGGGCCGGGCCCGTCCGTCGCCGTCCACCGGCAGCGCGGCGGCGAGCCGCTCGCGGGCCTTGTCCCGGTCTACCAGCAGACAGCCGAACGCGGCCAGCACGAAGAACATCAGCACGCCGTCGAGCAGCGCCGTGCGGCTCATCACGAAGTGCAGGCCGTCCACCGCCATCAGCGTGCCCGCGAGACACCCCAGGAAGGTGGAGCGGAACAGCCGGCGGCCGATCCGGCACAGCAGCAGCACGGACAGCGTGCCGAGCAGGGCCGTCATGAACCGCCAGCCGAAGGGATCGAAACCGAACATCAGCTCGCCGAGCCCGATGACGTACTTGCCGACCGGCGGGTGCACCACGTACGCCGCGTCCGCCGGGAGCGTGACGTGTCCGCCCGACGACAGAACCAGGTCGTTGGCGTTCTTGTCCCAGTTGAGCTCGAACCCGCGGTGGACCAGCGCCCACGCGTCCTTGGCGTAGTAGGTCTCGTCGAATATCACCGCCCTGGGGCTGCCCAGGTTCCAGAACCGCAGCACACCCGCCAGCAGTGTGACGAGCAGCGGGCCGATCCAGCCCGACCAGCGCACCAGCCGTCCCGCGAGCGTGTGCGGGACGCCGAGCGCCGCCCACAGCCGGGGGCCGGGCTCGGTGTACGGCGGCACCAGGCGCTCACGGACGTCGCGGGCGTCGCTTCTGGGCCGCCCCTGGTAGCCGAAGCGGCGCAGCCGCTGCTGCCAGGACGTCCGCTGCTCGTGCGGCGCCTTTCCCTGCCGGGTGTCCGTGGAGGACGCGGTACTGGTCACCGCGCCATCGTAGGGAACCGTTCTGTGTGAGTCCCGTGCATGGCCGGTATGCGTCCGCATCCTCCGCCCCTGGGAGGAGTCCGCGTCCGCCGGCCCTGGGAGGATGGGAGCGTGATCGGAACCCTCGTACTCGCAGGCACACCCATCGGTGACATCGCGGACGCCCCGCCCCGGCTCGCCGAGGAACTGGCCGGAGCCGATGTCGTCGCCGCCGAGGACACGCGTCGCCTACGGCGGCTGACCCAGGCGCTGGGCGTCACCCCCAAGGGGCGGGTGGTGTCGTACTTCGAGGGCAACGAGTCCGCCCGGACGCCGGAGCTGGTCGAGGAACTGGTGGGCGGGGCGCGGGTGCTGCTCGTCACGGACGCGGGGATGCCGTCCGTGTCCGACCCGGGGTACCGGCTGGTCGCGGCCGCCGTCGAGCGCGACGTGCGGGTCACCGCCGTGCCCGGGCCGTCCGCGGTGCTCACCGCGCTCGCGCTGTCCGGGCTGCCCGTCGACCGGTTCTGTTTCGAGGGGTTCCTGCCGCGCAAAGCGGGGGAGCGGCTGGGGCGGCTGCGGGAGGTCGCCGACGAGCGGCGGACGCTCGTCTACTTCGAGGCACCCCACCGGCTCGACGACACGCTGTCGGCCATGGCCGAGGTGTTCGGGACGGAGCGGCGGGCCGCGGTGTGCCGGGAGCTGACCAAGACGTACGAGGAGGTGCGGCGGGGCGGGCTCGGAGAACTGGCCGCATGGGCCGCGGAGGGGGTGCGCGGGGAGATCACCGTCGTGGTGGAGGGGGCGCCGGAGAAGGGCCCCGAGGAGGTCGGGCCGGAGGAACTGGTGCGGCGGGTCCGGGTGCGGGAGGAAGCGGGGGAGCGGCGCAAGGAGGCGATCGCCGCGGTGGCGGTGGAGGCCGGGGTGCCGAAGAGGGTCGTCTTCGATGCGGTGGTCGCTGCGAAGAATGCCGCGGGGTGACCGGGTTCGGGGTGGGGCTTCAGATGCTTCGCGGGGTGCGGGTCGTGTGGGGGTGAGCGCGCGGTTCCCCGCTCCCTTCACGGGGCGCTGAACGGCCTCTGAGCAGGGCGCATTTCGTTTGAGCGTGCGCCCCATGGGTGGGCAAAGCGCAAGGGGGCCAGGGGCAAGGGACGCCCAAATCGGGGCCAACAGTCGACAGGTCTGCTGCCATCGGTCCGGCCGAGGAGTCCACTGGGGTGCGGGGACGGAACCGTCCTCACGCCACAGCGGACCAACAGGAGCTGGCATGAGTGAGATCGCAGGGCAGACCGGGCTCCGCGCCGGTGCGACCGCAGTCGTCAACGAGTCCTACTCCTTCGCCTGCATGCGGTGCGGGCACGGCTGGGAGCAGTCGTACGAGATAGAGCACCACACGGACGCCGCGGGTCACGAGTTCGTCCTCTACGTGGCCGACGGCAAGGTGGTGCCCTCCCCGTTGAGCAAGCCCGAATGCCAGAACTGCGACAGCCACGTCGTGCGGATCATGCGGCCCGGGCGGGTCGCGTCGGCCCGCGACGCGGCGCACCGGCCCTCCCGCGTGCCGCCGCCCGCCGGGCCCGTGGAGGCGCCCGCGGCCGAGGCCGGGACCGGGGCCCGGACCGGAGGCGAGGAGGGCGAGCCCCACCACTGGCACCTGTCCGACCTGCTGCACCCCTTCCAGCGCAAGGCGAGCTGACCCGTCCGGCTTCCCTTGTCAGTACGCCCTCCCCGGTCCTCCCCCATCGGGGAGGGCGTACGCCTTTCGTAGGATCGGGGCATGCCTTCGAACGCCTCCGGCCGCCAGGACAAGAACGCGGCCCCACCCCTCCCGGAGCCCCTCCGGGTGCCGGTCGCCGACTCCCACACCCACCTGGACATGCAGTCCGGCACGGTCGAGGAGGCCCTGGCCAAGGCGGCGTCGGTCGGAGTGACGACGGTCGTGCAGGTCGGCTGCGACCTCAAGGGCTCGCGCTGGGCGGCCGAGACGGCGGCGGCCCACGGCGCCGTCCACGCGACGGTCGCCCTGCACCCGAACGAGGCGCCCCGGATCGTGCATGGCGACCCCGACGGATGGTCGCGGCAGGGCGCCCGCGAACCGGGAGGCCCGGCCGCCCTGGACGACGCGCTCGCCGAGATCGACCGGCTGGCCGCTCTGGAGCAGGTCAAGGGCGTCGGTGAGACCGGCCTCGACTACTTCCGTACCGGGCCCGAGGGCAAGGAGGCGCAGGAGCGGTCCTTCCGCGCCCACATCGAGATCGCCAAGCGGCACGGCAAGGCCCTGGTCATCCACGACCGCGAGGCCCACGCCGACGTCCTGCGCGTGCTGAAGGAGGAGGGCGCCCCCGAGCGGACCGTCTTCCACTGCTACTCCGGCGACGCCGAGATGGCCGGAATCTGCGCGAGCGCGGGCTACTTCATGTCCTTCGCCGGCAACGTCACCTTCAAGAACGCCCAGAACCTGAGGGACGCGGTGGCGGTGGCCCCGCTGGAGCTCCTCCTCGTGGAGACGGACGCGCCCTTCCTCACCCCGGCGCCCTACCGCGGGCGGCCCAACGCCCCCTACCTCGTGCCGGTCACGGTGCGGGCCATGGCCGAGGTGCGCGGCATCGACGAGGACACGCTGGCCACGGCGCTCGGCGCCAACACCGCACGCGCCTTCGGGTACTGACACCGGCCGCACGACTGTGCGTAGTCGCGTCGCTTTGGAGAGTGACGGCCGCTCCGCTAGGTTCTGGGGGCCCGATCCGGACCCCTCTGGACCCCCTCCGGCCCCTGGAGCGCGTCGGCGTGAGCAACTCCCGGTACGAGACGTACGAGACGTACGAGACGTATGGCCCGGCCTGCGCCGACCCGGTGTACGGCGGTTTCGACGCGCCGCCGGCTGATCTGCACAGCGCCGAGACGCTCGGCTACGGGACGCCCGGGGCACCCGGCGCCCACGAGGACACCTACCGGCCCGCCTACGAGGCGCCGACCCTGCCCGGGCTGCCCCGGCAGGGCGCCCCGGACGGCGAGCCCGCGGCCGGGCCCGTGGGGCACCCCGACCCGGGCGTGGGTGCGCGCGCCGGATCGCGAGCCGCGGTGCGCACCGGCTCGCATCGCAAGGCCGCGCGCCGGCGCAAGGCGGGCTACGCCGAGCGCCCGGACAGTCCCATGCGGCGGCTGCTCCCGCAGGCCCTGGTCGTCGCCTTCCTGGCGGGCGGCACCACGGCGTTCGTCGCCAAGGACAAGGCGATCGAGCTGAACGTCGACGGCCGGACACGCACGCTGCACACCTTCGCCGACGACGTCACCGAGCTGCTCACGGAGGAGGGCGTCGAAGTCGGTGCCCACGACGTGGTGGCGCCCGGACCGGGCACGCGGATCACCAGCGGCGACGAGGTCGCCGTGCACTACGCCCGTCCCGTGCGGCTCACCCTCGACGGACACCGGCGTGAGGTGTGGACGACCGCCCACACGGTGGAGGGCGCGCTGCGGCAGCTGGGCGTGCGGCAGGAGGGCGCGTACGTGTCCACGTCGCGCTCCCGGCGCATCGGGCGCGAAGGGCTCGCACTCGACGTGCGGACCGAGCGCACGGTCACGATCATGGCGGACGGCCGCGCCCGCACGGTGCGCACCAACGCGGCGACCGTACGGGAGGCCGTCGAGGAGGCCGGGATCACCCTGCACGGCCAGGACACCACCTCCGTCCCCCAAGGCGGCTTCCCTCGCGACGGGCAGACCGTGACGGTGCTGCGGATCACCGGCGGCAAGGAGGTCCGCGAGGAGCCGATCCCGTTCCAGGTGCGGCGGACGGAGGATCCGGCCCTGTTCCGGGGCACGGAGGTGGTGGAACGCGCGGGCGAGCCGGGCCTGCGCCGGGTCACCTACTCCGTGCGGACGGTCAACGGCGTCCGGCAGAAGCCGCGCCGGATCAGATCCGAGGTGGTGCGCGAGCCTCGCCCGCAGGTGGTCAAGGTCGGCACCATGCAGCGCCCGGCCTCCGTGCAGGGCGCCGACCACCTCGACTGGCAGGGCCTCGCGGCCTGCGAGTCCGGCGGCCGCCCCGACGCGGTCGACTCCTCGGGCACCTACGGCGGCCTCTACCAGTTCGACACCCAGACCTGGCAGGCCCTGGGCGGCAGCGGCCGCCCCCAGGACGCCCCGGCGGCGGAACAGACGTACCGGGCGAAGAAGCTGTACGTGCGGCGGGGAGCAACTCCGTGGCCGCACTGCGGGGGACGGCTGCGCGGATAGGGGGCAACCGAACCGCCGTACCCTTGTTCCGTGACCAGCAGCCCCACCCCTGACGCCCTTCTGGGCCCCGCCGACATCCGCGAGCTCGCGGCAGCCCTCGGCGTACGCCCGACCAAGCAACGCGGACAGAACTTCGTGATCGACGCGAACACCGTCCGCCGTATCGTCCGCACCGCACAGGTCCGCCCCGACGACGTGGTCGTCGAGGTCGGTCCGGGGCTCGGGTCGCTCACCCTCGGGCTGCTGGAGGTCGCCGACCGGGTCACGGCCGTGGAGATCGACGACGTGCTCGCCGGTGCGCTGACCGCGACCATCACGGCCCGCATGCCCGAGCGCGCCGACCGGTTCGCCCTGGTCCACTCGGACGCCATGCACGTCACCGAGCTGCCGGGCCCCGCCCCGACCGCGCTGGTCGCCAACCTCCCCTACAACGTGGCCGTCCCGGTCCTGCTGCACATGCTGGGCACCTTCCCCACCATCGAACGCACCCTCGTCATGGTCCAGGCGGAGGTAGCCGACCGGCTCGCCGCCCCGCCCGGCTCGAAGGTCTACGGCGTCCCCTCGGTCAAGGCCAACTGGTACGCCGAGGTCAAGCGCGCCGGTGCCATCGGGCGGAACGTGTTCTGGCCGGCGCCCAACGTCGACAGCGGACTGGTCTCCCTGGTCCGCCGGAGGGAGCCGCTGAAGACGACGGCCTCGAAGAGCGAGGTGTTCGCCGTCGTCGACGCGGCGTTCGCCCAGCGCCGCAAGACGCTGCGGGCCGCGCTCGCCGGCTGGGCCGGATCCGCCGCCGCGGCCGAGGAGGCCCTCGTGGCCGCCGGGGTCTCGCCGCAGGCCCGGGGCGAGTCGCTGACCGTGGAGGAGTTCGCGCGTATCGCCGAGCACAAGGCGAACCAGCCGCAGGAGAAGGAGCCCGCGTGAGCGTCACGGTCCGCGTCCCCGCCAAGGTCAACGTCCAGCTGGCGGTCGGCGCCGCCCGCCCCGACGGCTTCCACGACCTGGCCAACGTCTTCCTGGCGGTCGGCCTCTACGACGAGGTCACCGTCACCCCGGCCGACGAGCTCCGCGTCACCTGCGACGGCCCGGACGCCGACCAGGTACCCCTGGACCGTACGAACCTGGCGGCGCGGGCCGCCGAAGCGCTGGCCGGGCGGTACGGCCGCAGCCCCGACGTGCACCTCCACATCGCCAAGGACATCCCCGTCGCCGGCGGCATGGCGGGCGGCAGCGCGGACGGCGCCGGCGCCCTGGTGGCCTGCGACGCGCTGTGGGAGACCGGCGCCTCCCGTGCCGAACTCCTCGACATCTGCGCCGAGCTGGGCAGCGACGTGCCGTTCAGCCTGGTCGGCGGGGCGGCCCTCGGCATCGGGCGGGGCGAGCAGCTGACTCCCCTGGAGGTCGGCGGCACCTTCCACTGGGTGTTCGCCATGGCCGGGCGGGGCCTGTCCACCCCGGCGGTGTTCCGCGAGTTCGACCGGCTCGGCGAGGGCACGGACATCCCCGAGCCCGTCGCCTCCCCGGAACTCCTCGCCGCCCTCGCCAAGGGCGACCCGGACGCGCTCGCCGCCGCCGTCTCCAACGACCTCCAGCCCGCGGCCCTCTCCCTCTTCCCGGAACTCGCCGGCACCCTGGCCGCGGGCCGGGCGGCGGGCGCCCTCACCGCACTCGTCTCGGGTTCCGGCCCGACCACCGCGTTCCTGGTCCGCGACCCGGAGTCGGCCGCCGCGGTGGCGCAGGCCCTGCTGGCGTCCGGGACGTGCCGGACGGTGCGTACGGCGTCGGGCCCGGCGCCCGGGGCGACGGTCGCCGGGCGTTGATCAGGTGCCCCGGCCGCAGCCGGGCGCCTAGGCTCCCCCAGTCGTTCCACTAACAGGGGGAGGCACAGGCGTGCGGGAACTGGTCGCGGCCGTACGGCGCGGGGACGTGGACGAGGTCACGGCGCTGCTGGATTCCGGGGCCGACCCCGACACCCTGCAGGACGGCCTGCCGGTCCTCTGCCTGGCCGTGGCGGCGTACGACCGGCCCGTCGCCGAGGCGCTGCTCCGGGCCGGAGCCGACCCCCTGCGCCTGCTGCCCGACGGAAGCACCCCGCTGACGCGGGCGGTGGACGGCGGGTCGCACCTCCTGACCCACGCGCTCGCCACCAGCCGGATCCCGCTTCCGGCACCCGTGCGCGCGGAGCTGCCGGACCGGGCCCGGCGGTGGGCCGAGGCGGGCGCGGAGGCCGAGCTGCGCCGCGTCACCGGCCTCACCGGGCCGGTCACGCGGATCCGGGTCGAGGACGACGAGATCGGCTGGTGGTGCGAGCAGCTCACGCTCGGCCCCGTGACCGTGCGCGACGAGCACCGGGCCGTCCTCACGTCCATGGAGGCCCTCTACGGCATCCGCACCTCCTTCGACGAACTGGTCGCCCGTGCCCTCGCCCACCCCGACCGGGACCACGTCGTGTGGTGTGACGTCGTGTTCACGCTCGGCCGGCGGTTCGACGAGGAGACCTGGCAGTGGAGCCGGGACCTGCTCAACCACCCCGACCGGCTGCACCGCCTGCTCGCGGCGGAAATCCTGCTGTTCCTGATCCTCGGAGACCTCGTCGAGCAGAGCGACCCGTTCCGGGACCGGGGGAGGGAACTGGTGCCCTGGGCGGAACAGGAGGAGGACCCTGAGGTGCTGGCCGCCCTCCTGCACGCGATGACCCACGACAGCGCCCCGGAGATCGAGGCCGTCGGGCTGTCGTACCTCACCCACCCGGACCCGAGGGTGCGCGCACTGGTACCGGATACCGTGCACCACCCCGAGAGCCTCACCACCGTGCTCACCCTGGTCCGGGACGAGGACCCCGGCGTACGCGAGGCGGTGTGCCACTGGCTCGTGCACCATCGGGGACGCGAGCCCGAGGTGGGCGACGCGCTGGTCGCGCTCACCCATGACGAAAGGCAGCCGATCCGCATCTGCGCCGTCTCCGGCCTGGCCGTGCGCGACGACCCGCGCTGCGTGGAGGCCGAGCACCGCATCGGCCCCGTGGCCGAGGAACTGCGCGACGACGAGGCGCTGCTGGACGTGTGGCGGTACCAGCAGCGCCGGGAAGCCGCCGAGCCCTCCTGAACACCCCGGCCGGAGCACCCCGCCGCGCGACTACCCTGGAGGGTCGATCCATCCCCCTTGGCAGGAGAGTAATGGCCGTCAATCTGGTCAATGTCGAGAACGTCAGCAAGGTGTACGGCACCCGCGCCCTGCTCGACGGCGTCTCCCTCGGCGTCTCCGAAGGGGACCGCGTCGGTGTCGTCGGCCGTAACGGCGACGGCAAGACCACGCTCATCCGCATGCTCGCCAAGCAGGAGAGCGCCGACACCGGGCGGGTCACGCACTCCGGCGGGCTCCGCCTCGGCGTGCTCACCCAGCACGACTCCCTCGACCCCGAGGCCACCGTCCGCCACGAGGTCATCGGCGACATGGCCGACCACGAGTGGGCGGGCGACGCCAAGGTCAGGGACGTGCTGACCGGCCTGTTCGGCGGGCTCGACCTGCCGGGGTTCCCCAAGGGTCTCGACACCGTCATCGGCCCGCTCTCCGGTGGTGAGCGGCGCCGGATCGCACTGGCCAAGCTGCTCATCGAGGAGCAGGACCTGCTCGTCCTGGACGAGCCCACCAACCACCTCGACGTCGAGGGCATCGCCTGGCTCGCCCGGCATCTGCAGACCCGCAGGTCGGCGCTGGTGTGCGTGACCCACGACCGGTGGTTCCTGGACCAGGTGTGCACGCGTATGTGGGACGTCCAGCGCGGCGCGGTCTACGAGTACGAGGGCGGTTACTCCGACTACGTCTTCGCCCGTGCCGAGCGCGAGCGCATCGCCGCCACCGAGGAGGCCAAGCGGCAGAACCTGGTCCGCAAGGAGCTGGCCTGGCTGCGCCGCGGGGCGCCCGCCCGTACGTCCAAGCCGCGCTTCCGCGTCGAGGCCGCCAACGAGCTCATCGCGGACGTGCCGCCGCCCCGGGACAGCAGCGAGCTGATGAAGTTCGCCTCCACCCGGCTGGGCAAGACCGTGTTCGACCTGGAGGACATCACCGTCCAGGCGGGCCCCAAGATCCTCCTCAAGCACGTCACCTGGCAGCTCGGGCCCGGCGACCGGATCGGCCTCGTCGGGGTCAACGGCGCCGGGAAGACGTCCCTGCTGCGGGCCATGGCCGAGGCCGCAAGGACCGACGGCGAGACCCAGCCCGTCGGCGGGCGCGTCCGCGTCGGCAAGACGGTGAAGCTGGCCTACCTCTCCCAGGAGGTCGCCGAGCTCGACCCGGCCACGCGGGTGCTGGAGGCCGTGCAGCAGGTGCGCGAGCGCGTCGACCTCGGCAAGGGACGCGAGATGACGGCCGGGCAGCTGTGCGAGACGTTCGGCTTCGGCAAGGAGAAGCAGTGGACGCCCGTCGGCGACCTGTCCGGCGGTGAGCGCCGCAGGCTCCAGCTGCTGCGCCTGCTCATGGACGAGCCCAACGTCCTCTTCCTCGACGAGCCCACCAACGACCTCGACATCGAGACGCTGACCCAGCTGGAGGACGTCCTCGACGGCTGGCCCGGCTCGATGATCGTCATCTCCCACGACCGGTTCTTCATCGAGCGCACCACCGACCGGGTGTTCGCGCTGCTCGGCGACGGCGCCCTGCGGATGCTGCCGCGCGGCATCGACGAGTACCTGGAGCGCAGGCAGCGCATGGAGGAGGCCGCGGCCGCCTCGGCGCCCGCCGCCGTGTCGCAGACCGCAGCCCCCGAGAAGAGCGCCGCCGACCAGCGCGCCGCCAAGAAGGAGCTCCAGAAGATCGAGCGGCAGCTCGACAAGGTCTCCGAGAAGGAGACCAAGCTCCACGGCCAAATCGCCGAAAACGCCACGGACTTCGCGAAGGTGGCCGAACTGGATGCAGAGCTGCGGGAGTTGGCCGGTCAGCGCGAGGAGCTGGAGATGCGCTGGCTGGAACTGGCCGAGGACGCGTGAAGGGTGCGTGAAGGCGCATAACGAGGGCATCACGGGCCGGTCCTCCCTTGGGAACAGGGGGTGATCGGCCCGGTGTGCTGTCGGAACCTGGTGATAGAAAGAGTCGTCTTAAAACTTCATGAAGCGACTCTGAGCCCATCGTGTACCTCAGGGCGTGGCTAAAAATCAGTGATCGAACGGGGGAGCCGCTGATGACTCAGCCGCCCAGTCAGCCACCGCACGGTGGCTTCGGAGCACCGCAGAACCAGCCGCCGCAGGGCGGTGGTCACGGGGCACCGCAGACCCCGCCACCGCCCCAGGGCCCGCCCCACACGCCGCCGCCCCCGCAGGGCCCGCCCCAGCCCGGGTACGGCTACCCCCAGCAGCCCCCGCAGCAGCCCGGCCCGTACGGGCAGCCGGGACAGCCGGGGCCGTACAACCCCGGCCCCTACGGCCCGCCGCAGCAGCCGGGGCCGTACGGCCAGCCCGGCTACGGCTATCCGCAGCAGCCGCAGTACCCCGGTGCGCCCGGCACCCCGCCCGGGGGCGGCTCGAACAACCCCTTCAAGGGCAAGCCCGCCCTGATCATCGGCGCCGCGGTCGCGGCGCTGCTCGTCGTCGGCGGCACCGTGTGGGCCGTCACCGGCGGCGACGACGGCAAGGGCAAGAAGAAGCCGGTCGCCCAGCAGACCGACGACGCCAAGCCCGACACCTCCGCCCCGGTCAACCCCGGCGACGGCAGCGGTGACGGCGGCGAGGAACCGGAGGACCTCAACGCGGGCCGCCAGGCCGGCGAGGCCAAGGTCCTCTGGTACAAGGAGGCGCCCGACGCCCCCGGCTCCGGCGCCGACGCCGACGGCATGTGGATCACCGGCAAGACCGCGGTGAAGGCCGCCTACAAGCAGCTCTTCGCCTACGACGTCGGTGACGGCAAGCCGGCCTGGGACGCGATCACCTTCCCGCAGAAGATCTGCGCGACGACTCCGCAGAAGACGTCCGACGACAAGATCGTCGTGGCGTACATGAGCGGCAGCAGCGACCGCGCCAAGTGCAACCAGCTCCAGGAGATCGACCTCGTCACCGGCGAGAAGGGCTGGAAGGAAGAGGTCGCCGACGGCGCCCTGTTCGACTCCACGCTCTCCGTGGAACTGTCCATCACCGGCAAGACGCTGATGGTGGGCCGCTCCCAGTCCGGCACGGCCTACGACGTCACCAACGGCGACAAGCTCTTCGACAAGAAGAAGTACGGCAACGCCTGCTTCCCGGCCGCGTTCGCCGGCGGCGAGAAGCTGATCGCCGTCTCCTCCTGCGGCGCCGGCACCGACAAGGAGCACGACGAGGTCCAGGAGCTCGACCCGAAGACCGGCAAGGCCAGGTGGACCCAGCCGTTCGACAAGGGCTGGCGGGTCGCGCGCACCTACTCGGTCAGCCCGCTGGTCGTCTACAGCACCAACGAGGACAAGAAGGCCTGGAACATCTCCACCTTCACCTCCGGCGGCACGTTCCGCTCGCAGGTCGGTTTCGACGAGGACTTCGCCCCCGAGTGCGGCTGGGCGATCCTCGAGCGTGACCTCACGGGCTGCCAGGGCGTCGCCGTCGACGACACCACGCTGTACCTGCCGACCGAGGCCACCTCCGGCGCCAACGAGATCGTGGCGGTCAACCTGGCCGACGGCAAGGAGAAGTGGCGCGTGAAGTCGCCCTCCGACGAGTCGATGCTGCCGGTCAAGACCGAGGGCGGCAAGCTCATCGCCTATGTGCAGCCGTCGTACGACGCGGGCGGGCAGATCGTGTCCATCCCGACCGGCGGCGGCAGCCACAAGCCGTCCAAGCTGCTGCAGAACCCGCAGGGCGCCGCGGACATCGAGAACAGCTTCTTCTCCAAGGACTTCGACTGGGTCGACGGGCGCTTCTTCATCTCGACGACCCGGCTGAGCGGGAACGACGACACGAAGGAGAAGTTGATGCTCGCCTACGGCAAGTGACTCTTCCTCCTTCCGATGCCCCTCCGTCGTCCGTCCCCTTCCCCGAGGTGCCCACGCCATGACCCAGCCGCCGCCCCCGCCGCCCCAGCAGCCCCCGCAGGGGGGCGGCTTCGGTCCGCCCCAGGACCAGCCGCCGCAGACCCCGCCGCCAGCGGCCGGGCCGAACCTCGGCAAGGCCCCGGAACCGGGGTACGGCTACCCGCAGGCGCCGCAGACGCCTCCGCCGGCCGCCCCGCAGGCGCCGCCCCAGCCTCCGCAGGGTTACGGCTATCCGCAGGGAGCTCCGGCGCCCCAGCCTCCGCAGGCCCCGCCCGGCTACGGCTACCCCGGTCAGCAGCCGGGGCCGTACGGGCAGCCGCAGCAGGCGCCTTACGGGCAGCCGGGGTACGGCCAGCCGGGATACGGGCAGCAGCCCGGTTACGGCTATCCGCAGCAGACCATGCCGCACCAGCCGCAGGCCGGACGGCCGGGCGGCGGCGGGAAGTTCAACGCGCAGATGGCGATCATCATCGCCGCGGTCGTGGCGATCGCCCTGATCATCGGCGGCGGTGTCTGGTACGCCTCGTCCGGCGAGGACGACGGCAAGAAGGACGACACCGCCGCCACCAGCGGCGGCACCGGCGGCACGGACGACGACAACGGCGGCACCACCTCCGGCAAGGAGAAGGCACCCTCCGACCCCAGCGCCAAGGTCCTCTTCCAGGTCCCGGCGCCCGAGGTGAAGAACGACAGCACGGTCGTCGTCTCCGGCTCGTGGCTCACCGACAAGGCGTACGTCAAGAGCGGCATCGCCCGGATCGTCGGCTACGACCGCGACAAGGGCGGCGAGCTGTGGAAGCTCCCGCTGGCCGGCCCGGTCTGCCAGGCCGCCCGCCATGTCACCGACGACAACCTGACGGCGATCCTCTACCAGCCGGCGATGCCCACCAAGGCCGACCCCTCGCACGGGTGCAGCCAGATCGCGCTCATCGACCTCGACGCCGGCAAGAGGCTGTGGACCAAGACCGTCAAGACCGGTGACCAGCTGATCAACTTCGACAACGTCACGCTCAGCGGGAAGACCGTCGCCGTCGGCAGCACCAGCGGCGGCGCCGCCTTCGACGTCTCCGGCAAGCTCCTGTGGAGCCCGAAGCCGACCGACTCCTGCTACGACGCCGGGTACGGCGGCGGCGAGAAGCTGGTCGCGGTGCGCAAGTGCGGCTCGTACGACCAGCGGCAGCTGCACATCCAGACCATCGACCCGAAGTCCGGGAAGGTGATCTCGGAGTACAAGATGACCGAGGGCATCGAATACGCCAGCATCGTGTCGACCGACCCGCTGGTCGTGGCCGCCGACGTCGGCGACTCCGCGGGCGACGGCAGCGGCATCTCCGACTTCTTCTCCATCGACAGCAAGACCGGCAAGCTGCGCACCCGCATCTCCGCGCCGGGCGAGCAGTTCGCGGCCCGCTGCGAGGGCATCACCCGCGTCGAGGCCTGCAACCTGCTGGCCGTCGGCAACGACCGGCTCTACCTGCCGACCGAGGAGCACGACGGCACCGGCAAGTACAGCCGGACCAACGAGATCGTCGCCTTCGACCTCGCCACCGGCAAGCAGACCGGGCAGCGGGCCGACGCGGGCGACGGCTACACGATCTCGCCGCTGCGCATGGACGGCGGCAACCTGATCGCGTACAAGCGCCCGCCGTACGACAAGGGCGGGCAGGTCGTGAGCATCGACGGGGGCAGCTTCAAGGAGACGACGCTGCTGGAGAACCCCGCCACGGACACGGTCCGCGACGTGGAGACCAGCATGTCGCCCGAGTACTCCGAGTTCCTGTACGCCGAGGGGCACCTCTACATGTCCAAGGTGTACGCCAGCAAGCGGTCGACGGCGAGTGACAAGGAGTACCTGGCGGTCGGCTTCGGTACGGGTTGACCAGGTACTGACCGGGTACTGACCGGTTCTTGATCGACTGGTGGCCGGCGCGGCCCCGTCCCTGTTCAGGGGCGGGGCCGTAGCTGTTTGGCGCGGTCAACCTGGAATGAGAGGAATTTCGGCGATCCGGGGCGATTCTCGCGGGTAGGGGGAGCGCAACGTCGAACAAGCGTGTAGCTTCCGGGGGCATGAAGGCGGGGGAGCCGGGGGGCTTCCATGGGGGGCTGGGGTGACTGGGGGGTTGCTCGATGGGAGTGCGGCTCATGGTGGTCGACGACCACCGATTGCTGGCCGAGGCGCTGGCTTCGGCGTTGAAGCTGCGGGGGCACCGGGTGCTGGCCGCGGCGGCGCCGGCCGCGGGGGCGGCGGAGCTGGTGATCACACGCGCGCCGGAGGTGTGCCTGCTGGGGACGGCGGTGCCGGCGGAGCCGGGGATCTTCGACCCGGTGGTGCGGATCAAGCGGGAGCGGCCGCAGGTCGCGGTGCTGGTGCTGGGGCCGGTTCCGAGTCCCCGGGGCATCGCGGCGGCGTTCGCGGCGGGGGCGTCGGGGTACGTCCGGCACGACGAGCGCATAGAGGGTGTCGAGCGGGCGATCATGAAGGCGCGGGCGGGCGAGGCGGCGGTGGCGCCGCAACTGCTCCAGGGAGCGTTCAGCGAGTTGCTCAACCCGGCGGCCCAACCGGACGACGAGGGCCAGCGGTTGCTCCAGATGCTCACGCCCCGCGAGGTGGAGGTCCTGGTCCGGGTCGCCGACGGTGAGGACACCCGCCTGATCGCGGCGGGCATGGGCATCGCTCCGTCGACGGCGCGTACGCACGTCCAGCGGGTGCTGATGAAACTGGGCGTGGGTTCCCGCCTGGAGGCGGCGGCTCTGGCGGCGCGGACGGGGTTGCTGGACCGGGCGGGTGCGGTGCAGCGGGAGCCGTGAGCTTCGGGATGCGTGCGGGTGGCTGCGCCGGGCGCCGGGTGGTGGGACGCGGCCGCGCCGAGGGTGTCCGTCCTCGGAACGGCGCGATGGGGTCGCGTACCGGCTGACCGTCCGCTGACGCGCCAACCGCTGCGGGCGGACACGCCCCGACACGGCCCCTTGTCGCCGTACGCGGGTGTGCGGCGTCGTCCCACCCGGCGCCGCAGGCGCCCGGCGGCGGGGGCCACCCGCCGCTCCCGCGTGGCTGCGGGGCCACCCGGCCCCAGCACCGTGCGGCCGGGTCACTCCACCCGCTCGTCGTCCTCCGGCTCAACCCCCGGAGGGGCCGGGGCCGCGGGCCTCAGCTTGAGCCATGCCAGGAAGAACAGACCCAGCAGCAGCATCCCCAACCCGGTCCACAGGTTGATGTTCACGCCCTCCGCCTTGTCGATGTCGGCGTCGGACGCCGTGAACCCCGCGATCGTGACGATCACGCCGTAGATCACGAACAGCCCACCGATGATCCGCCGGATGTCGAACAGCCGCGCGGCGGTCGCCGACTTGCCCTGCAGCTCGGTGACTTCCCGCTGTACGTCCTTCTCGAAGTAGAACTCGGACATGGTCGATCGATCCTCCGTCGGTCAGAACGAGAACGGGATGTAGCAGGCCGCGGCCAGCACGACCGCGCCCCAGCCCAGCAGCGCCGGCTTGCGGTACCAGGCCTCGTCCCCCGGCGCCGGCGGTTCCGCCATGCCGGGCGAGCGCGTGCCGTAGACCAGCCCTTGCAGCTCCTCGGCCGGCTTGGGCGCGGTGAACAGCGACACCGCCACCATCACCACCGCGCCCGCGACGAAGCCCGCGATCGCCGAGACGAAGTTGGCCCCCTGGTCGGAGGGGATGTCGATGACGTCCTGCTTGTAGAGGACGAAGTAGTTGACCATCGCGGCGGTGGTGCCCGCGAGCAGCCCCCAGAAGCCCGACTTCATGGACGCCCGCTTCCAGAACATGCCGATGATGAAGACGACGAACATCGGCACGTTGAAGAAGGAGAACAGTGTCTGGAGGTAGGCCATGATGTTCGAGAAGGACCGGGCCAGGAACGCCGTGCCGATGGAGGCCAGGACGCCGATCGCGGTGATGAGCCGGCCGAAGCGCACGTAGTACTCGTCCTCGCGCCCTTTCACCACGTACTTCGCCCAGATGTCCGTCGTGAACACGGTGTTGAAGGACGACACGTTCGCCGCCATGCCCGCCATGAACGCCGCGAGGAGGCCGGTGACGGCGATGCCCAGCACACCGTTGGGCAGCAGCTGCTCCATCAGGTAGGGGATCGCGTCGTTGTACTGGAGGTCGGAGCCGGGGGTGCCGATCTTCGGTACCAGCACCGCGGCGGCCAGACCCGGGATCATCACCAGGAACACGATGAAGATCTTCGGGAACGCGGCGATCAGCGGGGTGCGCTGGGCCGCCGAGAGGTTCTTCGCGGACAGTGCGCGCTGCACCTCGGCGAAGTTCGTCGTCCAGTAGCCGAAGGAGAGGACGAAGCCGAGGCCCAGGACGATCGTCAGCCAGTTCGCGCCGAGCGGGTTGTCGCTGCCGATGCCCGTGCCGCCCCAGGACGTCATGAAGTCGGCGCCGTGGGTCTTCGTCAGGGAGTCGGACAGGCCGTCCCAGCCGCCGACCTTCTTCAGACTGAGCACCGTGATCGGGATGAGCGCGGCGAGGATGACGAAGAACTGCAGGACCTCGTTGTAGATCGCCGAGGACAGGCCGCCGAGGGTGATGTACGCCAGCACGAAGAAACCGGCGACCACGATCGCCACCCACTCCGGCCAGCCCAGCAGCGCCTCGACGACGATGGCCAGGGCGTAGAGGTTGACGCCGGCGATGAGGATGGCGGCGAAGGCGAACAGCACCGAACTGAGCAGGTGCGCCGCCCTGTCGAAGCGCAGCAGCAGGAACTCGGGGACGGAGCGCACCTTGGAGCCGTAGTAGAAGGGCATCATCACCAGGCCGAGGAAGACCATGGCCGGGATGGCGCCGATCCAGTACCAGTGCGTGGTGTAGACGCCGTACTGGGCGCTGTTGGCGGCCATGCCCAGGATCTCGGTGGCGCCCAGGTTGGCCGCGATGAACGCGAGGCCGGTCACCCAGGCGGGCAGGGAACGGCCGGAGAGGAAGAAGTCGAGACTGGTCTTCACCGAGCGGCGGGCGGCGAAGCCGATGCCGAGGACGACGACGAAGTAGATGCCGAGGATCGTGTAGTCGAGCCAGTTGGTGGGGAGTCGCAGCTCGGCTGCCAGGTAGGTGGGGGGATGCATGAGCCCTCGCTTCGTTGCGTGAACTGATACCTCGCGGGATCTCCTTCTCCGCGTTCAGCAATTGAACACTTCTGTTGATGCAGTTTGTTTGATTGTGATGTTGACGATTGGGGAGGTTCGTGTTTTGGTATGTTGAGTTATGTTTGAAGGATGAGGAGTCCGGCGTGAAGAAGACCTCGACCCGGCTGGCCGACGGTCGCGAGCTCATCTACTACGACCTGCGTGACGACAGCGTGCGGGACGCGACCGACCGCCGCCCGCTGGACCGCACCGTCACCACGTCCGAGATCCGCCGCGACCCTCTGCTCGGCGACTCCGTCGCCATCGCCTCCCACCGCCAGGGCCGCACCTACCACCCCCCGGCCGACGAGTGCCCCCTGTGCCCGTCGGCGGGCGATCGCCTGAGCGAGATCCCGGACTCGTCGTACGACGTCGTCGTCTTCGAGAACCGCTTCCCCTCGCTCGCCGGCGACTCCGGCCGCTGCGAGGTCGTCTGCTTCACCTCCGACCACAACGCGTCCTTCGGCGAGCTCACCGAGGAGCAGGCGGGCCTGGTGCTGGAGGCCTGGACGGACCGCACCTCGGAGCTGTCCCATCTCCCCTCCGTCGAGCAGGTGTTCTGCTTCGAGAACCGCGGTGCCGAGATCGGCGTGACCCTTCAGCACCCCCACGGGCAGATCTACGCCTACCCCTTCACCACGCCCCGCACCGCGCTGATGCTCCGCTCGGTCGCGACCCACAAGGAGATGACCGGCGGGGAGAACCTCTTCGACGCCGTCCTGGAGCGGGAGATCGCCGGCGAGCGGGTCGTCCTGGAGGGTGAACACTGGGTCGCCTTCGTGCCCTACGCGGCGCACTGGCCGTATGAGGTCCACCTGTACCCCAAGCGCCGCGTGCCCGATCTGCTCGGTCTGGACGAGGACGCGCGCACAGAGTTCCCCAAGGTCTATCTGGAACTCTTGAGGCGCTTCGACCGGATCTTCGACGGGCGGGACGGAGGGGAGAGCTCCGGGGGCGAGCCCCCGACGCCGTACATCGCGGCCTGGCACCAGGCCCCGTTCGGCGCGCTGGAGGAGTTCGACGGGGTCGTGCGGGAGGACTTCGCGCTTCACCTCGAGCTTTTCACCATCCGCCGCACTTCCGGCAAGCTGAAGTTCCTCGCGGGTTCCGAGTCCGGCATGAACGTGTTCATCAACGACGTGCCGCCGGAGCGCGCGGCCGAGCGACTGCGAGAGGTAGCGAGTTCATGAGCGGGAAGTACCTGGTGACGGGCGGCGCGGGATACGTCGGCAGCGTTGTCACGCAGCACCTGCTGGAGGCCGGTCACGAGGTCGTCGTCCTCGACAACCTCTCCACGGGCTTCCGCGAGGGCGTCCCGGCGGGCGCGGCGTTCATCGAGGGCGACATCCGCGACGCCGCCAAATGGCTGGACTTTTCCTTCGACGGCGTCCTGCACTTCGCCGCCTCCTCCCAGGTCGGCGAGTCGGTCGTGAAGCCGGAGAAGTACTGGGACAACAACGTCGGCGGCACCATGGCGCTGCTGGCCGCGATGCGCGAGGCGGGCGTCCGCAAGCTGGTCTTCTCCTCGACCGCGGCGACGTACGGCGAGCCGGAGCAGGTCCCGATCGTCGAGTCGGCACCCACGTCCCCGACGAACCCGTACGGCGCCTCGAAGCTCGCCGTCGACCACATGATCACGGGTGAGGCGGCGGCGCACGGCCTGGGCGCGGTCTCGCTGCGCTACTTCAACGTCGCCGGCGCGTACGGCGCGTACGGCGAGCGGCACGACCCCGAGTCCCACCTGATCCCGCTGGTCCTCCAGGTCGCGCAGGGCAGGCGCGAGGCGATCTCGGTCTTCGGCGACGACTACCCGACGCCGGACGGCACGTGCGTACGCGACTACATCCACGTCGCGGACCTGGCCGAGGCCCACCTGCTCGCGCTCCGGGCCGCCGCCCCCGGCGAGCACCTGATCTGCAACCTCGGCAACGGCAGCGGCTTCTCGGTCCGCGAGGTCATCGAAACGGTCCGCACGGTGACCGGCCACCCGATCCCGGACGTGGTCGCCCCCCGCCGGGGCGGCGACCCGGCGGTCCTGGTGGCATCGGCCGCCACGGCCCGCGAGAAGCTGGGGTGGAACCCGTCCCGCGCGGACCTCGCCGGGATCGTCGCGGACGCGTGGGACTTCGCGCAGAACATCGCAAGGGAGCAGTAGTGGGCGCACAGCAGGTGCGGGACGGTTTCGAAAAGCTGTACGGAGCCGCCCCCGAGGGTGTCTGGGCGGCCCCCGGCCGCGTCAACCTCATCGGTGAGCACACCGACTACAACGACGGCTTCGTGATGCCCTTCGCGCTGCCGCACACCGCGGTGGCGGCCGTCTCCCGGCGCACGGACGGCGTGCTGCGCCTGCACTCGGCGGACGTCGAGGGAGGGGTCGTCGAGCTGCGCGTCGAGGACCTCGCCCCGGAGTCGGACAAGAACTGGACGGCGTACCCGTCGGGTGTCGTGTGGGCGCTGCGCGAGGCCGGCCACCAGGTCACCGGCGCCGACATCCACCTCGCCTCGACGGTCCCCTCCGGCGCGGGCCTGTCGTCGTCGGCGGCGCTGGAGGTCGTGGTCGCGCTGGCCCTCAACGACCTGTACGAACTGGGCCTGAAAGGCTGGCAACTGGCCCGCCTGTGCCAGCGCGCGGAGAACGTCTACGTCGGCGCCCCCGTCGGCATCATGGACCAGACGGCGTCGGCCTGCTGCGAGACCGGCCACGCCCTCTTCCTCGACACGCGTGACCTCTCCCAGCGCCAGATCCCCTTCGACCTGGCGGCCGAGGGCATGCGCCTGCTCGTGGTCGACACCCAGGTCAAGCACTCCCACAGCGAGGGCGAGTACGGCAAGCGCCGCGCGGGCTGCGAGAAGGGCGCGGCCCTGCTGGGCGTCGACGCCCTGCGGGACATCCCCTACGCGGACCTGGACGCGGCCCTGGCCCGCCTGGGCGACGAGGAGGAGGTGCGCCGCCTGGTCCGCCACATCGTCACGGAGAACGAACGCGTCGAACGGGTCGTCTCCCTCCTGGAGTCGGGCGAGACCCGCGCGATCGGACCCGTCCTGGTCGAGGGCCACGCCTCCCTCCGCGACGACTTCCGCATCTCCTGCCCGGAACTGGACCTGGTCGTGGACACGGCCCTGACGGCCGGCGCCCTGGGCGCCCGCATGACGGGCGGCGGCTTCGGCGGCTCGGCGATCGTCCTCGCGGAGGAGCCGGACGTGGACGCCATCACCAAGGCGGTGACAGAGGCCTTCGCGACGGAGGGCTTCACGGCGCCCCGCGTCTTCGAAGCGGTCCCGTCGGCGGGAGCCAGCCGAGTGCACTGACCCGCCCCGCCGAGAGCGGCGCCCCCTCCTCCACCGAGGGCGCCGCACTCGCGCCGGTCAGCGGTTGACGGACTGGATCTCCTGGACCGGCACCTCGGTGGTGGTGGCGAACGTGCCGGTGGGCAGATCGCCGCCCGTGCCGCCTGCGCCTTCCCAGGTGATCTCCCAGGTGAGCGTCGCCTCGAGACCGTAGGTGCCGTGCCCCGACGAACGCAGGTACCGCACCCCGCACGGAGGCGTCAGCTCACCCTTTCCGCGGGCGTACGGCTCTCCTATGGAGCCGTCGTCGTTGATCAGGCACTCACCGGACGCCGGGAGGGTTTCCGCGTCCGCCGTTCCCGGATCGAGGTGCAGGCTCACCGGCTTCGCGGTCGTCGTCGCCCACAGCCCGGTGCCGGGCAGACTCGCCGTGACGGAGACGGGCTTGAAGGTGCCCTTGTCCAACCAGACCCAGGTGGGCGCGTTCACCGTCGACTTGCCGTTCGGCGCCATGGAGATCTTGGTCGGCGGCACGACGGTCCGCTGGTGCGCGAGCCCGGCGAGAGTCTCGGTGTCGATGGCCTGGGGGACGCCGGGGTCCTCGCCGTTGTCGACCCAGAAGGGGGCGCGCGTGCAGGCCTTGGCCGCCGGGTCGTCCTTCATTTCCGGGTTCTTCACGGCCACCCACCACATGCCCTCGTCGTTCTTGGCGACGTTGAAATCCTTGTAGGGGTGACCCTTCTTGTAGCGCGCCTGGACGTCCGCGATGCCCTCCGGCTCACCACCGGCGGACTCGTACATCGACCACTTGGCTTCGTTGAAGGTTTTGAAGTCCTTGGCCTTCCAATACGGCTCGTACCAGCAGGCCGGCGGCTCCCAGTCCACGGCGGTGGAGGTGATCGGACCGCCGCCCTTCGCCTTGGTGCCTTTGACCGTGATGCTGACCCGAGACTCCAGGGCCGGGCCGGAGGAGTCACCGGATGTCTCTTTCTCCCGGGGGCCGACAGCGTCGAACCCTCCAGCCACAGCCGGAAGAGTCCCGAGGCCGACGAGCGCCGTGCTGAGCGCCGCTACGCCCATGCACCGCGTCAGGGCTGGCACTTCTGCGACCCCCGGTCTTCGGTGACATCCCAGGTCTGCCAGACGCCGTCCGCGTTCTTCTTCAACCCGAGGTTGTAGAAGACGTAGCTGTTCGGCGTGGTCTTGGTGCCTTGCAACTTGTTCGTCTCGCGGTTCTTGAGGTCTGCCTTGCTCTCGTCGACGCAGTACGTCAAGGCCGCCGACTTCTTGTCGAACACCGTCACCTGGCGGTCGAAGTAACGCAGGGTGCCGGCCCAGCTGGTCTTCTTGTCGATGGCGCGCTTCGCATACTGGTAGACGCCGACCAGCGCGTCGTCCGTGTAGTAGAAGGCCATACCCGACTTCTTCACGTCGCCGTACGCCATGGCCTGCCACACCGTACTCTCGGCCCGCTCATTGTCCGCGAGAACCGCATCCTTCGTGGCATCCCCGGTCTGCTGCCCCTCAAAAACCATCTTCATGTCCGAGGGCAACTTGATCTCCGGCCGATCAATCCCGTCCGCCGACGCGGAAGCCGAAGGCGAAGCCGATGCCTCGCCACCCGAATCCGCTCCGGCGATCTTGTCGGACGATGACGATCCGTCACCTCCCCCCGAGCCGCAGGCGGTCAGCAGCAGGGCCGCGGATGCGGTGAGCGCGGCTGTCACGAGCCGAGCGGGGCGGTTCACTGTGTCTCCCGTTGATCATGTGTGGGGGGATAACTCAAGCGAACCAACGCTATCGGGAGCCGAGGTGAGGAGTCGTCGGGGGGCTTCGCCCCGCAGCTCAGCCCAGCCTCTTCGTCAGCATGTACTCCGTGATCCCCGGCGGATAGTCCGGCACCGCGCACACCACCTCGTACCCCTGCTTCTCGTAGAACCTCGGCGCCTGGAAGTCCCAGGTCTCCAGGCGGGCCGAGCGGCAGCCGCGGGCGGTTGTCGCGATCTGTTCCGCCTGCGCGAGCAACCGCGCGCCCAGGCCCCTGCCACGGTGGCGTTCGTCGACCCAGAGGTAGGTCACGTGGAGCCATGTCGCCCAGGTGTGGCCGACCAGGCCGCCGGCGAGGTCGTCGTTCCTGTCGTTCACAGCCCACACATGCAAGGGCACGTCCCTTTCGTCCGGTGTTCCACGCAGGGCGCGCAGGATCGGAGAGGCGGCTGTGTTCGTGTCCCGCAGGCGTGTGCGGAGCAGATCACGTCGGGCTCTGTCGACTTCTGTCTCAAGACGGAACATGCGGCACACCATAAACGCGCCGGACAGTCAGTTCTGCAAATAACCTTCCGCTCCGGGCCCCCGCCCGTACCCTGATGAACAGCACCGGTGGGGGCCGGTGCCGATCAGGGGGCGAGACAGCCGGGTACGACGCCCGGGGTGGGGGTGGCGGTTACTGCACGGCGGCGGCCGTGCGGCTGCGGCGACCCGAACAGACTGCTGCGGCAAGTGACGGACGGTCGGACGCAGCAGATCCGGACACCCCGGCGTCGTACCCGCGCGGTGTCATCCTGACGATGGGGTATCCCCTGCTCTTCAAGAGCTCGGGTAAGGGGGTTTCGTGGTTCGCATCCGAGTCCTGGTCGTCGACGACCATCGCATCTTCGCCGAGTCACTCGCGGCGGCCCTGGCGGCCGAGCCCGATGTCGACGTCTCCGCGGCCGGCAGCGGTCCTGCCGCGCTGCGCAGCCTGGAGCGGGCGGTCGCCGAGGGGCGGCGGTTCGACGTGCTGCTCGTGGACGCCGATCTCGGCGGCAAGGTACCGGGAGCCCGCCCGGCCGTACCCGTGCAGGAGGGCAACGAGGACGGGCTCGTCGACGGGATCTCCCTCGTCACGGGCGTGCGCGCCACGCAGCCGAACGTCCGGATCGTGGTGCTCGCCGAGAAGGACGACCCGCGGCGGGCGGCGCTCGCCCTGCAGGCCGGCGCCTCCGGCTGGGTCGCGAAGGACTGCTCGCTGTCCCGGCTGCTCACGGTCATCCGGGGCGTGCTGAGGGAGGAGACCCATCTGCCGCCCGCCCTGCTGACCGGTGTGCTGCGGGAGCTCACCGCCGCCCGCAAGCACCGCACGGAGAGCGAGCGTCTCGTCGAGTCCCTCACTCCGCGTGAGCGGGAAGTGCTGCGGTGCATGGTAGCGGGGCTGGGGCGCAAGGCCGTCGCCGAGCGCCTGTATCTCTCGCCGCACACCGTACGGACCCACATGCAGAACGTGCTGGGCAAGCTCGGCGTGCATTCCACGCTCGCCGCCGTCGCCCTCGCCCGGCGGGCCGGGGTCGGACCCGCCGACCTAGCCGGGGATGTTGTCGAACGGGGCGGTCAGCTGGCGTAGCAGCGCCGCCAGTTCGGCGCGCTGGGCCCGGGAGAGCTCCGCGAGGATCGCGCGCTCCTGGTCCAGCAGCCCGGCCAGGGCCTGGTCCGCGCGGTCCCGGCCCTCGGCCGTCAGCCGGACCAGGACGCCTCGGCGGTCGCTGGGGTCGGGGAGCCGTTCCACCAGGCCCTTCTTGGCGAGGCGGTCGATGCGGTTCGTCATCGTGCCCGAGGTGACCAGGGTCTGGGTGAGGAGCTGCCCCGGCGAGAGCTGGTACGGCGTGCCCGCGCGGCGCAGGGCCGTCAGGACGTCGAACTCCCACGGCTCCAGGCCGTGCTCCGAGAACGCCAGCCGCCGCGCCCGGTCCAGATGCCGGGCCAGTCTGCTCACGCGGCTGAGCACCTCGAGCGGTTCCACGTCGAGGTCCGGGCGCTCCCGGCGCCACGCTGCGACCAGCCGATCGACCTCGTCCTCCATGACGATCAGTGTAGTGGTTGTGTCGACGTAGAGTCTCTTGACGTCCAGTTTCTTGACATCGAGATACATGGCGGATCACGCTGGGTGTGCGTCCCGTACGGTCACCACCAGGACACCAGGAGGACCCATGCCCGCAGCTACCCCCACCTGGGACCCCGCCCAGTACCTCCGGCACGCCGGCCACCGCGCCCGCCCCTTCACCGACCTCCTCGCCCGCGTCCCCGACCTGCCCACGCAGCCGCCCGCAGGCCACCCCCGCATCGCCGACCTGGGCTGCGGCCCCGGCAACGTCACCACGCTGCTCGCCGCCCGCTGGCCCACCGCCGAGATCACCGGCTACGACAACTCACCCGAGATGCTCGACAAGGCCCACGTCGATCACGAGGGGCCGACCTCGGGGGGCGGCCGTCTCGACTTCGGCCACGCCGACGTACGGACGTGGACGCCGGACGAGCCGTACGACCTGATCGTCAGCAACGCCACGCTGCAGTGGGTGCCGGGGCACGCCGAGCGGTTCGCCGACTGGGTGGCCGGAATCAAGCCCGGCGGCACCCTCGCCTTCCAGGTGCCGGGCAACTTCGACGCCCCGAGCCACCGGCTCATGCGCGAACTCGCCGGTGCACCGCGCTGGCGCGGCCGGCTCGCCGACACTCTGCGCCACGCCGACGCCGTCCTCAGGCCCGAGACCTACCTCGAACGGCTGACGTCCCTCGGCTGCCCGGCCGACGTGTGGGAGACGACGTACATCCATCTGCTCCAGGGCGAGGACCCGGTGCTCGACTGGGTGAAGGGGACCGGCCTGCGGCCCGTGCTGACCGCGCTCGCCGATGATCCCGAGGCGCGGGGGGCCTTCGTCGCCGAGTACCGGGCAGCCCTGCGTGAGGCCTATCCGGCCGGTCCGCACGGCACGCCGTTCCCGTTCCGCCGGGTGTTCGCCGTGGCCCGCAAGGAGCGCTGATGATCGAACCCGGAGGCCCTCGCCCCGTTCGAGGACCGGCCAGGGCGTCCAGCCGTCACCAACGTCCCAGACGGCACCCCTGCTAGGCCTTGCGGCGCCCTATCAGGTGCGGTTTCGCCTCTATCCCGTCCAGGCCGTGCCACGCCAGGTTCACCAGGTGCGCGGCCACCTCGGCCTTCTTCGGCCTGCGTACGTCCAGCCACCACTGGCCGGTCAGGGCGACCATGCCGACCAGGGCCTGGGCGTAGAGCGGGGCCAGCTTGGGGTCAAAGCCGCGGCTCTTGAACTCGCGGCCCAGGATGTCCTCCACCTGGGTGGCGATGTCCGAGATCAGCGAGGCGAAGGTGCCCGTCGACTGGGGGATGGGGGAGTCACGGACCAGGATGCGGAACCCGTCCGTGTACTCCTCGATGTAGTCCAGCAGGGCGAACGCCGCCTGTTCGCACAGTTCGCGGGGGTGACCGGCCGTGAGCGAGCTGGTCACCATGTCCAGCAGGCGCCGCATCTCACGGTCCACGACGACCGCGTACAGCCCTTCCTTGCCGCCGAAGTGCTCGTAGACCACCGGCTTGGAGACCCCGGCCTTCGCCGCGATCTCCTCCACCGACGTGCCCTCGAAGCCTTTCGCCGCGAAGAGCGTGCGGCCGATCTCCAGCAGCTGCTGACGTCGCTCGGCACCGGTCATCCGGGTGCGACGCACTCGCCGCGGCTTGTCGTTGCTGGGGGTGCTGCTCGAGTCGGTCGCCACAGCGACCATCATGCCGTCTCGACGGGCTCCTTTCCTCGCCGGGAGCCGCCTTCCCCGGTGTTACGGCGCGAATCGATACGGGAGCGTGACGGCCAGCGCACGTCGTACGCCCAGCCCGCCATCTCGAACCAGCGGATCAGCCGGGCGGACGAATCCAGCTGGCCGCGCATCACCCCGTGCCGCGCCGAGGTCGGGTCGGCGTGGTGCAGGTTGTGCCAGGACTCACCGCAGGACAGGATCGCCAGCCACCACACGTTGCCCGAGCGGTCACGCGACTTGAAGGGGCGCTTGCCGACCGCGTGACAGATCGAGTTGATCGACCAGGTCACATGGTGCAGCAGGGCCACCCGGACGAGCGAACCCCAGAAGAACCCGGTGAACGCGCCCCACCAGGACATCGTGACCAGACCGCCGATCAGCGGCGGCAGCCCCAGCGACACCACCGTCCACAGGACGAACTGGCGGGAGATGTTGCGGAGCGTCTTGTCCTTGATCAGGTCCGGGGCGTACTTCTCCTGCGACGTCTGCTCTTCGTCGAACATCCATCCGATGTGCGCCCACCACAGGCCCTTCATCAGGGCCGGGAGGGTCTCACCGAACCGCCACGGCGAATGCGGGTCGCCCTCCGCGTCGGAGAACTTGTGGTGCTTGCGGTGATCGGCCACCCAGCGCACCAGCGGACCCTCCACCGCCATCGAGCCCGCGATCGCCAGCGCGATCTTCAGCGGCCGCTTGGCCTTGAAGGAGCCATGCGTGAAGTGGCGGTGGAAGCCGATCGTGATGCCGTGGCACCCGAGGTAGTAGAAGAAGACCAGCAGGCCGAGGTCCAGCCAGCTCACCCCCCATCCCCACGCCAGCGGCACGGCCGCCAGCAGCGCGACGAACGGAACGGTGATGAAGAGGAGGAGGGCGATCTGCTCGATGGAGCGCTTCTTCTCGCCGCCCAGCGTCGCGGAGTCCGCTGCGGCGTCGGTGTCCTGACCGGGCGCCTTCGCGGCGTCTTCGATCACGTCGGAAGTACTGGTCATACGCGTCCCCTGGGGGGTATGTGGTTGGAGAGGGAGTAGCCGGGCCACGGGGATCCGTGCGGTGCTTCCTACGGTTCCGTAACCTACGGCATCGTAAGTATGGCAGTGCGTCGCTCCGCGGCAAGAGCCCGACGGCCTGCGCGTCCCGCCCGACACCTATCCTGGAGTCGGTCGGACAGCGCGGTCCGCTCTGTTTTCTTCCCGGACGTCCGGCCCCGCAAGCGGCGCCCGCCGCGCGAGACGCCGTCCGGGTTCCCTCCCAGACGAGCTTCAACACTGCAAGGAGCCGCACCTGTGAGCAGTGCCGACGACCAGACCACGACGACGAGCAGTGAGCTGCGTGCCGACATCCGCCGGCTGGGCGACCTCCTCGGCGAGACCCTCGTCCGCCAAGAGGGCCCTGAGCTGCTGGAACTCGTCGAGAAGGTCCGCCGCCTCACCCGAGAGGACGGCGAGGCCGCCGCCGAGCTGCTGCGCGGCACCGAACTCGACACCGCGGCCAAGCTGGTCCGCGCCTTCTCCACCTACTTCCACCTGGCCAACGTCACCGAGCAGGTGCACCGCGGCCGCGAGCTGCGCGCCCGCCGCGCCGCCGAGGGCGGACTCCTCGCCCGTACGGCCGACCGGCTCAAGGACGCCGACCCCGAGCACCTGCGCGAGACCGTCTGCAACCTCAACGTCCGCCCCGTGTTCACGGCCCACCCCACCGAGGCCGCACGCCGGTCCGTCCTGAACAAGCTCCGGCGCATCGCCGCGCTCCTGGAGACCCCGGTCATCGAGTCCGACCGGCGCCGCCTGGACATCCGCCTGGCCGAGAACATCGACCTCGTCTGGCAGACCGACGAACTGCGCGTCGTCCGCCCCGAGCCCGCCGACGAGGCCCGCAACGCCATCTACTACCTGGACGAACTGCACGCCGGCGCCGTCGGCGACGTCCTGGAGGACCTCACCGCCGAACTGGAGCGCGCCGGGGTCAAGCTCCCCGACGACACCCGCCCCCTCACCTTCGGCACCTGGATCGGCGGCGACCGCGACGGCAACCCCAACGTCACCCCCCAGGTCACCTGGGACGTCCTCATCCTCCAGCACGAGCACGGCATCAACGACGCCCTGGAGACCATCGACGAACTCCGCGGCTTCCTGTCCAACTCCATCCGCTACGCCGGCGCCACCGAGGAACTGCTGACCTCCCTCCAGGCCGACCTGGAGAACCTCCCCGAGATCAGCCCCCGCTACAAGCGCCTCAACGCCGAAGAGCCCTACCGGCTCAAGGCCACCTGCATCCGGCAGAAGCTGGAGAACACCAAGAAGCGCCTCGCCAAGGGCACCGCCCACCAGGACGGCCGCGACTACCTCGGCACCGGCCAGCTCCTCGACGACCTGCGGATCATCCAGCGCTCCCTGCGCGAGCACCGCGGCGGCCTCTTCGCCGACGGCCGCCTCGCCCGCACCATCCGCACCCTCGCCGCCTTCGGCCTCCAGCTCGCCACCATGGACGTCCGCGAACACGCCGACGCCCACCACCACGCCCTCGGCCAGCTCTTCGACCGGCTCGGCGAGGAATCCTGGCGCTACGCCGACATGCCCCGCGACTACCGCGCCAAGCTCCTCGCCAAGGAGCTCAGGTCCCGCAGGCCGCTCGCGCCCACCCCGGCCCCCGTCGACGCGCCCGGCGAGAAGACCCTCGGCGTCTTCGGCACCGTCAAGCGCGCCCTGGAGGTCTTCGGACCCGAGGTCATCGAGTCCTACATCATCTCCATGTGCCAGGGCGCCGACGACGTCTTCGCCGCCGCCGTCCTCGCCCGCGAGGCCGGCCTCGTCGACCTGCACGCCGGCTGGGCCAAGATCGGCATCGTGCCGCTGCTCGAGACCACCGACGAGCTCAAGGCCGCCGACACCATCCTGGAGGACATGCTCTCCGACCCCTCCTACCGGCGCCTCGTCGCCCTGCGCGGCGACGTCCAGGAGGTCATGCTCGGCTACTCCGACTCCTCCAAGTTCGGCGGCATCACCACCAGCCAGTGGGAGATCCACCGCGCCCAGCGCCGCCTGCGCGACGTCGCCCACCGCTACGGCGTACGCCTGCGCCTCTTCCACGGCCGCGGCGGCACCGTCGGCCGCGGTGGCGGCCCCACCCACGACGCCATCCTCGCCCAGCCCTGGGGCACCCTCGAAGGCGAGATCAAGGTCACCGAGCAGGGCGAGGTCATCTCCGACAAGTACCTCATCCCGTCCCTCGCCCGGGAGAACCTCGAACTGACCGTCGCGGCCACGCTGCAGGCCTCCGCCCTGCACACCGCCCCGCGCCAGTCGGGCGAAGCCCTCGCCCGCTGGGACGCCGCCATGGACGTCGTCTCCGACGCCGCCCACTCCGCCTACCGCAGGCTCGTCGAGGACCCCGACCTGCCGACGTACTTCCTCGCGTCGACGCCGGTGGACCAGCTCGCCGACCTGCACCTGGGCTCCCGGCCCTCCCGCCGCCCCGGCTCCGGCGTCTCGCTCGACGGCCTGCGCGCCATCCCATGGGTGTTCGGCTGGACCCAGTCCCGCCAGATCGTCCCCGGCTGGTTCGGCGTCGGCTCCGGCCTCAAGGCCCTGCGCGAAGCCGGCCTCGACACCGTCCTCGACGAGATGCACCAGCAGTGGCACTTCTTCCGCAACTTCATCTCCAACGTCGAGATGACCCTGGCCAAGACCGACCTGCGGATCGCCCAGCACTACGTCGACACCCTCGTCCCCGACGAGCTCAAGCACGTCTTCGACACCATCAAGGCCGAACACGAACTCACCGTGCGCGAGGTGCTGCGCGTCACCGGCGAAGACGAACTCCTCGACGCCGAACCCGTTCTGAAGCAGACCTTCGCCATCCGCGACGCCTACCTCGACCCCATCTCCTACCTCCAGGTCGCCCTGCTCAAGCGGCAGCGCGACGCCGCCGAAGCCGCCGAGCAGCCCGACCCGCTCCTCGCCCGCGCCCTCCTCCTCACCGTCAACGGCGTGGCAGCGGGCCTGCGCAACACCGGCTGACCCGCACCCGCACACGACCGTGCCCCCGAACCTCGCACAGGCTCGGGGGCACGGTCGTGTCGTACGTCAGCCGCGGCCGGTCCGCCGGCGCCGGACCACCAGGTAACCGCCCGCCGCCACCAGCGCCGCCGCGACACCCGACAGCACACCCACCGGGGCCCCATTGCCCGTCTCGGCAAGGTCACCGTCCGTACCGCCCTGCGGGGACGGCGACACGGACGCCGGCACACCACCGCCGGCCGACGAACTCGGGGACGCCGACGCACCCGGCTCACCCGACGGCTCCTGCGACACCCCCGGCGAAGGCGACGCGGACGCCGACCCGGACGGCGTCGCACCACCCGGCTCCTGCTCGTCCTCACAGTCCGTCCAGAACACCTTGTGCTTGGCGGAGCCCTTCTCACCCTCGAAGTTCCAGAACAGCTTGTAGTGCCCGTCGGGCAGCGACAGGTCCTCGCTGCGGCCGTGCCCCTGGGCATCCAGCGTCAGCGCACCGGACTCCACCGTCTCCCCCTTGTTCTCACTCGGGGGGATCGCGTCGATGTGCCAGTCGACCTGCTGACCGCCGTCGAAACCGAAGGCATCCAGATAGAACGTGCACACATGCGGCTCGTTACGGCGCAGTTCCTCGCCCGTCGAGGCGTCATGGATCTTCACCGTGCCGTTGTCGCCGGGAGGACTGGCCTGGGCGGCCGGAGCGAGCAGAAGGACCGCGGAAGCGGCGGCGCAGACAGCGCCGAGGCGAGAGAGGTTTCGCATGGGGAGGTAGTCCATCTTCGAGAAGAGACCGGGAAGATGTGGAGGGGGCGGCTCAGCTTCCAGCCTCGTCCGCCGGCACGTCAATCACGAACACACAACGCTCGCCCCTCCACAGAAGGACACAACGCCCCAACCCCTCAGACGGTCACGAACGCGGCCGTCAGCAACGCCACCCCCGACAACGCCAGCACCCACGCCGCCCGCGTCCGCAGCAGACCACCCGCCACCACGACCGACGCCAGCAACAGCGCACCACCCAGCGGAATCCACGCGTACAACACCCCCGCCGGACCGGACCGCACCGCGTCATCACCGCCGGGCTTCAACACCACCGAGTAGGTCCGGCCCTTCTCCACCGCGACCGACTTCTCCAGCACCACCCGCGACCGCGGCTGCGAACCCTCCGACAACGGCGTGTACCGGCCCGAGCACGTGTGCGGCCCACACCGCGTCACATCGACCGTGCCCCGCTCCCGGCCCTTCGTCAGCATCACGTGCTGCGCCGTACCCCACGACGCCCACACACCCGCGATCAGAATCAGCACCGCGACCGTACCCATCGCCGCGAACCGCCCGAACCGCAGCACGGCGGCCGAAGCCTGGGACGAGGAGGTGGCGTGGGCAGGCATGGCCGGGATCATTGGCCATGCCTGAACGGCCCGTCAACCTCGCCGCGTGACAAGTCAGGAGTTGTACGTGCTTTGCGCCCGCTCCAGCCCCTCGATCACCAAAGACTCCACCGCGTCCGCCGCCCGGTCCACGAAGTAGTCCAACTCCTTGCGCTCCGCCGACGAAAAGTCCTTCAGCACGAAATCCGCCACCGGCATCCGCCCCGGCGGCCGCCCGATCCCGAACCGCACCCGGTGATAGTCCGACCCGAACGCCTTCGTCATCGACTTCAACCCGTTGTGCCCGTTGTCGCCCCCACCGAGCTTCAGCCGCAACACCCCGTAGTCGATGTCCAACTCGTCATGAATCGCCACCACATGAGCCACCGGCACCTTGTAGAAATCCCGCAGCGCGTTCACCGGCCCGCCCGACAGATTCATGTACGACATCGGCTTCGCCAGAACCACCCGCCGGTTCAACGGCCCCGGCGGCCCGATCCGGCCCTCCACGACCTGCGCCTGCGCCCGCCCGGCCCGCTTGAACCTGCCCCCGACCCGGTCCGCCAGCAGATCGGCCACCATGAAACCCACGTTGTGCCGGTTGCCCGCGTACTCCGGCCCCGGATTGCCCAGCCCCACGATCAGCCAGGGAGCGGCGGCATCGGTCGTCACGTCCATGTCTCCTTCATACGCGTCGGCCGCTGCCCCGCACGGGAACAGCGGCCGACGAAACGACGACGAAGAGGATCAGGCCTCGGCGGCCTCTCCCTCAGCGGCCTCCTCGCCCTCCGGGGCCTCCTCGGCCTGCGCGGCCAGGACCTGAAGGACGACGGTGTCACCCTCGACGGCCAGCGTCGTGCCCTTCGGCAGCGGGATGTCCTTGGCGAGGATGGAGTCACCGGCCGTCAGACCCTCGACGGAGACGGTCACGGACTCCGGGATGTGCGTGGCCTCGGCCTCGACCGGCAGCGCGTTCAGCACGTGCTCCAGCAGGTTGCCGCCCGGGGCCAGCTCACCCTCGGTGTGGACGTAGATCTCGACGTTGACCTGCTCGCCCCGCTTGACCAGCTGCAGGTCCACGTGCTCCAGGAAACCCTTCAGCGGGTCACGCTGCACCGACTTCGGAATCGCCAGCTCGTTCGTCTTGCCGTCGATGTCCAGCGCGATCAGCACGTTCGGCGTACGCAGCGCCATCAGCAGGTCGTGACCCGGCAGGGTCAGGTGCACCGGGTCCGAACCGTGCCCGTACAGAACACCCGGAACCTTGTCTTCACGACGGATACGGCGCGCGGCACCCTTGCCGAACTCGGTGCGCGTCGCGGCGGAGATCTTCACCTCGGACATAGTCACTCCTCGAAATCAGAACGGACGTGGTCACCCGGCCACGAACGGCCTGCTACGAAGAGCGCGTCGATAACGGACAACCGCATCCCCAAAACGGGAACGGCCTCCCTCGCCGAGCAACTGAAACAGTCTACTCGGCGAGGGAGGCCACGCCCAAAACGATCTCTACTGCTCGTCGAACAGGCTCGTCACCGAACCGTCCTCGAACACCTCACGCACCGCCCTCGCGATCGTCGGCGCGATCGACAGCACCGAGATCTTGTCCATGTCACCGCTCAGCTCACCCGGCGTCGGCAGCGTGTTCGTGAACACGAACTCACTCACCCGAGAGTTCTTCAGGCGGTCGCTCGCGGGGCCCGACAGCACACCGTGCGTCGCCGTCACGATCACGTCCTCCGCGCCGTGCGCGAACAACGCGTCAGCCGCGGCACAGATCGTCCCACCCGTGTCGATCATGTCGTCCACCAGGACACACACGCGACCCTTCACCTCACCCACGACCTCGTGGACGGTGACCTGGTTCGCGACGTCCTTGTCACGCCGCTTGTGCACGATCGCCAGCGGCGCACCCAGCCGGTCGCACCAGCGGTCCGCCACCCGCACCCGGCCCGCGTCCGGCGACACGACCGTCAGCTTCTCCCGGTCCACCTTCCGGCCCACGTAGTCCGCCAGCAGCGGCAGCGCGAACAGGTGGTCCACCGGACCGTCGAAGAAGCCCTGGATCTGGTCCGTGTGCAGATCCACGGTCAGGATCCGGTCCGCACCCGCGGTCTTCATCATGTCCGCGATCAGACGCGCCGAGATCGGTTCACGTCCACGGTGCTTCTTGTCCTGCCGCGCGTAACCGTAGAACGGCACGATGACCGTGATGGAGCGGGCCGACGCACGCTTCAGCGCGTCGATCATGATCAACTGCTCCATGATCCACTTGTTGATCGGAGCCGTGTGGCTCTGGATCAGGAAACAGTCGGCACCACGCGCCGACTCCTGATAACGCACATAGATCTCACCGTTGGCGAAGTCGAAGGCCTTCGTCGGGACAACCCCGACACCCAGCTGTTGGGCGACCTCCTCCGCAAGCTCGGGGTGGGCGCGGCCGGAGAAGAACATCAACTTCTTCTCGCCGGTCGTCTTGATCCCGGTCACAGCACTGTCTCCTCAGAGGTGTCGCAGCTGGGTGTCGAGAGACCTCGCAGCCGGCTTGCCGGAGGCCGTCTCAGCTGGTGGGGGTGCGGGTGTGCACTTATCACCGTACGCCGTGTTTCAGGCATCGGTTTCCGGTCAGCCCTCGCCGGCCGACTCCCGGGAGGCCGCCTCCGCCGCCTTCGCGGCCGCGCTCCCCGGACGCTTCCGAGCCACCCAACCCTCGATATTCCGCTGCTGACCACGGGCCACGGCCAGCGAACCCGGCGGCACATCCTTCGTGATCACGGACCCCGCAGCGGTGTACGCACCGTCCCCCACCGTGACAGGCGCCACAAACATGTTGTCCGAGCCCGTCCGGCAGTGCGAACCGATGGTCGTGTGGTGCTTCTCCTGCCCGTCGTAGTTCACGAACACGCTCGCGGCACCGATGTTGGTCTGGTCCCCGATCGTCGCGTCACCCACGTAGGAGAGGTGAGGCACCTTCGTCCCGTCACCGATCGACGCGTTCTTCGTCTCGACGTACGTCCCGATCTTGCCCTTCGCACCCAGCCGCGTCCCCGGACGCAGATAGGCGTACGGCCCCACGGTCGCGTCCGCCCCGACCTCCGCGCCCGCGGCCACGGTGTTGTCGACCCGCGCACGCGCACCCACGCGGGTGTCGGTCAGCCGGCAGTTGGGCCCGACCTCGGAACCCTCCGCCAGATGCGTCGTGCCGTGCAACTGCGTGCCCGGGTGGACGACGGCGTCCTGCTCGAACGTGACGGTGACGTCGATCCAGGTCGTCGCCGGATCGACGACGGTCACACCGCCGAGCATCGCCTCGGTCAGCAGCCGGTCGTTCAGGATCCGGCGGGCCTCCGACAGCTGCACACGGTTGTTGATCCCGGCGATCTCGCGATGGTCCCCGGCCACGGACGCCCCGACCCGGTGCCCGGCCTCCCGCAGGATCCCGAGCACATCGGTCAGGTACTCCTCGCCCTGGCTGTTGTCCGTCCGCACCTTCTTCAGCGCGTCCGCCAGCAACGGACCGTCGAACGCGAACACGCCCGAGTTGATCTCACGGATCGACCGCTGGGCGTCGGTGGCGTCCTTGTGCTCGACGATGGCGGTGACGGCTCCGGTGGCGTCGTCCCGGACGATCCGCCCGTACCCCGTCGCGTCCGGCACCTCGGCGGTCAGCACGGTGACCGCGTTGCCGTCGGCGGAATGCGTTTCGGCGAGGGCCCGCAGGGTGGCGCCGGTCAGCAGCGGAGTGTCCCCGCACACGACCACGACGGTCCCATCGACGGACCCGCCGAGCTCCTCCAGGCCCATCCGCACGGCGTGCCCGGTGCCGTTCTGCTCCGCCTGTACGGCGGTGCGGACGTCCGGGGCGATCTCGCCGAGATGGGCGGTGACCTTCTCACGGGCGTGGCCGACCACGACGACCAGGTGCTCGGGGTTCAGCTCGCCTGCGGCGGCGAGCACATGGCCGACGAGGCTGCGGCCGCAGAGCTCGTGCAGGACCTTGGGTGTGGCCGACTTCATACGGGTGCCCTCACCCGCTGCGAGAACGACGACGGCTGCCGGGCGGTTGGCGCTCACGGGATGCCCTTCGGCTGTGGATGGGGTGGGGTGACATCCGCAGGATACCGGGGGGTTTTGTGGGGGGCATGGGTGCGGGCCCTGACTGAGGTTGCCAGTCAGGACCCGAACCGAGCTGGTGTCTGTTGTGAGCTCCCGGAGAAGGATTCGAACCCTCATTCAACGGACCAAAACCGTTTGTCCTACCCTTAGACGATCCGGGATGGAATGCGCGCTATGCCCGATTCTGTTGATCGGCCTTGCGTGCGGACTCCACTATGCCGCACCAGGAGCCTTCGATGCGACGGTACAGATCGGCACCCTTCAGGACTTTGATGACCAGGCAACCCCGATAGGAATCGCCGATGTTCTTGCGGCGGGTCTTCGGGTTGTGCTTCTTCAAAGTCGTCTTGTAGAAGGCGGTCTCGGGGGCGTCGACGAGGTCGGCCCAGTAGCTCTCGGCGCCCGCCACGTCGGCCGACTCGTGGATCATCACGGTGAACCGGAGTCGGTCCCGCTCCACGCCCAGCAGGTCCAGCCAGGCCAGGAACACCTCGATCACCCCCGGGTCGCTGTTGACGAAGCAGACGTTCTCGCGGCGGTCGTACGGCTTGTCCTTGCCGCCCTCCGCCCAGTAGAGGCCGACGCCCAGGAGGAACAGCTCGCGCGGCGACAGCACGCCGACCGCCTTCTCGGCCGCCGCCTTGGTCTGCTGCCGCTCTTCGTCCCGTAGGCGCATGGTGGCTTCCCAGCCGCGCCTCGCGATCGCTGACGCCTCCTCGGGGGTTCGCTTGCGCTCCGGCTTCGGCAGGTCTCGCACCCATAGGGAGATCGAACTCTTCGAGCATCCCAGCTCGACCTCGATCTGGTCGTACGTCCAGCCCTGGAGCCGGAGCGTCGGTCGCGGATCTGGCGTCGGCTGAGCCCCTGTCGGCGCAGCGCCACCGCCCTCTCCCGCAGCCCCTCGAAGTCCGCGTACTTGCCAGGTGCATGTGTCATACGCATACCGTCCGGGCGGAATGGCGGGTTCCGGGATCGAACGGTGAGCGATTCAGCAGTTCGAGGGATATCGGGTGGTTTCGCAGCCGAACGGTCACCCAGTGTGGTGTAGGCCAGTCCGGGAAACTCACCGGAAAACCGGCGGGGGCCGCCCGTAGGCTGGGAGGCATGACCGCGACGGGGGAAGACCATGTGACGGCCCGGGGAGGGCCGTGGTGGTGGGCCAGGCGGCGTAGTGCCGTGTTCGATGTGAGTCTGGCCGTGGTGTCCGCGCTGGAGTGCGCGCTGGAGGGGATGCCGTTCGCGAGGGAGGCCGGGATCCCGGTGGCGGCGGGGGTCGTCTTCGGGCTGCTGGCCGGTTCCGTGCTGGTGGTGCGGCGGCGGTGGCCGATCGCCGTGGTGCTGGTCTCGATCGCCATCACGCCCGCCGAGATGGGCTTCCTCATGGGCGTCGTCGGCCTGTACACGCTGGCCGCGGCCGAGATGCCCCGGCGGATCATCGCCTCGCTGGCGGGGATGTCGCTGGTGGGGACGCTGATCGTGACGTTCGTGAAGACGCGGCAGGACATGTCCCGGGGGGACCTGGACATAGGGGACTGGTTCGTGCCCTTCGCGGCGATCACGATGTCGCTGGGCTTCACGGCGCCTCCGGTGCTGCTCGGTCTGTATGTGGGGGCGCGGCGGCGGCTGATGGAGAGCCTGCGGGAGCGGGCGGACAGTCTGGAGCGGGAGCTTCAGTTGCTCGCGGAGCGGGCGGAGGAGCGGGCCGAGTGGGCCCGGAGCGAGGAGCGGACGCGGATCGCGCGGGAGATGCACGATGTCGTCGCGCATCGGGTGAGTCTGATGGTGGTGCATGCCGCTGCGTTGCAGGCGGTGGCCCGCAAGGATCCGGAGAAGGCTGTCAGGAATGCCGCTTTGGTGGGGGACATGGGGCGGCAGGCGCTGACGGAGTTGCGGGAGATGCTCGGGGTGCTGCGCAGCGGTGGGGACGGGCGGCGTGAGCGTGCGGCGTCGGTGCCGTTGGTGGCGGTGGGGGTGGCCGCTGCTGCGGCGGCTTCGCGGGCGGCGGATGACGAGGGGCCGTCTCTGGCGGAGATCGAGGAGTTGGTGGGGCAGTCGGCTGCCGCGGGGATGGTGGTGGCGCTGTCGGTGGAGGGGGATGTCCGGTCGTATGCGCCCGCGGTGGAGCAGACGGCGTATCGGGTGGTGCAGGAGGCGTTGACGAACGTCCACAAGCATGCGGCCGGGGCGAAGACGTATGTGCGGTTGGCGCACCGGGTGTCGGAGATCGCGATGCAGGTGGAGAACGAGCCGCCTGAGGAGGCGGCGTCGTCGGCGCGGTTGCCGTCCGGGGGGAACGGGCTGGTGGGGATGAAGGAGCGGGTGTCGGCGCTGGGTGGGGTGTTCGTGTCCGGGCCGACGGATGCGGGGGGTTTCCGGGTGTCGGCGGTGATTCCGGCGTCGTAGCCCGCTGCGGGGTGGGGTTCGTGGTCAGCCTGTGGTGAGGCGTACGGGTTCGGTGCCGGCGACGAGGGTGGCGAGGGCCTGGTCGATGTCGGGGCCGAGGTACCAGTCGCCGGTGTGGTCGAGGGCGTAGACGCGGCCGTCGGTGTCGATGGCGAGGAGGGCCTGGCTGTCGGTTTCGGCGCCGAGGGGGCAGACGTCGGTGCCGAGGGCGCGGCCGAGGTCGCCGAGGGTGCGGGCCATGTGGAGGCCGTGCAGCGGGTCGAGGTGGAGGTGGGCGGGGGCGACCTGGCGGCCGGGGCCGGTGGGGGTGATGTGGAGTCCGCCGAATTCGGCCCAGGCCTCGACGGCGGCGGGGAAGACGGTGTGGCGGTGGCCTGCGGGGGAGGTGTGGTCGCGCAGTGCGTCGGCCCAGATCTCGGCTTGTTTGATGTCCCAGCGTCCGGGTTGCCAGCCGGCGGCGCGCAGGGCGGCGTCGACGGGTACGGCGAAGCGGGTGGTGGAGGTGCGGTCGGTGTGCATCTGCCCTTCGTCTCGTCGAGGTCATGGGTGGTGTGCGGGGCGCGCCGGGGTGGTCGGTGCGGTGGGGTGGGGGTGTGGCGTCAGCTGTTCGGGGACTTCGGGTCGGCTATGACTGCGGGTCGACTATGCGGACGCCGAAGTGGGCGCTGAGCGCGGTGCAGGCGCGGCAGGGGGTGGCGAAGCTGCCGTGGAGGGGGTCGCCGTCCTCGCGGATGCGTCGGGCGGTGAGTTTGGCCTGCTTGAGGGCTTTGCGGGCCTCGCCGTTGGTCATGGGTTTGCGGGCGGCGCGTTTGCTGCGGGCGGTGTCGGCGGCGGCGATGTGGCGGGAGATGAGGATGGTTTCGGCGCAGCGGCCGGTGAAGCGGTCGCGTTGGGCGCTGGTGAGGGTGTCCAGGAAGTCCTGGACGAGGGGGTGCAGGGCGGGGGGTGTGTCGCCGCGGGCGGCGGTGCCGGTGAGGGTGGTGCCGCGGACGGAGAGGGCGGCGGCGATGGTGGGGAGGATGCCGTCGCGGCGGTGGAGGAGGGTGGGGGTGTGGGTCGTTTCGGTGGCGCTCCAGCCGATGCGGGGGTCGCCGGTCCGCGGGTCGCCGTTTCGCGGGTCGCCGGCCAGGGGGCCGGTGTCGCGGGTGCCGCCTCGGGGGTCGCCGTTTCGTGGGTCGGCGGACCTGCCGGTGTGTGGTCCCGTCTGCGTCGCGTTCATGATCGTCTTCCCCTCCGTGCATCCCCCCGGGGGTCACAGACTGCCAAATGCCGTGGCTGCTGCGGAAGCTGGGGCGTGGCGACACGCCCGGAGCGGGGGGTGCCGTCACGGTGGGGTGACGGCTGGTCACGGAAGCGGAGGGGGTGCCGGCCGGTGCCGGTGACCGGTGTCGTCGTACCGCATAGGCTGTCGGCACCGCGGGCGATGCGGTGATCCGTTCGGAGATCGATGCCGTGAACCGGAGGGGGATCCGTGAGGGTCGGCGCGTGCGGTGAAGTGCAGAGAAGTCGAGACAGAAGACGTGACAGTCGATACGGGTCGTAGTGCGCCAAGGGTGGTCAATACGGGTCGTACAGAGTGCCGCAGGGGGCAACCGCCATGACGACAGGTCGGCTCGGGCAGCAAGCCGCGCCGCCGAACGCGGCCTACTCCGGGCAGGTCGTGCATTTCCCGGATCCGGTCCGGGCGGCCCGTCACCCGAGAGGGGTACGGGTCGACGAGCGTGGTTACCCCGACTTCTCGGCCTACGCGCGTGCGGCCGCGGAGATCGCGGAGCCGCCTGAGGGCTTCGGTGTCGACGAGTTGCGGCTGACGGACTACGTGTCGGCGAACACGGCGTTGTCGGCGTCCGGGCACGAGCTGTGGGACACGGTGCCGGCGGTGGCGACGCCGCACGGCTGGACGTGGCACCACGTGGTGGGCACGCGGCGGCTGGAGCTGGTCCCGGTCGAGGTGAAGGCGCTGCTGCGGCATCACGGGGGCGTGGCGACTTCGGGCGTGGACCACTCCAAGCGGGGCACGCGGCCGCTTCAGGAGACGCGTCCGGCGCACTTCGGTCTGCCGAAGTCGGGTGTCGCGGTGACCGAGTCGCAGGTGCAGGGCGTGGAGGAGGACCTCGGCTACCGGTTGCCGGGTGCGTACCGGTCGTTTTTGAAGGCGGCGGGTGGTTGTGCGCCGGTGGGTGCCGCGCTGGACGCGGAGCTGGGGCTGCTGGTGGACCAGCCGTTCTTCACGGTGCGCGACGAGGCGGCGGTCAATGACCTCGTGTACGTGAACAAGTGTCTGCGTGACCATCTGACCAAGGACTATCTGGGGATCTCCTTCGTCCAGGGCGGGTTGCTCGCCGTGAAGGTGAAGGGCGAGCGGATCGGTTCGGTGTGGTTCTGCGCGTACGACGACGCGCGGGACGTGGATCCCTCGGTGCCGCCGGCGGAGCGGGTGGAGCGGTTGTTGCTGCCGTGCGGGGACGACTTCGACGTCTTCCTGTCGCGGCTGGCGGGCGATCCGCCGGAGTTGGAGACGGTGGCGAATCTGATGGTGGACGGCGGGTTCGCGCGTGTGGTGCCGGTGGGCGCGGTGTCGTCCTCGGCCGTGGGGGAGTGACGTCAGCGATGGTGACCTTCGCGCAGGCGCAGGAGCGCGCGGAAGAGTGGATCAACGGGGACCTGCCGTCGTACCAGCATCGTGAGGTGCGGGTGCGGGAGTTCGACCTCGGGTTCGTGGTGTGGGCCGAGGACCGGGCGGACGGGCCGCGGTCGGACGGCGGCGCGCAGCGGCTGGTGATCGCGCGGGACAGCGGCGAGGCGACGTTGTGGCCGGGGCTGCCGGTGGGTGAGGTGATCCGCCGGTACGAGGAGGAGTACGGCCGTCCGGACGCGGTGGACGAGCCGGCACCGGCGGCGCCTGCCGCGCGGGTGGATCTGAATCAGACGTCGTTCCTGCTGACTCCGCCGGAGTGGTTGCAGGATGCGGCGGACAAGCTGGGGATTCCGGATCGGCGGGGTGCGGGGGCCGGTGAGGCGGGTTCGGCTTCTGCGGCTGCTGCCGATGGTCCGGCATCTGCTGGTGGTTCCGCGTCCGGTGTTGGTTCCGCGACTGCTGGTGGTCCCGCTTCCGGTTCTGCTTCCGGTGCCTCGGCCGGGGGCGTGGCGACTCCCGCGCAGGGGGCGCCCGTCGCGCCGGGGAGTGGTGCGGCCTGGCCGGCCGCCGGGGGGAGTGACCCGGAGACGGGCGACGTCTCGGCCACCGACTCCGGTGCTTCCGCCGCGCCGGGTGTGCCCGCGGGGGCGACGCCCTGGGCCGGTACGGACACCAACGGCGATGCGGGTGACGACCGTTCCGTGCCGCTGCCCGCGACGGTCTTCGCGCCGCCGCTGAGCGAGGCCGACGGTGACACGCCGCCGTCGACGACGCCCGACGCCAAGACGGCCCTGATGTCGGGCGGCAGTCGGCTTCCGCCGACGGCGGTGACGCCGGCGGTGGACGGTCCGGACGCCCCGGGCTCCGGTCCCGCGGGCGGCCCGGGGTACGGCTACCCCTCGGGGCCGGCCACCGCGCCCGGCGTGCCGGGGACGCCGCCCGGCGGGGTGCCGCAGGGCAGCACGCCTCCGCCTGTGCCGGGCGGCCGGCCGTACGGCTATCCGCAGGGAACGGGTGGCGGTCCCGCCGGTCCTGTAGGTGTGCCGCAGCCGCCGGCCGGCCCGGGTGTGCCGGAGCGGCCGCTCGCGCCGAACGCCGGGGACATCGCCGACGCCGCGACCAGCAAGGCGGCTCCGCCGCCGGGCCGTGGGCGGAATGCGGGTCCGACCACGCCGCCCCCGCCGGGCGCCCCGGGTGCGCCGGGCACGCGGCCGGGCAGCACGCCCCCGCCGTCGGGGCCCGGAGCTCCGGGGACTCCGGCGGGCGGCTACGTGCCTACGCAGTTTGTGTCGGCGCTTGGTCCTGAGGGGCCGGGCGGCACGGGAGGGCCGGGTTCCGAGGGGCCCGGTGGCCCCGGCGGTGCCGGGGGCCCTGCGGGGGCCGGGTCTGCGCAGGGTCCGGGTGCGCCGCTGCCTCCGCAGCAGCCTCCGGGTGCCCCTGCCCCGCATGCGCCCGGCGCGCCGCAGCCACCCGGCCCGCCTGGTGCGCCGCAGCCCCCGGGCGCCCCTGGTGGTACGCCTCCGGGCGGTGTCCACCATGCCGCGACGATGCTTGCCGACCCCGGCCGGATGGGCCCGGGTGCGCCTCAGCCCCCGCAGCCGCCGGGGCCTCCGGGAGCGCCTGGCGCTCACCATCCGCCCGGTCCGCCGCAGCCGCCGGGTGCTCCGCATGTGCCCGGCGCGCCGCAGCCGCCCGGTGCCCCTGGCGCGCCCGGTGCCCCGGGTGCTCCTGGCGGCCCGGGTCCCGTGCATCACGCGGAGACCGTGCTGGCCGGGCCTCCGCCGGGTGGCCCCGGCGTGCCTCCGCCGCCGCAGGCCCCCGGCGCACCTCCCGCCGCGCCGGGCGCCCCTGGCGTGCCCGGTGCGCACCCGCCCCTGCCGCATGGCGCGGTGCCGGGTGGCATGCCGCCGGGTGGGATGCCGCCGGGTGGCATGCCCCCGGGTGCGATGCCGCCGCCCGGTCAGCCCGTCCCCGGGCAGCCGCCGGCGTACGGCTATCCGCAGCAGCCCACTGGGCAGCCGACGGTCGGACCCGGCTACCAGGCCGTGCTGCGCTACCGCGCGCAGGACGGTTCAGAGCAGCAGCTGATCCGGCGTTCGGCGCCGGGTACGCCGCACCCGGAGTGGCAGATCTTCCACGAGCTGCGGGCCATGAACGTGCCCCCGGACCAGGTGCTGGAGCTGCACACCGAGCTGGAGTCGTGCGAGCTGCCGGGCGCGTACTGCGCCCGGATGATCCGGGAGCAGTGGCCGCAGGCGCGGATCACGAGCATCGCGCCGTACGGCACGGACCACGCGAGCCGGCAGCAGGGTATGCAGCAGCTGCTGGCCCACCAGGGCGAGTTGCACCAGGTCGCGGACGGCCCGGCGCGTCCGGCTCCGGTGCGCGCTCCGCTGCCGCCGGTGCATGCGGCGCCGCCGATCCCGCCGGAGGCCATCGGGCAGGAGCTGGGGGCCGCGTTCGGGCCGGGGGTGTTCCGGTTCGAGCAGGCCGCCGTGTCGCGGCAGGGTGTGCCGCCGTTGGTGGCGCACACGCTGGTGGCGGCCGGACTGCCGATGGACATGGGCCCGTTCTTCTGGGCGCAGGCGCAGCCGGGGCGGCCCGTTCCGACGCTGGCGGAGCTGGCGGCCGAGCGCGGTGTGCAGCCGGCCTCGGACGCGGGTTCCTACCTGGTGATGGGCAGCGACTTCGGCAAGGCGATCTGCGTGCAGTACGGCACGGCGAACATCGTCGCCGTACCGGTGGAGGCCGGGCCCGGCGGGGCGCCCGTGCCGCCGCAGTTCGTGAACACCGGGCTGCCGGAGTTCGCGCGCTGCCTGGCGCTGCTCGGGCGGATGTGGCGGCTGCGGTTCGGGCTGAACCAGGAGCAGGCGGGCCGCTGGACCGTCGACTTCCAGGCCCAGTTGGCCGCGCTCGACCCGGCGGCGCTGGGGTCGCCGGAGAGCTGGTGGTCGGTGCTGCTGGAGCAGATGTGGGACGGACTGCTGTGACGCCTCGCCGCTGACGTGCCGCAAGGAGCCGGGTTCGGTCGCTCGCAGACCGGGCCCGGCTTCTTCGTGCCCGGGCCGAAAAGAAATCCGGGCCGGGCTGTCACATCTCCTGCCGCCGCTCCGTCAGTGCGGTGACAGTGACGCACCGCCGACACAGGAGGCAGAGATCATGCAGGCACGGATGACGAACCCGGCGTATGTCCTTTCCGGCGCGATGAAGGGCATCGGCACCCTCTTCCAGGCGATCGGGGAGGGCGGCCTGGCGCAGGACGTCGCGGAGATCGCCGGGCTGCGCGCCAGCCAGATCAACGGCTGCGGGGCCTGTGTGCACGGGCACGTCGACAACCTCCGCAAGGCCGGAGCGAGCGAGGAGCGCATCGCGGCCGTCGCCGCCTGGCGGCACGCGCCCTTCTTCTCGGACGCCGAGCGCGCCGCGCTGAAGCTGACGGAGGCGATGACGCGGCTGTCCGACCTCTCGGGGGAGTCGGTGCCGGACGTGCTGTGGGACGAGGTGGCCGACCACTTCGACGAGAAGGAACTCTCCGCGCTCATCCTGACCATCGCGGTCACCAACATGTTCAACCGCATCAACACGACCATCCAGGAGCCCGCGGGCACCACGTGGGGCTGACGGCCGTACGGCCAGGTCGAGGGCCCGTGACCGCTGTGCGGAGTGTCGCGTTATGAACACTTCCGTCTGATCCACCAAGATGTGCGCTGAATCATCCCATTTCTGGCGCGACTTGACGTCTTGTGTGGTGGAGAGGGGTCCGGATGAGCAGCGCGACGGTGTCACCGCACGGCTTCACGGCCGTGCGGGGGCGCGGCTACCGTCCCGAGCAGGTCGACGAGTACGCCGAGGCCCTCTCCGCGGATCGGGACGCGGCCTGGGAGAGGGCTGCCCGGCTGACGGTGCTCGCCCGGCGGATGGACGAGGAACTGGAGCTCCTGCGCGAGGCCGTGGCGCGGCTGGCCCCGCAGACCTACGAGACGCTCGGGGAACGGGCGCGGCGGCTCCTCGAACTCGGCGAGGAGGAGGCCGAGGCCCTGCGGGAGGGGGCGCGGCGGGAGGCGCGGCAACTCGTGGACGGGGCGCGGGCGTCCGCGGCCGGCGTGCGCGAGTCCGCGCAGGCGCACGCCGATGCGGTACGCGCCGACGCGGACGAACGCGCCCGGCAGCGGCTGCTCGCGGCCCGCGCCGAGGCCGACGAGATCCGGGGCGAGGCCCGGCGCGAGGCGCAGGAGCGGCGGGGCGAGGCAGGGGACGCGTTGCGGGAGATGAGGCAGCGGACCTCCGCGATGCTGGCCGAGCAGGACAAGGAACGCGCCGAGCGGTGGGCGGAGACGGAGCGGGAGGAGGGCGCCCGGCTGGCGGTGCTGGACGCGCACCACACGGAGGCGCAGACGCGTGCCGAGGAAGTGCTGTCCGATGCCGAGCAGGCCTTCGCCGACGCCGAGGACACCGCCTGCGACCTGGAGGAAGAGGCCCAGGCCCGTGCGGCGGAACTGGTGGCCCGGGCGCGGGAACACGCCGAGAGCGTGGAGGCGGAGACCAACCGGCTGCTCCGCGAACACGCCGAGCAGCGAGAGGATGCCCTGGCCCACATCGACCGCGTCCACGCCAGCCTGACGGACTGGGCGGGGCAGGCGGCGGCGGAGTGACGCCGTCGGCCCCGCCGGCCGTACTTCTGCCCGAGTCAGTCCCCGGACCCGCTCGTGCCACAGCCAGCCAGCCAGTCGGTCAGTCGGCCTGACGTGTCTGCCGCCGCCCCGCCCGCCCGGCGGCACGGCAAGCCGCCCTCGGCTGCCGTGCCGTCCCGAACTCCGGGTCACTGGTCCCTGCGTACCGCGCCTGCCAGGATCCAGCCCTCCACCGCCTCGTACTGGTGGCGTTGCTCCTCCGACTTGCTGCGGCCGGAGGCCACCGTGCCCAGCCAGCCGCAGGCGAAGCCCAGGGGTATGGAGAGCAGGCCCGTGGTGGTGAACGGGAACCAGTTGAAGTCGGCCTCGGGGAAGGCCGAGACGGGCGAGCCGGAGACCAGATTGGTGCCGGGCATCAGCAGCAGCACGGCCAGTGAGCCGCCGATGAGCGTGCTGAGCAGGCCCGTTCGCGTGAAGCGGCGCCAGAACAGGCTGTAGACCAGCGCGGGTGCGATGGCCGAGGCGCCCAGGCAGAAGGACAGCGTCACCAGCGGCTGCAGGCTGCGGTGCTGGACCTGGGTGGCCAGGAGTATCGCGGGAATGCCCACGGCCAGCGCCGACAGCCGGGCCACGGTCATCTCGCGGCGCGGCGACATCTCCTGCACGCGGGCCGCGAACACGTCGTGCGCGAGGGAGTTGGCGCAGGCCAGGATCATGCCGGCGACGGAGGCGAGCAGCGTGAGGAAGACCGCCGTGGTGACGGTCGTGAACAGGAACGTCTCCGCCGACGACACGTCCGCCCCGAACGCAGCCTGAGAGCCCAGCAGATACGCCGTGTTGCCCTGCGGGTCGACCTGCGCGATCAGCTCCCGCCCGACCAGCGCGGTCGCGCCGAAGCCGACGACCGTGATGACCAGCACGAACAGGGCCACGCCCGACACCGCCCAGGACATCGAACGCCGCACCTGCCGGGCGCTGGAGGCGGTGTACATGCGCATGGTGACGTGCGGCAGGACGCCACCGCCGAGCACTACCGTCAGTTGCGCGGTGATCATGTCCAGGTCGGGGCTGGGGCCGCCCGCGAACTGGAGTCCCGAGGAGAGGAACGCCGAGCCGACACCGCTGTTCGCCGCGGCCGCGTCGAAGAGGGCTCCCGGGTCCCAGTCGAACCGGTTCAGGATCAGCACCGAGACCACCATGCCGGAGCCGAGCAGCATCACGATCTTCAGGATCTGGATGAGGGCGGTGCCCTTCATCCCGCCGATCGCCGCGTAGCTGATCATCAGCGCGCCCACGCCGATGATGCAGCCCGTCTGCAGCGACTCGCCGGAGAAGCCGAGGATGAACGCCATCAGCTGCCCGGTGCCCGCCAACTGGACCAGCATCAGCGGCACCAGCGCCGCCAGGGTGACCGCGCAGGCCGCGATACGGACAGCGCGCCCCGGCATCCGGCGGGTCAGCGCGTCGCCCATGGTGAACCGGCCCGCGTTGCGCAGCGGTTCGGCCAGCAGGAACATCAGCAGCATCAGCGACAGGGCCGTGCTCAGCGCCAGCACGATTCCGTCGTAGCCGAACAGCGCGATGACGCCGCCGGTGCCCAGGACGGTCGCGGCGGAGATGTAGTCGCCGGCGATGGCCAGGCCGTTGCGCATGGGGGACAGGGAGCTGTAGCCGGTGTAGAACTCGTCCAGGTCGTCCCGGTCCGGTCCCGTCATCACGCACAGCAGCAGTGTGATCGTGGCGACGGCGGAGAAGCCGACCAGGGACATCGCCTGGGCGTTGCCGCTGAACTCGGTGGTCACCGGGCACCCTCCCGCTTCGCGTCCAGCTCGGCCTGCTTGCGTATCCGGTCCGCGATCGGGTCGACGCGGCGGCGGGCCGTCTGCTCGTACAGGGCGATCGCCAGCCACGTCACGGGGACCTGGATGAGCGCGAGCAGCAGGCCGGTGGGCAGGCCGTCGGTGACGCTGCTCGTCATGAACGACGGCGCGAACGCCGACAGGATCAGGAACAGGACGAAGTAGCCGAGCGCCGTGAGCGTGGCCACGCGCCGCTGCCAGCGGTAGGCGCTGCGCAGGAGCCGCAGGTCGCTGTGGTGTCCGAGCGCGGCGTGGCGCTGGGGACGCCGTCCGGCCGGTTCGGGCGCCTGCTGTGGTGCCCAGGGGTAGGTGTCGTACGTGTACGTGTCGTAGGACGGGGACGAATCGGGTGGTCGGTACGGGTGGGACGGGGACGGGTCGTAGGACATCCCGGTGCTCCTTGCGAGGGTGGGATCCGGTGCGGCGGACCGCAGGGAGGTGGGGGGTGGGAGCCACGCACGCTACTTCGGAGTAGGGGTCCGGCGCGAGGGTTTCCGCAAACTGGTCGGTCGGTATGCGCTTACCTTCCCGACCTCGGGCGTTACCCGCGTTAACTCAGATTTTTGCGAGGTGCCGTCGCTCGTAGCGGACGCCCGGCCGTCCGTCCACCGTCGTGTTCTCCACCCACGTGAAGCCGCTGCGCGCCAGGACCCTCATGGAGGCGGGGTTGTCCAGGGTCGTGACCGCGGTGAGGGACGTCAGGCCGTAGTCGGCGGCAGCCAGCCGGCACACTTCCGCGACGGCTGCCGTCGCCACGCCCCGGCCGGCGGCGTGTTCGCCGATGCGGTAGCCGAGTTCGGCGCTGCCGTCCGTCACATCGACGAGGTTCACCCGGCCGATCAGGTCGCCGTCCTCCCCGAGGACTACATGGAAGTGGCACACGCGCGCGTGCTGCTCGTCGAGGAGCGCCCGGTGGCGTGCGGCGAACCCCGCCGCCGTGAAGTAGGCGTCTCCGCGGTCCGGCACCGTGCGCGCGAAGTACGCCCGGTTCTCCCGCTCGAAGGCCAGCAGCGCGTCCGCGTGATCCGCCCGGAGGAGTTCCAGAGTCACCATGGGCGGGAGGATACGGACGCTCAGTCCTGGAGCACCGGGAATTTCCGGGGCGCCAGGAACAGCAGCACCAGGAACGCCAGTGCCGCCGCCCCCGCCGCGCCGAGATACACCGCGTGCACGGCGTCGGCGATCGCCCGCCGGGTGGCCTCCGGCGCGGTGCCCGAGTCGAGCGCCCGCGTCACCGAGTCCAGGTCGCCCCCGCCGAGCCGCGCGGCCAGCACCCCGTTGGCGACCGCGCCGAAAACCGCCGCGCCGATCGTCTGGCCGCTCTGGCGGCAGAACAGCACGGACGCGGTCGTCGTACCGCGCTCCGCCCATCCCACCGTCGACTGCACACCGACGATGAGCGGCAACTGGAACAGGCCCAGCGCGGCGCCGAGCAGCAGCATCAGCAGCGTCGGCTGCCACGCCTGCCCGGGGTAGGGCAGGAAGGGGAACGCGAAGAGGATCAGGGCGGCCGTGCCGATGCCGAGCATCGCCGTGTTGCGGAAGCCGATCCTGCGGTACACGTGCTGGCTCAGCGCCGCCGACACCGGCCAGCTCAACGTCCATACCGACAGCACGAATCCGGCGGCCACGGGCGCGAGACCCAGCACCGACTGGGCGTAGGCGGGCAGGAAGACCGACGGCGCGACCATCAGCAGGCCCAGCGCGCCCAGGGCCAGATTGACCGCGGCGATCGTGCGGCGCCGCCACACCCAGCCCGGGATGATCGGCTCCGCAGCCCGGCGCTCCACCAGCACCACGACCGCGACGAGGGCAAGTCCCGCGGCGAACAGGGCCAGTGACGGTACCGACAGCCACGGCCATGCCACCCCGCCCTGCACCAGGGCCGTGAGCAGGACCCCGCCGCAGGCGAACACCGCGAGCGCGCCCGCCCAGTCCACGCGCGCGTGCGCAGTGGCTTCCCGCTCCGGCTCGTGGAGGTGACGGACGATCAGCCACAGCGCGACCGCGCCGATCGGCAGGTTGATCAGGAAGATCCAGCGCCAGTCCGCGTACGCGGCCAGCATCCCGCCGAGACCGGGGCCGGCGACCGCGGACACCGCCCACACGGTGGACAGCTTCGACTGGATCCTGGGGCGGTCCTTCAGCGGGTACAGGTCGGCGGCGAGCGTCTGCACCGTGCCCTGGAGCGCGCCACCGCCCAGGCCCTGCACGACGCGGAAGGCGATGAGCGCCCCCATGTTCCAGGCCAGCGCGCACAGCAGGGACCCGAGGAGGAAGATCACCGAGCCCGCTATGAGCACCGGTTTGCGGCCGAAGGTGTCGGAGAGCTTGCCGTACACGGGCAGGGTGACGGTCACGGCCAGCAGATAGCCGGAGAACAGCCAGGAGAAGACGGAGAAGCCGCCGAGGTCCCCGACGATCTGCGGGACGGCGGTCGAGACGATGGTGGCGTCGAGGGCCGCCAGCGCCATGGAGAGCATCAGCGCCGCGACGACGGCTCCGCGCCGGCCGGCCGTTGCGGGACGTGCGGCCTCGCGTGCCGCGGAACTGGTGCCGCCCACCCCGGGTTCCTCCCCTTCGCCCCGGCCACCCCCTCGCCGAGGGTCCCGTCACTGTGTCTGTCCCTTGCACCTATCTGTCGCCGGACAGCTTCCCACTTGACCCTGACGTCGCGGGAGGGTGGAGCCTGAGTGGGCCGACGGGTGGAGCGAACCCTGAGACGGTCTCCACCCTTCGGTGGACTGCCCCTAGGGGTACCTCCGTACTACGACCTGGGGAGGGTTCGTACCGGCGGAGGACGAGACGGGGAGGGGCCTCTCCTTAACCTGGCTTTACGCCGCCGGGGGGCGGTTCCCACACCGGCGGGGGTGGGGTTTTCCACAGCAAAAGACTGCGCTGAACACCAGGGCGCAGGACCCTCCCCGCCGCGAGACTGAGACGCGTCGGACGGATCGCGTGGTCCGGCAAGCCGTACAGCGGCTGTCGACCAGGCGACCGCCTTCACCATCTGCTGACCGATATAGGAGACTTACCGTGACATCGGCTGTGACCATTCCCAGGCACGGGGGTACTGGAGGGCGTACGGCCGTTGCCGCGCGGGCGCGGCAGGTCGTGAAGGCGTACGGATCCGGTGAGACCCGTGTCGTCGCCCTCGATCACGTCGACGTGGACATCGCACGCGGCCAGTTCACCGCGATCATGGGCCCCTCGGGGTCCGGCAAGTCCACCCTCATGCACTGCCTGGCCGGGCTCGACACCGTGACGAGCGGCCAGATCTACCTCGACGAGACCGAGATCACCGGTCTGAAGGACAAGAAGCTCACGCGGCTGCGCCGGGACCGGATCGGGTTCATCTTCCAGGCGTTCAACCTGCTGCCGACGCTGAACGCGATAGAGAACATCACGCTGCCCATGGACATCGCGGGCCGCAAGCCCGACAAGGAGTGGCTGACGCGGGTCGTGGAGACGGTCGGGCTCGCCGACCGGCTCAAGCACCGGCCCACCCAGCTCTCCGGCGGCCAGCAGCAGCGTGTCGCCGTGGCGCGGGCGCTGGCGGCCCGGCCCGAGATCATCTTCGGGGACGAGCCGACCGGAAACCTCGACTCCCGCGCCGGCGCCGAGGTCCTCGGCTTCCTGCGCCGGTCCGTCGACGAGCTGGGCCAGACCATCGTGATGGTCACCCACGACCCGGTGGCCGCCAGTTACGCGGACCGCGTGCTGTACCTCGCCGACGGCCGCATCGTCGACGAGATGTTCAAGCCCACCGCGGAGGCCGTCCTCGACCGCATGAAGGACTTCGACGCCCGGGGGCGTACGTCATGACCGTCATGAAGACCTCGATGCGCAACTTCCTCGCGCACAAGGGGCGGATGGCGCTCTCCGCGATCGCCGTCCTGCTGTCGGTCGCTTTCGTCTGCGGCACGCTCGTCTTCACGGACACCATGTCCACCACCTTCGACAAGCTCTTCGCGGCCACCTCCTCCGACGTGACGGTGAGCGCCAAGGGCGCCTCCGACAGCGGTGAGACGACCGCGGACAACGGCAAGCCGCCGGTCATGCCGGCCTCCGTGCTGGGCGAGGTCCGCAAGGCACAGGGCGTGAAGTCCGCCGAGGGCGCGGTGTTCTCCACCTCGGTGACCGTCGTCGACGCCGACAAGGACAGCCTGTCGCCCTCCAGCGGCGCCCCGACCGTCGTCGGCAGCTGGAACGCCAACGAGGCCCGCACCATGAAGATCACCTCCGGTGCGGCTCCCGAGAGCGCCGACCAGATCATGGTCGACGCCGACACCGCCGACAAGCACGATCTGAAGCTCGGCGACGAGATCGGCGTGATCACCGCGGTCGGCACCCACAAGGCGAAGATCTCCGGCATCGCCGACTTCACCGTCACCAACCCCGGCGCCGCGATCTTCTACCTCGACACCCAGACCGCCCAGCAGGCCCTGGTCGGCGAGAGCGACGTCTACACCAACGTCAACGTCACCGCGGCCGCCGGCGTCAGCGACGCGCAGCTGAAGAAGAACGTCACGGCCGAACTCGGCGGCGCATTCCAGGTGCAGACGGCCAAGGAGACCGCCGACGCCAACCAGAAGGACGTCGAGGGCTTCATGAACGTCATGAAGTACGCGATGCTCGGCTTCGCCGGGATCGCCTTCCTCGTCGGCATCTTCCTGATCATCAACACCTTCTCCATGCTGGTCGCCCAGCGCACCCGGGAGATCGGCCTGATGCGGGCCATCGGCTCCTCCCGCAAGCAGGTCAACCGCTCCGTGCTGGCCGAAGCGCTGCTCCTCGGCGTCGTCGGCTCGGTGCTCGGCGTCGGCGCGGGCGTCGGCCTCGCCGTCGGCCTGATGAAGCTCATGGGCCAGATGGGCATGGAACTGTCCACCGACGACCTCACGGTGGCCTGGACGACCCCGGTGGTCGGCCTCGTCCTCGGCGTGATCGTCACCGTGCTGGCCGCCTACCTGCCCGCCCGGCGCGCCGGCAAGATCTCCCCGATGGCCGCACTGCGCGACGCGGGAGCCCCCGCCGACGCCAAGGCCGGCTGGATCCGCGCCGCGATCGGCACGGTCCTCACCGGTGCGGGCGTCTTCGCCCTGTACCTGGCCTCGGCGGCCGACAAGGCCACGGAGGGCTCGCTCTGGCTCGGCCTCGGCGTGGTGCTGTCGCTCATCGGCTTCGTCGTCATCGGCCCGCTGCTCGCCGGGGCGGTGGTCCGCGTCCTGGGCGCCGTCCTGCTCCGCATGTTCGGTCCCGTCGGCCGCATGGCCGAGCGCAACGCCCTGCGCAACCCGCGCCGCACCGGTGCGACCGGCGCCGCCCTGATGATCGGCCTCGCCCTGGTGGCGTGCCTGTCCGTGGTCGGCTCCTCCATGGTGGCGTCCGCCACCGACCAGCTCGACAAGACCGTCGGCACGGACTTCATCATCCAGTCCGACAGCGGCCAACTGGTCACCCCGCAGGCGGTCAAGGCCGTGAAGTCGTCGCCGGACCTGGCACGGGTGACCGAGTACAAGTGGACCAAGGCCGACTTCACCACCCCCGACGGCAAGACGCTCAAGGACACGGCGATCACGGCGGCCGACCCGTCGTACGCGACCGACCTGCGCACCGAGACGGTCGCCGGCAAGCTCCCCGACGCCTACAAGCCCGACTCGATGTCGGTCCACGAGAAGTTCGCCAAGGACCACGGCATCAGCCTCGGCTCCAAGATCAAGGTGGCCTTCAAGGACGGCTCCGCGGCCGACCTGACGGTCCGGGCGATCACCAGCAGCGACGTCGTGATCGACGCGGGCGCGATGTACACGTCCATCGCGACGATGGCCAAGTACGTCCCGGCCGACAAGATGCCGCTGGACTCGCTGGTCTTCGCCAGCGCCAAGGACGGGCAGCAGGACGCCGCCTACAAGTCCCTGAAGTCGGCCCTGCACGACTACCCGCAGTACACCGTGCGCGACCAGACCGACTACAAGGACGCCCTGAAGGACCAGATCGGCCAGCTGCTCAACATGATCTACGGCCTGCTGGCCCTGGCGATCATCGTCGCCATCCTGGGCGTGGTGAACACCCTGGCCCTGTCGGTCGTGGAGCGCACCCGGGAGATCGGCCTGATGCGGGCGATCGGCCTCTCCCGCCGCCAGCTGCGCCGCATGATCCGCATGGAGTCGGTCGTCATCGCCCTCTTCGGCGCCCTGCTCGGCCTCGGACTGGGCATGGGCTGGGGCGCCACGGCCCAGCAGCTGCTCGCCCTGGAGGGTCTGATGGTCCTGGACATCCCCTGGCCGACGATCATCGGCGTCTTCATCAGCTCGGCGTTCGTGGGCCTGTTCGCGGCCCTGATCCCGGCGTTCCGGGCGGGCCGGATGAACGTACTGAACGCGATCGCGACCGAGTAGCCGGCCGCTGCCGCCCAGGAACCACCGCACACGGGGGTTGCGGGGGACGGGCCCGCCCCGGAGGTTCACACCTCGGGGCGGGCCCATTGGCTGCCTCCGGCGGAATCTGCGGCGGTTCCCAGGGGGTGCGGCGATGTCTGCGGTGGGGTGGTCGGCAGCGGGGCCGCCGGCATGGGGGCCGTTGGCAGGGGGTGCGGCAATCGCCGGGCGGGTCGGCCGCAGGGCCGGTCGATCGCCGGGCCGGTCGCAGCAGGGTGGGCAGGCGCGGGTCGGCACCCGGGTGGGCAGCTGCCCGGCCGGGCCGGTCACGGCTCGGGTCCCTCGCCCCAGGCGCCTCGGCCCCCAGGTCCGGTGTCCGCCGCTCAAGAGCCACACGCCGGGCCCGCCTCACCCACGACGGCGCGCACGGCGGAGGGGGTGCGGGTTCCGGGCGTGACCCCAGGGCGGCGGAGCCGCCGGAGCCGGCCCGGTGGAGAACGGGCGTTATCCACAGGCCCGCCGCGCGGGCGTGCGTCGTCGTACGCTGGAGACCCCCCGGCCCGCGGCGCGCGTCGGGCCCGTCGCCTTGCCCACCTCTGGACGGAAAAAGCCCCAATGAGCCTGCACGGTCTGCTCGACGCCGTAGTCAAGGACGCCGCCCTCGCGGAAGCGATCAGGGCGGCCGCCGACGGCAACCGCATGCACGTCGACCTGGTCGGCCCCCCGGCCGCCCGCCCCTTCGCGGTCGCCGCCCTGGCCCGTGACACGGGCCGCCCGGTGCTGGCGGTCACGGCGACGGGCCGCGAGGCGGAGGACCTGGCCGCGGCCCTGCGCTCCCTGCTCCCGCCCGAGGGGGTCGTGGAGTACCCGTCCTGGGAGACGCTCCCGCACGAGCGGCTCAGCCCCCGCAGCGACACCGTCGGCCGCCGCCTGGCCGTGCTGCGCCGCCTGGCCCACCCCCGCCCCGACGACCCCGAGACCGGCCCGGTGTCGGTCGTCGTGGCGCCCGTCCGGTCCGTGCTCCAGCCGCAGGTCAAGGGCCTCGGCGACCTGGAGCCGGTCTCCCTGAGGACCGGGCAGACCACGGACCTCAACGAGATCGTCGAAGCCCTCGCGGCAGCCGCCTACGCGCGCGTGGAGCTCGTCGAGAAGCGCGGCGAGTTCGCCGTGCGCGGCGGCATCCTCGACGTGTTCCCGCCCACCGAGGAGCACCCCCTGCGCGTCGAGTTCTGGGGCGACGACGTCGAGGAGATCCGCTACTTCAAGGTCGCCGACCAGCGCTCCCTCGAAGTCGCCGAGCACGGCCTGTGGGCGCCGCCGTGCCGCGAGCTGCTGCTCACCGACGACGTGCGCACGCGGGCGCGTGCCCTGGCCGAACAGCACCCCGAGCTCGGTGAACTGCTCGGCAAGATCGCCGAGGGCATCGCCGTCGAGGGCATGGAGTCCCTCGCGCCGGTCCTCGTCGACGACATGGAGCTGCTGCTCGACGTGCTGCCCAAGGGCGCCATGGCCGTGGTGTGCGACCCGGAGCGGGTCCGCACGCGCGCGTCGGACCTGGTCGCCACCTCGCAGGAGTTCCTGCAAGCCTCCTGGGCGGCCACCGCCGGTGGCGGCGAGGCGCCCATCGACGTGGGCGCGGCCTCCCTGTGGTCCATCGCGGACGTCCGGGACCGGGCCCGTGAGCTGGACATGATGTGGTGGTCGGTGTCGCCGTTCGCCGCCGACGAGGAGCTCGACGAAGACACGCTCAAGCTGGGGATGCACGCCCCTGAGACCTACCGCGGCGACACCGCCAAGGCCCTGGCCGACACCAAGGGCTGGCTCGCCGACGGCTGGCGCGCGGTGTTCGTCACCGAGGGCCACGGCCCCGCGGCCCGTACGGTCGAGGTGCTGGGCGGCGAGGGCATCGCGGCGCGCCTCGATTCCGACCTCGCCGAGATCTCCCCGTCCGTCGTGCACGTGGCGTGCGGCTCGATCGAGCACGGCTTCGTCGACGCGGCCCTCAGAATCGCCGTCCTGACCGAGACGGACCTGTCGGGTCAGAAGGCGTCCGGCCGCGAGGGCGCCCGGATGCCGGCCCGCCGCCGCAAGACCATCGACCCGCTCACCCTGGAGCCGGGCGACTACATCGTCCACGAGCAGCACGGCGTGGGCCGCTACATCGAGATGGTGCAGCGCACCGTGCAGGGCGCCACCCGCGAGTACCTGGTCGTCGAGTACGCCCCCGCCAAGCGCGGCCAGCCCGGCGACCGCCTCTACATCCCCACCGACCAGCTGGAGCAGATCACCAAGTACGTCGGCGGCGAGGCCCCCACCCTGCACCGCCTCGGCGGCGCCGACTGGACGAAGACGAAGGCCCGCGCGAAGAAGGCCGTCAAGGAGATCGCGGCCGACCTCATCAAGCTGTACAGCGCGCGCATGGCGGCCCCCGGGCACGCCTTCGGCGCGGACACCCCCTGGCAGCGGGAGCTGGAGGACGCCTTCCCCTACGCGGAGACGCCCGACCAGCTCACCACCATCGCCGAGGTCAAGGAGGACATGGAGAAGACGGTCCCGATGGACCGCCTGATCTGCGGCGACGTCGGCTACGGCAAGACCGAGATCGCGGTCCGCGCCGCCTTCAAGGCCGTCCAGGACGGCAAGCAGGTGGCCGTCCTGGTGCCCACGACCCTGCTGGTGCAGCAGCACTTCGGCACGTTCAGCGAGCGGTACGCGCAGTTCCCGGTGAGCGTGAAGGCCCTGTCCCGCTTCCAGACCGACACCGAGGCCAAGGCGACCCTGGAGGGCCTGCGCGAGGGCTCGGTCGACATCGTGATCGGCACGCACCGGCTGTTCTCGTCCGAGACCAAGTTCAAGGACCTGGGCCTGGTCATCGTCGACGAGGAGCAGCGCTTCGGCGTCGAGCACAAGGAGCAGTTGAAGAAGCTCCGCGCCAACGTCGACGTGCTGACGATGTCCGCGACCCCGATCCCGAGGACGCTGGAAATGGCGGTCACCGGCATCCGCGAGATGTCCACGATCACCACCCCGCCGGAGGAGCGCCACCCGGTGCTCACCTTCGTCGGCCCCTACGAGGAGAAGCAGATCGGCGCCGCCATCCGCCGTGAGCTGCTGCGCGAGGGCCAGGTCTTCTACATCCACAACCGCGTCGAGTCGATCGACCGGGCCGCGGCCCGGCTGCGCGAGATCGTCCCCGAGGCGCGCATCGCCACCGCCCACGGGCAGATGTCGGAGTCGGCGCTGGAGCAGGTCGTCGTCGACTTCTGGGAGAAGAAGTTCGACGTGCTGGTGTCCACGACGATCGTGGAGTCCGGCATCGACATCTCCAACGCCAACACCCTGATCGTGGAGCGCGGCGACAACTTCGGGCTCAGCCAGCTCCACCAGCTGCGCGGCCGGGTGGGCCGTGGCCGCGAGCGCGGTTACGCCTACTTCCTCTACCCGCCGGAGAAGCCGCTGACCGAGACCGCGCACGAGCGGCTCGCGACCATCGCCCAGCACACGGAGATGGGCGCCGGCATGTATGTGGCCATGAAGGACCTGGAGATCCGCGGCGCGGGCAACCTCCTCGGCGGCGAGCAGTCCGGACACATCGCGGGCGTCGGCTTCGACCTGTACGTGCGGATGGTCGGCGAGGCCGTCGCCGACTACCGGCGCCAGCTGGAGACCGGCGAGATCGAGGAGGAGCCGCCGCTCGAGGTCAAGATCGAGCTGCCCGTCGACGCGCACGTCCCGCACGACTACGCGCCGGGCGAGCGGCTCCGGCTCCAGGCGTACCGCGCCATCGCCTCCGCCAACTCCGAGGAGGACATCAAGGCGGTCCGCGAGGAACTCGTCGACCGCTACGGCAAGCTGCCCGAGCCGGTGGAGAACCTGCTGCTCGTCGCGGGCCTGCGGATGTTCGCGCGCGCGTGCGGCGTCGGAGAGATCGTGCTCCAGGGCAACAACATCCGGTTCGCGCCGGTGGAGTTGCGCGAGTCGCAGGAACTGCGGGTCAAGCGGCTGTACCCCGGGGTCGTCATCAAGCCGGCGACGCACCAGGTGCTGGTGCCGCGCCCGAAGACCGCGAAGGTGGGCGGCAAGCCGCTGGTCGGGCGGGAACTGCTGGCGTGGGTCGGAGAGTTCCTGACGTCGGTGCTGGGGTCCTGACACCCCGGGTCCGCTGAGGTCCGTCAGGCCACCGGTCGCATGTGCGCACCGGTGGCCTCGCGCAGTGCCGCAGCAAGCCGGTCGCGGACCGTGACCTGCGCGGCGATGCGCGCGTCCAGCACCGCGAGCCGGTCGGCGGCGACCCGGAGCCCCTTCTCGGAGGCGGGTCCGGCCGTGACGTCACCGTCCAGGCAGGGCAGGAACACCCGTACGTCGTCGAGCGTCAGCCCGACGTCGAGCAGCTGGCGGATGTTGCGGACGCGGACGGCCGCACCGGCGTCGTACAGGCGGTAGCCGTTCCCGTCCCGCTCGGAGGCGATGAGCCCTGCCTGCTCGTAGTGGCGCAGGGCGCGCGGGGTGGTGCCGGTCGCCTCGGCGAGTTCACCGATACGCATACGAGGTGCTGCCATGCGCGCCAGTCTCATGCGACGACCGCGCCGCCGTCCACCGGAAGGACCACGCCGGTGACGAACGAGGCCTGCGGCGAGGCCAGCCGGGCGATCGCCCAAGCCACCTCCCCCGGGCGGCCGACCCGGCCGAGCGGCGTGTGTGCGAGCTGCCACGCGCGGATCGCGGCCTGCTGCTCGGGCGTGTGCCCGGCGTGTTCGCCGATCGGTGTGTCGATCGCGCCCGGGGCGACGGCGGCGACGCGGATCCCGAACGGCGCGAGCTCCACCGCCCAGCTCCGGGTGAGCACTTCCAGAGCCGCCTTCCCGGCCGCGTACAAGGAGTTGCCGGGCCAGCCGCGCCGGTCGACCGACGTCGTCACGTTCACGATCACACCGCGGCTGTCCTCCAGCGCGGGCAGCGCGGCCTGGGTGAGCAGGACGGGAGCGAGGAGGTTCGTCGCGAGCAACGGCTCGACGGCCGCGCGGGTGTACGTGCGCAGGGACTGCGCGTCGACGATCCCCGCGTTGTTCACGAGGACATCGATCCGGCCGTGCCGGTCGAGCGCCGTACGGACGATCGTCCCGGGGCCGTCGGCGGCAGAGATGTCGGCGACGAGCGGGCTGATGAGGGACGTGTCGTAGGCAGCGGTCTCGACGAGGGGCGCCTCACGGCGGCCCACCGCCACGACGTGTGCGCCCTCGTCGGCGAACGCGTGGGCGGTGGCACGGCCGATGCCGGTACCGGCGCCGGTGACCACCACGGTCCGCCGGGTCGCCGGGGAGGTCTTTCGCTGGTTCTGTGGTTGCGGGGATGCCATGCGGGGATCCTCGGACGTTGACGTCAGTGGCAAGGTCAAGCGCGTGTGCCCGGGCGCGCGGCAGCCACTACCCGGCGGGGCGGCCGCCACTACCCGGCGGGGCGGAACAGCATGTCCGCCAGCCCGCGGAACACCTCCTCGGGGTCCCGGTCGCCCACCGGGCCGTCGAGGTTGTGGCTGAGCAGCAGCGTGGCGAAGCCGTGGGCCAGGGACCAGGCGGCGACACCGGCGAGCCGGGCGTCGGTGCCGCGGCCCTCCGGCGGCACGGCGGTGACGGCGTCGCGCAGGGCGTCCGAGGCGAGGGCACGGGCGGTGGCCAGCTCCAGGTCGCCGTCGCGCAGCAGCTCGGGCGCGAACATCACCTGGAAGTGCGCCGGATGCTCCCGCGCGAAACGTACGTAGCGCACACCCGCCTCCTTCAGGTCCGCCGTCTCCCTGAGCGCGGCCGCGAGCAGCCCGAAGCCCTCGGCGGCGATCGCCGTGAGCAGCCCGGCGCGGTCCTTGAAGTGGTGGGCGGGCGCGGCGTGCGAGACCCCGGCGCGACGGGCGAGGTCGCGCAGACTCAGCGCGGACGGTCCGTCCGCCGCGATGACGTCGAGAGCGGCGGTGAGGATGGCGCGGCGCAGGTCACCGTGGTGGTACGGGCGGTCGGCCGGGCCCTTGTCGTGCGCGGAGGTCTTGCTGGAGCTCATGGTCAGGAGCGTACGCCGAATCTTGTCATTGACAAGTTGCCGTCGATCCGTGCAATCTTGTCAGTGTCAAGTTGCGCGTGGCCGGACGAGACCGGACCACGGGCCACGGGGGTGGACGCGAGTGGAGGTACGCCATGCCGGAACAGCTCGGTGAGGTCGACGAGGGCGCCAGGGTGCGAAAGGGCGGCGTGCAGCCGGTTCGTGCACGGCAGATGTGGCATCTGCTGGAGCCTCTGCACGCGGTGCTGTATTACGCGCCGGAGGCATTCGAGGAGGCGGCCGCCCTCGGGTACGGCACGGGGGAGCGCTGGCCGAGCTACTTCCCCTGGCGCGCCGCTCCGTTGGGCGAGGCCGGACCGGAGCAGGTGGCCTCGGCCTTCTACAGCTTCAGTCCGCGCATGGTCGCCGAGTACGTCGAGCCGGCGTGGCGGGTGGCGAGCCCCGCCGCGGTGATCGAGGCGAGGGGGCGGGCTGTCGACAGGGCCTACCGGGCCGTGTTCGGTGACCGGGTGAGCAGCCCGGAGCTGGTGGAAGCCGCCGCACTCGCCCGGCGCGCGGCGGAGGCCGCGGACACGGCCGCCCGTCCGCTGGCCGCGGGCAACGCCGCGCTCGGCTGGCCGCAGGAGCCGCACCTTCAGCTGTGGCACGCGGCGACGATCCTGCGCGAGCACCGAGGGGACGGCCACCTCGCGGCCCTGCTCGTGGCGGGCCTGGATCCCGTGGAGTCGCTCGTCTCCTTCGCGGCGATAGGTGCCGCGTCGGTGGAACGCTTCGAGAGCCGTGGCTGGAGCCCCGAGGAGTGGGCGGCCGCGCGCGACCGCCTGGCCGCCAGGGGTCTGATCGACGAGCACGGCACCGCCACGGAGGCGGGCCGCGCCCTTCGTCACCGCGTGGAGCAGCACACCGACCACCTGGCCGCCGGGCCCTGGCAGTCCCTCGGCCCGGCCCGCGTCGACCGGCTCGCCGAGTTGCTGGGCGACTTCTGGGTCGCGGTCCTCGCGTCGGGCCTGCTGCCCTCGGAAACGACGTTGGGCATAGGCAAGGTCTGACCGCAGAGGGCGGCGGAGCTCCGCACGCAGGAAGCCGCCCGCAGGAGATGCGTCTGGGTCTCCGCGGACGGCCTTGAGTTGTGGGCCTTACTGCTGTTCGGGCCGATTGCGGTCGCGGTCCATGCCCAGCGAGCCCTCGGCGCGCTGCTGGCCGGAGTCGACCTGGTCCTCGTACTTGCCGCCGGTCCTCTCGTTGATCCGCTGTTCTGCGGTGTCAGAGCCTCGCTTGCCCTTGTTCCGCGCCTGGCTCTTGAACTTGTCGAAGATGCCCATGCACAGCTCCCTCCGGAGGTGACTCAGGACCGACGATACGCGCGAGATGCGAAGAATGCGCATTGAGGCCCCATGTGGTCTGAACCTCTTCCTCGCTACCGTGGGACCCGGCACGGGCCGCCCGTGCCGGAGCGGAAACGGGCAAACAGAGGAGGGGCGCGGTGACGCGTCTGAGGGGCGGGGCGGCACTGGCTGTCGCGATGGTGTTCACCGGTTCGGCGCTGGCCGGATGCGAGGGCCTGGCCCCGCCCGCCGACGGCGGCGGGCCCTCCGGTTCCGGCGTCCCGGCCGCCGGTGACGGGCGGAACGTGAACCCGCTGGACAACCCGGACGGCACGAAGCCGGGGCTGGCGGCGATCACGTCCGGCGCGGACAAGGAGAGGGCACGTGCCCTGATCGAGAAGGTGATGACGAAGGGACGCGGCCCCAGGACGGGCTACGAACGGGACAAGTTCGGCTACGCCTGGATGGACTCGGCACCGCGCGACGTCCCCTTCTCCCGCAACGGCTGCGACACGCGGAACGACCTCCTGAAACGAGATGGGGAGGACCTGCGCTTCCGGGCGGGGTCCGACTGCGTCGTCACCTCGCTGACGCTGCACGACCCGTACACCGGGAAGGTCATCGAGTGGACCAAGTCCCATGCGATCAAAGTCCAGATAGACCACGTCATGCCGCTGTCGTACGACTGGCAGATGGGCGCTTCGCGCTGGACGGAGGACAAGCGGGAGTCCATCGCCAACGACCCGCTCAACCTCGTCCCGGTGGACGGGCCGACCAACGGCTCGAAGGGAGACTCCGGCCCGGCGTCCTGGCTGCCCCCGAACAAGCGGATCCGCTGCGCCTACTCGGTGCGCTTCGCCCAGGTGTCGCTGAAGTACGAGCTGCCCGTCACGGCGGCGGACAAGCGGATGATGCTGGAGCAGTGCGGCGGCTGAAACGGCACGGGCTGCCGGCGCGGCTGCCGCTCGGCCGGAAAGCACTTTCCCACTCCCACTCGATGTGCTGAGGTGACGGGTGATGTCACTGGACGAGTGACGGGGGCTCGATCGGAGAGTGACGGATGCCGAGTGGACTCGTCGCGCTGGCGCTCGGCGGCTTCGGTATCGGTCTGACCGAGTTCCTCATCGCGGGGCTGCTGCCGCAGGTGGCGTCCAGTTTCACGGTGTCCGAGGCGGCCGCGGGCTGGCTGATCTCCGGGTACGCGCTGAGCGTCGCGGTGGGAGCGATCGCGCTGACCGCGGCGACGGCCCGGCTGCCCCGCAAGCAGGTCCTGCTCGGGCTGGTGGCCCTGTTCGTCGCCGGCAACCTGCTCTCCGCCGTCGCGCCGAACTACCCGGTGATGCTGCTCGGGCGGATCGTCGCGGCGCTGTGCCACGGTTCGTTCTTCGGTATCGGCTCGCTGGTCGCGCGCAGTCTGGTCGCGCCGGAGAAGAAGTCCCAGGCCGTGGCGATCATGTTCGCCGGGCTGACGGTCGCGAACGTGCTGGGCGTGCCGTTCGGCGCGCTGGTCGGCGAGCGCTGGGGCTGGAGGGCGGCGTTCTGGGCGGTCACCGCGATCGGCGTGCTCGCGCTGGCGGGAATCGCCGCGTTGGTGCCCGCGGGGGCGGGCCGAGTCCGGCCTGCAACAGGGACGCATCCAGCACCGGGCCGGTCGGCCACGGGGGCCGGCCGGGCGAATCCGGTGCTGCCGCGGTCGGCCACGAGCGCCGACGGGACGGCGGACCCCCTACCGCCGCCGTCGGCCACAAGGACGGGCGAGGCCGAATTCGACCCGGCACAGCCGGCCGCAGAGGCAGATGAGCCGGACCCAGCGCCGCCCAGCGGCCTGCGGTCGCAGTTGCGGGCGTTCCGGTCCTGGCAGGTCTGGCTGACGCTGGCGGCCACGGCGCTCAGCTACGGCGGGATGTTCGGCGCGTTCAGCTACATCGCCTACACCTTCACCGAGGTCAGCGGCTTCGCCCCGGCGGACGTCGCCTGGCTGCTGATGGTGTACGGCGTCGGACTGGTCGTCGGGAACCTGGTCGGCGGGCGCGCGGCCGACCGCGACCGTGACCGTGCCCTGGTCCTCGCCCTGTTGGGACTCACCCTCACCCTGGCCCTGTTCGGCCTGCTGGCCGGCAGCGCGACCGCCTCGGTCGTCCTGGTGTTCGTGATGGGCGTGACCGGATTCGCCAGTGTGCCCGGAATGATCACGCGTGTCACCGACTACGCGCACGGAGCGGCACTGGCCGCCAGCGCCAACGTGTCCGCGTCCAACGTCGGCAACGCCCTCGGCGCCTGGCTCGGAGGCCTGGCCATCACCGCGGGCCTCGGCTACACCTCACCGCTCTACGTCGGCGCAGGCATCGCCCTGTTGTCCACGGTGGTCATGGTGATCGCCGCTCGCCGAGCCAGGACTCCCCGAGTGGCGGACCGTGCCCTCACGTCGTAATTCGGTTCCGGCCGTGCGCCCTCATGCCTACCGTGATCGCATGCAGTCGAAGATATCGAGCCTCGCCGACCGCCCGGACATGCTGGAGCGGGTCGTCGGGATGGCGGACAGCTGGCCCGAGTTCACGATCCAGGACCTCGTGGGCGCCGCCCACTTCCCCCGGATCGCCGCCGAACTCCCGGAGTACGTCCTGTTCGCCGAGGACGAGCAGGGTGAGGTCGTCGCGAATGCCTACAGCGTGCCCTTCGCCCTGGATGCCGAGGGCCGTGGCCGACTGCCCGGGAACGGCTGGGACACGGTCCTGGTGTGGGCGTTCTCCGACCTGCGCCGCGGGGTCCGCCCCGACACGGTCAGCGCGATCTCGGTCTCGATCACCCCGCACGCCCAAGGCCGCGGCCTGTCCGCGCTGATGCTCTCGGCCATGCGCGACAACGCCCGGGCCCGCGGCTTCCGCGAGGTCGTCGCCCCCGTCCGCCCCAACGCCAAGCACCTGGAACCGCATACGCCGATGGAGGAGTACGCCCGCCGCGTCCGCCCCGACGGCCTGCCCCAGGACCCGTGGCTGCGCGTCCACGCCCGGGCCGGCGCCACCATCGACTCGGTGGCACCGGCGTCCATGACGGTGGCCGCACCGCTCGCGGACTGGCGCCGCTGGACGGGCCTGCCCTTCGACACGGAGGGCGACATCGAGGTGCCGGGCGGTCTGGTGCCCGTGCGCTGCGAAGTGGAGCGCGGGTATGCGGTGTACGTCGAACCCAACGTGTGGATGCGGCACCCGTTGTAGGGCGTGACGGACCGTCGGGTCGCGACCGGCTCGGGGACGGGCCGTACACACGAAGTGATCAGCATGACAACGGTTCGGTACAACCCGTGACCGGTTGTCCGTGTCGGGCTATACGCTCGGATTCCCCAACAGGGTCTGTCCTTCGCACGTCCGTCCCCATCGGCCACACCGGTCCAGGAGCAGTCATGTACGGCCACGGCGCGGCGCCGCCTCCCCGCAGCGCGGCAACGGTCATCTCCCTGCGCGTGCTGTTCGCCGCCGCCGGTTTCCTCACGTGCGGCGTGCTGGCCTGCGTACCGCTGTTCCGGGTGGCCGTCCTGCGCGGACGGGCCCTCGACTGGGTGTTGGCGTGGGCGAGCCTGCCGCTGTCCATCACGGGCTTCGCGGTGATCGGCGCGCTGCCGGAGGACGACAACCGGACCGACATCGCCCTGGCCCTGATCCTTCTGCTCGGGGCCGCCGCCGCCATCTACTTCCTCGTCGTGGACATCGCCCACCACGGTGAGCGTCGGCAGCTCGCCGGTTACGCGTCGCCCCACGCACCGACCGTCACCCACACCCCCTACGGCTATCCGCACCCCGCGCCGCCCTACGCCCCCAACTCCACGCCGGTCCCGCAGCACCCGGCGCCTCACACGCCCGTGCCTCACACGCCCGTGCCCCGCGACGCCACACCTCACGTCCCGGGCCCGGTACAGCCGCCCCCGTCCTCCCAGCACCCCGCGCCCGCCCGCATCGACCAGGTCCGGGCCGAGCTCGACGAGCTCAGCGACTACCTGCGCCGGCACGAAGGCGAAGGCCACGGCAATCACGAGGGCGGAAGGTGACCGCGGCGGCAGGACGTGTCGTCGCCGGCCGCTACGAACTGTCCACCGTCCTCGGGCAGGGCGGCATGGGCCAGGTGTGGACGGCGTACGACCAGCGGCTCGACCGGCGCGTGGCGGTGAAGCTGCTGCGCCCCGACAAGGTGGCCGGCCAGGACGCGGAGGAACTGCGCCGCCGTTTCGTGCGCGAGTGCCGGGTGACCGCGCAGGTCGATCATCCGGGCCTGGTCACCGTGCACGACGCGGGCAGTGAGGGCGAGGAGCTGTTCCTCGTCATGCAGTACATCGACGGCGCCGACCTCGCCGGGCACCTCGCCGAGCACGACCCGTACCCCTGGCAGTGGGCGGTCGCGGTTGCCGCTCAGCTGTGCGCCGTGCTGAGCGCCGTGCACGCCGTGCCGATCGTCCACCGCGACCTCAAGCCGCGCAACGTCATGGTGAAGCAGGACGGCACGGTCACCGTCCTCGACCTCGGCGTCGCCTCCGTCATGGACGCGGACACCACCCGCCTCACCCACACCGGCACCCCCATCGGCTCGCCCGCCTACATGGCCCCGGAGCAGGCGATGGGCGGCGCGGTCGGCCCGTACACCGACCTGTACGCACTCGGCGTGGTCCTGCACGAACTGCTCAGCTCAGACGTGCCCTTCTCCGGCTCCACCGCACTCGGCGTCCTGCACCGGCACCTGTACGAGCCCCCGCTGCCCGTGCGCCGTATCCGCCCCGAAATTCCCGAGGCCCTGGAAGCGCTCGTGCTGCGCCTCCTCGCCAAGGACCCGCAGCACCGGCCCGCCTCCGCACAGGAGGTCTACGAGCACCTGGAACTGCTCCTGCCCGCGCGCGGGACGCCCACCGGAGCGGCACTCGATCCCACCCGCCCGTTCCTGCGCCCGCACGCCCCCTGGCCGGATCGTGCGCGCACCCCCGCGCCCCGGCCCACGCCCGCCGCACCCGTCACCGAGGCAGCGGGGAAGACGGACATCGCCCGCGCCGTCGACGAGGTCAAGCGGCTCCTCGGCGAGGGCCGCGTCACCCAGGCCGTCGACATCCTCGGGGCGATCCTGCCCGCAGCGGCCGAACAGCACGGCGCGCACTCCCCGGTCGTCCGCACCCTGCGCAAGCAGTACGCGGCGACGCTCCTGGACGACGGCCAGTACCGCCGCGCCCTGCCCGAGCTGCGCCGGCTCGCCGACGAACGCGCCGCCGAGGCCGGCCAGGCCGACCCGCAGGCCCTGCGCTTCCGGTACGAGGCCGCCCAGTGCCTCGAACAGTTGGGCGAACCGGCCGCGGCGCTCGCCGAGTACCGGGCGGTGCTGCCGTACTACGAGAACCAGTACGTCGCCGCAGGCGGCCCCGAGCTCGCGCACGACGTCCGCCGCCGCATCGGGCATCTCCTGCTGGCCCTGGGCGACCGCGGCGCCGCCCACGACACCCTGGCCCGGCTGCTGCACGACGTGGAGCGCACCCACGGCCCCGGGCACCCGCTCGGTGCGGAGATCCGCAGGACGCTGCAGTGGCTGGGGCAGGTCCGCGGCTGACGACCGCCCCGGGGGGCGCGGCGATGCCGGAAGTCGCGGTGAATCGTTGGTCGAATGGGTTGGCCAGAGCTTGGCCACTGCCTACCATCGATCATCGCAAGACCTTGTGCGCCCGCCCGTCGCCCGACCACCACCCCTGGTGGAGGCGCTGCGCGCCGCACCTGTCGTTGCATCTCCTCGGGAGGTTTCCTTGCACCGCCGCCGTCGCACCGCGCTCCTCCTCACCGCCGCGATCGCCGCCGCGGCGCCCCTGCTCACCGCCTGCGGGAACGACGCGCATCCCGGCGCGGCAGCCGTGGTGGGCGGCCAGCGGATCACCGTCTCCCAGCTGGACGAGCGGGTCGGTGAGGTACGCGCGGCCCAGCGGGCGGCCGTGCAGGACGAGGCCCAGTACCAGCAGGCCATCGCGAGAACCGGCACCCTCACCCGCGACACCCTGCACACCATGGTCCTGGACCGGGTGCTGCACCGCGCCGCCGAGGACGCCGGAGTGAGCGTCTCCCGCAAGGAGGTCCAGCAGATGCGATCCGGCCTGGAACAGCAGGCCGGTGGCGCCAAGGCGCTGGAGACGACCTGGCTCCAGCAGTACGGCATCCCGCCCCAGCGCCTCGACGAGAACCTCCGCCTCCAGCTGGAGGCCCAGAAGCTCGCCGAGAAGCTCGGCACGAACACCGACCGCCCCGAGTTCTGGAAGGCCCTCTCCGACGCCTCCAAGGACCTGAACGTCGACCTCAACCCGCGCTACGGCACCTGGGACGTCCGAAAGAGCAGCCGCGCCGACGCCAAGACGCCCTGGGTGCGGGACGTCACGGCGGCACAGACGCAGCAGGGCATGTAGGGCACCTGGCATCCCCGGCCCCTGTGGACGACTTCGGGTGCTGTCGGCGGCGTGGGATAGCTTCGAACCGTGAACGCCAACAGCCCCGAAGCCACCCCGGGCCCCGAGCGGACCGCTCCCGACGCGGCCGCCGCCCCCGGCCGCATCATCCTGCTCACCACCAGCCACCGCGTCGCCCCCGGCCTGCTCTCCTGGCCCGCCTGGCAGGCACTGCACGCGGCGGACCTGGTGCTGTGCGCGGACGGCACGCACCCGCAGCTGCCGTATCTGCGCGAGGCGGGGATACCGGTCGACGAGGCGTCCCCGACCGCCCAGGAGCTGGTCGACGTCTGCGCCGGCGGCCGCACGGTGGTCGTGGTGGCGACGGGTGAGGGCGAACCGGTCCTGACGGACGGTCTGGCACGCCTCGCCGGAACCGGCCGCATCGCCATGCCCGAGCTGGAGCTGCTGCCCGCCTCCTACGACCTCCCGGGCGCCCGGCTGCTCGACCTGGTCCAGGTCATGGACCGCATCCGCGTCGAGTGCCCCTGGTCCTCCCGGCAGACCCACAAGGGCCTGGCCAAGTACGGCATCGAGGAGGCGTACGAACTCGTCGAGGCGATCGAGGAGGGCGACCGCGACGAACTGCGCGAGGAGCTCGGCGACGTCCTCCTCCAGGTCGTCTTCCACGCCCGCATCGCCGAGGAAGGCCGCCCGGAAGACGGGGCGGAGCCCTTCTCCATCGACGACGTGGCCGGCGGCCTCGTCGCCAAGCTGATCCACCGCCATCCGCATGTCTTCGGCGACGCGACGGCCACGACCCCCGAGGAGGTCAAGGAGCACTGGCTGCGCACCAAGGCGGTGGAGAAGCAGCGCACCTCGATCACCGAGGGCATCCCCCTCGGCCAGCCCGGCCTCGCCCTCGCCGCCAAGCTGGCCTCCCGCGCCCGCACAGCGCACCTGGACATACCCCTCCCACCCGTCGAGGGCATCGGCTACGAGCTCCTGGCCCTGGCCGTGCGCGCCGAGTCGGAGGGCGTCGACCCGGAGGCGGCCCTGAGAGCGGCGGCCCGCGCGTACCGCGACGCGATCAAGGAGGCGGAGGGCTGAGTCCGGCGGGTCGGTCCTCCCAGTCCAGTTGCGCTTCGGGGATCCCGAGGGAGCGGGCGTACGCCTGCGCCGGCAGGCGCCCCTGCGCCTGCCGGCGCGGATCGCGGAAGACCCTGCAGGCGAACACCACGAACGCCTCCGCGCCGGTGTGGTAGTTGACGTACCAGCCCCCTCCTCCCAGATCTCGACGCGATCAGAGTAGGGACGGCCTCTGACAGCGGCGGCCGGTGCCGGGGCAGGCGCTGCGTAGGGTCATGGCATGGAACATGACGTGCCCGGCATGCCCGAGCTGTTCTCCTGGGAGTTCGCGAGCAACCCCTACCCCGCCTACGCCTGGCTCCGCGAGCACAGCCCCGTCCACAAGACGCGGCTGCCCAGCGGTGTGGAGGCCTGGCTGGTCACGCGCTACGCCGACGCCAAGCAGACGCTCGCCGACAGCCGGCTCTCCAAGAATCCGGCACATCACGACGAACCGGCGCACGCCAAGGGCAAGACCGGGATCCCCGGGGAGCGCAAGGCCGAGTTGATGACGCATCTGCTGAACATCGACCCGCCGGACCACACCCGGCTGCGGCGGCTCGTGTCCAAGGCGTTCACACCCCGCCGGGTCGCCGAGTTCGCGCCGCGGGTGCAGGAGCTCACCGACACTCTCATCGACGGGTTCGCGCGCAAGGGGTCCGCCGACCTGATCCACGAGTTCGCCTTCCCGCTGCCCATCTACGCCATCTGCGACCTCCTCGGTGTCCCCCGCGAGGACCAGGACGACTTCCGCGACTGGGCGGGCATGATGATCCGTCACCAGGGCGGGCCCAGGGGCGGCGTGGCGCGGTCCGTGAAGAAGATGCGCGGCTACCTCGCCGACCTCATCCACCGCAAGCGGGAGGCGCTGCCCGCCGAGCCGGCCCCCGGCGAGGACCTCATCTCCGGTCTCATCCGCGCCTCCGACCACGGCGAGCACCTCACCGAGAACGAGGCGGCGGCCATGGCCTTCATCCTGCTGTTCGCCGGTTTCGAGACGACCGTGAACCTGATCGGCAACGGCACCTACGCGCTGCTCACCCACCCCGAGGAGCGTGCACGGCTCCAGGCGTCCCTCGCGGCGGGGGAGACCGGCCTCCTGGAGACCGGCGTCGAGGAACTCCTCCGCTACGACGGCCCCGTCGAACTCGCCACCTGGCGCTTCGCCACGCAGCCGCTCACCATCGGCGGGCAGGAGATCGAGGCCGGCGACCCCGTCCTCGTCGTCCTGGCCGCCGCGGACCGGGACCCGGAGCGGTTCGCCGATCCGGACGTGCTGGACCTCGCCCGCCGCGACAACCAGCACCTCGGGTACGGCCACGGCATCCACTACTGCCTCGGCGCGCCGCTCGCCCGCCTGGAGGGCCAGACCGCGCTCGCCACCCTCCTCACCCGCCTCCCGGACCTCCGGCTCGCGGCGGATCCGGCCGAGCTGCGCTGGCGCGGCGGCCTCATCATGCGCGGGCTGCGCACCCTGCCGGTGGAGTTCGCACCGGTTGAAAGTGACGAAACATCAGAGTTGTGATCTTCACGTGATCTACGCGGCATGAACTTGTGACAAGTGATCGTCTGCCGATACGTTCACCCCTCAACGCGGCCCGGGATTCTTCGGCCGCGCCGATCACTGCTGTCTCGCGAAAGGTCTCCGTATGCTCTCCGGGAACGGTCGGCACCGTCGCCCCCGCCAGGCTCCGGCTCTCCTCGTGGCGGCCGGAGTGACCGGCTCCGCCATCGCGATCCCACTCCTCGGGGCCTCCGGTGCCAGTGCGGCCGACGGCACGACCTGGGACCGGGTCGCGGACTGCGAGACAGGCGGCGCCTGGAGCCAGAACAGCGGCAACGGCTACTACGGCGGCCTGCAGTTGTCCCAGGAGGACTGGGAGAACCACGGCGGTCTCGACTACGCCGCGAGCGCCGATCTGGCCAGTCGCTCCCAGCAGATATCCGTGGCCGAGAGAATCCTCGCCGACCAGGGGGTCGGCGCGTGGCGTACCTGCGGACTGCTCTCCGGCCTCCAGCAGGACAAGGGGTCGGACTCGTCCGACTCGTCCGAATCATCCGGCGAGGTGGACTCGCCCGGTCTGCTCGACTCCGTCGAGCCGTCCCCTTCATCGACTCCTTCCTCGAGCGCTTCGTCGTCACCTGACGTGCAGTCGGACTCGAAGGATGAAACCGCCAAGTCCGACAAGTCGTCCGATTCCTCTTCTCTGGAGCGAGGGCAGAAGCAGGAGCAGGGCCAGACCCCCGACAGCTCCCCCTCCGCCACCCCCGGAAGTGACGGGTCCGGCAACTCGCGCCAGGGCGAGGACTCTTCGGCCCTGACCGACACCGGCTCCGGCCGCCACCGCGGTCCCAGCGCCGAGGAGAGCTCCGCGCCCGCGCACGGCCGCGAGGGTGAATCCTCGGGCCGCCACGCCTCGCGCGGCGACGACGCCTCCCGTGCCGCGTCCGAGGGCTCCTACATCGTGGGTGTCGGCGACAGCCTCTGGTCCATCGCCGACTCCCTTGACCTCGACGGCGGATGGCACTCTCTCTACGACGGGAACGAGCAGACGGTCGGTACCGACCCGAACCTCATCCTCCCCGGTCAGACGCTCACGACAGGGGTCGAAGCGGACGAGAGGTAGTCGTCCGGGCAGTGCGGAAACGGCGGTCGAAGTCGCCCCGAAACCGGGTGAGTTCACGTCACGTTTCGCGCCGAATGTCCCGTATAAGACCGGTGAGAGATAGATCTCAGAAGCCCTGATCGTCTTTGAAATTCCGGGGATCGCGTGTCTACGGTCGTGACCGCTCGTCACCGCGAGCCCCGGCTGCCGCAACGCCGAATCCTGCCAGCGGCCGTACGGGAACAGTCGTCGCGTCAAGCGCCGTAGGCAGGAGCGGGGGACCCAAGGTAGGTGCCCGACCGGACAGTTGCGCCGGAAGGGCTTGGGGTGAAGCCGTGTCCCGGGAGGGACGCGGCCGGGCAACTCAACCGGCCCGAACCCGACAGCTCACCTCGCAGGCGTCGGTGAGGGGATCCATCCATGCTGTTTTCCGGCAAGGGCAAGCACCGCCGTCCGTCCAAGGCCACCCGCGCCATCGCCGTCGCCGGTGTCGCCGGCGCCGCCGTCGCCGCCCCGCTGATGGCGGCCGGCAACGCCTCCGCCGCCACCGCCTCCGAGTGGGACGCCGTCGCCCAGTGCGAGTCCGGCGGCAACTGGTCCATCAACACCGGCAACGGCTACTACGGCGGTCTGCAGTTCTCCGCCTCCACCTGGTCCGGCTACGGCGGCACCAAGTACGCCTCCACCGCCGACCAGGCCACCAAGGCCCAGCAGATCGAGATCGCCGAGAAGGTCCTGGCGAGCCAGGGCAAGGGTGCCTGGCCGGTGTGCGGCAAGGGCCTGTCGAGCGCCGGCTACACCGGCGGCGGCTCCTCGAGCGACTCCGGCAGCTCCTCGCAGCAGAGCCAGCAGAACCAGCAGAGCACCGAGACCCGCCAGACCCAGCAGCAGCCGGCCTCCCGCTCCGAGGAGCGTCCGGCGGCCAAGAAGACCGTCACCACCCCGACCGGCAAGAAGGTCAAGAAGGGTGACGGCGAGTACAAGGTCGTCAAGGGTGACACCCTCAGCTCGATCGCCGCGGAGGAGAAGGTCAAGGGCGGCTGGGAGAAGCTGTACCAGCTGAACAAGGACATCGTCGAGGACGCCAACCTCATCTACCCGGGCCAGCAGCTGCACCTGAAGTAAGCAGCGGCCCGCCCCACCCGGCCCGCCCGGGTCCACGGGCTCCCCGCTCCGGTGCGTCATCCCCCGTACGCACCGGAGCGGGGTTTTTTCTGCCGGACTTCGCGAACCGGCTTTGTTCCGTTCGGAAACAATTTACTCTCGGTTCTGTCCATGGGGTGGGCGACCCGGTGGCCGATCGCCCGGAGCCGGTTAGGCTCATGTCGCGAGCCACCACAGGCCCGCACCTCGCGCCGGGTCCACGCGGCCCGCGTCACCGTGTCACTTCAAGAAGGAGATGCTCGTGCCGTCCATCGACGTCGTCGTAGCCCGGGAAATCCTGGACTCCCGAGGCAACCCCACGGTCGAGGTCGAGGTCGGCCTCGACGACGGCAGCACGGGTCGTGCCGCCGTCCCGTCCGGCGCCTCCACGGGCGCCTTCGAGGCCATCGAGCTCCGCGACGGCGACTCGAACCGCTACCTCGGCAAGGGTGTGGAGAAGGCCGTCCTCGCGGTCATCGAGCAGATCGGCCCGGAGCTGGTCGGTTACGACGCCACCGAGCAGCGCCTGATCGACCAGGCGATGTTCGACCTGGACGCGACCGACAACAAGGGCTCCCTCGGCGCCAACGCCATCCTCGGCGTCTCGCTCGCCGTCGCCCACGCCGCCTCCGAGGCCAGCGACCTGCCGCTGTTCCGCTATCTGGGCGGCCCGAACGCGCACCTGCTGCCGGTGCCGATGATGAACATCCTGAACGGCGGCTCGCACGCCGACTCCAACGTGGACATCCAGGAGTTCATGATCGCCCCGATCGGCGCGGAGTCCTTCTCCGAGGCCCTGCGCTGGGGCGCCGAGGTCTACCACACGCTGAAGAAGGTCCTGAAGAGCAAGGGCCTGGCCACCGGCCTCGGCGACGAGGGCGGCTTCGCCCCGAACCTCGGCTCCAACCGCGAGGCCCTCGACCTCATCCTCGAGGCGATCAACGAGGCCGGCTACACCCCCGGCGAGCAGATCGCCCTGGCGCTCGACGTCGCCGCCTCCGAGTTCTACAAGGACGGCGTCTACACCTTCGAGGGCAAGGAGCGCTCGGCGGCCGAGATGACCGAGTACTACGCGGAGCTCGTCGACGCGTACCCGCTCGTCTCCATCGAGGACCCGCTGTTCGAGGACGACTGGGAGGGCTGGAAGACCATCACCGCCAAGCTCGGTGACAAGGTCCAGCTCGTCGGCGACGACCTGTTCGTCACCAACCCCGAGCGCCTCGCCCGCGGCATCGAGGAGGGCGCGGCCAACGCCCTGCTGGTCAAGGTCAACCAGATCGGTTCCCTCACCGAGACCCTGGACGCCGTCGAGCTGGCCCAGCGCAACGGCTTCAAGTGCATGATGTCCCACCGCTCCGGCGAGACCGAGGACGTCACCATCGCCGACCTGGCCGTCGCCACCAACTGCGGCCAGATCAAGACCGGCGCCCCGGCCCGCTCCGAGCGCGTCGCCAAGTACAACCAGCTGCTGCGCATCGAGGAGATCCTCGACGACGCCGCGGTGTACGCCGGCCGTTCGGCGTTCCCCCGCTTCAAGGGCTGACCCGCCCGTAATCAGCAGCGTCGTACGTACGTCCCCGTACTCGGTCCCGTACCGTGTCCGGGGACGTACGCGCGTATGACGGTGGAGCGGGAGGCGGACAGATGGCCGTGAAGGACCGGGACCGGTTCTCCACCGCGACCAGGATCCGGTTGCTCGGCGAGCAGACCGCGGCCCGGGTCTACCGATCCCAGACCAGGCGACAGGCCCGCCGCTCACGGCTGACCGGCCGGGCCGCGCTGCTCGCCCTGGTGATGTGCTCGCTGATCGTGGCCCTGGCCTACCCGATGCGGGAGTACGTCTCGCAGCGTGCCGAGATCGACGACCTCCAGCGCGAACAGCAGCAGGCCCGCGAGCGCGTCGAACGGCTGCGCGACCTGAAGGCGCGCTGGCAGGACGACGCCTACGCCGAGCAGCAGATCCGGCAGCGGTTGCACTACGTCATGCCGGGGGAGACGGGCTTCATCGTCGTCGACCCGCACGCGGCGAAGCAGTCGCGCACCGACCTGGGGGCGGCCGACCGCCCCTGGTACTCCAACGTCTGGGACGGCGTCGACAAGTCCGACGCCTCCGGCCAGTGACCTGACCTCCCAGCCGGCGATCAGAGAAAGACAGCCTGAAGACAGTCATGGAAACGCCCCCGCCGACCACCCCGCGCACCGAGCCCACCGACGCGGACGTCGAGGCCTTCAAGCAGCAGCTCGGCCGGCCCCCGCGCGGCCTGCGGGCCATCGCGCACCGCTGCCCCTGCGGACAGCCCGACGTCGTGGAGACGGCCCCCCGCCTGCCCGACGGCACGCCCTTCCCGACGCTGTACTACCTGACGTGCCCGAAGGCGAATTCGGCGATCGGCACGCTGGAGGCGAACGGCGTGATGAAGGAGATGACCGAGCGGCTCTCCTCGGACCCGGAGCTGGCGGCGGCCTACCGGGCGGCGCACGAGGACTACATCCGGCGACGCGACGAGATCGAGGAGCTGAAGAACTTCCCGAGCGCGGGTGGCATGCCGGACCGGGTGAAGTGCCTGCACGTCCTGGTGGCGCACTCGCTGGCCGCCGGGCCGGGCGTGAACCCGCTGGGCGACGAGGCTCTGGCCATGCTGCCGGAGTGGTGGCGCAAGGGCGCGTGTGTGACGGCCGTCGAGGAGGACGTCCGATGACCCGTGTCGCCGCCGTGGACTGCGGTACGAACTCCATCCGGCTCCTGGTCGCCGACGCCGACCCCACCACCGGTGAGCTCGTCGACCTGGACCGCCGGATGACGATCGTCCGGCTCGGGCAGGGTGTCGACCGCACCGGCCGACTCGCCCCCGAGGCGCTCCAGCGGACCTTCGCGGCGTGCCGCGAGTACGCCGGGATCATCAAGGAGCACGGGGCGGAGCGGCTGCGGTTCGTGGCGACCTCCGCCTCCCGGGACGCCGAGAACCGGGACGAGTTCGCGCGCGGCGTGCTGGAGATCCTGGGCGTCGAGCCCGAGGTGATCTCCGGGGACCAGGAGGCCGGGTTCTCCTTCACCGGCGCCACCAAGGAGCTGGCCGGGGGCGACCACCTCCCGAAGCCCTACCTCGTCGTGGACATCGGCGGCGGCTCGACCGAGTTCGTCGTGGGCGACGACCAGGTCCGGGCGGCCCGCTCGGTGGACATCGGCTGCGTCCGCATGACCGAGCGGCACCTCGTCCGGGACGGCGTGGTGAGCGACCCGCCCTCGCAGGAGCAGATCGCGGCCATGCGGGCCGACATCGAGGCCGCCCTCGACCTCGCCGAGGAGACGGTCCCGCTGCGCGAGGCGCGCACGCTGGTCGGCCTCGCCGGCTCCGTGACGACCGTGTCGGCGATCGCGCAGGAGCTGCCCGAGTACGACTCGCAGGCCATCCACCACTCCCGCGTCTCCCACGACCGGGTCCGCGAGATCACCGAGTGGCTGCTGCGCTCCACCCACGTCGAGCGCGCGGCCGTGCCCTCCATGCACCCGGGCCGGGTCGACGTGATCGGGGCGGGTGCCCTCGTGCTCCTGTCGATCATGGAGCGGATCGGCGCGCGGGAGGTCGTCGTGAGCGAGCACGACATCCTCGACGGCATCGCGTGGTCCGTCGCGTAGCCCGCTTCTGAGCAGGCATGGATCACGAATGAGCGTGTCCGGGGGGTTCGGACGACTCCCCGGCGACCCCCCGGCGACAGCCCGTCGGAAAAGTTCGTGAAGTTCTTCACAAGGAATTCGGCCCTTGCGGGCGATCAGAGGGGTCCCGTTGACCCGTCCGGGGGCTGAACAGGCCTTTGAACATGTTCAGAAGCATGGTATGGAGGTGTCCGCGGGGGCGCTCGAAGCGGCACTCCGGGAGGGCCTCACGGACGGTCCTCGGGTACAGAGAGGCAGCTCACGCGGCATTGACAACGGTCCGGGGTGCACAAACGCTCCCGGTTGTCACCATGACATGGATCACGCGGGCCGCGGAGGATAGCACACACCCCACCCAAGCTTGTGAAGGGGCGCACGAGCCACCCCCCTGAGACGGGTGGATACTCGATGGCATGAGCACCACGGAGCGTCCCAGGATCCTCGTAGTAGGCGGTGGGTACGTAGGCCTGTACGCAGCTCGGCGCATCCAGAAGAAGATGCGCTACGGCGAGGCGACCGTCACGGTCGTCGACCCCCGGTCGTACATGACCTACCAGCCCTTCCTCCCCGAAGCCGCCGCCGGCAACATCTCCCCGCGCCACGTCGTCGTCCCGCTGCGACGCGTGCTGCCCAAGGCGGAGGTCCTCACCGGCCGGGTCACCACCATCGACCAGGACCGCAAGGTCGCCACGGTCTCCCCGCTGGTCGGCGAGGCCTACGAGCTGCCCTTCGACTACCTGGTGATCGCGCTCGGCGCGGTCTCCCGCACCTTCCCGATCCCCGGCCTCGCCGAGCAGGGCATCGGTATGAAGGGCATCGAGGAGGCCATCGGCCTGCGCAACCACGTCCTCGAGCAGCTCGACAAGGCCGACTCCACCACCGACGAGGAGATCCGCCGCAAGGCGCTCACCTTCGTCTTCGTGGGCGGCGGCTTCGCCGGCGCGGAGACCATCGGCGAGGTCGAGGACATGGCCCGGGACGCGGCCAAGTACTACAAGAACGTGTCCCGTGAGGACATGCGCTTCATCCTGGTCGACGCCGCCGACAAGATCCTCCCCGAGGTCGGCCCCAAGCTCGGCACGTACGGCAAGGAGCACCTCGAGGGCCGCGGCGTCGAGGTCTACCTGTCCACCTCCATGGACTCCTGCGTCGACGGCCACGTGGTGCTGAAGAACGGCCTCGAGGTCGACTCCAACACCATCGTCTGGACCGCCGGCGTCAAGCCCAACCCGGCCCTCGCCCGCTACGGCCTGCCCCTCGGCCCCCGCGGTCACGTCGACTGCGAGCCGACCCTCCAGGTCAAGGGCACCGACTACATCTGGGCCGCCGGCGACAACGCCCAGGTCCCGGACCTCGTCGGCCGCAAGGCGGGCAACGAGAACGCATGGTGCCCGCCTAACGCCCAGCACGCGCTGCGCCAGGCGCGGGTCCTCGGCGACAACGTGGTGTCCGGCATGCGGGGCTTCCCGCAGAAGGACTACGCCCACGCCAACAAGGGCGCGGTGGCCGGTCTCGGCCTCCACAAGGGCGTCGCGATGATCGTCATGGGCAAGATGAAGATCAAGCTCAAGGGCCGCCTCGCCTGGTACATGCACCGTGGCTACCACGGCCTGGCCATGCCGACCTGGAACCGCAAGATCCGCGTCTTCGCCGACTGGACCCTCGGCATGTTCCTCAAGCGCGAGGTCGTCTCGCTCGGCGCCATCGAGACGCCGCGCGAGGAGTTCTACGAGGCCGCCAAGCCGGCCCCGGTCGCCGCCGCGCCGAAGGAGAAGACCGAGGAGAAGGCCAAGGCCTCCTGACCTCCGGTCGGTCATCCGCCTGACGAAGGGCCTCCCGCCATCCGTGGTGCGGGGGGCCCTTCGGCGTGTTTTGCGCAGACATGACGCGTGCCGGGGACTGCGCCGAGGCCCCGCAGATGTTTACGTGGTGTCGGACATTCCGGGATTCCCCTTCCCCAAGCTCTCGACTTCGCTCGAGCAGGGGATACCCCTATCGGAGGTGTACACCATGGCAGACGCCGCGCAGCGGCTGCAGGGCCTCTTCACACAGTTGCTGGGAGCACCGCTCCCGGTGCGCATCCGCGCCTGGGACGGATCGCAGGCGGGCCCGCCGGGCGCGCCGACCCTGGTCGTACGCAACCGCCGGGCGCTGCGCCGCCTGCTGTGGAAGCCCGGCGAACTGGGCCTGGCCCGGGCCTGGGTGGCGGGCGATCTCGACATCGAGGGGGACCTCTACGCGACCCTCGATCTGCTGGCCGGTCTCATCTGGGAGCGCGGCGAGGACGCCCGCACCCTCACCCAGGCCCTGCGCGACCCCGAGGTCCGTGCCGCCGTCCGCGGACTGGTCAAGCTCGCCGGGACCCCGCTGCCGCCGGCCCCGCCCCGCGAGGAGGCCCGCAGCCCCCGCCGCCACCTGCACACCAAGCACAGCGACCGACGCGCCATCAGCCACCACTACGACGTCGGCAACGACTTCTACGAAATCGTCCTCGGCCCGTCCATGGTGTACTCCTGCGCCTACTGGCCCGCCCCGGACAGCACCCTCGAACAGGCCCAGCACGACAAGCTCGAACTCGTCTGCCGCAAGCTCGGCCTGAGACCCGGTCAGCGGCTGCTCGACGTCGGCTGCGGCTGGGGCTCGATGGCCATCCACGCCGCCCGCGAGCACGGCGTGAGCGTCGTCGGCGTCACGCTCTCCCAGGAGCAGGCCGCCTACGCCCGCAAGCGCGTCGCCGACGAGGGCCTCACCGACAAGGTCGAGATCCGCGTCCAGGACTACCGCGACGTCCGCGACGGGCCCTACGACGCGATCTCCTCCATCGGCATGGCCGAACACGTGGGCGCGGAGCAGTACCGGGAGTACGCCGCCGACCTGTACGGCCTGCTCAAGCCGGGCGGACGGCTCCTGAACCACCAGATCGCCCGCCGTCCGCAGGGGGACGAGACGACGTACAGCGTCGACGCGTTCATCGACGCCTACGTCTTCCCCGACGGCGAGCTCCAGCCGATCGGCAGCACCGTGACCCAGCTGGAGCGAGCCGGGTTCGAGGTGCGCGACGTCGAGGTGATCCGCGAGCACTACGCCCTCACCCTGCGCCATTGGGTCGCCCGCCTGGAGGCCGACTGGCAGCGCGCCGTGCAGCTGGCCGGCCCCGGCCGCGCCCGGGTCTGGCGCCTGTACATGGCGGCCTCCGCCCTGGCCTTCGAACGCAACCGCATCGGCGTCAACCAGGTCCTGGCCGTCCGCACCCCCGAACCCGGGACGTCGGGCATGCCGCTGCGCGCCCGCACCTGGAACTGAGAACGACGAAGGGCCCCTCACCCGCCGTGGGTGAGAGGCCCCTCGCCTGTTCGCTACTCCGCCTTGATGGCCTCCAGCATGTTCAGCCGTGCCGCTCGCCGGGCCGGCCACAGCGCCGCGAGGACGCCCACCGTCGCGGCCAGCAGCAAGAAGACGCCCATCCGCGCCCACGGCAGGACCAGTTCGTACGTCGCCATCTTCGAGGCCAGCAGCTCACCGGCCGCCCAGCCGAAGAACACGCCCAGGCCGAGGCCCAGCACCGCCCCGAACAGGGAGATCACCAGCGACTCCAGACGGACCATCCGCTTGATGCCCTTGCGGTCCAGGCCGATCGCGCGGAGCATGCCGATCTCCTGCGAGCGTTCGAAGACCGACATGGCCAGGGTGTTGATGACACCGAGGACCGCCACGATCACCGCCATGGCGAGCAGGCCGTAGACCATGTTCAGCATCAGGGTGAACATCTGCGCGATCTCGTTGGAGATGTCGTCCTTGGACTGGACCTTGATCGCCGGGTTGGTGCCGAGGGCCTTCTCCAGCTTGTCCTGCACCGCGCCGGACGTGCCGCCCGCGGTCTTCACCATGACCTTCATGTTGTACGGGTCCGACTCGTGCGGGGCGAGGGTCTTCTCGTCGAGCAGGATGCCGCGCAGGAAGTCGTTGCTCTCGTACGTCCCGGCGACCGTGAGCTTCTGCTTCTTGCCGTCCCCGAAGGAGACGGTGAAGGCGGAACCGGCCTTCCAGCCGTAGGACTTGGCCGTCTCGCTGTCCACGACGACGTCGCTGCCGCCGACCTTGAAGGAGCCTTCGTCGACCTTCGGACCGGCCAGGTCGCCGATCGCGGCGCCGTTGACGCCGGTCAGGTACTCGGTCTTGCCGTCGATGCGGGACTCGGCGTTGAGCATCGGGCTGGTGGCGGTGACGTCACCGGCCTGCTTCAGCTTCTTCTCGACGTCCGGCGACAGCGGGTTGCCGTTCGCCATGGACACCACGTAGTCGGCCTTGATCGACGCCGACGCCATCTTCTCGATGGCCTGCTGAAGGCTGCCCGCCATCACCGTCATGCCGGTGATCAGGGTCAGGCCGATCATCAGCGCGGAGGCGGTGGCGGCCGTACGGCGCGGGTTGCGCACCGAGTTCTGCCGGGCCAGCTTGCCGGAGATGCCGAAGGTGCGCAGCACCGGCGCGGCGGCGGCGATCAGCGGGCGGGACAGCAGCGGGGTCAGGATGAACACGCCGATGATCAGCAGCACCGCGCCGAAGCCCATCGGCATCTGGCCGTCCGAACCGTCCATGGTCGTGGCCACCAGGACCACCGCGATGCCCGCGGCCGAGACCAGCGCGCCCAGCGTGTTGCGCAGCACCAGCGACTTGGTCGTGGCCTTGGCGTGCACGCTGCTCATGGCCGCCACCGGCGGGATCTTCGCGGCCCGGCGGCCCGGCAGCCACGCCGCCAGCATGGTCACCAGGATGCCGACCGCGAGCGCGGCGACGATCGTCCCGGGCGTGACGACCAGCGGCCCGTCGGGCACGGTCGCGTCGAACGTGCCCATCAGGGAGCGCAGTCCGGCCCCGATGCCGATGCCCGCGATCAGCCCGGTCACGGCGGCGACCGCGCCGACCACGAACGCCTCGATCAGCACCGACCGCGTCACCTGCCGGCGCGAGGCGCCGACCGCGCGCATCAGGGCCAGCTCCTTGGTGCGCTGGGCGACCAGCATGGTGAAGGTGTTGGCGATGATGAACGTGCCGACGAACAGGGCGATGCCGGCGAAGACCAGCAGGGCCGTCTGCATGCCGCTCATCGATTGGGAGATCATCTGCGCCTGGTCGTCGGCGAGTTGCTTGCCGGTGGTGGTGGAGACGGTGCCCTCGGGCAGCGCCTTGTCCAGCTGCGCCTTCAGCGCGGCCTGTGTGACGCCCGGCTTGGCCTTGACGTCGATCTGGTCGTACACGCCCGGCTTGCCCAGCAGCTTCTGGGCGGTCGCCGTGTCGAACAGGGTGAGACTGCCGCCGGCCGCGACGTTGCCGTCGTCGGTGGTGAAGATGCCGGTGATCCTCGGGGTCAGGACCGGCCCGTCGACGGACATCCGTACGGTGTCGCCGACCTTGTAGCCGGCGCGCTTCGCCGTCTGCGAGTCGATGAGGATCTCGCCTCGGCCCTTGGGGGCGTGTCCGCTGACCAGCGGGTAACGCGGGTCCTTGGTGCCCCAGTAGTTGCCGCCCTGCGACTGGAAGCCCTCGCCGATCAGCTTGCCGTCCTTGTCGGCGATGGCGGTGAAGTTCTGTACGACCCCGATGGCGGACGCGGCCCCGGGCACCCGCTCGCTCTTGTCGAGCACGGCCTGGTTCAGTTCGTGGAGTTTGCCGACCCGGTCGCCCTCGGCATCCTTGTAGTCGGCGGTCATGGCGACGTCGACCTGGTCGAAGCCCTTGGCGGAACTCTTCTGGTACGCGTCGGAGATGGTGTTGGTGAAGACCAGGGTCCCCGACACGAAGGCCACGCCGAGCATCACGGCGAGCACGGTCATCAGGAGCCGGGCCTTGTGCGCGAGCACGTTGCGCAAGGCGGTACGGAACATGGGTTCTTCTTCTCAGTCCTGTCGGTCCTGACGGGGGATCAGCTGGTGCGGCCCTTGGCGTCGAACGCCTTCATGCGGTCGAGCACGGAGTCGGCCGTCGGCCCGTGCATCTCGTCGACGATCCGGCCGTCCGCCAGGAAGATCACCCGGTCCGCGTAGGCCGCGGCCACCGGGTCGTGCGTCACCATCACCACCGTCTGGCCCAGCTCGCGCACGGAGTTGCGCAGGAAGCCCAGCACCTCGGCGCCGGAGCGCGAGTCGAGGTTTCCGGTGGGCTCGTCACCGAAGATGATCTCGGGCCGGGAGGCCAGCGCCCTGGCCACGGCGACGCGTTGCTGCTGACCGCCGGACAGCTGGGACGGCCGGTGGCCGAGCCGGTCCGCCAGGCCGATCATCCGGATGACGGAGTCCAGCCACTCCTTGTCCGGCTTGCGCCCCGCGATGTCCATCGGAAGGGTGATGTTCTCCAGGGCGGTCAGGGTCGGCAGCAGGTTGAACGCCTGGAAGATGAAGCCGATCTTGTCCCGGCGCAGCCTGGTCAGCTGCTTGTCCTTCAGCGAGCCGAGCTCGGTGTCGCCGATGCGCACCGACCCGGAGGAGAAGGAGTCGAGGCCGGCCACGCAGTGCATCAGGGTGGACTTGCCGGAGCCGGAGGGGCCCATGATCGCGGTGAATTCGGCCTGCCGGAAGTCGACGGAGACCCGGTCCAGGGCGACCACCTGGGTCTCACCCTGCCCGTAGATCTTCGACAGATCCGTGGCGCGCGCGGCCGCGGTGATGGCCCGGTCGGTGAGGGAAGCGGTGGTCACGGGATGGCTCTCCTGTCGGACGGCTGTGTACGGGGGAAGGACGTGTTCCATCGTCCGGGTCCCACGGCGCCGTGTAGTCACCCGTTGTTCTGGTTCCGAAGGCCGACTGCGGTCTTACCGCGTGGGGCAGTGTCATACCTGGGGATGACGAACGTCCCTGAGGGGTCCCGGTGGAGGGAACCGATGCCTCCGGGTGTCGAGAACAGGCGGAGCGCCCTCGTTCAGGCGGTGAAATTCCGTCATTCCGCATACGGGGCCGACCGTCGCACGCAAGGCTATTGGCAAGTGCGGATGGCGTGTTCCGTGTGCTGATGCACCCTCAGGCGTCAATAAAATAAGACAACATCGGTCCATGCATCCGCTGTTCGGGGGACGCGTCCCGATAGTCTCGGAACCTCGATGCGGAGCCCACGGCCTGCCCGGATGGTGGAATGCAGACACGGCGAGCTTAAACCTCGCTGCCCCTTCGCGGGCGTGCCGGTTCGAGTCCGGCTCCGGGCACCATCCGATCCCTGCGTCGTCCATTGAAGAGTTCACGGCGCGCCCGTTGACAGCGACCGCATGCCGTCGGAGACTTCGCAGAAACGTGGTGAAAGAAACTTCACCTGGCGAACGCGGAGAGAAGGGGTCGCCCGATGCGCACCACCGTCGGCATCATCGGAGCGGGCCCCGCCGGCCTCCTCCTCGCCCGGCTGCTGCACAACGCCGGCATCGACGCGGTCGTCCTGGAGAGTCGCGACCGCTCCTACGTCGAACGGCGGCAGCGCGCCGGGATCCTGGAGCAGGGCACGGCGGACGTGCTGCGCGCGGCCGGCGCGGGCGAGCGCATGGACCGCGAGGGGCTGCGCCATGACGGCATCGAACTGCGCTTCGACCGCAGACGCCACCGCGTCGACTTCCCCGCCCTCACCGGTGGCCGGTCCGTGACGGTCTACGCCCAGACCGAGGTCTGCAAGGACCTCATCGCCCTCCAGCTCCAGGAAGGCGGCCCGCTGCTCTTCGAGGCGGAGGCGCTGGCCGTGGAGGACGCGCACACCGACGCCCCGCGCGTCCGCTTCCGGTACGAGGGCCGCGAGGACGTCCTGGAGTGCGCGTACGTCGTCGGCTGCGACGGCTTCTGGGGGGTGGCCCGCAAGGCGATCCCGGCCGGACTCACCCAGGTCTTCGAACGGACGTACCCCTTCGGCTGGCTCGGCATCCTCGCCGACGTGCCGCCCTCGCACGACGAGCTCGTCTACGCCCGCCACGACCGCGGTTTCGCGCTCCTGTCCATGCGCTCCCCGTCCGTCTCCCGCCTCTACCTCCAGGTTCCCGACGGCACCGACGCCGGGAAGTGGGACGACGAGCAGATCTGGGACGAGCTGGAGCGCCGCTTCGAGACCGCCGACGACTGGCGCCTGGCGCGCGGCCCCATCACCCAGAAATCGGTCACGCCCATGCGCTCCTACGTCCACGAGCCCATGCGCCACGGACGCCTCTTCCTCGCCGGTGACGCGGCGCACATCGTCCCGCCGACCGGGGCCAAGGGCCTGAACCTCGCCGTCGGCGACGTCGTGACCTTCGCGCGGGCCCTCGCCCACCAGCGGGAGACCGGCTCCCCGGGGCTGCTCGACGCCTACTCCGCGACCTGCCTGCGCCGGGTCTGGCAGGCCGAGCGGTTCTCCTACGACATGACGACCCTCCTGCACCGCGCCCCCGGCGCGACGCCCTTCGAGGACCGGCTCCAGCTCGCCCGGCTGGAGCGGATCGCGACCTCCCGCGCGGCCGAGACGGACCTGGCGGAGGCGTACACGGGCTTCCCCTTCGGGTGAGCCCGTGAATGACCCCCTCCGGTGAGGGGAATCACGAAGCCACGTAGCGTGTTGCGCAGCACGACGAGGGAAAGATCCTCCCCAAGCAGTAGGGTCATTCCTTTGCCTACCTATTACTCTTGAGCCAAGGCCACGCCTGGTGGCCATGGAGGAGTGAAATGAGGAGCAGAAACCCGGTCTTCTCGCGACGGGGGTTCAGCCGCGACAACGGCTACGCGGGCTTCAACACCGCGCCGCAGGCCGGGGGCCCCGCTGTCGCCACCCAGGGCAACCCGTACGCACAGCCGACGGGCGACCAGTACGCGCAGAACCCTTACGCGCAGAACCCTTACGCCCAGCAGGACCTGCAGTACGGCGCGCCGCCGCAGGCCCCGGCCGCCACCGGCCGGATGACCATCGACGACGTCGTCCTGCGCACGGCGAGCACGCTCGGCGTGCTCATCCTCACCGCGGCGCTCTCCTGGGCCCTGCTGCCGATCGACGACGCCAACATCAGCCGTAGCTACGGCATCGGTATCGGCGCCGCGCTGATCGGCATGGTCCTGGCGTTCGTGCAGTCCTTCAAGCGCAAGGCCTCGCCCGCGCTGATCCTGGCGTACGCCGCGTTCGAGGGTGTCTTCCTCGGCGTCGTGTCCAACATCGTCGACAACCGCATCGCCGACGGCGCGGCCATGCAGGCCGTGATCGGCACCATGGCGGTCTTCGCAGGCGTGCTGATCGCCTACAAGGCCGGCTGGATCCGCGTCAACCGCCGCTTCTACGGCTTCGTGATGGCGGCCGCGCTCGGCTTCATCCTGCTGATGACCGTGAACCTGCTGTTCGCGGTGTTCGGCGGCGGTGACGGGCTCGGCTTCCGCAGTGGTGCCCTCGGTGTCGTCTTCGGCATCATCGGCATCATCCTCGGCGCGTGCTTCCTCGCCCTGGACTTCAAGCAGGTCGAGGACGGCGTCGCCTACGGCGCCCCGCGCGAGGAGGCCTGGCTCGCGGCCTTCGGCCTCACGCTGACGCTGGTGTGGATCTACCTGGAGTTCCTGAGGCTCATCTCGATCCTCAACAGCAACGACTAGTTTCCGACGGTCGTAGCGCGAAGGGCCCCGGCTCCGGCCGGGGCCCTTCGACGTCTACGGGACGGTGCGCGCGTCTAGAGGAGTTTGCGCGCGGCCCTCCTCAGGTCGTACTCATGGATGATCGCCTTGGCGTGGCCGTACGCAAGGTTGTGTTCGTGCCGGAGCCAGCTGACCTTTTCCTCGAAGCGGAAGAGCGAGGGGCCTTCTTCGACGGTGCGCAACCAGTCGGAGATCTCACGACCGGTGCAGTGGGGGATGCGGGCGAGCATGTTGCGATGGGTCTCTTCGGAGAAGACTTGGGACATCGGCGCCTCCGGACGCTGGGATGTAAGCCGGTCCTTCAGGTCACCGTGCCTGAGTGTTCGCCCGTTGGCAACAGTCCCGGTGCGACGCGTACGCTCGCGGCGTGGTTGATACGACGCCTCTGACCCGTGCGGTGGAGCACTTCGCCGATCGTTTGAGGGCCGCGCCCCAGAGCAGGTTGCAGCGAGGCGCTGCCGCTGAGGCTCTGGAGCTGGCCAGGGAGTTGGCCCGCAGGGCGCAGGTCCTCGAGGGCGTGGAGCCTCGGGAGATGCCGGATGCGGGGATGTTTGCAGCGGCAGATCAGATCACCGTTGCCGGGAATGATCTGGCGGTGGTGATTCCTGGTGACGCCGACGTCGATGAGGCGGTGCGGCTGGTGGAAGAAGCGCAGAAGCGGGCGGGTGTCTGAGCTTCGTTCGCGGGTGCGGGTCGTGGCCGGTGGCTCGCGCCCGCGCGGCGGAGCCGCATATCGATACAGCCCCGCCCCTGACGGGGCGCTCCACTGCGGGGCGCTTCCCTAAAGGGACGCGATGACCCGGTCCGCCAGGATGTAGACGTTCTCCTCGCCGCACTCGAACGTGAGGGTGTAGGCGCCCGAGATGCCGGAGCCGCCCAGCAGGACCGGGGTGCGGCCGGCGCGCAGGGCCGCGGCGAGGTGCTCTGCCGTCTCGCGGTGGCCCGGCGTCATGCACAGGGTCGTGCCGTCGGCGAAGACGTAGACGTCCAGGGTGCCCAGCGGGCCGGGGCGGACGTCCGTCAGCTCGACGCGGGAGGAGGCCAGCTCCTCCAGGGTGGCGACGGTGCGCTCGTGGTCGTTGACGACCGGCGACTGCGTCGGCACGAAGTCCGGGTGGGAGGGGTGGCGGCGGCGGGCCGCGGCCAGCTCCGGGGACTCTCCGGCCGGCTCCTCGGCGTCCGCGCCGGGCTCGGACACCGGCTCCAGACCCGCGAAATCGGCCTGACGGGGCAGGAACAGATCGGTGTCGGGCAGACCCAGCAGAGAGGGCGCGTCGGCGGCGTCACGGGCCTCCTGGGCGGCCCAGAACGCCCGCGCCTCGGCGAGCTCCCGCTCCCTCTCCTCGGCGAGCGCAGCCGCCACCGCGGCACGTATCTCATCGGTGTCGGCAGTGGTACGGGCGGCGGGCAGCAGCGCACGGGTGGTGGCGGCGCGGCTCTCGGCCAGCGCGGTGTGCAGGGCCGCGACCTGTCGGCGCAGCTGAAGGACGGTGCGCAGGACGGCGACGCCCACGGCGCCCGTGGCGGCCGTGGTGACCAGCAACGCGATCGGCATGGCGCTCACTGACGTACTCCCGGTTCAAAGTCGACCCCCGACTTCCTACATCAGCTTGAAGGGCGGACTAACCAGCTGTCAGTGCGTAACATCACGAAACGGACAGGGCTTCGGTGTCGGAGGAGGGGGTGTGGCTGCTGTGACCTGCGGTTCTCCCTTGGCGGAGGGAGATAGGTCACATCCTGGGGGAGATTGGATCACAAAACAGCCCAGAACCCTGGTGTTTTCAGGGTTCTGGGCCGGGGGCTCACAGCGGGTGCTATGGCGGCTACGGTGCGCCGCTCAGCTGAGGCGCTCGATGACCATGGCCATGCCCTGGCCGCCGCCGACGCACATCGTCTCCAGGCCGAACTGCTTGTCGTGGAACTGGAGGGAGTTGATGAGCGTGGTGGTGATCCGGGCGCCGGTCATGCCGAAGGGGTGGCCGACGGCGATGGCACCGCCGTTGACGTTCAGCTTCTCCAGCGGGATGCCCAGGTCGCGGTAGGAGGGGATCACCTGGGCGGCGAACGCCTCGTTGATCTCGACCAGGTCGATGTCGTCGATGGTCAGCCCGGCCCGCCGCAGGGCCTGCTTGCTGGCCTCCACCGGGCCGAGGCCCATGATCTCGGGCGAGAGGCCGGAGACGCCGGTCGACACGATCCGGGCGAGCGGCGTGAGGCCGAGCTCGCGGGCCTTGGTGTCGGACATGATCACGAGGGCGGCGGCCCCGTCGTTCAGCGGGCAGCAGTTGCCGGCGGTGACCATGCCGTCGGGGCGGAAGACCGGCTTGAGGCCCTGCACGCCCTCCAGGGTGACGCCGGCGCGGGGGCCGTCGTCCTTGGACACGACCGTGCCGTCGGGAAGCGTGACGGGGGTGATCTCGCGCTCCCAGAAGCCGTTCTTGATGGCCTCTTCGGCGAGGTTCTGCGAGCGGACGCCGAACTCGTCCATGTCCTGGCGGGTGACGCCCTTGGCGCGGGCCAGGTTCTCGGCGGTCTGGCCCATCGCGATGTACGGGTCGGGCAGCAGGCCGTCCTCGCGCGGGTCGTGCCAGGTCGAGCCCTCGGACTGGGCGGTGGCGACGGTCCGGGCCTCGGCGTCGGCGAAGAGCGGGTTGTGCGTGCCGGGCATGTCCGAGCTGCCGTACGCGTACCGCGAGACCGTCTCCACGCCGGCCGAGATGAAGACGTCGCCCTCGCCGGCCTTGATGGCGTGCAGGGCCATGCGGGAGGTCTGCAGGGACGAGGAGCAGTACCGGGTGACGGTGCAGCCGGGCAGGTGGTCCATGCCCATCTGCACGGCGACGATCCGGCCGAGGTTGTGGCCCTGCTCGCCGCCGGGCAGGCCGCAGCCGAGCATCAGGTCGTCGATGTCCTTCGGGTCCAGCTCGGGGACCTTGGCCAGGGCGGCCTGGACGATCGTGGCGGCCAGGTCGTCCGGGCGCAGGTCCTTGAGGGAGCCCTTGACGGCGCGGCCGATGGGGGAGCGGGCGGCTGAGACGATCACGGCTTCGGGCATCACGGCTCCATTGACGTACCGGGTGGTCTGGCGGGCTGACTGGGAAGTTACCCGTACGTATGGGCTGGGTCACGGGTGTCGCGGTGTGACCCTGACCGCAGTTTCCAAGCGCTTGCTTTTCCGGCCTCAGCTCGAGGGAGTCGCGGGGGCCGGCTCCGTCTCGGGTACCCGCCTGCGCCGCCGGCGCTTCAGCAGGGCCCACGGGCCGCGCGGCCCGCTCGGCATCGCCGCCGCGACCTCCGTGCCCGCCTCCGAGGCGGCCTCCGCCGCCGCCCGCGCCACCGGCAGGAAGCCCTCGCGGCGGGAGGCGTCCGGGCGCTCCTCCTCGGCGGGCCACAGGCCCAGGGAGGCGCACACGGACGGCAGGACCGCCATCGCCGCCGTCGCGTAGCCCTCGGCCGAGGGGTGGTAGCTGTCCGGGCCGAACAGCTCGCGGGGGTTCGCGGCGAACTCGGGACCCAGCAGATCACCCAGCGACACGGTACGGCCGCCCTGTTCGACGACGCCGATCGTCTGGGCGGCGGCCAGCTGGCGCGAGGCCCGCCGGGCCAGCCAGCGCAAGGGCTGGCGGACCGGCTCGATCGTGCCGAGGTCGGGGCAGGTGCCGACCACGACCTCCGCACCGGCGGTGCGCAGCCGGCGGACCGCCGAGGACAGGTGGCGGACCGAGCGGGTCGGGGGCATGCGGTGGGTCACGTCGTTCGCGCCGACCATGATCACGCAGATGTCGGGCACCGGGCCGGGATCGGCCAGCACCAAGGCCACCTGGCGGTCCAGGTCGTCCGAACAGGCCCCGGGGGTCGCCACCGTGCGCAGCTCCACAGGGCGCTCCGCCAGCGCGGCGAGCCCCGACGCCAGCAGCGCGCCAGGGGTCTGCCCGCCCCGGTGCACGCCCTGGCCGGCGGCCGTCGAGTCGCCCAGCATCGTCAGCCTCAGCGGCGCCTCGGCCGGACCGGCGTACGTACGGCCGTACAGCCCGTCCGCGTGCGGCACGTGCGGTGACGTGCCGTTGCCCACCCGGCGCCGCGCCAGCTGCACCTCGGCCAGCACCAGTCCCACGGTGGCCGCTCCGGCCAGACCGATCCCGCCGCCGCCGTACGCCGCGCCGGCCGCGATCCGCCGGGCCACCCTCGCCCTCGACATGCTCGTCATGCGTCGCCGCCACCTCCTCGAACCCGTACACCCAGTGCTTGCCCCGTACAGCCCGTCGTCCAATCTCAACAGGGAGTGAACGACCGTCACGGACCACCGCGAGGTCATAGGCTGGCGGCACCACTCAGACCACTTCTGCGGCATCCGGAGACAACGGTGCAGTTCCACGACTCGATGATCAGCCTCGTCGGCAACACCCCGCTGGTGAAGCTCAACAGCGTGACCAAGGGCATCAGGGCGACCGTCCTGGCCAAGGTGGAGTACTTCAACCCCGGCGGCTCGGTGAAGGACCGCATCGCCCTGCGCATGATCGAGGCGGCGGAGGAGAGCGGCGCGCTCAAGCCCGGCGGCACGATCGTCGAGCCGACCAGCGGCAACACCGGGGTCGGGCTCGCCATCGTCGCCCAGCAGAAGGGGTACAAGTGCATCTTCGTGTGCCCCGACAAGGTGAGCACCGACAAGATCAACGTGCTGCGCGCGTACGGAGCCGAGGTCGTGGTGTGCCCGACCGCCGTCGACCCCGAGCACCCGGACTCGTACTACAACGTCTCCGACCGGCTGGTCCGTGAGACGCCCGGAGCCTGGAAGCCCGACCAGTACTCCAACCCCCACAACCCGCTCTCCCACTACCACTCCACCGGCCCCGAGCTGTGGGAGCAGACGGAGGGGAAGATCACCCACTTCGTGGCGGGCGTGGGCACCGGCGGCACCATCTCCGGGACCGGCCGCTATCTGAAGGAGATCAGCGACGGCTCGGTGAAGGTCGTCGGCGCGGACCCCGAGGGCTCCGTGTACTCCGGCGGCTCCGGCCGTCCCTACCTCGTCGAGGGCGTCGGTGAGGACTTCTGGCCGACCGCCTACGACCGGACCGTCGCGGACGAGATCGTCGCCGTGTCCGACAAGGACTCCTTCCAGATGACCCGCCGCCTCGCCAAGGAGGAGGGGCTGCTGGTCGGCGGCTCCTGCGGCATGGCCGTCGTGGCCGCGCTGGAGGTCGCCGAGCGGCTCGGGCCGGACGACGTCGTGGTGGTCCTGCTGCCGGACAGCGGCCGCGGCTACCTCAGCAAGATCTTCAACGACGAGTGGATGGCCGACTACGGCTTCCTGGAGGACGCGGGCCCCAGCGCCCGTGTCGGCGACGTCCTCAACGACAAGGAGGGCGACCGCATGCCCTCCCTCGTCCACATGCACCCGGAGGAGACGGTCGGCCAGGCCATCGAGGTGCTGCGCGAGTACGGCGTCTCGCAGATGCCGGTCGTCAAGCCGGGCGCCGGCCACCCCGACGTGATGGCCGCCGAGGTCGTCGGTTCGGTCGTGGAACGCGAGCTGCTGGACGCGCTGTTCAGCAAGAGCGCCTCGCTCGACGACCCGCTGGAGAAGCACATGTCCGGCCCGCTGCCCCAGGTCGGCTCCGGCGAGCCCGTCGCCGACCTGATGGCCGTGCTGGGCAAGGCGGACGCGGCGATCGTCCTCGTCGAGGGCAAGCCGACCGGTGTGGTCAGCCGGCAGGACCTGCTGTCCTTCCTCGCCCGCACGGGGAAGTGACGGTCAACGCCCGGTGAACTGCCCGTGTACCGGGTGAACTTGCGGGTCCGTGATCTTCGCGGACTTCGCGGAACCGGTACGCGGGTGTCACGTTCGCGCAGCACCCGCTTAACACGCGTCCTGCACATTGGTGGATGTCGGCAAGGGTGGGAGCGGCTCCCCGCCCGGGCCGGCGCCCAGCGGCGTCACAGGACCTCCGGAGCGGCTCCCGGACCTCCACGGACGCCACGGACGCGAAGCCCGGCCCGGCCGGGCCCGCGTCCCCGCGGGGACCGCCGTCGTCCCGCCCCCCGTCCACGGGGGTGCGGCGGTCCCCGCGCATCTCACTCACGACACGTCAGCCCGTACGGCTCGTCGCCCAGCTCCCCAGCAGCGCCAGGCGCTCCGCCGTCTCCGAACCCGGCTCGGGTGTGTAGGCCACGATCGTCTGGTCCGGGGCCGCCGGGATCGTCAGGGTCTCGTAGGGGAGGGTCAGCAGGCCCGCGACCGGGTGCCGGAGGAGCTTCACGCCGTGGTCGCAGGGCCTGACCAGATGGTCGGCCCACAAGTGCCGGAACTCCTCGCTGGCCCGGGTGAGTTCGGCGACGAGTTCTCCGGTGGCGGGGTCGCCGGGATGATGGCCCGCCTGCAGGCGCAGGTGCGCGACCGTCTGGGCGGTGACCTCGGCCCAGTCGGGATAGAGCTCGCGCGAGGCGGGGTCGAGGAAGAGACGGCGCGGCAGACTGAGGTCGCCCGGGCCGCCGAAGCCGAGCACGGCGTCGGCGAGGGCGTTCCAGGCGAGGACCTCCATGCGGTGGTCCAGGACGTAGGCGGGGTTGCGGTCCATGCCGTCCAGGAGCAGCTGGACACCAGGGCGCACCCGGGACGCGGACGGCCCCTGCCCTCCTTGCCGGCGCGGCCGGGCCACCGCCCGCAGGTACTCCCGCTCGGCCCCGTCCAGCCGCAGCACCCGCGCGATCGCGTCCAGCACGGCGTCCGAGACACCCCCGGACTTCGTCCGGGACGGACCCCCCGGGCCCCTGCCCTGCTCCAGACGGACGTAGTAGTCGACGCTCACCCCGGCCAGCTGCGCCACCTCCTCACGGCGCAGACCGGGAACGCGGCGGCGGCCGTACGACGGCAGCCCCACCTCCTGCGGCCGGATCCGGGCGCGGCGCGAGCGCAGGAAGTCTCCCAGTTCTCCGTCCATGGGCCCGAGCCTAGGCCGCCCGGCATCGGCGAGCCTGGTACCGGCAGACCCAGGATGAACACGGCCCTGGGTAGGGCGGCCGAAGCCGCCGAGGGTGGTGACCGAGGCCGGGGAGACGCCCCGGCCGCCACCGAGGGGGTAGCTCATGTCGTACGACAACCTGGCCGGCCGCACCGCCGTCGTCACCGGAGCCGCGAGCGGGATCGGCGAGGCCGTCGCCGTACTGCTGGCCGCCCGCGGCGCCCGGGTGGCGCTGCTGGCCCGGCGTGCGGAACGGCTGACAGCCGTCGCCGCGAAGATCCGGGCCGACGGCGGGCAGGCCCTGGCCGTCGTCGCGGACGTCACCGACGAGGAGTCCGTGGCGGCCGCCGCCGACCGCGTCCACGAGGAGTACGGGACCGTCGACCTGGTCGTGAACTGCGCGGGCGTCATGCTGCCCCACCCCGTCGACGCCCGGCGCGCCGACGAGTGGCAGCGGATGCTCGACACCAACGTCGCCGGGGTGCTGAGGATCATCGGCGCCTTCACCGCCGACCTGGTGAGCGCCGCCGCGGACGGCCGTACGGCCGACATCGTGAACATCTCGTCCATCGCCGCGCACGTCGGCTTCCCGAACTACGCGGTGTACGGCGCGACCAAGGCGGCCGTCACCTACCTGTCGGAGACCCTGCGCGGGGAGTTCGGTCCGCGGGACGTCCGGGTCACCAACATCGAGCCCGGGTTCGTCGAGAGCGAGCTGCGCACGCACATCTCCGACGCGGAACTGTCCCGGCAGGTGGAGGGCATGCTGGACGCCGTGGGCGCGCTGTCCGCCGAGGAGCTCGCCGACCTGGTCGCCTATGTGACGAGCCGGCCGCGGCGGGTCAATCTGCGGCAGATCGTCGCGCTGCCGACCCGTCAGGTGTGAGAGGCGAGGACTCAGTCCTCCCAGTCACTGTCCTGGGAGGACTTGCGGCGGCGGCCGAACAGGTTCGGGTTGGTGCGGGCCGCCTGCACGACGTTGACGCCGACGATGCCCGCCCAGGCGACGAGCAGCCCGGGCAGATGGGCCACGCCCCCGCCGATCGCGGACAGCGGCACCGCGAGGACCAGGGAGACGATCCCGAAGCCGAACCGCTCGCCCCAGGAATCCGTGGCCCTCGGCGACCGGGAGTCCCGGGCCGTCTGCATCTGCTGCTCGGCGAGCTGCCGGCGCACCCGGCGCTCCACCGCGCCGTCGATCCGCTGGTCGACCTTCTCCAGGAACGAGTCGACCAGCGCCGACTCGTACTCCTCGCCCAGATCCCTGCGCGCGTGCAGGGTGGCGTCGAGTTCCTTCTTCAGGTCGGTGTCCCGCGCGTCCATTCCCGTCATGCCGTCCACGGTAGAAAGGGGCGGCACCGGCCGCACTGGGGTTAGCCCCCGTGTTCCGCAGGGGGTTTCCGGTCGTGGCACCCTGGCCGTCCTCCGTTCGGCTTGCCGCTCTGCATATGCTCATGCAGAATCCTCAGCTACTGAATAGGCGAGGGGGAGCACGTCATGAGCGTGACCGACAGCCCTGCCGCGCGGCTGCAGGCGCTCTTCGAGGGTCACCGGCTGACGCCGACCCAGCGGCGCATCGCGCACAGCATGGTGCGGCGCGCCGCCGACGTGCCGTTCCTGTCGAGTGTGGAGCTCGCCGAGCTGGCCGGGGTCAGCCAGCCGTCCGTGACCCGCTTCGCCGTCGCCCTCGGCTTCGACGGCTATCCCGCGCTGCGCCGCCATCTGCGTGAGGTCGCCCCCGCCGAACCCGCGGCGGAGGCCGGGGCTCACAACGAGTACCAGCAGGCCGTCGAGGCCGAGATCGAGAATCTGCGGCACTTGGCCGAGGCACTGGCCGACCCCGGTCCCGTGCAGCGCGCGGGACGACTCCTCGCCGGCTCCCGCCCGCTCCTCGTCCTCGGGCTGCGGGCCGCGGCGGCCCAGGCGCACGGCTTCGCCTACTTCGCCGCCAAGGTCCACCCCGACGTACGGCTGCTCGGCGAGGGCGGCACGATGCTCCAGGACCGCATCGACGCCGCCGTCCGGGCCGGCGCCACCGCCCTGCTCTGTTTCGCGCTGCCCCGGCATCCCCGCGAGGTCGTCGACACCCTGGCCTACGCCAAGGAGGCCGGGCTGACCGTCGTCACGGTCGCCGACTCCGCCTTCGCACCCGTCGCCAAGGTGTCCGACCTGCTGCTGCCCGCCGCCGTCGGCACCGGCCTCGCCTTCGACACGGCCTGTGCGCCGATGCTGCTCGGCCGGGTGCTGCTGGAGGCCATGTGCGACGACCTGCCCCAGGCCCAGTCCCGCCTGGAGGAGTTCGACACGAAGGCGGCGGCGCGGGGCCTGTTCGTCGACTGACGGCCACGCGCGGCGCTTCTCAGACTCGTCTCACGATGCGTCGCTACCGTACGTCTCCCCGAAACTTCGGAGACCGGACGGAGGCTGGACGTGACACGCGGAGGACAGGGGCTGGCCCGGGTGGCCGTCGTCGTACGGGCGGGGGCGGCCCCGCTGTGGTGGCTGGGCGTTGTCGCGGCGGGCATCGGCCTGCTCGCCCCGGGCCTGACGGGACGCCGCATCGGTGTTCTGACCGGAGCGGCCCTCTTCGTCCTGGCGACGGCCGCCGTGGCATACGGCCGTCGCAAGCACTACAAGGCCCTGGCCGCCTTCGCGTCCCGCGCGGGCAAGCGCGACGTGCTCCAGGACCGCGCGGTCACGGTACGCAACTGGCGCCGGGTCCACCGCTGGTGGCTCCTCCTCGCCTTCCTCGCCGCCCTCGGGAGCGCCTTCGCGGCCCCGGCGGCCGGGGGCATGCTCCTGGCCGGTTGCGGCGCGGGCCTGTGGCTCAAGTCGGCCTGGCTGGGCCGCCGGGAACGGGACGGCGAGGCGTTGCTGTGGGTCCGCGTGGACTGGCTGCGCGGGGGAGCGGCCCACCCGGCCGGCAAGCGGGTGAAGGCGTACCGCAGCACGGGCATCGCGGCGGGGGACGCGGCCCCGGGCGGGTCGCGGAGGAAATCACCGACGCCGGCGTGAGCGCCCACTTCAGGGGCGCGCGGCTGTATCGATGTGCGGCTCCGCCGCGTGGGCGCGACCAGCCACGACGCACCCGCGGTGCGCGGACTACGCAAGGCCGAACGGCGGCCGCGTCAGCGCATCCACCTGCGCCCCACCGGACTCGGCGACCACCTCCTCCACGGTCTGCGCCTTGCGCACCACCGCGAAGCGTCCACCCGGCCCGAACCCGTAGACCCCGGGCCGCACCAGCGAGTTGTACCCGTAGTGATGCGCGAAGTAATACGCCCCGGTGTCCAGCGCCGCCGCATGATCCCCCTGCTCCAGCAGCGGCAAGGACCGCCCCTCGGCCAGCAGGTCCCCCGCGAAACAGGCCGGCCCCGCCACGTCCTGCACCACCATCGGCCCGTCCTTGGGCCGCCCCTTCGCGTCGTAGGCGGCGATCCGCAACGGCCAGCTGCCCGGCGCGTAGACCGTCCGCGCGGCCACCTGCACCCCGGCATGCGTGACCGCCACCGCCCGGCCGCCGGACACCTTCGCGTACTCGACCCGCGCCACCACCGTCCCGTGCTTCGCCAGCAGTGACCGCCCGAACTCGGTGACCAGCCCGTACCGTCCGTCGAACAGCCCCGGCACCTCCTCGGCCAGCAGCCGTGCGTACTGCGCGTACGTCGGCGTCGTCGCGTCCGACGCGAAGTTCACCGGCAGGCCGCCGCCGATGTCGAGCGTGTCGACCTGCCGCCGCCCGGCCCGCCGGTTGATCTCCTCCGCCAGCGTGTACGTCTCCGCCACGCCCCGCGCCATCAGGGCGAGCGGGATGCCCTGGGACCCGGTGTGCGCGTGCAGCCGGGTGAGCCACGGCCGGTCCAGATACGCCTGGACGACCCACTCCCGGGCCCCCTCGTCGCGCAGCGCCACCCCGAACTTCGAGGTGGCCGTCGCCGTGGACAACGCCTCGATGGACCCCCCGCCGACCTGCGGATTCACCCGGATCCCGAGGGGAGAGCGGCTGGCCGTCGCCTGCATCAGGGCGTCGATGCGGGCCAGCTCCTGCGGATTGTCGGCGTTGACGGCGATGCCCATGGACAGCGCCTCGCGCAGCTCGGCCGGTGTCTTGGCGGGGGAGTCGAGCACCGTCTTCTCCGGAGGCATGCCCGCCGCCCCGGCCAGGGCCAGCTCACCCGGGCTCGCGACCTCCGCGCCGATGCCCTCCTCGCGCAGCAGCCGCAGGACCGGCACCAGCGGGGTCGCCTTCACCGCGAAGGCGTGCAGCACGGGCGTCCCCGGTGCCACCACCGCGTCGAACGCCGCCCGCAGTTCCGCCGCCGACTCCCGGATGCCGGTGACGTCCAGCAGCCCGACGATGGGGCTGTCCGGGCCGAGCAGCCCCTGCTCCACGGCGGCCCGCACCGCCTCGTCCCGCCGGGCCGCCCGCCCGGCCCCGGTGCCGTCCGCTTCTTCCGCCTCGATGTGTGCGCCCATGCGTCCAGCCAAACATCCACGGCTTCGCCGCGCCGACCCCCCGACGTATTGACTAGTCCTATTCATGAGGTCAGGATGTGAATAGAAGCAGCAACATTCCGCCGGGATCCCCCCACCAGGAGGCAGACCATGTCAGGACCCCGCCCCGTCCGAGCACCGCGCGGCACGGAACCGAGCGCCCTGGGATGGCAGCAGGAAGCCGCCCTGCGGATGCTGCAGAACAACCTCGACCCGGAGGTCGCCGAGCACCCCGACAAGCTCGTCGTCTACGGCGGCACCGGCAAGGCGGCGCGCGACTGGCGCTCCTTCGACGCGATGGTGCGCACGCTCCAGGGGCTGAAGCAGGACGAGACCATGCTGGTCCAGTCCGGCCGGCCCGTCGGCGTCATGCAGACCCACGAGTGGGCCCCGCGCGTCCTCATCGCCAACTCCAACCTCGTCGGCGACTGGGCCAACTGGGAGGAGTTCCGCCGCCTCGAACAGCTCGGCCTGACCATGTACGGGCAGATGACCGCCGGCTCCTGGATCTACATCGGCACCCAGGGCATCCTCCAGGGCACCTACGAGACCTTCGCCGCCGTAGCCGCCAAGAAGTTCGGCGGGTCGCTGGCCGGCACCATCACCCTGACCGCCGGTCTCGGCGGCATGGGCGGTGCCCAGCCGCTCGCCGTGACGATGAACGACGGTGTGGCGATCTGCATCGACTGCGACCCGCGTGCGATCGAGCGGCGCATCGAGCACCGGTACCTCGACGTGAAGGCCGACAGCCTGGACCACGCGCTGAAGCTGGCGACCGAAGCACGCGACGCCCGCCGCCCCCTCTCCATCGGCGTCCTCGGCAACGCGGCCGAGCTGCTCCCGCAGCTCCTCGCCATGGGCGCCCCCATCGACATCGTGACCGACCAGACCTCGGCCCACGACCCGCTCGCCTACCTGCCGCTGGGCACCGCCTTCGAGGACATGGCCGACGCCGCCGCGAAGGACCCGGCCGGCTTCACCACCCGGGCCCGCGAGTCCATGGCCCGGCACGTGGAGGCCATGGTCGGCTTCATGGACGCCGGCGCCGAGGTCTTCGACTACGGCAACTCCATCCGCGGTGAGGCCCAACTCGCCGGATACGACCGGGCCTTCGCCTTCCCCGGCTTCGTCCCCGCCTACATTCGCCCGCTGTTCTGCGAGGGCAAGGGCCCCTTCCGCTGGGCCGCCCTGTCCGGCGAGGCCTCCGACATCGCCAAGACCGACAAGGCGATCCTCGACCTCTTCCCGGAGAACGAGTCCCTCGCCCGCTGGATCAAGATGGCCGGCGAACGCGTCCACTTCCAGGGCCTGCCCGCCCGCATCTGCTGGCTCGGCTACGGCGAGCGGGACAAGGCCGGTGAGCGGTTCAACGACATGGTCGCGAGCGGCGAGCTCGCCGCGCCGGTCGTCATCGGCCGCGACCACCTCGACTGCGGTTCCGTCGCTTCTCCCTACCGGGAGACCGAGGCCATGCTCGACGGGTCCGACGCGATCGCCGACTGGCCGCTGCTCAACGCCATGGTGAACGTGGCGTCCGGCGCGTCCTGGGTGTCGATCCACCACGGGGGCGGCGTCGGCATGGGGCGGTCGATCCACGCCGGGCAGGTGACGGTGGCCGACGGGACGGCGCTCGCGGGCGAGAAGATCCGCCGGGTGCTCACGAACGACCCCGGCATGGGCGTCATCCGGCATGTCGACGCCGGGTACGACATCGCCGAGTCCGTCGCCGGCGAGCGCGGTGTGCGGGTTCCCATGCGCGAGGGTGACCAGGCGTGACCTTCCACAGCATGTGGGCGGAGCTGCTGCCGATCGGCCGCAGCCCCGCCTCCGGCGGCTACCGCCGCTTCGCCTGGACCGGCGCCGACCTCGACTGCCGGGCCTGGTTCAAGGAGCAGGCCGAGACACGCGGACTGACCTACGAGACCGACCGCAACGGCAACCAGTGGGCCTGGCTCGGCGACCCCGCCCGGGGCGACGCCGTCGTCACCGGGTCCCACCTCGACTCCGTCCCGGACGGGGGCGCCTTCGACGGGCCCCTGGGCGTCGTCTCGTCCTTCGCGGCGCTCGACGAGCTGCGCAGCAGGGGAGCGGAGCTCACCAAGCCCCTCGCCATCGTCAACTTCGGCGACGAGGAGGGCGCCCGGTTCGGACTCGCCTGTGTCGGCTCCCGGCTCACGGCGGGGCAGCTCACCGTGGACGACGCCCACAGGCTGACCGACGGGGACGGGACCACCCTGCCCCGGGCCATGGAGGCCGCCGGCTACGACCCGGAGGCGATCGGGCCGGACCCCGAACGGCTCGCCCGCATCGGCGCCTTCGTCGAACTGCACGTCGAGCAGGGCCGGGCCCTCGACCTGTCCGGCGACCGGGTCGGCATCGCCAGCGCCATCTGGCCTCACGGCCGGTGGCGGTTCGACTTCCGGGGCGAGGCCAACCACGCCGGCACCACCCGGCTCGCCGACCGGCACGACCCCATGCTGTCCTACGCCGAGACCGTCCTCGCCGCCCGGCGCGAAGCCGAACTCGCCGGAGCCGTCGCCACCTTCGGCAAGATCACCGTCGAGCCCAACGGCGTCAACGCCATCCCCTCCCTCGTGCGCGGCTGGCTCGACTCCCGCGCCGAGGACCAGATGAGCCTCGACACCGTGGTCGGCGGCATCGAGAAGGCGGCCCGGCAGTACGCGGACGCGCACGGCGTCGACCTCGACATCGTCCGCGAGTCCTTCACCCCCGTCGTCGAGTTCGACCACGCCCTGCGCGACGAACTCGCCCGCATCCTCGGCACCGGCACCGACCTCACGGTCCCCGTCCTCGGCACCGGCGCGGGACACGACGCCGGGATCCTCTCCGGGAGCATCCCGACCGCCATGCTGTTCGTGCGCAACCCCACCGGCGTCTCCCACTCCCCGGCCGAGTCCGCGAGCGAGGACGACTGCGTGGCCGGGGTACTCGCACTCGCCGACGTACTGGAAGGACTGGCGTGCAGGTGACGACAGCAGCCCCCCGGACGTACTGGCTGGAGCACGCCTGGCTCGGCACCCACGTCGAGCCGGGCGTCGCCGTCGAGGTCGCGGACGGCCGTATCGCAGCCGTCCGCACCGGCACCCCCGGCCCGCCCCCCGGCGCCGAGGTCCTGCGCGGGCTCACCCTCCCCGGCCTGGCCAACGCCCACAGCCACGCCTTCCACCGCGCCCTGCGCGGCACCGTCCAGGTCGGCTCCGGAACCTTCTGGACCTGGCGCGAGGTCATGTACGCCACGGCCGCCCGGCTCACCCCGGACAGCTACCACGCCCTCGCCCGCGCCGTGTACGCCGAGATGGCCCTGGCCGGCATCACGGCGGTCGGCGAGTTCCACTACGTCCACCACGCCCCCGGCGGCACCCCCTACGCCGATCCCAACGCCATGGGCGAGGCCCTCATCGCGGCCGCCGCCGAAGCCGGGATCCGCATCACCCTCCTCGACACCGCCTACCTCTCGTCCGGCTTCGGGCAGCCGCCCACCGAGCCCCAGCTCCGCTTCTCCGACGGCACGGCGGACACCTGGGCCGAACGCTGTTCAGTTCTCAAGGAACGGGATCACGCACGGATCGGAGCGGCGATCCACTCCGTACGGGCCGTGCCCGCCGATCAGCTGGCGACCGTGGCGCGGTGGGCCGGGGAGCGGCGGGCCCCGCTCCATGTGCACCTGTCGGAGCAGACGGCGGAGAACGACGCCTGCCGGGAGGCCCACGGCCGCACCCCGACGCGGCTGCTCGCCGATCACGGAGTGCTCGGGCCGCGCACCACCGGCGTCCACAACACCCACCTCACCGACGAGGACATCGCCCTCCTCGGCGGCAGCGGCACCGGCACCTGCATGTGCCCGACCACCGAGCGGGACCTCGCCGACGGCATCGGACCCGCCGTCGCCCTCCAGCAGGCCGGCTCGCCGCTCAGTCTCGGCTCCGACAGCCACGCGGTGATCGACCTGCTCGAAGAGGCGCGGGCCCTGGAGCTGAACGAGCGGCTGCGTACCCGCACGCGAGGTCACTGGACGGCGGCGGCGCTCCTGCGGGCGGCCTCGGCCGACGGCCACGCGGCCCTCGGCTGGGACGAGGCGGGCACCCTGGAGCCCGGCGCACTCGCCGACTTCACCACGCTCGCGCTCGACTCGGTCAGGACGGCAGGGCCGCTTCCGCGGCTCGGGGCCGAGACGGCCGTATTCGCCGCGTCGGCAGCAGACGTGTCGCATACGGTCGTGGGAGGGCGGCACGTCGTGCGGGACGGGGCTCACTGCCTCGTACCGGATGTGCCGCGAGCCCTCGCGGACGCCGTGGAAGCCCTGCACGGATGACCCCGGGGCGCCCGCCGGCGCGGCCCGCCTCCGCTCCCGAACCCGACCCCACCGCCGACCAGGCCACCAAGGACGCCATGAGCAACGCGACGACCGTCAGCCCCGCCCACTCCGCGAGCACCGCAAGCACGCTCATCACGAACATCGCCAGCCTGGTCACCAACGACCCCTCCCTCGGTGACGCTTCCCCCCTCGGACTGATCCAGGACGCGGCCGTCGTCATCGAAGGCGACCGCATCGCGTGGACCGGTGATCACAGCAAAGCACCCGCCACTGACAATCGGGTCGACGCGGGCGGCCGGGCCGTCCTCCCCGGGTTCGTCGACTCCCACTCCCACCTGGTCTTCGCGGGCGACCGGACGCAGGAGTTCAACGCCCGGATGTCCGGGAGGCCGTACAGCGCGGGCGGCATCCGCACCACCGTCGAGGCCACCCGGGCGGCGAGCGACCAGGAACTCGAGGCCAACCTCACCCGGTACCTCCACGAGGCGCTCCGCCAGGGCACCACCACCTTCGAGACCAAGTCCGGCTACGGCCTGACCGTCGAGGACGAGGCCCGGGCCCTGCGCATCGCCGCCGCCCACACCGACGAGGTCACCTACCTCGGCGCCCACATCGTGTCGCCGGACTACGCCGAGGACCCGGCCGGCTACGTCGCCCTGGTCACCGGCGAGATGCTCGAAGCCTGCGCCCCGCACGCCCGCTGGATCGACGTCTTCTGCGAGAAGGGCGCCTTCGACGGCGACCAGGCCCGCGCGATCCTCACCGCCGGCAAGGCCAGGGGCCTGCACCCCCGCATCCACGCCAACCAGCTCTCCTACGGCCCCGGCGTGCAGCTCGCGGTCGAGCTCGACGCGGCCAGCGCCGACCACTGCACCCACCTCACGGACGCGGACGTGGACGCCCTGGCGAACAGCCGTACGGTCGCGACGCTGCTGCCCGGCGCCGAGTTCTCCACACGGGCCGCATGGCCGGACGCCCGGCGGCTGCTGGACGCCGGTGTCACGGTCGCGCTGTCCACGGACTGCAACCCCGGCTCGTCCTTCACCTCGTCCGTCCCGTTCTGCGTCGCGCTGGCCGTACGGGACATGGGGATGACGCCCGACGAGGCGGTGTGGTCGGCCACGGCGGGCGGCGCGGCGGCCCTGCGGCGCACCGACATCGGCCGCCTCACCCCGGGCGCGTACGCCGACCTGACGCTCCTCGACGCCCCGAGCCACGTCCACCTGGCCTACCGCCCCGGCGTCCCGCTGGTCAGCGGGGTGTGGCGGCGCGGACAGCGGGTGGTGTGATCACCGGCTCGGCGACATGCCGCTGCGGCGCGGGACGGCACTCGCTCCGCGCACCTACTGGCTGCTGAGCCTGACGGCCCCGCTTCTCCCGACGGTCGCGCTGTTCCTCGACTTCTGACAGGCCCCGCAACCTCCGGGAGACCGCCGGTGCCACGCGCCCGGGGGCGGGCCGTGCGGCCCGCCCCCGTAGGACACGTTCACCCGGGTCGAGGATCACTCCTCGACGGTGAGCCCCTTGCGCAGCCGCACCAGCGTCCGCGACAGCAGACGCGAGACGTGCATCTGCGAGATGCCGAGCTCTTCGCCGATCTCCGACTGGGTCATGCCCGCGACGAAGCGCAGGGACAGGATCTTCCGGTCGCGCGGCGGGAGTTCGGCGATCAGCGGCTTCAACGACTCGACGTACTCGATGCCTTCGAGCCCGTGGTCCTCGTAGCCGATGCGGTCCGCGAGTGCGCCCTCGGAGTCGTCCTCCTCCGGCTGGGCGTCCAGCGAGGAGGCGGTGTAGGCGTTCGACGCGGCCATGCCCTCGACGACCTCGTCGTTGGAGAGGCCGAGGCGCTCGGCCAGCTCGGCCACCGTGGGGGCGCGGTCGAGCTTCTGAGCCAGTTCGTCACCGGCCTTGGCCAGGTCGAGCCGCAGCTCCTGGAGCCGCCGCGGGACGCGTACGGACCACGAGGTGTCGCGGAAGAAGCGCTTGATCTCGCCGATGATGGTCGGCATCGCGAACGTGGGGAACTCCACACCGCGGGACAGCTCGAAGCGGTCGATCGCCTTGATCAGGCCGATGGTGCCGACCTGGATGATGTCCTCCATCGGCTCGCTGCGGGAGCGGAACCGGGAGGCGGCGAACTTGACCAGCGCGAGGTTCAGTTCGACGAGCGTGTTGCGGACGTACGAGTACTCGTGGGTCCCTTCCTCCAGCGTCTCCAGACGCTCGAAGAGGGTCTTGGACAGGGCCCGTGCGTCGACCGCGTCGACTTCCTCGTACGGGGGGATGTCCGGAAGTCCGGCGAGAGGGCCGCCCGGTGTGACGAGCATCTCGTCCTGCTCGATGGGATCCAGATGTTCCGGAGAGGGTGTCGACGTCGCTTTCTGGGTACGCGATGCGTCGAGCCGGGGTGACATGATGTCCTCCATCGTTCTCGGCATATGGCTGCCGGAGCCGTTAGGTGCACTGCGGTGTGCGGCGCCTCCAAAGCCGGCCGTGTCGGGTACGTGTCCTTACTAGGCCTACCCGCTTTCCCAAGCCCACCGCAAGTGCGTTCTGTGGCCATATGTCCGTTTGTGTGCAGTTGTTCGGGTGTCGAAGCATGCTGGGAAGGCGTAGTGTTCGAGGGCGTCAGCAACCAGCCTCGACGTCGGGAGAGAGAGACGGCATGGACCGCGGGACGGTCGGCAGCGCACAGTCTGGCCGGCTTCTGGTGGAGGTGCGGGAAGAGGGCTCTAGTGCCGTCGTGACCCCGGCGGGTGAGTTGGATCACCACACCGCCGATCTGTTGCGTGAGCCACTCGAGGACTGCCTCGCCAAGGGATTCAAGCGCCTGGTCATCGATTGCGCGCGCCTGGAGTTCTGTGACTCCACGGGGCTCAACGTGCTCCTCGGGGCGCGGCTGAAGGCGGAGGCCGCCGGTGGCGGTGTATCGCTCGCCGGTATGCAGCCGGTGGTGGCGCGCGTGTTCGAGATCACGGGCGCGGATGCGGTCTTCAGCGTCCATGACTCGCTCGAGGCGGCCCTGGCCGACGAGTCGGGCTGACCGGCGGTGCGTCGGTGCGCGGTCCCTCGGCCATCCCCCTGTGACCGGTCTCCCAGGCCTGTCCCGACTTTCGTGCGGAATACATGGGTGTTCCGCCGGTCCGCCAGGGCAGGAGACATCCTGAACCTGTCGGTCACCGAGGTGGCGGGGGTGCCGCGAAACCAGGGTGCCGTGCGTTGCGTGACTGACGGTGTAGTGAACTTCTTGAATTGTGATCTGGTGAATCGGTGAGGTGAAGCGCTGATGAGCACCACCCGGCCTTACTCGCCGGGCGACCGCGGGCCGGAGCCCAGCGGCGCTTCCGGGGCGTCCGAGGGTGGCGTAGCGGCGGCCGGCGCGTCCGGCGAGGGTGTGGGCACGCCGTCCGGGGCGGCGTCGCCGGGGGGCCGGCAGGTACGCCGGCTGAGCTTCGAGGGCGAGAGCGGCGTGGTGCCGCTGGCTCGCGACTTCACCCGTCAGGCGCTGCACGCGTGGGGCTGGCTGCCGGCCGCCTCCGCCGATCAGCGGGCCGCCGCCGAGGATGTGCTGCTGGTCGTCTCCGAGCTGGTCACCAATGCCTGCCTGCACGCCGAGGGGCCGGATCAGCTGCGGATCACCTGCGACAACAAGGTGATCCGTGTCGAGGTCGCCGACCGGGGGACCGGCCAGCCCGCACCCCGCACCCCGCACCGGGCGGGGCGCCCGGGCGGCCATGGCATGTTCATCGTCCAGCGCCTGTGCCTGGACTGGGGTGTCGTCCGCACGCAGGGGGTCTCCGGCAAGACGGTGTGGGCGGAACTGGGCGCACCCGCCTGATCTCAGGCGCACCCTTCTGATCCCGAGTTTGCCCGATTTCGGGCAAACTCGGCCTGAATCTTGCTGTCCAGCATGATTTCGGCACACCTGCCTGATTCTGTGCGTGCCTGTCCGTCCTTGGGTGTATCTGTCGACTTCCCGGCGGGCGCGGGCACCCCGCGGTGCGTCCGAACAGGTGACCGTCCCGCCGCAGATCCGGCGCGCATTGTGTCTTCCTTCCTCAAGGCCCCGGGCGTACCTTGACGGCCCAATCTGATACGCCGTCAGGAACAGGAAGGGGAGCGGCACCGTGTCGTACCGGAAACGAACCGCCGCGCTCGCGTCCGCCGCGGCCCTGGCCGGCTCGGTGGTGTGGATGGCCGCCCCCGTCGCCCGGGCCGAGGTCGTCGACGTCGACTACCAGTGCAAGACGCCGATCGGCGACAAGAGTGCCGTCTCGCCCATCGACATCAAGGGCGTCAAGAGCGGCAGTGGCTACCGGATCACCATGTCCTGGCAGAAGGGCGTCTCCTCCAGCCCGGTCGAACTGGGCAAGGGCGCGATGACGCCGAGCGCCACCATCGCCCTGGGCGGCGCCGACAGCGGCACCCTCTCGGTGACCGGCCCCGCCAACGACGCCGCCGTCCCGGCCAACACGCCGATCAGGATCAACGACCTGAGCGGCACGTACAGGCCGAAGAAGAGCGGCGAGGTCACCTTCACGGCGGGTGTGCTCACCATCAAGGCGCTCGGTACGACCACCACGTGCACTCCGACGAACGACCCGGGTCCGTCCCTCACCCTCGATGTCACGGCCGCGAGCGGCGGCGGCACCACCGGCTCCGCCCGGGGATCCGGTTCCGGTTCCGGTACCGGCGCCGGGCTTCCGCAGACCGGGCCCGAGGACTCGGCCGTCGCCCTGGGCACCCTCGGCGGCACGGTCCTGCTCGCCGGAGCGGCGGGTGCCCTGTGGCTGACTCGGCGTCACCAGGGGGCAAGGGCGGGCCGTTGACCGCCGCGTACCCCTCCTGGCAGGTGCACCGCCGAGCGTACGATCGCTGGAGCCGCCGATGCCGCCCGCCGTCCGTCTCACGTATGGGTCACTGCCGGTTCTGTTCGCTCTGCTGCTGGTCCTGGCGGGTGCCGGGCCCGTCGGGGCGGTGGACCGTCCCGTCGTCGAGCTGTCCAAGTCCCAGGCGGGAACGGGCGGTTCGGTCGCCGTCAGCGGCAGCGGCTGGCGGCCGCGTGCTCTGCTGACGCTGCTGGTGTGCGGGCAGGCCGAGCCGCAGCGGGGCGTGACCGGCGGTACCAACTCCTGTGCCAACGCCGACGGCCGGGCCGTCACCACCGACGCCGACGGGCGCTTCCGCCGTGCACTGCCGGTCGTGGAGCCGCCCGTGCCGTGCCCCTGCGTGGTGCATGTGGCGACCGTGACCGGGCCCGGGGCCGAGGCCGACGCGGCCCTCCAGGTCGCCGGGCACGCGGTCGAGCCGCTGCCCGCCGAAGCGGCCGACGGACGGCTGTCCCTGCTCGCGGACACCCGGTTGCGCGGCTCCGGCGGCCTGCTCACCTGGTTCGGTTCCCCGCCCTCCCGGACCCTCGTGGTCACCGTCGGCAACGTCGGGACGTCCCCCGTGAAGAACCCGGTCTTCCAGGTCGGCACCTCGCACGGCGTGTTCGCCCCCGAGTGGCAGGACCAGCGGTGGCGCGGCACGATCCGGCCCGGTGGGAAGGCCCGTATCGAGCTGCCCGTGGAGCTCGGGGCCGGGGAGCACGGCGACTACACCGTGTCGCTGAAGTACGGCGGCAGGGTGCTCGCCGAACACCCCTGGGGGGTGGGCCGCCCCTGGGGCGTGACCCTGTTCTGGGTCCTGGTCCTCCTGGTCGTACCGGCGGCGCTGTTCCGGGCGGGCCTGGCCGTGATCGACCACGTACGGCCACGCCGTCCCGGCCATGCGGCCCGCCCGGCCCGCCGCCTGCGGCTGCCCGCGCCCCGCCCGGCCCCGGCCGCCTCCCGCCGGGCCCCGGCCCCACCCTGGGTCGCCCCGGACGCCGACCGTCCGGGGCCGGGAAGTCCATGAAGAAGGGCCGCCGCACCCGGGGGTGCGACGGCCCGACTCCAGGGTCCGGGGGCCGGCGTCAGTGGACGTCGCCCATCATGGCCTTGACCTTCTTGCGGTACATGTACACCGCGAAGCCGGCGACCACGGCCAGCGCCGCCTCCAGCGCTACGAAGCCCGTCCTGTCGAGGTTGACCCCGCCGACGGCCGGGTTGGACAGCAGTGCGGTGACGGAGTCGCCCGCGGTGACCGCGAGGAACCAGACGCCCATCATCTGGGAGGCGTACTTCGCCGGCGCCATCTTCGTCGTCACGGACAGACCCACCGGCGACAGCGTCAGCTCACCCACGGTCTGCACGAAGTAGATCGCGACCAGCCACATCGCCGCGGCCTTGTGACCGCCCTCGGCGATCGACAGCGGGGCGAGGAAGAGGAAGAAGGACGCACCCACCATCACCAGACCGGAGGCGAACTTCACGATGGTGCTCGGCTCCTTGCCGCGCCGGTTCAGCCACAGCCACAGCCAGGCGAAGACCGGCGCCAGCGCCATGATCAGGACCGGGTTGACCGACTGGTACCAGGAGACCGGGAACTCCCAGCCGAAGAGGGTGTTGTCGGCCTTGTCGCTGGCGAAGAGCGACAGGGTCGAGCCGCCCTGGTCGTAGATCATCCAGAAGACGGCGGCGGCGACGAAGAACCAGATGTACGCCGACACCTTCGAGCGCTCGCCGGAGTCCAGGTCCTTGTCGCGCAGGATGCGGGAGATGACCAGGATCGGCACGATCAGGCCGAGCAGGGTGAGCGGGATCAGCGCCCAGTTCAGGGTGAAGTGACCGGTGCCGCCGACGAGGCCGTAGAAGACCACGGCCACGGCCAGCCAGATCAGGCCCTTGCGCAAGGTGGACGCCTTCTCGGCGGGCGACAGCGGGGTCGGGACCGCGCTGCTCTTCGCGTCCAGGTGGCGGCTGCCGAGCAGGAACTGCACCAGGCCCAGCGCCATGCCGAGCGCGGCCAGCGCGAAGCCCAGGTGCCAGTCGACGTTCTCACCGACGGTGCCGATGACCAGCGGCGCGATGAAGGCGCCGAGGTTGATGCCGATGTAGAAGACGGTGAAGCCACCGTCGCGGCGCGGGTCCTCCGGGCCGTCGTAGAGGTGGCCGACCATCGTGGAGATGTTGGCCTTCAGCAGACCGGAACCGATGGCGACGAGGCCCAGGCCGACATAGAAGCTCGCGGCCGCGGGCAGCGCCAGGCACAGGTGGCCGAGCATGATGACCACGCCCGCGACGGCGACCGTCTTGCGGGGGCCGAGCACACGGTCGGCGAACCAGCCGCCGGGCAGGGTGAGCAGGTACACCAGCGACAGGTACACGGCGTAGATCGCCGTCGCCGTGCCCGCGCTCAGGTGCAGGCCACCCGGGGCCACCAGGTACAGCGGGAGCAGGGCCCTCATGCCGTAGTAGGAGAAACGCTCCCACATCTCGGTCATGAACAGAGTGGCCAGTCCGCGGGGGTGGCCGAAGAAGGTCTTCTCGGCACCGGGGATGCCCGGTCGGGCCGAGTCCTTCGTCAGGCTGGACGCCATGGTCGTTCCTTGCTGCTCGGGACGCGCCCCGCGGCAGCGGTGGTGCGCCCGGTGGGGGGCTGCCGGCACCGGTGGGCACGGCCGTCCGCCCGACGCCTACGGGGGTCCGCTCCGGGTCACGGAGCGGTGGGCGGTCGCCACCGGGATCCACGCCTCTACGCGCGTCGCCGCACGAGGGGCCCGGCCACAGGTCGTTTCACGTTGGGGGCCGGCGGGAACCGGCCCGCACACAAAAGAGACCTCCAGGGCAAATGGCCTCCGAAGGTCGCCATGGTGCTACAGGCGTTGATTCACCATACGGCAGGACACCGCCGCATATGGAAGGACTTGAGACACGGATCACAGGTGGCGGGGGAACCGCGCGCCCGTTTCCAAGGTCCTTAACAGGATCGCACCCCACAGGCGCAGGTTCGTGCGCATACCCCCGGAACGTAAGAACCGGGTATGCCCACGGTAAGAATCGAGGATTCCGGTCACACCCCAGCTCAGGGCGTCGCAGGTCTACCATCACCTCATGACCCGTGTACTGCTCGCCGAGGACGACGCGTCCATCTCGGAGCCGCTGGCCCGCGCTCTGCGCCGGGAGGGCTACGAGGTCGAGGTCCGCGAGGACGGACCCACCGCTCTCGACGCCGGACTGCAGGGCGGCGTCGACCTGGTCGTGCTCGACCTCGGTCTGCCCGGCATGGACGGTCTGGAGGTGGCCCGCCGCCTGCGTGGCGAAGGCCACGCCATCCCGATCCTCATCCTGACCGCCCGCGCCGACGAGGTGGACACCGTCGTCGGGCTCGACGCGGGCGCCGACGACTACGTCACCAAGCCGTTCCGGCTCGCCGAGCTGCTCGCCCGGGTGCGGGCCCTGCTCCGGCGCGGCGCCGCCGAGCCGCAGCAGCCGCCCGCCACGCACGGCGTGCGCATCGACGTCGAGTCGCACCGCGCCTGGATGGGCGAGGAGGAGCTCCAGCTCACCGCGAAGGAGTTCGACCTGCTGCGGGTGCTCGTGCGCGACGCGGGCCGGGTCGTCACCCGCGACCAGCTGATGCGGGAGGTCTGGGACACGACCTGGTGGTCGTCGACCAAGACCCTCGACATGCACATCTCCTGGCTGCGCAAGAAGCTCGGCGACGACGCGGCCAACCCCCGCTTCATCGCCACCGTGCGCGGTGTGGGTTTCCGTTTCGAGAAGAGCTGAGCCGCGAGGCGGGCTCGGGTAACAGGACATGCGTCGCCGACTGATCCAGTCCACGCTCGCCGTGGTGCTCGTCGTGATCGCCGTCTTCGGCGTCTCCCTCGTCATCGTCGAGACCCGGACGATCAGCAACAGCGCCCAGGAGCGGGTGGAGTCCGAGGCGGTGCGGCTGGCCAGCATCGTCGACAGCCGCCTCTTCGTCGCCCAGCAGGTCGACGCGGAGGTCCTGCGCGAACAGGTCACGCAGGATCGCTACTACGCGGTGATCCGGATCCCCGGGGAGTCGCCCATCGAGGTCGGCACCAAGCCGGCCGGTGACGTCATCAGCGCGACCGCGCCCGGCGAGGAAGGCGAGACGGTCACCGTCCAGGAGCCGCGCTCGTCGGTGACCCGTGAGGTCGGCCGGACACTGCTGATCATCGCGCTGGTGGCGCTGCTCGCGGTGGTGGCCGCGGTGCTGCTGGCGGTGCGCCAGGCGAACCGGCTGGCGTCGCCGCTGACCGACCTCGCGGAGACGGCCGAGCGGCTCGGCTCGGGCGATCCGCGGCCCCGGCACAAGCGGTACGGGGTGCCCGAGCTGGACCGGGTGGCCGACGTGCTGGACGGCTCCGCCGAGCGCATCGCCCGCATGCTGACCGCCGAACGCCGGCTGGCCGCGGACGCCTCCCACCAGCTGCGCACGCCGCTCACGGCGCTGTCGATGCGGCTGGAGGAGATCACCCTCACCGACGACCCGGACACGGTGAAGGAGGAGGCGACGATCGCGCTGACGCAGGTCGAGCGGCTGACGGACGTCGTGGAGCGGCTGCTGACGAACTCCCGCGATCCGCGCACCGGCTCAGCCGTCTCCTTCGACCTCGACGAGGTCATCCAGCAGCAGCTCGCCGAGTGGCGGCCGGCGTACCGCAGCGCGGGGCGGGCGATCGTCAGCTCCGGCAAACGGCATCTGCGGGCGGTGGGCACGCCCGGCGCGGTCGCGCAGGTCCTGGCCGCGCTGATCGAGAACTCCCTCATGCACGGGGGCGGCACGGTGGCGCTGCGCACCCGTGTCACCGGCAACCAGGCGGTCATCGAGGTCACGGACGAGGGCCCCGGCGTCCCCGCCGATCTCGGCGCCCGGATCTTCGAACGGGCGATCAGCGGCCGCAACTCCACGGGCATCGGCCTGGCGGTGGCCCGCGACCTGGCGGAGGCCGATGGCGGCCGCCTGGAAATGCTCCAGACCAAACCCCCGGTCTTCGGCCTGTTCCTGTCCCGCACCCCCCTGCCCAAGCCCCTGGACGAGGACGGGGAGCCGATGGTCCGCTAGGCCGCATCGCCGAGCACCGTGCCCGTGCCCGTGCGGACGCGCGAGGCCCGGCGCCGTCGACGAGCCCCCCGTCCGACGGGGCGCCCCGGGCGGGTCCTGCGGGAGCGTCCTCATGGCCGGGCCGCAGGCAAGCGTGGCCCGCGGGGCCGTCCGGTGGTTCGGTGCTCGGCGGCCATGCCGCCGGGGTCGTGTGAGGGCTGTCGACGGGGCGGGCGCACGGCGTGGCCGTCGAGTGGGCTCACGGCTGTGCGCAATGTCCGGCAGCCCGTCCATCTCCGCGGCCCAGCGGGCCCCGGCCACGCCCGCAGGGCTACGGCACCTGCTGCTTCGGCTTCGGGGGACCGGGCGGCTCGTCGTGCAGGACCGGGCCCGGCGCCGCCGCCGTCTCCCGGGCGGGGAGCGCGCGGAAGACCCACGAGCGGTAGGACCAGAAGCGGAACAGGGTCGCGATGCCGATGCCCAGGAACTTGAAGACGTTGTTCTGGAGCGGGGTGTCCCATCCGAAGCCGTACGTGGCCGTGTACAGGACGCCGTTCTCGATGACCAGGCCGATCGCGCTGAACAGCAGGAACAGGGTCATCTCACGCGTGCGGCGGCTCTTGTCACGGTCGCGGTACGTGAAGTAGCGGAAGCCGACGTAGTTGAAGATGATCGCGACAACGGTCGCGATGACGCTCGCACGCACCACCTGGAGGTCGGTGGTGTGCCGCACCAGGTTGAAGACGACGAGGTTGACCAGCACCCCGGCACCGCCCACCGCGCCGAATTTGGCGACTTCGCGAACGAGCCGTCGGAGCCGCGAGGCACCATGTCCCATGGTCGTGCAGGCCCCCGTCCGTTCATCGGCGTCAATCCAGCCATGCTAACCACCCTCCCACGCGATCTTCCTGCGGACGCCGGTGGACGGCCGGAGATGGTCCGGGCAGGACCGGGGAGGGGCAGGAAACCGGCCACTCCGGCGCGGCCGATACCCTGGGGGAGTGACATTCCCGGTAGTCGGCATGGTCGGCGGTGGTCAGCTCGCTCGTATGACACACGAGGCGGGCATCCCGCTGGGCATCAGGTTCAAGCTCCTCAGTGACACCCCGCAGGACTCCGCTGCGCAGGTCGTGAGCGATGTCGTCGTCGGCGACTATCGCGACCTCGACACGCTGCGCGAGTTCGCCCGGGGGTGCGATGTGATCACCTTCGATCACGAACACGTGCCCACCGAGCACCTCAGGGCCCTGGAGGCGGACGGCATCCCCGTCCGCCCCGGCCCCGACGCGCTCGTGCACGCCCAGGACAAGGGCGTGATGCGCGCGAAGCTCGACGCGATCGGTGTGCCGTGCCCACGGCACCGGCTCGTGAGCGACCCGCAGGACGTGGCGGCCTTCGCCGCCGAGGGCGACGGCTTCCCGGTCGTCCTCAAGACCGTCCGCGGTGGCTACGACGGCAAGGGCGTGTGGGTCGTCGACTCCGTCGAGGAGGCCGCCGACCCGTTCAAGGCCGGTGTCCCCGTGCTCGCCGAGGAGAAGGTCGACTTCCTCCGCGAGCTCGCCGCCAACGTCGTACGCTCCCCGCACGGCCAGGCGGTCGCCTACCCGGTCGTGGAGTCCCGCCAGGTCAACGGCGTCTGCGACACGGTCATCGCCCCGGCGCCCGACCTCGACGAGGCCCTCGCGCTGGAGGCCTCCGGGATGGCGCTGAACATCGCCAAGGAACTCGGTGTCGTCGGCCACCTCGCCGTCGAGCTGTTCCAGACCCGCGACGGCCGCATCCTCGTCAACGAGCTCGCGATGCGCCCGCACAACTCCGGCCACTGGTCGATGGACGGCGCCGTCACCAGCCAGTTCGCCAACCATGTGCGAGCCGTCCTGGACCTGCCCCTCGGTGACCCGCGTCCGCGCGCCGAGTGGACGGTCATGGTCAACGTCCTCGGCGGCGACTACCCGGACATGTACTCCGCGTACCTGCACTGCATGGCCCGCGACCCCCAGCTCAAGATCCACATGTACGGCAAGGACGTGAAGCCCGGCCGCAAGGTCGGTCACGTCAACACCTACGGCGACGACCTGGACGACGTGCTGGAGCGCGCCCGTCACGCTGCCGGCTACCTGAGAGGCACCATCACCGAATGAGCCCTGTTGTTGGCATCGTCATGGGGTCGGACTCCGACTGGCCCGTCATGGAGGCCGCCGCCAAGGCCCTCGACGAGTTCGAGATCGCCTACGAGGTCGACGTCGTCTCCGCGCACCGCATGCCGCGCGAGATGGTCGCCTACGGCGAGCAGGCCGACGCCCGCGGGCTCAAGGTGATCATCGCCGGCGCGGGCGGCGCCGCCCACCTGCCCGGCATGCTGGCCTCCGTGACCCCGCTGCCGGTCATCGGTGTGCCCGTGCCGCTGAAGTACCTCGACGGCATGGACAGCCTCCTGTCCATCGTGCAGATGCCGGCCGGTGTCCCGGTCGCGACGGTCTCCGTCGCCGGTGCCCGCAACGCCGGCCTCCTCGCGGCCCGCATCCTCGCCGCGCACGACGAGGACCTGCGCGGCCGGATGCGCGAGTTCCAGCAGGAGCTCAACGACCAGGCCACCGAGAAGGGCAAGCGCCTGCGCTCCAAGGTCGAAGGCGCGGGCGGCTTCGGCTTCGGCGCGGGGAAGTGACGACGATGCCCTCCCAGGAGGCGGTCCGGGAACTCCTGCGAGAGTTCCCGGTCGTCGACGGCCACAACGACCTGCCCTGGGCACTGCGCGCACAGGTCCGCTACGACCTCGACGCCCGGGACATCGCCGCCGACCAGAGCGCCCACCTGCACACCGACATCCCCCGGCTGCGCGCGGGCGGGGTCGGCGCGCAGTACTGGTCGGTGTACGTCCGCACGGACTCGCCCGCCCCGGTCGCGGACACGCTCGAACAGATCGACTGCGTACGGCAGTTGCTGACCCGCCACCCCGGGGACCTGCGCCCCGCGCTGACCGCCGCCGACATGGAGGCCGCGCGCGGGGAGGGCCGTATCGCCTCGCTCATGGGCGCGGAGGGCGGCCACTCCATCGCCAACTCCCTGGGTACCCTGCGCGGCCTGTACGGGCTGGGCGTGCGCTACCTCACGCTCACCCACAACGACAACGTCGACTGGGCGGACTCCGCGACCGACGAGCCGAAGGCCGGTGGCCTCACCGCGTTCGGCCGTGAGGTCGTCCGGGAGATGAACCGGCTCGGCATGCTCGTCGACCTCTCCCACGTGGCCGCGACGACCATGCGGGACGCGCTCGACGCGAGCTCCGCCCCGGTGATCTTCTCCCACTCCTCCGCCCGCGCGGTGTGCGACCACCCGCGCAACATCCCGGACGACGTCCTGGAGCGGCTGCCCGCCAACGGCGGTGTCGCGATGGTGACGTTCGTGCCGAAGTTCGTGCTCCAGGCGGCCGTGGACTGGACGGCCGCGGCCGACGAGAACATGCGCGTCCACGGCTTCCACCCCCTCGACACCACCGCGCCGGCCATGAAGGTCCACCGCGCCTTCGAGGAGCGCCACCCGCGGCCGGTCGCCACGGTGTCGACGGTCGCCGACCACCTGGACCACATGCGCGAGGCGGCCGGCATCGACCACCTCGGCATCGGCGGCGACTACGACGGCACGGCCTTCACCCCCGACGGCCTCGCCGATGTCTCCGGTTACCCGAACCTCCTCGCGGAACTGCTCGACCGCGGCTGGTCCAAGGCCGATCTGGCCAAGCTGACCTGGAAGAACGCGGTCCGGGTCCTGGACGCGGCGGAGGGCGTGGCCCGGGGGCTCCAGGCGATCCGGCCGCCGTCCAACGCCACGATCGAGTCGCTGGACGGGTCCGCAGACTGAGCGTCGAGGGCGGGGTGGCCGGGTCCGCTCCCGGGACACCCCGCAACGAGGTCAACGAGGCGGCCCGGCTGCGCTGAGGGCACCTGCGCGCGAAGCCGGCGCCGTACTCCGAACGCCCCGCCCACCAGGAACCGCTCCCCGCTCCGTGCGACGGTGACCGTACCTCAGGAACGACCGTACGGAGCCGCCATGGCAGACCTCCAGGACGACCTGCGCCCCACCGTCGCGGCCGCCGGCGAGATCGACGAGCCGGCCGGCCCGTACCCCGACGAGGGCCTCGGCTCGGCGGAGTCCTACGAGCCCGTCTCCGACCCGGACGACGCGCCCATGACCCGGGCCCACGCCATCCTCGCCGCGTACCCCGTCGCCGACGGCTACAACGGACTGCCCTGGGCGCTCAAGCGCCTGTCCTGGTACGACCTGGAGGACGGCGAGAGCACCGTGGACACGGACGTGCCCCGGCTGCGCAGCGGCCATGTGGGCGCGCTGTTCTGGTCGCTGCACCTGCCCGAGGGCATCGACGGCGACCGGGCCGTCGGCGCCACGCTGGAGCAGCTGGACCTGGCGAAGACCGTCGTCCGGACCTGCGAGGAGGGCCTGCGGCCGGCCTCCACGGCCGGACAGGTCGCGGACGCCCGCAACTGCGGCCGCGTCGCCGTGCTCCTCGGCCCCGCCGGAGCCCCGGCCCTGGGTGACTCGCTCGGCATCCTGCGTCAGCTGCACCTGCTCGGCCTGCGCGTACTGACCCTGACCGGGGTGTCCTGGGCGAGCGACGCGGGGCTGACCCGGTTCGGCGAGGAGGTCGTGCGGGAGATGAACCGGCTCGGCGTGATCGTGGATCTCTCCGGCGCCTCCGTCCAGACCGTCCGCCGTGTCCTGAGCCTGTCCCGGGCGCCCGTGCTGTGCAGCCGCTCCGCCGCCCGTGCCATCCGCCCCCACCCGGCCAACCTCCCCGACGACCTGCTGGCGGAGCTGGGCGCGGCCGAGGGGCTGTGCCTGGTGCCGCTGACCGCCGAGCAGACCGGTCCGACCGTCCGCGATGTCGCCGACCATCTCGACCACATCCGCGCCGTGGCCGGAGCGCACTGTGTCGGACTGTCCGGCACCTACGACTCCGGAGCCGCCCACCCGCAGGAACTCGGCGACACCTCCTGCTATCCGCGGCTGATCGCCGAACTGCTGCGCCGCGGCTGGGAGGAGACCGATGTGGCCCTGCTGACCTGGGGCAACGTCCAACGCGTCCTGCGGGGTGCCGACTTCACGGCCCGCGCCGCCCAGCACCGCCGGGAGCCGTCGACGGCGACGATCTCGGAGCTGGACGGGTAGCGGGCCCGCCGAACGGGCCGGATCAGCCGCGCTCGATCCGGCACAGGCAGAACGGATGCCCCGCCGGGTCGGCGTAGACGCGGAAGTCCTTCTTCTCGTCGTCCTCCTTGTCCAGCACCCGCGCGCCCAGCGCCAGCACCCGCTCCTCGGCCGCGTCGATCTCGTCCCAGGTGGACCCCGCGTCGAAGTCGAGGTGGAACTGCTGGGCGTTGCGGTCGGCCCGCGGCCACTCCGGCGCCGTGTGGCCGGGGGAGCGCTGGAAGGCGAGGCGGGGACCGCCGGGGACGCGCAGCACCACCCATTCGGGGTCGTCGTCCTCCGGCGTACCACCGCCGACCTGCGCGTAGAAGCGGGCCAGCTCGCGCGGGTCGGGGCAGTCGACGACCACGGAACGGAAGCGAGCCACGGCGGGCATGAGACCTCCGGGTGTCAGCAGGCGCAGAGGCAGAACGGGTGCCCGGCCGGATCGGCGTAAACCCGGAAGGTCCGCTCCCGGTCCTCCGCGTCCAGCGGCTTCGCGCCGAGCGCGAGCACGCCCTTCTCGGCCGCGTCCAGGTCGTCCACCACGAGGTCGAGGTGGAACTGCTGCGAGCCGTCGGGGGACGGCCACTTCGGCGGCACGTACCCGGGGGACGCCTGGAAGGCCAGTGGTGTGCCGCCCGGCACCTTCAGGTCGACCCACTCGTCCTCCCCGTCCGTCTCCACCGTCGGCGTGCCGCCGAGCACCTCGGCGTAGAAACCGGCCAGTGCTCGCGGGTCGGGACAGTCCAGGACGACGACACCCAGCTTGGCGAGAGCCATGACTTCCTCCTCGAATTCTCCGTTACCCACAAAGGCGGGCAACCAGTAACCGTTACTGCATGCTCCCCCATTGACGGTAACCTCGCAAGGGGAATCGCGAGAGGTACGGTCCAGCCATGACGGAGAGATCGCCCGCGCCCGGCGGCCTGACCCTGGTCGAGGCCCTGGTGAACACGCTGGACATCGAGTCCGGCGCCGACGCGCTGGACACACCCGAGGGCCGGGCGCGCCTCGGCATCACCGTGGACGAGACGGACCGGGCCCGCACCCTGCGCGAGTCCCTGCGCGCGACCCTGCTCGCCCACGCCGGCCACCCGCCGCACCGCGAGGTCACCCCCCTCGGCGACCTCCTGGCCGACGCCCCGCTGCTCGTCACGGTCGACACGGCGGACGGCTCGGCCGCCCTGACCCCCGCCGGCGACCGTTCCCTGCACGCGCGCGTGGCCGCCGCCGTCGCCGAAGCCCTGGTCGCCGGCACCTGGACCCGCCTCAAGGCCTGCGAGGCCGCCGACTGCCACTGGGCCTACTACGACCGCAGCCCGGCCGGCCGCGGCCGCTGGTGCTCCATGCAGGTCTGCGGGGCCCGCGCGAAGATGCGCCGCTACCGGGCCAAGGAGGGATAGGGGGCCCGCCTCACGGCCGGGTGGTGCAGAATGCACGAAGACGCCGGTTCGGCCGACTGAGCCTCGGCCGAACCGGCGTCACCTGTCTCCGCGTTCGCGCGCGCTCAGGCCTTCGGACGCCCCATCGCCCGGTACGTCCAGCCGGCCTTGCGCCAGCGCTCCGGGTCGAGGGCGTTGCGGCCGTCCAGGATCACCCGCGCCGCCGCGACCTCGCCGAGCGCCTCGGTGTCCAGCTCGCGGAACTCCCGCCACTCCGTCAGATGCAGCACGATGTCGGCGCCGCGCACGGCGTCCAGCGCCGAGTCGGCGTAGCCGAGCGTCGGGAACACGCCGCGGGCGTTGTCCATGCCCTTCGGGTCGTAGACCGTGACCTGGCCGCCCTGGAGGTGGATCTGCCCCGCCACGTTGAGCGCGGGGGAGTCCCGCACGTCGTCCGAGTCGGGCTTGAAGGTCGCGCCCAGCACCGCCACCCGCTTGCCCAGGAACGGCCCGCCGCCCAGCGCCTGCCGGGCCAGCTCCACCATCTGCCCGCGCTGGCGCATGTTGATCGAGTCGATCTCCCGCAGGAACGTCAGCGCCTGGTCCGCGCCCAGCTCACCGGCGCGCGCCATGAACGCCCGGATGTCCTTCGGCAGACACCCGCCGCCGAAGCCGATCCCGGCCCGCAGGAACTTCTTCCCGATCCGGTCGTCGTAGCCGATGGCCTCCGCCAGCTTCGCGACGTCACCGCCCGCGGCCTCGCACACCTCCGCCATGGCGTTGATGAACGAGATCTTCGTGGCGAGGAAGGAGTTCGCGGAGGTCTTCACCAGCTCCGAGGTCGGGAAGTCCGTGACCACGAACGGCGAGCCCTCGGCGATCGGCGTGGCGTAGACCTCCCGCAGCAGCTTCTCGGCTCGCTCGCTGCGCACGCCCACCACGAGGCGGTCGGGGTGCAGTGTGTCGTCCACGGCGAAGCCCTCGCGCAGGAATTCCGGGTTCCAGGCCAGCTCGGCGTCCTCCCCGGCGGGCGCGTGCGCGGCCAGGTAGGTGGCGAGGCGGTCCGCGGACCCCACGGGCACGGTCGACTTGCCGACGACCAGCGCCGGACCGTGCAGATGCGGCGCGAGGGAGGCGATCGCGGAGTCGACGTAGCTCATGTCGCAGGCGTACTCGCCGTGCCGCTGCGGGGTGTTCACGCAGACGAAGTGCACATCGCCGAACGCGCCGATCTCGGCCCAGTCCTGGGTGAAGCGCAGCCGGCCGCTGGAACCCTCGATGCCGGCGACGTGCTGGCGCAGCAACTCCTCGAGGCCCGGCTCGTACATCGGGGCCTCGGCCCGCTCCAGCTTCTCGATCTTCTCGCGCACGACGTCGAGGGCGAGCACCTCGAAGCCCAGCTCGGCCATGGCCGCCGCGTGTGTCGCGCCGAGATAACCGGTGCCGATCACGGTGATCTTCAGGGCCATGGGTGCTCCAGGGGTCTACGGCATGTGGTGCGCGCCCGAGCATAGCCGGGGCATGGCGGCGCGCTTCACCGGGCAACTTCTCCCTTGTCGCCTAGCTCACGTATCACTCCGGTGGGCGACCCCATAAACTTTTGATTACTTAACGGTAGTTAGCGTCAGCATCGCAGCGTTTTGGAGCGTGAAGACCTTGGCCGGATCGGCTGACTTCGACCTGTACCGCCCGTCCGAGGAGCACGACATGCTCCGTGACGCCGTCCGCTCGCTGGCCGAGGCGAAGATCGCGCCGCACGCCGCCGCGGTGGACGAGGAGGCCCGGTTCCCGCGCGAGGCCCTCCAGGCGCTGGTGGCGAACGACCTGCACGCCGTGCACGTACCCGAGGAGTACGGCGGCTCCGGCGCGGACGCGCTGGCCACCGTCATAGTGATCGAGGAGGTCGCCCGGGTCTGCGCCTCCTCCTCCCTCATCCCGGCCGTGAACAAGCTGGGCTCGCTGCCGGTGATCCTCTCCGGCTCCGAGGACCTGAAGAAGCGGTACATGACCCCGCTCGCCAAGGGCGACGGCATGTTCTCCTACTGCCTCTCCGAGCCGGACGCCGGTTCCGACGCCGCCGGCATGAAGACCAAGGCCGTCCGCGACGGCGACCACTGGGTCCTCAACGGCGTGAAGCGCTGGATCACCAACGCCGGCGAGTCCGAGTACTACACGGTGATGGCCGTCACCGACCCGGCCAAGCGCTCCAAGGGCATCTCCGCCTTCGTCGTCGAGAAGTCCGACGAGGGCGTCTCCTTCGGCGCCCCCGAGAAGAAGCTCGGCATCAAGGGCTCCCCGACCCGCGAGGTCTACCTCGACAACGTCCGCATCCCCGCCGACCGCATGATCGGCGAGGAGGGCACCGGCTTCGCCACGGCGATGAAGACCCTCGACCACACCCGCATCACCATCGCCGCCCAGGCCCTCGGCATCGCCCAGGGCGCCCTCGACTACGCCAAGGGCTACGTCCAGGAGCGCAAGCAGTTCGGCAAGCCGATCGCCGACTTCCAGGGCATCCAGTTCATGCTCGCAGACATGGCCATGAAGATCTCGGCCGCCCGCGCCCTGACCTACCAGGCCGCCGCCGCCTCCCAGCGCGTCGACGCCGACCTCACCTACCTGGGCGCCGCGGCCAAGTGCTTCGCCTCGGACGTGGCGATGGAGGTCACGACGGACGCCGTCCAGCTCCTCGGCGGGTACGGCTACACGCGCGACTACCCGGTGGAGCGCATGATGCGCGACGCCAAGATCACACAGATCTACGAGGGCACGAACCAGGTCCAGCGCATCGTCATGGCGCGCAACCTGCCGTAGCCGCTCTCCGGGGGCCGGGAAGCTCCGGTCCCCGGAGTTCTCACAGGAAGCGGCGGATCGGGGTGACCGCAGCCTCAGCGAGGCGCATCGGCAGGGGGCGCCGCTTCCAGCGGGTGGGGTCGATCGGTTCGCTCCGCTTCCGGTCGGCGTCGAAGTCGGCGTCCAGCGCCGCGGTGAAGTCCTCGTCGAGGACGGCCAGGACGACCTCCTCGTCGTGCTCCATGGAGCGGCGGTTGAAGTTGGTCGAGCCGATGAGGGAGCACACCCCGTCCACCGTGACGATCTTCGTGTGGAGCATGGTCGGCTGGTACTCCCGCACGTCCACGCCGGCGTCGACGAGCGTCTGGTAGTGCTGCCGCCCGGCCAGCAGACACGCCCGCTGGTCGGTGTGCGGGCCGGGCAGCAGGATCTCGACCCGGACCCCGCGGCGCGCCGCCGCGGCCAGGAGGTCGATGAAGTAGGTGTCGGGGGCGAAGTAGGCCGTGGCCACCCGCAGGCGCTCCTGTGCCGAGGTGATCAGGACCCGCAGGACCGTCTGCATGTCCTGCCAGCCGAAGGAGGCCGAGCCCCGCACGACCTGGACCGTGGCCCGTCCCGGCTGTTCCTGGGCGGTGAAGCGGTCGTGGTCGTCGTAGAGGTCGTCGTGGCACTCGGCCCAGTTCTGGGCGAAGGCCGCGGCGATGCCGTCCACGGCGGGGCCGCGGACCTGTACGTGGGTGTCGCGCCACTCGTCCGGGTTCCGGGCGGCACCGCACCACTCCTGCGCGATCCCCACGCCTCCGGTGAAGGCCGTGTGCTCGTCGGTGACCAGCACCTTGCGGTGGCAGCGGTGGTTCTGCCGCATCGGCGACAGGCGCGTGGGTCTGCGGAACCAGGCCACCTGGACGCCGGCCTCGTCCATGGCGTCCAGCAGGTCCCGCTCTATCTCCTTGGCCCCGAAGCCGTCCAGCAGCAGCCGCACCCGGACCCCCGCACGGGCCCGCTCGGCCAGGGCGGCGGCGAACTCGTGGGCGACCTCGCCGCGCCAGTACACGAACGTCATCATGTCGACGGTGTGCTCGGCGGCGCGGATGGCGGCCAGCATCGCGGGGAAGATCTCGTCGCCGTTGCGCAGCGGCACGAGCTCGTTGCCCTCGGTCGCGGCGATGCCGATCAGCCGCTCCAGCCGCCTGCGCAGCCGCTGCTTCTGCCCCTCCGGCCCTCTCGTCTCCGGCGCCCGCCGTTCGTCGTACATCTGCTGCGTCATGTGTGGGTCTCCCCCCTGCTGCATGGTTCGCTCGCCGCCCCCGGCCCGGCGGCGCCGGGCCTCCGGCGCGCCTGCAGAACCTTTTTGCCGCTGCCCGAGGATTCACGCAGAACGCGGTGAGTCGTGCCTCACAGGAGAGGAGGCCGCACGCGGGCGGGTCCTACCTGTGGTGCTCATGGGGCCACAGGCGTAGGACGAAAGGAGCGGGCGCCGATCCGCGGCTCCCGCCGCCCCCGGGAGGACGTCATGACCCAGCAGCCCGCCACCACGACCCCGCTGAGCAAGGAGATGCAGGACTGCGTCCAGGCCTGCATGACCTGCCACAGCGTCTGCGAGGAGACCATGAGCTCCTGCCTGCAGATGGGCGGCCAGGCCCAGATGCAGATCATGCGAGCCGTCATGGACTGCGCCGAGATGACGCGTATGTGCGCCGACATGATGATGCGCCGCTCGCCCCTCATGGCCGAGATGTGCGCGATGTGCGCCCGGGCCTGTGACATGTGCGCCGAGGCGTGTATGTCCATGCCGGACGACGCCCAGATGATGCGGTGCGCGGAGGCGTGTCGCCGCTGCGCCGACACGTGCCGGTCGATGTCCGCCGCCACGATGTGAGCACCGCCGCACGGCGAAGGGGGCACCCGCTCGGGTGCCCCCTTCCTTCCTGACCCGCCGCGCTGTGCCGCGCTCAGTTGCCCGAGACGGTGACCGTCTCGTCGTTCTTCAGCTGGTTCACCAGCGTCTTCACCTTCGCGGTGTCCCACTGGAGGTTGCCGTTGGGGGTGCTGCCGGCGATCGGCATGTTCATCGACTTGCCCTCGCCGCCGCTGACGCCCTTCATCGCCCAGAACATGGACGCCAGGTCGAACAGGCTCATGTCCTTGTCGACCACGAGGGTGTCCAGGCCGGCGCTCATGGTCGGGTACAGCTTGAAGGGGTTGAGGACCGTGCCCGGAGTGGCTACCTGGTTGGCCAGGGCCGAGAGGAACTTCTGCTGGTTCTTCGTCCGGTCCAGGTCGGAACCCTTGAGGGCGTAGCGGGTGCGGACGAAGGCGAGGGCCTGCTCGCCGTTGAGGGTCTGCCTGCCCTTCTTGAGGTCCGCGCCGGACTTGGTGTCCTTGATGTCCTGCGGGATGTCCATCTCGACCCCGCCGACCGCGTCCACGATGTTCGCGAAGCCGGCGAAGCCGATCTCCACGTAGTGGTCGATGTGCAGGCCCGTGTTGGCCTCCACCGTGCGCACCAGCAGCTCCGGGCCGTCCTCGGAGTAGGCCGCGTTCAGCTTCGTCTGGCGGCCCGTGGCCGGGTAGAGCTTGCCGGAGTCGGAGCCCTTGAACGACGGGATCGTGACGTTCGAGTCGCGTGGCAGCGAGATCAGGGTCGGGGCGCCGCCGCCGGTGTGCAGGATCATCATCGAGTCCGTGCGCTTGCCCTCGGCGGACCCGGTGTGCAGCTTCTTCTTCTCCTCGGCCGACATGCCCTTGCGGCTGTCGGAGCCGACGATCAGGTAGTTCGTGCCCTCGCCCGCCTCGGGACGGTCGATGACCTTCGACAGGTCGACGTCGCGGTTGAGCTTGGAGTCGGCCCAGAAGTACGTGCCGACGCTCGTCACGACCAGCAGCGTCACCACCGTGATGGCCGTCACCTTGATCCGGCGGCGCCAGTTCGGCGCGGGACGCGGCTCGTACAGGCCGTCGCCCGGACCGCCGGGGCCTCTGCCCCCGGGGGAGCCGTAGACCTGGCCGGTGTTGTAGCCGCTGTCGTAGCCGTCGCCGGGGCCGTGGCCGCCGCCGTCGACGTAGGAGGGCTGCTGCGGTACTCCCCCGCCGTACGGCGGGGCGCCGCCGTATCCCGCCTGCCCGGGTGATGCCGCCGGACCGCGGCGGACCTGCCGCATGACACGGGCGCTCTCGGGCTGTGCGCTCGAGCTGCCGCGTCCGTAGCGGCTGCCGCGGTTGTCGGCGGGGAATCCCTCGGGCCAATCATTCATGCGCCCCAGTGTGCAGGTCCGGGTAGTACGCCATACAAGAGTCGTCGGAAAATCAGAGCACGGCTGTGGCGAAGCTGACACAAATCCCCCTCATGCCGCCTCGGCATAAGGTGGGGGCCATGACAGACCAGGCCCCAGCTGCGGAAACCGGCAGTCCGGAAATCCCGGGCAAGCCGACTTCGGCGTCCCGCACCACCCTCAGCCACATCATGACCCACAACGACACGAACCTTCTGGGGACGGTGCACGGCGGGGTGATCATGAAGCTGGTCGACGACGCGGCGGGAGCCGTGGCCGGACGGCACTCCGGCGGACCGGCCGTCACCGCCTCCATGGACGAGATGGCGTTCCTGGAGCCGGTCCGCGTCGGTGACCTCGTTCACGTCAAGGCCCAGGTCAACTGGACCGGCCGCACCTCCATGGAAGTCGGTGTCCGGGTCCTGGCCGAACGCTGGAACGAGTCCGCCCCGCCCACGCAGGTCGGCTCCGCCTACCTCGTCTTCGCCGCGGTCGACGCCGACGGCAAGCCCCGCCGGGTCCCCCCGGTCCTCCCGGAGACCGAGCGCGACAAGCGCCGCTACCAGGAGGCCCAGATCCGCCGCACCCACCGCCTGGCACGCCGCCGGGCGATCATGGACCTCCGGGAGAAGCGGGCGGCGGAGGGATTCGAGGACTGACCCGGGCCGGCCGAACTGCTAGGGGGTGTCCGCGAAGTCCTGCCTGCCCCGCGGCCCGCCCTCCGGGCGAACGACGCGACTTTGCGGACACCCCCTAGCCGCACGCCACCTCGTCGCCCCGTACCACCCCGGACTCGCCCTGCCCCGTCTCCTCGGCCCGCACCTTGTGAACGCGTGCGAAGTCGGTGCCCGCGATCACCTTCAGGGTCGGGCCCAGGCCCTGGACCACCCGCAGCTCGCTGCCCGGCAGGGCGGCCGCGAGGGACTTGGCCGAGCGGTCCCAGCGGGGGTCGTAGGCGACGACCGTGCGCTTCACGTCGCGGGTGGCGGCGTTCACGGGGGCGCGTGTCGTGCGGAAGCCCGTCGACGCCAGGGCCGCGTCCACCCGGCGGCCCAGGCCCGGTGTGCGGGTGCCGTTCTCCACCTGGACGCGGATCTGCTGCGGCGCGACCGGGACCACCCGGGCCGCACCGGGCGGCCGTTGCACCGACAGCGGCTGGTCCTTGCGCAGGGCGCGGAAGAGGCGTTCCGACTTCACCGGGTCCCACTTCAGCGTGGAGCCGACGCCCTTCACCGCGTACGCCATCCGCCCGATCGGGACGGTCGTGAACTCGGAGGAGGAGGGCGAGAAGTTCCGCATGGCGCGGCCCAGGTCCAGCATCTCGTCGGTGCCGAAGCCCTTGTCGGCCCGCACCGAGCCGAGTACCGCCCGCGTCACGTCCCGGAACTTCATCGGGTTGAGGAGGACCCCGGACGAGGTGAGCCGTGTCACGAGTGCCGCCATGAAGCGCTGCTGCCGCTTCATGCGGCTCAGGTCGGAGGCCCCGTCGACATGGCGGGCGCGGACGAACTGGAGCGCCTGCCCGCCCGCGAGCGTGTGCCGGCCCGCCGGCAGGTTCAGGCCGGTGTAGCTGTCCCTCAGGGGAGCGGCGGTGCAGATCTGCACGCCCCCGACCACGTCCACCGTCTTCATGAAGCTGGTGAAGTCGACCTCCAGGTAGTGGTCGATCTTCACCTTCGTCATGTTCTCGACCGTGCGCACCGTCAGCTGCGGCCCGCCCTCGGCGTACGCCGCGTTCAGCTTGATGGGGTGCCCGTGGTGCCGCTCGCCGCTCGTACGGTCGGTGTGCGGGGGCGTCACCGCGTACGAGTCACGCGGCAGGCTCACCACGCTCGCCCGTTCCCGGTCCTCGGAGATGTGCACGATCATCATCGTGTCGGTGCAGTGGCAGGGGGCGCCGCCCAGCCGGTACCTGCGGCGCTCCGCCTCGCTGATCTGCTCCCGGCCGTCGGTGCCCACCAGCAGGACGTTCATGCCGTGGCCCGCCTGCGGCCGGTTCTTCATGTCCTTGAAGGGGTCGACCCGGGCGATGTCCGCGTCGAGGCTGGTCATCACCGCGTGGCCGATACCGGCGGAGGCGAGCACCACCACGGACAGGGTGGTGACGGCCCGCACGCCCCAGCGCGGCCTGCGCGCGGGCGGGGCGGGCCGGCGCGGAGCGCGGCGGGGGGAGGGGGGCTGCGGGCGGCGCTGGGGTGCGGCGGTGGACCGAGGGGACCGCGGCGGCGTGGGCATGAGGACACCTCCGGACGACGGCCGTACGTGGGATCCGTGACACCGTAGGCCGATACGATCTGCGGCCCGCGGTACCGCCCCGGCGGCGCGCACCGGTGTCCCCCGTTCGCGGTAACGTGAGCCCCCTATGAACGCCAATCCCGACGTGCGGCTCCCCGCCGTTTCCGTGATCATGCCCGTCCTCAACGAGGAACGGCATCTGCGGGGAGCAGTCCAAGCGATCCTCGCGCAGGAGTACGCCGGCGAGATGGAGGTCGTGATCGCCCTCGGTCCGTCCACGGACCGCACGGACGAGATCGCCGCCGAGCTCGTGGCCGACGACCCGCGCGTACACACCGTCCCCAATCCCACCGGCCGTACGCCCGCGGCGCTGAACGCGGCGATCAACGCCTCCCGGCACCCGATCGTCGTCCGCGTCGACGGGCACGGCATGCTCTCGCCGAACTACATCGCGACCGCCGTCCGGCTCCTGGAGGAGACCGGCGCGCAGAACGTCGGCGGCATCATGCACGCCGAGGGCGAGAACGACTGGGAGCACGCGGTCGCCGCCGCGATGACCTCGAAGATAGGGGTCGGCAACGCCGCCTTCCACACCGGCGGGCAGGCGGGTCCGGCCGATACCGTCTATCTCGGTGTGTTCCGGCGCGAGGCGCTGGAACAGCAGGGCGGCTACAACGTGGAGTTCATCCGCGCCCAGGACTGGGAACTGAACTTCCGCATCCGTGAGGCCGGCGGGCTGGTCTGGTTCTCGCCCGAACTCAAGGTGTCGTACCGGCCGCGGCCCAGCGTGAAGGCGCTCGCCAAGCAGTACAAGGACTACGGCCGCTGGCGGCACGTGGTCGCCCGCTTCCACGAGGGCTCGATCAACCTGCGCTACCTCGCCCCGCCGACCGCCGTGTGCGCGATCGGGGCCGGGATCGTGGTGGGCGCCCTGCTGACGCCGTGGGGCTTCGTGGTGCCCGGCGGCTATCTCGCGGCGATCCTGCTCGGCTCGGTTCCGGCGGGCAAGGGCCTGCCGCTGAAGGCCCGGCTGCAGATCCCCGTGGCGCTGGCCACGATGCACATGTCGTGGGGCTGGGGCTTCCTGACCAGCCCGCGGGCGCTGGCGAGGAAGGTCATCGCCTCCCGGCGCCCCGCGGTGCGCGCGGACGCCGCCGCGAGCTGACCTGACCTGACCTGACGTGGCCATGGGCCCCCTTCCCGTCCGGGGAGGGGGCCCATGGTGTACGCGGACGCCGGTGTGCGCGGTGATCAGCAGCCCGGGCCGCTGCAGCCGCCGGAGTAGTAGGACTCGCTGGAGGCGTTGTTGTTCTTCAGCCAGGACGGCAGGTTGACGCGCTTGCCGCCGAGCGTCTTGAACGAGTCGCCGGAGTAGCCGGAGTTGAAGTAGGTCTGACAGGTGAACAGCGGCCCCATGTTGCAGAACAGGGACGCGGCGTTGTTGCCGACGACCTGGTTCTGGCCGTTGCCCGAGGTGATGAAGTAGTCGTCGTGGTGGGTGTACTGGTCGCCCTCGTAGTCGATCATCGAGCCCGAGGTGTTGGAGTTGAAGTAGAAGCACGTCTCCTGGACGGAGCACACGCCGTTGGCGGCGGACGCGGTGCCCGAGAAGCCGAGCACGGAGGTGAGCGCCGCGGCACCGGCGGTGGCGAGCGTGGCCCATCGGTTCATGTGAGGTCCCTCGTTTTCGTGAGTGCGTACTCGCGGCTGGTCCCGGCGGTCATCCGCCGTCGGCCGCGAGGATCCTGTCGGCGCGCGCGACGAGCCTCGCGGCCTCCGCGCGTGCCTTCCTCAGCTGTGCGGCGCGAGAGGTGACGGTGCTCCGCTGGAGCGCGCTCTCCACCTGCTGCCACGCGCCCACCAGCCCCGTGCGCTGCTTGCAGGTGATGTCGGCGACGGCCACCGACTGCTCGTGCTCCGTCACCGTCCGGCCCATGACGCCGGGGTCGGCGGGCGGGTCCAGCGGGGTGGCGAAGCGGTGGCCCGCCTCGGCCATGCACCGGGACCAGGCGCCGAAGGCGGCCTTGACCCGGGGGTCGTCCAGGGAGCGCTGGAAGGAGTCGCGCTTGTACCACTGGGGGAGGTCGACGGCCTCCATGTCGATCCCGGACTCCAGCTTCCGGTGTGCCTCGCCGGTGCAGCCGTCGTCGAACTCGCCCGGGCCGCCCAGCGGTTCGCCCGTACCGGTCAGGGCACGTTGGTAGGCCTTGGAGCGCTTGGGCTGCTTCGGCTCCTGGGCGGGTGCGCCGGCCAGGTGGTAGCCGTGCCGGCGGGCCGACTCCAGCACGGTGATGCCGTACCGGCGCTCGTGTCCCGTGGGGGACGTGGCGGCGGTGTCCTGCGGTGCCGGTGCCTCGTAGGTGAGGCCCTGGCGTCGCATGCACCGGTCGGTGAGTTCCGCGAGGGCGCGCGAGACGGTGCCGAAGTCCTCGTCGGACACCTGGTACGGGTCGAGTGGAAGGGTGATCCGGGGCGGACCGGCGGTGGCGTCCCCGCTCGCCGCTGCGCCCGTCGGGCGGGCGTGCCCGGAGGGTTCCGGGGACGCGCACGACGTGACGACGGCGGCGACGAGGAGGACCAGACCGGCACGGGCGAGCCGCATGTGTGGGTCCCGTCGGGTCAGCGGGCCCCGGCGGCGGCCGCGGCCTTCAGGATGGAGCTCTTGCGTTCCTTCAGCGTGTTCAGCAACTGCTCGTTCTTCTCGATGGCCCGCTCCTGGTACGCGACCTCGACGGCGTACCAGACGCCGATCACATTGTTCTCGCGTTTGCAGGCGACATCGGCTTGGGCGACGCGGATCTCCTCGGCCGAGGCGGCGGCCGACTTGGTGAACCGCTTGTCCTCGACGGCGGCCATCGGGGAGGAGTAGGAGTAGCCCCGCTTCTTCATACAGGCGGACCAGGCGTTGAACGCCTTCTTCACCCGGGAGTCCTTCTGGGACTCCTGGTAGGTGAAGCCGGCGAGCTGGTCGGCGAACTCCTCTTGGTCCGGGTGGACCTTGGGCCCCTTGGAGGCGAGGTCGCGCAGGGATTTGCCCCAGCAACCCCCCTTGGGGATGGCCTTGCCGTTCTGCTTCGCCTGGGCGGGCTGCCCCTCCTTCGGGCCGAACAGCACGAGCGACTCGGCGCCGGAGTAGTTCTCCCTCGGTGGCCTGGGTCCGCGGGCGGCGGGGTCCAGGTGGTAGCCGAAGCGGGAAGCCTTGTCCGGGTCGGACGCCCCGTACCGGTTGGCGTCACGCAGGGCCTTGTCGCCCCGGTAGGGCGGCCGGGGTTCCAGGTCGAAGCCGAAGTCGCGCATGCACGCGGCGGCGAGCAGGTCCTCGCCCTGCCGCTTGGTGCGCAGCTCGGCGTCGGTCCAGGCGTACGCCTCCAGCGGCAGTTCGAGATTGACCGAGGCGGCCATGCTCGGCGTGGCGCTGACCTCCGGAGGGTTCTTGAAGTCGACCGGCGGGGCCGCACTGGAGCGGGAGCCCGGCGTGTCGTCGTCCCCGGAGCCCGAGGAGCAGGCGGTCAGCCCGAGGGCGGCGCACACGAGCGCCGCCCCGAGCCGTCGTGCGGTGGTACTGCGCGGCATGGGATCGTCCGCGTCCTAGAAGGGCTCGTAGCTGGAGGCGTTGTTGTTCTGCAGCCAGCCCGGGGTGTTGCGGCGCACACCGTCGCAGGTGTGGTTGTGCCGCTGCCCGTTGAAGTTGGAGTTGAAGAAGATCGCGTAGTTGTAGCGGGTGCCTTCGCACTTCGCGGACGACGCGTTGTTGCCGACGACCTGGCCCTTGCCCGCACCGGTGGAACGGAACACGTCGTCGTGGTGGCTCGGCTCCTCGTCGTAGTAGTCGACGTAGGACGACGCGCCGTACTGGGTCGAGTGGTAGTACATGCACAGCTCACCGCTGTCACAGCGGCCGTCGTTGTAGCCGGCCTGGGCCGGTGCCGAGCTCATCGCGAGCGTGCCGAGCGCGATCGCCGCCGCGGCGAAGAAGGAACGACCTCTCATCGGATTCTCCCCGTTTCCTGTGAGGGTTGTGTGACCAACGGCGCAGGATCCTTGCATGAGGTGTGCACCGAAGTGCAAGGCGGGTGACGCATGTGACTCAAAAACGATCACCATGGCCGTAAATAATCGGTCGTCAAGTGACTTTGGGAACAACTAACTTGACTTTTACCGACAGGAAATGGTCATCTCGGCGTGACCATGACGATGTGAAGGTGCAGGCCAGGCGGTGTGAAGACGCCGATCCGGCGCACATCGTCCGCTGCTGGGGGAGTGTCAGTTGTCGAAGCAGGGGGAGAGCTCCGGCCTGACCCGGCGCAGGCGGTCGCTGACCGCGCTGGCCGTGGGATCGGTCGTGCTCGTCGGTGCCGCACTGTGGACGTCGGCCTACGTCAAGTCGCCGGCGCAGGCCGCGGCCGAGGCCCGGCCACCCGCCCCCGACGTCCTCACCGCGCCCGTCGAGCACCGCGTCCTCGCCGACACGGTCGTCACCCGGGGCACGGTCTCCGCCTCCCAGACGGTGGACATCGCCCCCGCAGGCACCGCCGCCGAGGACGTCGCCCGGCCCGTCGTCACCAAGGTCATGGTGCGCTCCGGCCAGACCTTCCGCGGCGGCCGCGTACTCGTCGAGGTCTCCGGCCGCCCGGTCTTCGCCCTGCGCGGCGAACTCCCCGTCTACCGCGACCTCAAGCCCGGCTCCCGCGGCGACGACGTACGCCAGCTGCAGAAGGCGCTGCGCGATCTCGGCCACGGCACCGGCGCCGACGCCCCCGGCACCTACGGCCCCGGCACCAAGCAGGCCGTCGCCGCGCTGTACGCCGCCATCGGCTACGAACCCGTCACCGCCGGCGGCGGCAAGGACGGCGCCGACCCGCTGGAAGGGGCCCGCGACGAGGTGAAGAGCGCCCAGCGCGCCCTCGACGGACTGCTCGGCGACAAGGCCGACGCCGACGAGATCCGCTACGCCCGCGAGGACCTCACCGAGGCGAAGGCCGCACTGGCCGAGGCCGAGGCCGTGTCGGGCCCGATGGTGCCCGCCTCCGAGGTCGTCTTCCTCTCCGGCTTCCCGGCCCGCGTCGACAGCATGACCGCCAAGGTCGGCACGGCCGCCGGCGAGAAGCTCGCCACCGTCTCCGCCGGCCGGCTCGTCGTCACCGGCTTCCTCGGCGCCCAGGAGAAGGACCTCGTCCGCCCCGGCCAGAAGGTCAAGGTGCTCTCCGAGGTCTACGGCCAGGAACTCACCGGCACCGTCGGCACGGTCGCCGACACACCCACCGTCCCCGAGGCGGACGGCGACGGCACCGCGGCCGCCGCGGCACCCGCCGGACAGGGCTACGCGATCACCGTCAAGCCCGACGCCGCCCTGCCGGCCCGCCTGGCCGGCCAGGACGTACGGCTCACCGTCGAGGCCGGCTCCTCCGACGGCAAGGTGCTCGTCGTCCCGGTCTCCGCACTGTCCGCCGGCGCCGACGCGCGCACCACCGTCACCGTGCTGGACGCCTCCGGCGAGCGGCGGCGGGTCGAGGTACGGCCCGGCACCTCCGGCGACGGCTACACCGCGGTGACCCCGGTGGGCGGCGCCCGGCTCGCGGCCGGCGACAAGGTCGTCGTGGGTGTCCGGCCCGCGGCGGGCGACGGGACCGCCAAGTGAGCACGGCCGGCGCGCCGCCGGTCATCGAGTTCCGCGGAGTGGGGCTGACGTACCCCGGGCCCCCGCCCGTACCGGCTCTCAAAGCCTGCGACCTGACCGTGCAGCAGGGCGACTACGTCACGGTCGTGGGCCCGTCCGGATCCGGCAAGTCGACGTTCCTCAACATCGCGGGGCTGCTGGACGCCCCCACCGAGGGCCGGTACCTCCTCGACGGCATCGACACCGGGCCCCTCGCCGACGCCGAGCGCACCGGACTGCGCGGGCGGCGCATCGGGTTCGTGTTCCAGAGCTTCCACCTGCTGCCGCACCGCTCCGCGCTGGAGAACGTCGAACTGGCCATGGTCTACAACGGCGGCGCCCGCCGCGGGCGCAGGGAACGCGCCCGCGAGGCCCTGCACCGGGTGGGCCTCGGCCACCGCACCGACGCCCTGCCCACCCGGCTGTCCGGCGGCGAGCGCCAGCGCGTCGCCATCGCCCGGGCCCTGGTCGCCCGGCCGTCGCTGCTGCTGTGCGACGAACCGACGGGCAACCTCGACACGCAGACGGCGGAGTCGGTCCTCGCCCTCCTCGACGAACTGCACGCGGACGGCATCACCCTCGTCGTGATCACGCACGCCCCGGACGTCGCCGCGCGCGGCCGGCGGACCGTCGCCATCCGGGACGGGGTGCTGACGGAGCAGGTGGGAGTCTGATGCCGAACCTCGCAAAGCTCCGGGTGCCGGGCCTCGGGAAGGCCGCGCGGCGCTCACCCGGGGGTGAGCGCTCCCGGTTCAGCCCGCGGGACCTGGTGGCGGAGTCCGTCGCCGGCATCCTCCAGCGGCCGGCCCGCTCCGCCCTGACGGCGCTCGGCACGGTGCTCGGCGTCGGCACGTTCGTCGCGGTCCTCGGGCTGACGGCGACCACGTCCTCGCAGATCGACTCCCGCTTCAACGAACTGACCGCCACCGAGGTGACCGTCGAGGACACCGGCGGTGACCAGCCCGAGTTCCTCGCCAACGCCTTCCCGGCGGACGCGGACCGCCGCATCGAGGCGCTGGGCGGCGTCCGCGAGGCCGGGGTGTACTGGCCCGTCCGGCTCGGGCCGGGCACCACCGTCGGCGCCGCGCCCGCGTCGGCCGGCGCGACGGGGGAGGAGGCCCAGGTCGTCGCCGCTTCGCCCGGGGTCCTCGCGGCGGCCGAGCCGAGCCTGGCGCAGGGCCGGACCTTCGACGCCTACCACGACCGGCACGGGGAGAACGTCGCCGTGATCGGCGCGGGCCTCGCCTCCCGGCTGGGCATCTCCACCCTGGAGACCGCCCCGGCCGTCTTCGTCGGCGACCGGGCCTTCACCGTCATCGGCATCGTCGACGACGTGCAGCGCAAGGCCGACCTGCTGCTGTCGGTCGTGGTGCCGCGGACCACCGCCGAAAAGATCTGGGGCGGACCGCAGAGCGGCGAGCGGGCCAAGATGCTCATCTCCACCGACCTCGGTGCCGCCCGGCAGATCGCCTCCGAGGCGGCACTCGCCCTCGACCCGGCCCACCCCGACCACTTCAAGGTCGTACCGCCGCCCGACCCGAAGACCCTGCGCGGCAGCGTCACGTCCGACCTGAACCAGCTCTTCATGCTGCTGGCCGGGATCTGCCTGGTCATCGGGGCGGTCGGCATCGCCAACACCACGCTCGTCGCCGTGCTGGAGCGCACCGGGGAGATCGGCCTGCGCCGCGCGCTCGGCGCCCGCGGGCGGCACATCACGGTCCAGTTCCTCGCCGAATCGGGCGCGCTCGGCGCACTCGGCGGCCTGGTCGGCACGAGCCTCGGCACGGTGACCGTCGTCGTCATGGCCGTCCACCGCGAGTGGACGCCCGTCATCCATCCCGCGACGGTCGTCACCGCCCCCCTGGTCGGCCTGGCCACCGGCGTGCTCGCCGGGCTCTACCCGGCCTGGCGCGCCAGCCGCATCCAGCCGGCCGAGGCGCTGCGCCGCTGACCCGCCACCGGATACGAAACGGGGCCCGCCGTCCTCCCGGACGGCGGGCCCCGCTCTCATGCCGTGCCCGTGCTCACCACTGGTAGGGCTTGTACACGTCCATGCACTCCTGCTTGTCGGCGGTCAGCGCGTCCGCGGAGTCGGGCAGGTCGCCCGCCTCGGGAGCCTTCTGCTTCGGGTAGGTCGTGCCCTCCCGCCAGTCGCTGCCGATGGTCAGCGTGGTGGTGACGTCGTCCGTGGCCCGCACCTGGCTGCTCGGGATGCCGACCGCCTTCGCCACCGACAGCGCGTTGGCCCGGCCCTGCTCCCCCGTGCTCTTCGGGTACGTCACCTGGGTCCGGGCATGCGGATCCTGCCGGCCGGAGGCGACGGCCTGCGTGAAGCCCTCCTGCTGAAGCGCCGCCACGATCGCGGCGGCCCGCTGCGGAACGGCGGCCAGCTCATCGCTCGCCGTCCCGTTGACGACGGAGACCGACAGCCCCGCGGCCGGCGCGGCGGCGGGCCCCGTGGCCTTCACCGACGCCGGGGACGGGCCCGAGGCCCCGGCCGCGCGCGCCTTCCCGGCCTTGTCGAAGGAGACGTCGTCGCGGAGCATCGCCCACATCTTGTCGGCGTCCTCGGGCTTGGGCACGAGGTGGTTGCGGTCCAAGGGGTCCTCGATCCACGGCATCGTCGTCATCGTGATGCGGTTCGTCGGGACCGACTTCAGCTGCATGCCCAGGTCGTACAGTTCCTTGACCGTGCCGATCTCCTCGGACACCTTCAGCGCCTTCGTGCCCGACTCGGCCAGGCCCATCAGACGGCCGGTGTCGGTGAAGACGTTCTGCTGCTTCAGCGTCCGGATCATCGCGTTCATGTACATGTGCTGCGCCTTGGCGCGCAGCGGGTCGCTGCCCCAGGCGTGGCGCGTGCGCAGCCACTGCAGCGCCTGCTTGCCCTGCACCTTGTGCGTGCCGGCCTTCAGCTTCAGTCCGGAGCCGCCGCGCTGCCGGGGCAGCGGCCGGTCCCACACGTTCTGGTTGACGCAGACCGGGACGCCGCCGATGGCGTCCGCCATGTCCACCACCCCGGCGAAGTCGACCATCATCCAGTGGTCGATGTACACGCCGGTCAGGTTCTGCCAGGTGGCGAGGGTGCAGCCCGGACCGCCGCGCTGGAGCGTCTCGTTGATGATCGTGTTCTTGGCCGGGTAGGTCTCCCCGGTGTCGGGGTCGACGCACTTCGGGATGTCCACCCGGGTGTCCCGCGGGATGCTCACCACGGACGCGCTCTCGCGGTCCGCCGAGACGTGCAGGAGCATCTGCACGTCCGCCAAGGGCTTGCTGCCGACGTTGTCCTTGCTGCCGCCGAGCTTGACGTTCTCCGCCGAGTTCCGGCTGTCGGAACCGATCAGCAGGATGTTGAGCGGGGTCTGGCCGGCCGCGTTGGGCCCGGTCTTCTTGACGTCGGAGTCGCCGCTGTTGCGTTTGCCCTTGTCGATGTTGCCGTTGAGATGGCGGTAGTAGAGGTATCCGGCGCCGGCCGTCCCGAGTATCAGCAGCGACAGCACGATCGCGGACCAGCGCAGTATCCGGCGGCCGCCGCCGCGCCGCCGGCCACGCCGTCGGCCGTGGCCGCCTCTGCCCCCCTCACCCCCGCCCGCGGCGGACGCCGCCGTCCCCGGACGCTCGTCCTGGGCCAGGCCGCCCGACTCGCGCCGGGTGCCGCCTCCGCGCACGTCGCTCTGCGCCATACCCCTGCCTCCCCACCCCTACGGCCGACCCACGGGTCCGCCCCGCGTCGTGTTCGGATCACGGGCGACCCGTGTCCGTCCGGACCACGGGTTTCCCCGGTGCTCCGCCGGAGCACGGTCGTCCCCGCTCCCTGGTTGGACCACTGACATGCCCGGTCGGATGTACACCCGGTCGATTCGTCCGGGCATGTTCCGTCCACCTGATAGACGCAGGAAGGGACGGTCAGGTCACTTCGCGCACTCGACCTTGTCGGCCGTGGCCTTCTGCACGTCGTCCGGCACCTTCGCCGGAGTCGTCAGGGGCACGCCCGCCCCCTCGAAGTCCTTGCCCAGGGTCAGCGTCATCGCGGGCACCCCCTGGGAGTTGGTGACGCTCTCGCCCGGCTTCAGCGCGGCCCCGGACAGACCCATGATCTCGGCGAGCCGGCGTGCCTGGTCCGCCTGGTCGGGCCCGTACTCGAGCGTGGTCTTCGCCAGCGGCTGCTCCGCGTTGCCCGCGTTCTCGGACTTGGTCACACCCTCCTGGACCTGGAGCCAGCTGAGCGTCTCCTGGGCGCTGCCGGCGACGGCACCGCCGTTGAGGATCCGTACCCGGACCTCGGAGGCCGGGGCCTTGGTGCCCTTCAGCCGTGCGGCCTCTTCGGCCTTCTCCTTCTTCTTCTGCTGCTTCACGTCGGTCAGCGACACGTCGTCCCGGACCATCGCGAACAGCTGCTGGGCCTGCGGCTCCTTCAGGACCACCGTGGCCTTGACCTTCTCCGCGGGGTTGTCGACGACGGGCACGGTGGCGAAGGTGAGGTTCTTGGCGTCGAACTTGCCCAGTTCCGCCCCGAGATCGGCCAGCTTCTTGATCGTGCTGATCTGCGAGTCGACGGTCAGGGCCTTGGTGCCCGCTTCCGCCAGCTTGATCATCTTCGCGGGGTTGGTGAGGGTGTCGTTGGACTTCAGCTTGCGCAGCATCGAGCCCAGGAACTGCTGTTGCAGCTCGATCCGGCTGAGGTCACCGCCGAAGCCCACGGAGTGCCGCGTGCGCACGAAGGCCAGCGCCTCCTCGCCCTCGATGGTGTGCTCGCCCTTGGGCAGGTCGAGCTTGGAGTCGGGGTCCTTGATGTCCTTGGCCAGACAGACGTCGACTCCGCCCACCGCGCTGGTCAGCGTCTTGACCGCGTTGAAGTCGGCCACCATGAAGTGGTCCATCTTCAGCCCGGTGAGCTCGGTGATCGTACGCATGGTGCAGCTCGGCGTCCGGTCCTCCTGCCCCAGGCTGTTGTTGAAGCGGGTGCGCTGCTTGCCCGGGATGACCTTCTCCGAGCCGTCCTCCTGCGTGGTCGGGCAGTCGGGGATGTCGGTGATCAGGTCGCGCGGGATGCTCAGCACGGTGGCGTTCGTACGGTCCTTGGAGACGTGCAGCACCAGCGTGGTGTCGGCGTGCCCGGCGCTGTCCTTGTCGCCGTAGCCCTCGTTGCCCTTGCCGGTGCGCTTGTCGGTGCCGACCAGCAGGATGTTGATCGCCCGGTCCTTGCTGAACCCGCCGGTGCCGGCGCCGTCGTCGGAGACGGACGTGATGTTGCCGTTGAGGTGCTCGTAGTAGAGGTACGCGGCCGCGCTCGTCCCGACGAGCACGAAGGCAAGGGAGCCGCCGGTCCACATCAGGACCTTCTTGCCCTTCGCCTTCTTCTGCACCGGACGGCGTCCGCGCCGCCCGGCGGCCGGCTCGGCCGGGGCGTTGGTGCGTCTGCGCGGGGAGGCGGCCTCACCGCCGGGTGCCGCCGCCCCGGAACGCCGGGTGGGGGCGGACTGGCGGGCCCGTGCCGCGCCGTCCGTTCCGGTCCGGCCACGGCCACCGGAACCACGAGGCCCGGGAACGGACGACTGCGCTGCGGAAGGGGCCAGTCGCAGTTCGTATTCGCCGGTGTCCGGGTTGAGTACCCACTGGTCTGCGGGGTCGATGTCGTCCGCCCGCCCACGGCCTTGCGCGTCCACGGTTGCCTGATTCCTCCGTCGGGCCACGCGGCGCCCTCCCCCGGAAGGCGCACGGTGCTGGTCAAGCAGTGCACGCCCCCAGGACGGACCTCATGGGTGAGAGCACTGGATCGCACACACTATCCGCACACTTCGGCGTCAAGCGACGTGGGTGACAAATTCCACGTTCTCACAACTGGGCAATCCCGCCCATTTGTTTGAAGGAAGTTCCGTGAACGCCAAGGAATTCCCCGTCACTTGGCGCACTCCACCTTGTCGGCGGTGGACTTCTGCACCCCCTCCGGTGCCTTTGTGGGCGTGGTGAGGGAGACCCCCGCTCCCTTGAAGTCCTTGCCGAGGGTCAGCGTCATCGCGGGCAGCCCCTGGGAGTTGGTCACGCTCTCGCCCGGCTTCAGCGCGGCCCCGGACAGACCCATGATGTCCGCGAGGCGGCGGGCCTCGCCGGCCTGGTCGGGCGCGTACTCGAGGGTGGTCTTCGCCAGTGAGGCGGGCGCGTTGCCGGCGTTCTCGGACTTGGTCACGCCCTCCTCGTTCTGCAGCCAGCTGAGCGTCTCCTGGGCGCTGCCGGCGACGGCACCGCCGTTGAGGATCCGCACCCGCACGTCGGAGGCCGGGGCCTTGGTGCCCTCGAGCCGGGCGGCGACCGCGGCGGCCTCCTTCTTCTTCCGCTCCTTGACGGCGGTGAAGGAGACATCGTTCCTGATCATGTCGAAGACCTGCGGGGCCGTCGACTCGTTGAGCACGACGGTGGCCTTGACCTTCTCCGCCGGGTTGTCGATCACCGGGATGGTGGTGAACGTCAGGTTCTTGGTGTTGAGCTTGCCCAGCTCCAGACCGAGGTCCTTCAGCTTGCCGATGCTGTCCAGCTGCGAGTCGACGGTCAGCGCCTTGGTGCCCGCCTCGGCCAGGTCGAGCATCTTCGACGGGCTGGTGAGGGTGTCGTTGGACTTCAGCTTGCGCATCAGCGCGCTCAGGAACTGCTGCTGAAGCCCGATCCGGCTCAGGTCCCCGCCGAAACCGACGGCGTGCCGGGTGCGCACGAACGCCAGCGCCTGCTCGCCCTCGATGGTGTGCGTGCCCTTGGACAGCTTGAGGTGCGAGTCCGGGTCGTCGAGGTCCTTGCCCACGCAGACCTCGACCCCGCCGACCGCGCTGGTCAGCGTCTTGACCGCGTTGAAGTCCGCGACCATGAAGTTGTCCGGCTTGACCCCGGTCAGCTCGGTCACGGTCCGCATCGTGCAGCTGGGCGTACGGCCGTCCTGGCCGAGGCTCGTGTTGAAGCGGACCTGCCGCGTGCCGGGGATGATCTTCTGCGTGCCGTCCTCCTGCGTCGTCGGGCAGTCCGGCACGTCGACGATCAGGTCACGCGGGATGCTCAGCGCGGTCGCGTTCGAACGGTCCTTGGAGACGTGCAGCAGGATCGTGGTGTCGGCGTGCCCGACACTGCCCGCGTCGCCGTACTTGTCGTTGCCCTTGCCGGTGCGCTTGTCGGTGCCGATCAGCAGGATGTTGATCGCCCTGTCCTTCTGGAAGCCACCGGTGCTCGCGCCGTCGTCGGAGACCGACGCGATGTTGCCGTTCAGGTGCTCGATGTAGAAGTACGCGGCGCCCGCACCGGCGACCAGCGCGAACGCCATCGTGCCGCCGGTCCACAGCAGGACCTTCCTGCCCTTGGAGGCCTTCTTCGCCGGGCGCCGACCGCGCCGCCCCGCCAGCGGCTCCTCCGGCGCCCCGCGCCGCCTGCGCGGCGGCGGCACCGCACGCCCGGGCGCCTCGGGCCGCGACCGGCCGGGCGCCTCCGTACGGCCGGGCGCCTCCGTACGGCCGCGCGCCCGCGGGCCCGCCTCGGAGGGCCGTGGCCTGCGAGGCCCGGGGACGCCCGGCTGCGGTGCGGAAGAACCCAGTCGCAGTTCGTATTCGCCGGTGTTCGGATTGAGCACCCACTGGTCTGCGGGGTCGATGTCGTCCGCCCGCCCACGGCCTTGCGCGTCCACGGTTGCCTGATTCCTCCGTCGGGGCACGCGGCGCCTTCCCCTCCAAGGCGCTCGGTCTCGGTCACACAGTGCGCGACCTCGGGACCGTCCCTCAGAGCCGGGCGCACCGGATCGCTCACACTAACCGCCCCTTTCGGCGCCGAGCGACGACGGTGACCCATTCCACGCCCCTACACCTGGGCAATTCGCCCATTTCCTGGGTGAAGAGTCCCATGCCTTGGAGGGGCCTTGGTGCCCGCTTTACTCACAGGTGTCCTCGGCTGCCGTGTTCCCCCGAAACGTCGGTGGAGGAGAAACGGTGACGGTCCTCTCGCGGTGAGGGTCCGGATACGCATCCCCGTACGACCCGTCACGCGAATCGGCGGCCCCGGGCGGGGCGTGACCAGGCGGGCCGTTCCCCTCGACGACCACCGGTGTGTCCGTACGCAGCCGCTCGAACAGCCTTTTCGCCGCGGGCTCCATGAGTTGGTCGCGATTGGCGTCGTACGCATACGACTCCCGGGGGACGGTCAGGAATTGCACTTGTTCCATGGGGATGTCGCGCAGTCCGCGCACGAGTTCGTACAAACCACGCAAGCTCGCCAGATCCGGGTCGGTGGTCAGGGACGACGTGGCGGCGTCCAGCACGGGATACAGCTTCACCGGATTCAGCAGGACGTCATTGCTGCGCACCTTGTTGACCAGCGCCCCGAGGAATCGTTGCTGCCGTTCCATCCGCTCGGTGTCGCTGCCGTCGCCGAGGGACTTGCGGGCGCGGACGTAGCCGAGGGCCTGCTCGCCGTCGAGTGTCACGCGCCCGGCGGGCAGCCGCAGCTTGGCGGCCCGGTCGTCGATCGGCTCCCGCAGGCACACCTCGACGCCGTCGACCGCGTCGACCATCTCCTTGAAGCCGTGGAAGTCGACGACGACGTGGTGGTCGACGCGGATGTCGGTCAGTTTCTCGACCGTCCGGATGGTGCAGGCCGAACCGCCCACCTGGAAGGCCTGGTTGAACATCGCGAACCGTGGCGCGCTGCGGGACCCGTCCGGGCGCCGGCAGCCCGGCAGGTCCACCATCAGGTCCCGGGGGAGGGAGACGGCGGTGGCGCTGTCCCGGCCCGCGGACAGGTGCAGCAGGATCGTGGTGTCGGACCGCTCGGTGCCGGAGTCCCGCCCGTAACGGGCGTTGCCGGTCCCCTCCCGCGAGTCCGACCCGATCAGCAGGATGTTCCGCGCGTCCTTGACCAGCGCGGTGGGCCGCTCCTTGTCGTAGCGCGCGAGCTCGGCGGCGGCCGCCTCGTCGGGCGTGATGTTCCCGCTGAGCTTCGCGTAGACGGCCCAGCCGACGCCGCCGGCCGTCACGAGGAGGGCCGTGACCCCGAACGCCGTGATCCGCACCCACCGCCGTCGGCGCCGCCGGACCGGCCCCGGCCCGCCGGCGGACGCCCCCGCGCTCGGACCGACCCTGTAGCCCACGGCAGCAACCACCCCTCCTGACGCGGGAACGCCCCGCGCGCACCGCTCCTACGACCATCGCGCGGATGGCGGGCGAGGGGCGGGTGGGGATGAGCCGAACGAGGGAGGGCCGCGGTCAGGGGGTGTCCGCTGCGCCGCGGGCGATCGTCGTGACCCGCTCGCTCTCCACCCGCTTGTCCAGCACCCCGTCCCCGGCCTGCTCCAGATGCCGGCACAGCACCACGGAGCCCCCGGTGGCCAACGGCCCGTACAACCCCGCGTTCAGCCCTTCCCACGTGTCGTACGGCAGCCCCGACAGGATTCGCGACCCGGGCCCGATCAGCCCCAGCGCGGTCGCCTCGGCCCGGGCGCGCTCCACCACCTCGGCCCCGCTGAACTCCCGCCCGGCCACGATCAGCGCGGGCCCCTCCGGATCCACGGGTGCGTACGGCACGAACCGGTCCCCCTGCCCCGGCACTTCCACCGCGTAGTCCACGAAGCCCTCGGGAGCCTGCGGGAACCGCCCTCCGAGCGGCCGCAGGGCCATCGCGATCCGTGCCCCGGAGCAGGCCCGCGCCTCCTCCAGCCGGTCCGGTCCGCTCACCACCACGTCAGCGGCCCGGGCGTCCCCGGACATGTCCGCGACGACCCCCACCGACGCGCATGCCAGCAGCCACACCGCCGTCTGCCAGTGCGCGGGCAACAGCAGCGCCACCCGGTCCCCGGGCTCGACGGACAACTCGTCCTGGAGGAGGTTCGCGGTCTTGGCCACCCAATTGGCGAAGGTGGCCACGGACAGTTCGACCCGTTCGCCCGTGGCGTCGTCGTAGAAGGTCACCAGGGGGCGTCCCGGATCCGCGGCGAGCGCGGAACCCAGCAGGTCGGCGGGGGTGCGATCGGTGGCGTTCACCCGCGCAAGCGTACGCGGCGCACGACGCTCCACCCAACGGCCCGGCCACCGTCCGCAGCGAATCCGCCACCGGTTCGGCCGAACCTGACCGACGGCCCGTCACATCCCAAATAGACAGACTTGTATGACTATGTCCAAGATCAGGGGCATGCGTGGATTCCTTGCTTCCTCGATCGGTGTCACCTGTGCGGCCGCTCTGGCCCTTCCCCTCACCCCGCCCGCCCTCGCAGCGACGGCGAGACCGGTGCCGGCCACGGAAGCCGCCACGCCGGCGGCGGCGTACGGCAGCACCCAGTCCCTCCCCCTCGAACCTCTCACCCCCGACCGCGTCACCCCCTCCGCCCCCTCGACCGAGCAGGGCCTGCCCCGCCGTGCCGTACGCCACTTCTCCCTCCTCGGCGTCGTCTGGGACGACCCCGACGCCGAACTGCACGGCCGCGTCCGGGTCCGCACCCGCGCCGCCGCCACCGGCACCTGGTCGGGCTGGCAGGACGTGGAGACCCACAACGGCGAACACGCCGCCGACCCGGACACCCCCGAGAGAGCCTCGGGCCGCGTCCGCGGTGCCACGGCCGCGCTGTGGGTGGGCGACTCCGACGGCGTGGAACTGAGGGTCCGCTCCGAGTCCGGCCGTGCGGCGACGAACTCCGCCGGGAGCACCTCGGACGCCCGCAACCTGGCCGCCGCGCCCCCGCTGCCCTCCGGCCTCCGCCTCGAACTCATCGACCCCGGCGAGGATCAGGCCCCGCCCTCCGGCACCGCCCCGGAGGGCCCCCGCACCTCCGGCCCGCACTCCGGGGCCTCCGCTCTCACCGACGCCTCCGCCGCCAACGCCGGACTCGCCCCCCTCGGCGCCACCGAGATCACCGCGCTCAGCCGCGCGGAGACCGGGCAGGAGTTCCTCACCCTCAACGCCGGCGAGCTGACGGAGCAGCAGCAGAAGCAGGCGAAGCCGTACGTCGGCCCGCGCCCGGCGATCGTCACGCGGCGCGGCTGGGGCGCGAACGAGGGATTGCGGGAGAGCGGCTTCCGGTACACGAAGAAGGTCCGGGCGGCCTTCGTGCACCACACGGCCAGCGGCAACAAGTACCGCTGTTCGCAGGTCCCCTCACTCGTCCGCAGTATCTACCGCTACCACGTCAAGAGCATGGGCTGGCGGGACATCGGCTACAACTTCCTCATCGACAAGTGCGGAAAGATCTACGAGGGCCGCGCCGGGGGCGTGGCGAAACCGGTCCTCGGCGCCCACACGCTTGGTTTCAACAGCAACAGCATGGGGATCGCCGTCCTCGGGTCGTACGGCACGACGAAGCCGTCGAAAGCCGCGGTCAAGGCCATCGCCCGGCTGTCCGCGTGGAAGCTGGGGCTGTACGGGGTGAATCCGAAGGGAAAGACCTACCTGAAGTCGGCTGGCGGCAATCTCTACCGCAAGGGCAAGAAGGTACGACTGAACGTGATCTCGGGGCACCGGGACGGCTTCAAGACCGCGTGCCCGGGACGCAAGCTCTACGGCAAGCTCGGCTCCGCCCGCTCCAAGGCGGCCCGCTACCAGGGCCGCTGAGGAGACGTTCACCGCCGTCGGGGGCAGGAAGGGAATGCCGCACGGCCAGCGAAGGCGCCACGGAACGGTCTGCATACACTGACCGGCCGAAAGACAGTTCGGCCGGTCCCGGCAGGAAGCAGAGACGACACGTGACAGAAGCGATCCTCCTGGTCGGCGGCAAGGGCACCCGGCTGCGCCCGCTCACGGTGCACACGCCCAAGCCCATGGTCCCGGCGGCCGGGGTGCCCTTCCTCACGCACCAGCTGGCGAGAGCGAGAGCGGCGGGCGTCGAGCACATAGTCCTGGCCACGTCCTATCTGGCCGAGGTCTTCGAGCCGTACTTCGGTGACGGCGCCGCGCTCGGGCTGCACATCGAGTACGTCACGGAGGAGGAGCCGCTCGGCACGGGCGGCGCGATCCGCAACGTGGCCTCCCGGCTGCACTCCGGTCCCGACGACCCGGTCCTGATCTTCAACGGCGACATCCTGACGGGCCTGGACATCCGGGCCCTGGTGGACACCCACGAGACGACGGGCGCGGACGTCTCCCTGCACCTCACCAAGGTCACGGACCCGCGCGCCTACGGCCTGGTCCCCACGGACGACACGGGCAGGGTCCTGGCGTTCCTGGAGAAGCCGCAGACCCCCGAGGAGATCGTCACCGACCAGATCAACGCGGGGGCGTACGTCTTCCGCCGCTCGGTCATCGACTCGATCCCGCTGGGCAGGCCGGTGTCGGTGGAACGGGAGACCTTCCCCGGTCTCCTCTCGGCCGGCGCGCACCTCCAGGGAATGGTCGACTCGACGTACTGGCTGGACCTGGGCACACCGGCCGCCTTCGTCCGGGGCTCGGCGGACCTCGTCCTCGGCCGGGCCCCGTCGCCCGCCGTCCCCGGCCGCTGCGGCGACCGCCTGGTCCTGCCCACGGCTCAGGTCGCCTCGGACGCGAAGCTGTCGGGCGGCACGGTCGTGGGCGAGGGCGCCTTCGTCGCGGAGGGCGCGCGGATCTTCGGCAGCACGATCCTCCCGGGAGCGGTCATCGAGCCGGGCGCGGTCATCACCGACTCGCTGATCGGCACCCGGGCCCGCGTCGGCCAACGCTCGGTCCTCACGGGCACGGTCATCGGCGACGGCGCGGTGATCGGCCCCGACAACGAACTCCTGGAGGGCGCCCGCATATGGTGCGACGCCCGCATACCGGCAGGAGCGGTCCGCTTCTCCTCGGACCAGTAGACCGCACAGGGGCGGGGCCACCCAGCCACGGGGACCCTGCCCCTGCTCGGCTGCGGGGGCCCTGTCCTGCTCGGCTGCGGGGACCCACCCTGTTCCGCTCCGGCGCGGTCGCTCCGCCCCGCCCGGCCGTGGGCGCGCCCTGCCCCTGCTCGGCCACGGGCGCCCTGTCCCGCTCGGCTCTGCCCCGCTTCGCTGCAGCGCCCCGGCCCGCTGGCTGCGGGCATGCGTGCCGCTAGGGCGATGGGGCTCCCCCTGTTCGAGCGAAGCCGAGCGCTTGAGGGAGGGCGGGCGCAGTGGCACCTCGTCGCGCCGGGCTGCGCACCCACACGCCCCCAGCACCTCGACCGCGACCATGCGTGCGCACCAACGCCGAGCACCCCAAGCCCAGAGCTCACAACTGCCCGATGTCCCACCGAGGCATCTTCGGCGCCCTCCGCGCCGGCACCCGCCCGCTCAGCAGAATGAGCCGAGCCGCCCGATGCCGCTGCCCCGCATACGGCTCCAGCAGCTCCAGCATCACCGCATCATCCGCATCCCGGTCCCCGGCCAGCGCCCACCCCACGATCCCGGGCAGATGCAGATCCCCCACCGTCACCTCGTCCGCGGCACCATGACTGCGCTGCACCGTCTCCGCAGAGGTCCACGGCCCGATGCCCGGCACCACCTCCAGCCGCGCCCGAGCCGCCGCGGGCTCCATCCCCACCGCCTGCTCCAGCCGCGCAGCAACCCGCACCGCACGCAGAATCGTCGACGCCCGCTTGTTGTCGACCCCGGCCCGGTGCCACTCCCACGACGGAATCAGCGCCCACGTCCGAGGCGCCGGCATCACATACATCCGCCCGGGCGCGGGCCCCGGCGCCGGCTCCCCGAACTTGCGCACCAGCAACCGCCACGCCCGATACGCCTCGTCGGTCGTGACCTTCTGCTCCAGGATCGACGGAATCAACGACTCCAGCACCAGCCCGCTCCGCGTCAGCCGCAACCCCGGCCGCCGATGCCGGGCCGACGCCAGCAGCCGGTGCCGCGGCACGAACGCCGACGGATCGTCCGCGGCCCCGAGCAGCTCCGGCAACCGCTCCAGCAGCCATTCGGCCCCCGGCCCCCAGGCCTGCCCGCGCACCCCACCGCCGTACGCGCACACCCTCAGCGTCCCGGGTCCGGCCGGAGTGAGACTGGTCCGCCACACCGACCCGTCCGGCATCGCCCGGAACGTCGGATCCCCGGGCCCGCGCCGCAGCGGCCCGAGCACCAGGCCGAGATCCAGCGGCCCGTCCGGCACCCACTCGCGCACCCGCCCCGGCCCCGTCGCCTGCCGTGGCATCCCCGGGGGCACGGCGACATGCCCACCGCGCACCGGCATGGGGGTACCTCCCACGCCTCTCGGGCTGTGAGGGAGCGTGGGCCGCTGAGCGAACCGTCCTGCCATGAATGAAGTCCCCGGGATCCGTTGGAGCAGCCCTACGAGCGTAGGCGCCGCCCGGCACCTGTCACCGCACCTCGATGAACGCCCCCGCGTCCCGCTCGGGCCGCGGCCGCGGTTCCTCCGCGGGATGCCCGACCGCCACCGCCCCCATCGGGTCCCAGTCCGCCGGCAGCCCCAGCACCTCGCGCACGACGTCCCGGCAGAACATCGTCGACGACACCCACGCCGAGCCCAGCCGCTCCCCGGCCAGCGCGACCAGGAAGTTCTGCACGCCGGCACCCGCGGCGACCACGAACATCTCCCGCTCGGCACCGTCCCGCCGCATGTCGCCGTACGTGTGCGAACCGTCCATGACCAGGCAGGGGACGACGAGGTAGGGCGCGTTGCGCAGCACGTCCCCGCGCCGGACCCGCTTGGCGACGGATTCCTCCGTCTTGCCGTCCCGCCGCAGATCGGCGACCCACGCGTCCCGCATGGCGTCGAGCAGCCGCGTCCGCGACTCCCGCGACTCCAGCAGCACGAACCGCCACGGCGTCGTGTGGTGCGGCGCCGGCGCCGTCACGGCAGCGGCCACGGCCCGCCGTACGGCACCGGTGTCGACGGGTTCGTCCGTGAAGGCCCGGACCGTGCGCCGCTGGGTCACGGCCAGCCGGACCGCCTCGGAGGTGCCGAGGCGGAACATGTCGTCGCGTGCGCCGCGGACCATGGCCCGCGCTCCCTCGCCGTCGTCGCCCTCCGCCACCATGTGGGCGAGCCCGCGCACCACGGCGACGGGCAGCCCCGCGGCCTTGCCCTTGACCAGGTCGCCCGCGGCGGCCAGTTCGTCGGCGGTGGCGACGACGGTGGCGCTGAGCGGATTGCCGTACGCGTCCGTGCCACCGCGCAGATCGTCGAGCACGCGCACCCCGGCGGCGCCGATCGCGACGTCCGTGAGCCCCGCGCGCCAGGGGCGCCCGAACGTGTCGGTCACGACGACCCCGACGTCGACGCCGAGGGCGTCCCGCAGCCCGTCGCGGATGGCGCGGGCGGAGGCGTCCGGGTCCTCCGGCAGCAACAGCACCGTCCCGGACGGGGTGTTGGACGCGTCGACCCCGGCCGCGGCCATGACCAGTCCCTGCCGGTTCTCGACGATCCGCAGGCTGCCGCGGCGGGCCACCACCCGCACGGTCTCCGCTTCGATCGCGGCCTCCCGGTCGGCGGCCCGGACGATCCGGCCCTCGGCCTTGGAGACGATCTTCGAGGTGACGAGCAGCACGTCCCCGTCCGCCAGCCCGGGCTCGGCGGCCGCGATCAGCTTGGCCAGGTCGTCCCCGGCCGTGACCTCCGGTATCCCGCCCACGGCCCACACCCGGTACCCGTCGGCGCCCCGCTCCTCGTCGGTGACCTCGGCGCTCACGCCCCCCGCACCTCCTCGGCCAGTGCCAGTGCCTCCTGGGCCATGCGCGCGGTCGCGTCGGTGTCGCTCATCATCAGCGGTACGGCCCGGCAGCGGATCCCGGCCGCCTCGACCCGCTCCACCGCTCCGGCGTCCACCGAGTCGACGAGCCAGCCGTCCAGCAGGCCCGAGCCGTAGTGCTCGGCCACCGCCGTCGCGGTCGACTCGACGCCCACGGCGGCGAGCACCTTGTCGGCCATGCCCCGCACGGGCGCGTCACCGACGATGGGGGAGAGGCCGACGACCGGCACCCCGGCGTCGGCGATCGCCTCCCGGATGCCGGGCACGGCGAGGATGGTGCCGATCGAGACGACCGGGTTGGACGGCGGGAAGAGGATCACGTCGGCCTCGGCGATGGCCTCCAGGACGCCCGGCGCGGGCTTCGCCTGGTCGGCGCCCACCGGCACGACCGCCCGGGCGGGCACCGAGGCGCGCAGCCGCACCCAGTACTCCTGGAAGTGGATCGCCTTGGTCTCGCCGTCGATCTCGACGGCCACATGGGTCTCGACGCGGTCGTCGGACATGGGGATCAGCCGCACGCCCGGCTTCCAGCGGTCGCACAGCGCCTCCGTCACCGCGCTCAGCGGGTACCCGGCGCCGATCATCTGGGTCCGCACGATGTGCGTGGCGAAGTCCCGGTCGCCGAGGCCGAACCACTCCGGCCCGACGCCGTACGCCGCGAGCTCCTCCTTCAGGTGGAAGGTCTCGTCGGCGCGACCCCAGCCCTGCTCCTCGTTGATGCCGCCGCCGAGCGTGTACATCACCGTGTCGAGGTCCGGGCAGACCTTCAGCCCGAAGAGGTGGATGTCGTCCCCGGTGTTGCCGATGACCGTGATGTCCGCGTCCGGGACGGCCCGCTTCAGACCACGCAGGAACCGGGCACCACCGATGCCGCCTGCCAGAACCACAATGCGCATGGGGCCAGTCTTGCAGGCGCCTACGACAAGCGGTCAGCGCCTAGGACAAGCGGTCAGCGGCTGCGGCAACCGGTCAGGCGGTCAGTGCACCCGGCACGCTCGGGGCCTCGCAGTGCGGGGCCGTGTGCATCGGCATCTCGGTGAGGCCCGGGTAGTAGACGTGCAGGCTCACCGCCGGCTCCAGTGCGTCGTTCACCACCTCGTGCACGTACCCCGGCGCGAACACGCGCTGCGCGCCCGCCCGCAACGCGCGCGTGCCCCGCTCCGTGCGCTCGGTCAGCGTGCCCGCCAGCACGGTCAGCACACCGGAGGAGCGGCCGTGGTCGTGCAGTCCGCTGCCCTGCCCGGGCACCCAGGACAGCAGCCACACCTCGTAGCCCGGGCCCGTACGCAGCCGGTGATACCAGCGGCTCGTGGCGTCGTAGCGGACGAGGTGCTCCCACTGGGAGCGGTCCTCGGCGAGGGAACGGGCCAGTCCGACGAACTCGGCGACGGTGGCCGGGTGCTCGCGCGGGGTCTGGAGGAGGTGGGTGACTTCGAGGATGTCGCCCGCGATCTGGAGGTCGCTGTCGCTGTTCATGGGGTGCGTGGTTCCTCAGTGAAAGAAGGTCAGAGGGAACGGCAGCCGAGAGATGGGTGGCTCGGCCTTCAGCTGGAGCGGGTGTGGCTCAACAGCTGGGACAGCAACAGCTACAGCGAGCGCGGGCAGCACCGTGGGACCCGGCGGTGCGGGTCGAGGTGAGTGCCAAGTTCGCGAGCATGCCCACAAGGACACCGGTTCACACCTTCACTGTCAACTCGACACCCGGTATGTGGGATGTGGTTCACCTCATCCGGTCGATCGCTCAGATGAAAGGTTTGTTCATGGCCCGCCCGGGACACATGGCGTCCAACCGGGCGCACAAACCCCGTTGCGTAGTCGTGATCCGACTGTGATCCGTTCCGCTTCGACGTGCGTGTCGGAACGAGATCGAACTCCTGGGCGTCCTTGTCCATAGAGGTCTGCGAGGGGTCCGGCGGAAGACGTGAGCCCTCGCGGGCTCCGTCTGTGTGTCAGGTTTTATGGTGATTTGAACACTTTCCGCATGGGCTTGGTTCCGCAGAGTGAATAAGGGGCTCAATAGCAGATCTCGGCTTGACTCGCCCGGAGCAGCACACTTGTAATTTCACTCGTGTCGTTCAGCCGGAATCGGTAACGGCTAGATCACGGGGACGCGAAAGACAGACGAGGGGCGCACATGACCGAGACGGTGCAGCAACTGCTGGTCGACGACGCGGACGAGGAGCTCGGCTGGCAGGAGCGCGCGCTGTGCGCCCAGACCGACCCCGAGTCCTTCTTCCCCGAGAAGGGCGGCTCGACCAGGGAGGCCAAGAAGGTCTGCCTCGCCTGTGAGGTCCGCTCCGAGTGCCTCGAGTACGCCCTCGCCAACGACGAGCGATTCGGCATCTGGGGCGGTCTGTCCGAGCGGGAGCGCCGCCGGCTGAAGAAGGCCGCAGTCTGACCGGCGGGCGAGGGGTTCTTGACGGCCTCTTACGTACGCACGTCTCGACTCTTACGCACGGACCTGTCTGACGGCCCGTCGCCGGTGGGTTGTCCACAGGCTGCGGGCCGCCTTGCCGCGCAGCCGATAGTGTGGTCGCTCGTCCGAGACGCCCCGCCGCCCCCACCGGGCGCAGGCGTCCACCGCAGTCCACCGAACCGGGGCCCGTACCTCGATGTCCGTGCACAGCCACTCGGCAGCTCCTCACGACAGCGCTGCCACACCTGAGTTCCCGCGTCATGTGGTGACCGCGGTCCTCGTCTCCCACGACGGCGCCCGCTGGCTGCCCGACGCGCTCGCCGGACTGCTCGGCCAGGAGCGGCCCGTCCAGTACGCGATGGGGGCCGACACCGGCAGCTCGGACGCCTCCGCGCAGCTGGTCACCGACGCGCTCGGCGCCGACCGCGTGCTGCACCTCGCCCGCCGCACCGGCTTCGGCCAGGCCGTCGAGGAGTGCGGCCGCACCGCCCCGGTCCTCACCCCGGACGAGCTGCCGTACCTGAAGCGCCCCAGCGGCTGGGACCCCGTCACGCGCTCATGGCGCGACGACGCCTACGACCTGCCCGAGCTGCCGCACGGCGAGCCGGTGCAGTGGCTGTGGCTGCTGCACGACGACTGCGCCCCGGACCCGGACGCCCTGGCCCAGCTGCTGCGGGTCGTGGACAACGAGTACGAGCTGGGCCGCGACGACGTCGCCGTCGTGGGCCCCAAGCTCCGCGGCTGGTACGACCGGCGGCAGCTGCTGGAGGTCGGCGTCTCCATCGCCAACTCCGGCCGCCGCTGGACCGGCCTGGACCGCCGCGAGCAGGACCAGGGCCAGCACGACCACGTCCGGACCGTGCTGTCGGTGTCCACCGCCGGCATGCTCGTCCGCCGCGACGTCTTCGAGCAGCTCGGCGGATTCGACCGCCATCTGCCCCTCATGCGCGACGACGTCGACCTGTGCTGGCGCGCCCACGCGGCCGGCTACCGCGTCCTGGTCGCCCCCGAGGCGGTCGTCCGGCACGCCGAGGCGTCCAGCCGCGAGCGCCGCACGGTCGACTGCGTGGGCCGTACGGCGGCCTCCCCGCACAAGGTCGACAAGGCGGGCGCCGTCTACACCCTGCTCGTCAACTCGCGTACGGCCGTGCTCCCCTGGGTGATGCTGCGGATCGTGCTCGGCACCCTGCTGCGCACCGTGGCCTACCTCGTCGGCAAGGTCCCCGGACAGGCCGTCGACGAGATTCGCGGCCTGCTGGGCACCCTGCTCAGGCCCGAGCGGATCCTCGCCGGGCGGCGCGGCAGAGGCGCCCCCCGGATTGACAAGGGCGAGCTGCGGGCGCTGTTCCCGCCGCCCGGCGCGACCGTCCGCGTCACCGTCGAGCAGGTCGCGAGCAGTCTCGTCGGCCGCTCCGACCCGGAGGTCGTTGCCGGAGCGGGACGGCACGGCGGCGCCGTCGAGTCGGGCCCCGGCGGTGACGACGCCGACTTCCTGGAGATCGAGCAGTTCGCCCGGCTCAAGCGCATCGCGCGCAAGCCGGGCCCGGTGCTCTTCCTGGTCCTGCTGCTCGTCTCCCTGGTCGCCTGCCGCCAGCTCCTCGGCGGTGGCGCCCTCGCGGGCGGCGCCCTGCTGCCCGCCCCGGCCGACTCCTCCGAGCTGTGGGCGCGCTACCTGGACGCCTGGCACCCGGTCGGCGCCGGCGGCACCTCGTCCGTGCCGCCGTACATCGCGCTCGTGGCGATGCTGGCGTCCCTGCTGTTCGGCTCGACCGGCCTCGCCGTCACGGTCCTGCTCGTCTGCTCGGTGCCGCTGGCCGGTGTCACCGCCTACTTCGCCTCCCGCCCGCTCGTCGAGTCCCGGCTGCTGCGCGCCTGGGCGGCCGTCGTCTACGCCTTCCTGCCCGCCGCCACCGGCGCCCTCGCCGGCGGCCGCATCGGCACCGCCGTCCTGGCCGCGCTGCTGCCGCTCATCGCCCGCGCGGGCATCGCGGCCGGCGGTCTCACGCGCTCCTCCGGCGCCCGCGGCAGCTGGCGCGCCACCTGGGCGTACGCGCTGCTGCTGACCGTCACCACCGCCTTCACGCCGATCGTGTGGCCCATCGCGCTGCTCCTAGGCGTCGGGCTGCTGGTGCTGCGGCGGGGCGACATCACGGCCTACGGGCTGCGGTTCCTCGCCCAGCTCGGCACCCCCCTGCTGCTGCTCGCACCCTGGTCGTTGACGCTGCTCCCGTTCGGCTTCCTCCGGGAAGCGGGCCTCGAGTACGGCCCCTCGGCCGCCTCCGCCCTCGACCTGCTCGGCGCCAGCCCGGGCGGCCCCGGCACCGTCAGTGGCCTCATGCTCATCGGCATCGTGCTGGCCGCCCTCGCCGCCCTGGTGCGCTCGGAACGCCAGTCGGGCATCTGGACGGCCTGGGCGGTCGCCCTGGTCGGCTTCGTCTTCGCGGTCCTGTCCAACAGCTCCACCTGGGCCGGCCCGGCGACCCTCGTCTACGGCATCGCCCTCCTGGCGGCCGCCGCGCTCGGCGCCGACGGGGCACGCGCGCGTGTGGCCGAGCAGAGCTTCGGCTGGCGCCAGCCGGTCGCCGTGCTGATCGCCTTCGCCTCGGCCGCCGGCCCGCTGCTCATCGCCGCCGGCTGGATGATCCGCGGCGCCGACGGCCCTCTGGAGCGGCGCGACCCGACCCAGGTCCCCGCGTTCGTCGCCGAGGAGAGCGGCACCCGCGACCAGGCCCGCACCCTCGTCCTCGACAGCGACTCCGCGGCCCACGTCGGCTACATGCTGGTCCGTGGTTCGGGTGCCCGCCTCGGGGACGGTGAGATCGCCGCCGCCGACGGCGAGAACAGCAGGCTCGACAAGGTCGTCGCCAACCTGGTCGCCGGTTCCGGCGCCGACCAGGCCGACCAGCTCGGCGGCTTCGCCGTGCGCTACGTCCTCGTCCACCAGGGCGCGCCCCGCGAGGTCACCCGCGTCCTGGACGCCACACCCGGCCTGACCCGGCTCAGCCAGCAGGACGGCGGCGCCCTGTGGCGCGTCAACCGCGAGGTCGCGCGCGCCACCCTCGTACCCGCCTCCGGATCCGCCGGCACCCCGCAGCCCGTCGCCGCCGGACCCGTCGACATCCACACCACGATCCCGGCCGGCGCGGGTGGGCGCGTGCTGCGTCTCGCCGACTCCGCCTCGGACGGCTGGTCCGCCACGCTCGACGGCGAGCCGCTGACCCGCACCACGGTCGACGGCTGGGCCCAGGGCTTCGAACTCCCCGCCGCCGGCGGCAGGCTGGACGTCACCTACGACGACCCGATCGGCCACACGGCCTGGCTGTGGGCCCAGGGCCTCCTCGCCGTCGTCCTCTTGGTGCTCGCCCTGCCCGGCCGGCGCCGCGACATCGACGACGACCTGCCCGAGGAGCCGGCCGTCCCCGCCGAGGCCGTCGCCGGCGAGGGCCGCCGCGCCCGCCGCCTGCGCGCCCAGGCGGAGGCGGAGGCCGAGGCCGAAGGGGCTGCCGTACCCGAGGAGTTCCCGCCCCCACAGCCGGAGCAGCCGCCGGCGGCAGTGCCGCAGCAGCAGAACTACGGTGAGTGGGACAACGCCGGCTACCAGGGCGGCGAGTACGCGGGCTACGGCGACCAGTACCGAAACGCCCCGTATCCGGCGGACGCCTACGGGCAGCAGTACCAGGCGGACCCGTACCAGGGCGGCCAGTACGACCCGTACGCGTACGGCGGCCAGGGCCAGACCCCGGCCGCGCCGTACGACCAGCAGGGCTACGACCAGGCCTACCAGCAGGGCTACGGCACGCCGTACGACCCGGCGCAGCAGCACCACCCCCACGGCACGGGCAGTGAGCGTCCCGACGGGAGCCAGCAGTGAACCGCACCACCCTGTCCCTGATCGCCGGCACGACCGCGCTCGCCGCCGTCACCGGCTTCGCCGTGCTGTCCCAGCCGGACGCCCCGGGCACGGACACCGCCGCCAAGGCGGCCGCCCAGCTGCCCGTGGAGCGCACGAGCCTGTTGTGCCCGGCGCCCAGCACGTCCGACCTCGCCGAGACGTCCTACACCTCCTTCACGCCCGTCACGAAGGGCACCGGGAGCGGTGGCAAGGCCGAACTCCGGGCGGCCACCGAGGAGTCGGCGGACCCCTCGGCCGGCGGCCAGGACGAAGGCAAGGGCAAGGACGACGGGAAGTCCGGCAAGGACAAGCCCGCGAAACCCGTGCTGACTCCCGAGGAGCCCGGCAAGCCGGTCACGGGCGACAGCTCCGGCGGCGACGCGCCCGCTCTCGTCGGGACCGCGGACGGCAGGTTCGCGCCCGGCTGGACCGTCCAGGAGACGACCGAGGTCGCCGCGGGCACCGGACGCGGCCTCCAGGGCGTCAACTGCACCGCTCCGGACACCGACTTCTGGTTCCCCGGCGCCAGCACGGACGCCGATCGCACCGACTATGTCCACCTGACGAACCCCGACGACTCGGCCGCCGTGGTCGACATCGAGCTCTACGGCAAGGACGGCGCCCTGAAGTCCGCGGTGGGGGAGGGCATCACCGTCCAGCCGCACTCCAGCGAGCCGGTCCTGCTGTCCACCCTCAGCGACGAGCGGCAGACGAACCTCACCGTGCACGTCAACGTCCGCAGCGGACGCGTCGGCGCCGCCGTGCAGGCCCTGGACGACAAGCTCGGCGGCGACTGGCTGGCCGCCTCCACCGACCCGTCGGGCAGCCTGGTCCTGCCCGGCATCCCCAAGGACGCCACCTCCGTGCGCCTGGTCGCCTTCACCCCCGGCGACACCGACGCGGACCTGAAGGTGCGTCTCGCCTCCCCCTCCGGACTGATCACCCCGGCCGGTCACGAGACGGTGCACGTCAAGGGCGGCATGACGACCGCCGTCGACCTGGGCGACGTCACCCGCGGCGAGGCGGGCTCCCTGGTGCTGACCCCGACGGACCGGTCCGTGCCGGTCGTGGCGGCCCTGCGGGTCGTCCGGGGCAAGGGCGACAAGCAGGAGACGGCGTTCATCCCGGCCACCCGCCCCGTCGGCACGCGCGCGACGTCCGCGGACAACAGCGGCAAGGGCAGCACCCTGTCCCTGACGGCCCCCGGCGCCGCCGCCACGGTCAAGGTCACCGCCTCGGCCGGCAGCGAGGGCGGCACACCGGTGTCGAAGACGTACACGATCAAGGCCGGCACGACCCAGGACATCGAGCCCCCGGTCCCCGGCGGCCTGAAGGGCACCTACGCGCTCACGGTCGAGCCGGTCTCAGGCGGCCCGGTCTACGGGGCCCGCACCCTGGCGGCGAGCGAGGGCGGCGTCCCCGCCTTCACCGTGCAGACACTGCCGGACGACCGGGGGACGGTGGCCGTACCGGAGGCGGACGAGGACCTGTCGGTGCTCCAGAAGTAGGACTACGGCCGGCGTCCGTCTCAGCCCTGGTCCTCGCCGTACCGCGGATCCACCGTCTCCGGCGTCAGCCCGAGCAGCTCGGCGACCTGCTCCACGACGACCTCGTGCACCAGCGCCGCCCGCTCGTCGCGCCCCTTGGTGCGGATCTCGACCGGCCGCCGGTAGACGACCACACGCGCGGGGCGGCCCTCGCGCGCGCTGATCGTGCCGCCGAGCGGGACCGCCTCGTCGTTCCAGGCCTGGCCGGGCCCGTCGAGCCGGGGCACCTCCAAGACCAGGAAATCGATGTCCGCGAGCTGCGGCCAGCGTCGCTCCAGGCGCTCCACGGAGTCCTGCACCAGATCGGCGAACACGTCCGCGCGGCTCGCGGCGAGCGGCACCTGCGGCGGTGCGATGGGGCCGCGCATGCCCCGTCCGTGGCGATCACGGCGGCGGGGCCCGAGGGCGGCGGCACGGGGCGTTACGGGCTTGTCCATCACTGGTGAAGGGTAGTCCCCGCCGCGTGCCTGTGCCCGGCACCGCACGGCGGCACGGACGGCTTCCGGCCGACGCGCAGGGCATGTCGTTACATGACCGTTCAAGCCAAGGTTGGGCTCAAATCCGTATCCCGCCGAGACCGGCGACCTCACGGCAATTGAGGGTTTTGTGGTGACTCTCGACCGCTGGTGGGACCGTCCGGCACCTCGGGTGGCGCCGTCCTGGCAGGTCAGCAAGGTGTACCTGAAGGGGGGTGTGGGGCGTTTCACAGCACGACACGGTGGGGTGACCTGGTGGAGAGTCGTCGCGGCCCGCTCAAGAGTGCGGTACCGTCCAACGTCGTGAGCCCTGTACGTCGCTGTTCGCGCACCGCTTGCGGCCGTCCCGCCGTCGCGACGCTGACGTACGTCTACGCCGACTCGACCGCGGTCCTCGGCCCGCTCGCCACCTACGCCGAACCCCACTGCTACGACCTGTGCGCCGAGCACTCCGAGCGCCTCACAGCCCCGCGCGGCTGGGAGGTCGTGCGGCTCCTCGACGGTTCGGCTCCGGCCCGCCCCAGTGGCGACGACCTGGAAGCGCTTGCGAACGCCGTGCGCGAGGCGGCCCGTCCGCAGGAGCGGGCGGCAGGGGCCGGTGGCGGAGGCCGCGGAGCCGACCCGATGGAGGTCGCGCGCCGCGGGCACCTGCGAGTCCTGCGCTCGCCCGAGAACTGACCGCCCTCCCTCGGTTTCTCCCCACACACGCCCGTAGACGCCGCCTTGGCGCGGACATGACCATTCCGTTGAGGTCATGGGAGATCGCTTTCGCGTGACGTTGCCCGCGCGAGACCTGGGTTCCCGCCCTGGCGTGCGGAGTCGCCTTCGCCGTCGCCCGGTTCACCGCCTCCCACTACGTCTCCGCCCAACTCGCCGGTCTCGGCGCCGCCCTGGGAGGACCCGCCCCGCGAGGTCCTGCGCGCGTACGCCCCCTGCGCGCTGATCGTCGTGATCCTCTCTGCCGCGCAGACGGACGTCGCAGGGCCCGACGGCGAACCGGTCGCCGGCGAGGTTTTCAGCCGGCCCCTCGGACCGGCGGGCCGTGAGGGCGACTTGCTGCGCAGGGTGCTGCCGTGGAGCCTGGGCCTGCTGCTGGTGATGTGCCTGATCGTGGTCGGCCAGAGCACACCCGTCCTGGACCGGACGCTGCCCTGACCTGAGGTTACGGCTGTGAGTCCACTCGGCGACCGCACGGCGGACTGTCAGCGGGTGCGGGTAGTTTGGACCGACCTATAGGACTTTCCAGGAAGAGGCTGGGCGTGGCTGCTGATCTGTCGCAGGTCGTCAAGGCGTACGACGTACGCGGGGTCGTCCCCGACCAGTGGGACGAGTCCCTGGCCGAGCTCTTCGGGGCGGCCTTCGTGCGGGTCACCGGCGCGAGCGCCATCGCGACCGGTCACGACATGCGTCCCTCCTCACCGGGCCTGTCGCGTGCCTTCGCGCGCGGGGCGGCCGCGCTGGGCGCGGACGTGACGGAGATCGGCCTGTGCTCGACGGACCAGCTGTACTACGCCTCGGGCGCGCTGAACCTGCCGGGCGCCATGTTCACCGCCTCCCACAACCCGGCTCAGTACAACGGCATCAAGATGTGCCGCACGGGCGCCGCCCCGGTCGGCCAGGACACCGGCCTCGCGGAGATCCGCGAACTGGTCGAGCGCTGGAGCGAGTCGGGTGCCCCGGAGCCGGCCGCGCAGGCGGGCACGATCACCGGCCGCGACACGTTGTCGGACTACGCGGCACACCTGCGCTCCCTGGTCGACCTGACCTCCATCCGCCCCCTGAAGGTCGTCGTCGACGCGGGCAACGGCATGGGCGGGCACACGGTCCCCGAGGTCTTCGCCGGCCTGCCCCTCACCCTGGTGCCGATGTACTTCGAGCTCGACGGCACCTTCCCCAACCACGAGGCCAACCCCCTCGATCCGGCCAACCTGGTCGACCTGCAGAAGCGGGTCCGCGAGGAGGGCGCCGACCTGGGCCTCGCCTTCGACGGCGACGCCGACCGCTGCTTCGTCGTCGACGAGCGCGGCGAGCCGGTCTCCCCGTCGGCGATCACCGCCCTGGTCGCCTCCCGCGAACTGGCCCGGCACGGCGGCAAGGGCACGATCATCCACAACCTGATCACCTCCTGGTCCGTCCCCGAGGTCGTCGAGGAGAACGGCGGCAGCCCGGTCCGCACCCGCGTGGGCCACTCCTTCATCAAGGCCGAGATGGCCCGCACCGGCGCGATCTTCGGCGGCGAGCACTCCGCGCACTACTACTTCCGCGACTTCTGGAACGCCGACACGGGCATGCTGGCCGCCCTCCACGTCCTGGCGGCCCTCGGCGGCCAGGACGGCCCCCTGACCTCCCTCGTCGCCCAGTACGACCGCTACGCCGGCTCCGGGGAGATCAACTCCACGGTCGCCGACCAGCAGGCCAGCCTCGCCGCCATCCGCTCCGCGTACGGGGCCCGCGAGGGCATCACCCTCGACGAGCTCGACGGCCTCACGGTCTCCGCCACCGACTGGTGGTTCAACGTGCGCCCGTCCAACACGGAACCCCTGCTGCGCCTGAACGCGGAGGCGAGGGACGCCGAGACGATGGCCAGGGTGCGGGACGAGGTGCTGGGGATCATCAGGGGCTGAGGAGCCGCCCCCACCGGCGGTAACCTGACCAGGCACGACCCCAAGCGCCCGCACCTCGAAGGAAACCCCTATGCCCCTCGAATCCGGCCTCCTCGAGATCCTCGCCTGCCCGGCCTGCCACGCCCCCCTCACGGAGCAGGACAGCGAGCTGATCTGCACCGACACCAGCTGCGGCCTGGCCTACCCCGTCCGCGACGGCATCCCCGTCCTTCTCGTCGACGAGGCCCGCCGCCCCGCGTGACCGGCGGGGGCGCATGCACCCTCACAGCACTCCGGTGCACATAGCCCACGGCACAACGGGCACGATCCAGGACACCCTCATATCGGACCCCGGCGATGGGAAGCTGCCGCCCATGCTCGACGAATCGCTGCTCGACTCCCCGGAGGGCCTCGCCGAGGCCGACCACCGCGGGCTGCTCCGCGGCGCCGCAGAAGCCGGCGCCCGCGTCCGCACAGCCGCCCGCCACGCCGCCGAGGCGGGCGTGGGCGACCTCAAGCCGGACGGCCGCCCCCGCGCCGTCCTCATCGCCGGCCCGGGTGCCGCCGCCACCCACGCCGCCGACCTCATCGGCACACTCGCCGGCGCCGGCAGTCCGGTCACCCGCCTGGCCCCCTCCGGCGTAGCCCCGGCCGCCGGCGCCCTGCGCTGGGAACTGCCCGGCTGGGTCGGCTCCGTCGACCTCCTTCTGATCACCACCCCGGACGGCACCGAACCCGGCCTGTCCCTGCTCGCCGAGCAGGCCTACCGCCGGGGCTGCTCCGTCGTGGCCGTAGCCCCCGCCGGTACCCCGCTCGCCGACGCCGTCCAGGGCTCGCACGGCCTGTTCGTGCCCATGGCGACCGCCCCGTACGACCAGGACGAGCCTCTCGCCGCGTCCGCCCCCGGCGTCCTGTGGGCCCTGCTCACCCCGCTGCTCGCGCTCCTCGACCGCACGGGTGTGCTCGCCGCCCCGCCGGACGCCCTCGGCAAGGTCGCCGACCGCCTCGACCGCGTGGCCGAACGCTGCGGCCCGGCCATCGCCACGTACAGCAACGCCGCCAAGACCCTGGCGGCCGAGCTCGCCGACGCCCTCCCGATCGTCTGGACCGAGGGCACCTCGGCCGGCCCCGCGGGCCGCCGCTTCGCCGCCGCCCTCGCCGAACTGTCCGGCACCCCCGCGGTCGTCGCCGAACTCCCCGAGGCCCTCGCCGCCCACAGCGCCCTGCTCGCCGGCCCGCTGGCCGCCAGCGCCGACCCCGACGACTTCTTCCGCGACCGGGTCGAGGAACCACCCGCCCTGCACGCGCGCGTGGTGCTGCTGCGCGACCGCCCCATCGGCGGCCTCACCGCCGCCCCCGGCGCCCGCGACCTCGCCCTCAGCCACGACACACCGATCAGCGAGCTGGAACCGGAGGCGGGCGGCGAACTGGAGACCCTCGCGGAGCTGATCGCCATCACGGATTTCGCCGCGGTTTACCTGGCGCTCGCTTCGAGGGCTTGATCTTGCCCGGGACACCCTGACGCGCCCGCACCCCCGCACACGCAGAGAGAACCCCCATGGACCGCCTCGACAACACCATCCGCCCCTACGCCTGGGGTTCCCCGACCGCCATACCGCAGCTCCTCGGCGTCGAACCGACCGGCGAGCCGCAGGCGGAGATGTGGATGGGCGCCCACCCGGGCGCACCCTCGCGCACCCACCGGGGCACGCTCGTCGAGGTCGTCGACGCCGACCCCGAGAGGGAACTCGGGCCCGGCGCCGTCGCCAAGTTCGGCCCCCGGCTGCCCTTCCTCCTCAAGATCCTCGCCGCGGGCGCCCCGCTCTCCCTCCAGGTCCACCCCGACCTCACGCAGGCGCAAGAGGGCTACGCGGACGAGGAGCGCCGCGGCATCCCCGTCGACGCCCCGCACCGCAACTACAAGGACGCCAACTACAAGCCAGAACTGATCTGCGCCCTCACCGAGTTCGACGGCCTGTGCGGCTTCCGCGACCCGCTGGAGGCCGCGGCCCTCCTCGACGACCTCGGCGTCGACTCCCTCAAGCCCTACGTCGACCTGCTGCACGCCCACCCCGAGGACGCCGCCCTGCGCGAGGTCCTCACGGCGATCCTGACCGCCGACCCCGACGAGATGTCCCGCACGGTCGCGGAGGCGGCGACCGCCTGCACCCGCCTCGGCGGCGCCTACGCCCCCTACGCCGACATCGCCCACCACTACCCGGGTGACCCCGGCGTCATCGCCGCGATGCTGCTGAACCACGTCCGGCTCCAGCCCGGCGAGGCCCTCTACCTCGGCGCCGGCGTCCCGCACGCCTACCTCGAGGGCCTCGGCGTGGAGATCATGGCCAACTCCGACAACGTCCTGCGCTGCGGCCTGACCCCCAAGCACGTCGACGTCCCCGAACTCCTGCGCATCGTCCGCTTCCGCCCCGGCGACCCCGGCGTCCTGCGCCCCGAGGCCTCCCCGGACGGCGAAGAGGTCTACGAAACCCCGATCGACGAGTTCCGCCTCTCCCGCTACGTCCTCCCCGCGGCGGGCGCCGCCCACGACCTCACCCGCCCGACCCCGCAGATCCTGCTCTGCACGGCCGGCACCGTCCGGGCCGGCGAACATGACCTGACCCCCGGTGCGTCCGTCTTCGTCCCGGCCGGCGAAAAGGCCGAAGTGTCCGGAACGGGAACGCTTTTCCGGGCCACCGTCGTCGCCTGACCGTTTCGACGGCCCCGTGCTGGTGACCTGACTCACCGCTGGGGCGGCGGGCTGCAACAATGGCCCACCGTCAAGCACGGGCAAAGTCACGGGTGCCGCACCAACGCGTCGCCCCGGGCCCTGGAACGGCGTACGAAGGGACAACGCGGACATATGAGCGCGTCAGGCGGCACCAAGGCGATCGTGGCGGCACTGGCCGCGAACCTCGCGATCGCGGTAGCGAAGTTCGTGGCGTTCATCTTCAGCAACTCGTCGTCGATGCTCGCCGAGTCCGTCCACTCGCTCGCCGACTCCGGCAACCAGGCACTGCTCCTGCTCGGCGGCAAGAAGGCGAAGCGCGAGGCGACCCCGCAACACCCCTTCGGCTACGGCCGCGAGCGCTACATCTACGCCTTCCTCGTCTCCATCGTCCTCTTCTCGGTCGGCGGCATGTTCGCCCTCTACGAGGGCTACGAGAAGATCAAGCACCCGCACGAACTGACGAACTGGTACTGGCCGGTCGGCGTCCTGGTCTTCGCGATCATCGCCGAGACGTTCTCCTTCCGCACGGCCATCAAGGAGTCCAACGTCCTGCGCGGCCACCGCTCCTGGAAGGAGTTCGTCCGCCACGCCAAGGCTCCCGAGCTCCCGGTCGTCCTCCTGGAGGACCTCGGCGCCCTCGTCGGCCTGATCCTCGCGCTCGGCGGCGTCGGCCTCGCCCTGCTCACCGGCGACAGCGTCTGGGACGGCATCGGCACCCTCTGCATCGGCGTCCTGCTCATCCTGATCGCCCTGATCCTCGCAGCCGAGACCAAGTCGCTGCTGCTCGGTGAGTCCGCGGGGGTCGAGGAGACCCAGAAGATCGAGGCCGCCGTCGTCGACGGCGACACGGTCACCCGCATCATCCACATGCGCACGCTCCACATCGGCCCCGAGGAGCTCCTCGTCGCCGCCAAGATCGCCGTCCGGCACGACGACACGGCGACTGAGATCGCCGCCGCCATCGACGCCGCCGAGGCCCGCATCCGCGACGCCGTGCCGATCGCGCGCGTGATCTACCTCGAGCCGGACATCTACAGCGAGAAGGAAGCCGCCAAGGGCCCCGACCGCGAGGCCTCCCCGGGTGGACCGGCCCCTCACCCCACCGACCACTGACACCTTCCTCTCTCCGGCCCACGGGGCCCGCCGAACCACTCGGCGGGCCCCGTCCGGCTTCCCCGGCCGTCCACCACCCCGCCCGTCTCCGGCCGCTCCCGGCCGCCTGCCGCGTCCCCCGATCCGTCACATGATCGGCTCCATGTGTTTTCCGGCGGACTGGGGATCGCACCCGCGCCCGGTGTAGCTTGGGACGGAGCCAGACGTCGCTGCTGATGGCGGTCGGGCGGTCCCCTCGCGGACCGGCCGAGGGAGAGAGGGCCTCCGACGGACTGCGCTGCGCGCACGCGGGCATGCCTGTGTCCTCTTTCGGGCACCCTGTGTCCGCCGCCGCGCAGACCAGCCGTACCCACCTCGACCCAACCCCGAGGAGCAGCTCGTAATGACTGTCGACCACCGACAGGACTTCAAGGTCGCCGACCTCTCCCTGGCCGAGTTCGGCCGCAAGGAGATCACCCTCGCCGAGCACGAGATGCCGGGCCTGATGGCGATCCGCAAGGAATACGCCGAGGCGCAGCCCCTCGCCGGCGCCCGCGTCACCGGCTCCCTGCACATGACCGTCCAGACCGCCGTGCTCATCGAGACCCTGGTCGCCCTCGGCGCGCAGGTCCGCTGGGCCTCCTGCAACATCTTCTCCACCCAGGACCACGCGGCCGCCGCCATCGCCGTCGGCCCGAACGGCACCGTCGACAACCCCCAGGGCGTCCCGGTCTTCGCCTGGAAGGGCGAGACCCTGGACGAGTACTGGTGGTGCACCGAGCAGGCGCTGACCTGGCCGGACAGCCCCACCGGCGGCCCCAACATGATCCTGGACGACGGCGGCGACGCCACCCTCCTCGTCCACAAGGGCGTCGAGTACGAGAAGGACGGCAAGGTCCCCTCGCCCGACACCGCCGAGTCCGACGAGCACCGCGTCATCCTCGAACTGCTGAACCGCACCATCACGGACGGCTCGCAGAAGTGGACCCAGCTGGCCTCCGAGATCCGCGGCGTCACCGAGGAGACCACGACCGGCGTCCACCGCCTGTACGAGATGCAGCGCGACGGCACCCTCCTGTTCCCGGCGATCAACGTCAACGACGCCGTCACCAAGTCGAAGTTCGACAACAAGTACGGCTGCCGCCACTCGCTCATCGACGGCATCAACCGCGCCACCGACGTCCTCATCGGCGGCAAGACCGCGGTCGTCTTCGGTTACGGCGACGTGGGCAAGGGCTGCGCGGAGTCCCTGCGCGGACAGGGCGCCCGCGTGATCGTCACCGAGATCGACCCGATCTGCGCCCTCCAGGCCGCGATGGACGGCTTCCAGGTCACGACCCTCGACGAGGTCGTCGACAAGGCCGACATCTTCATCACCACGACCGGCAACAAGGACATCATCATGGCCTCGGACATGGCCAAGATGAAGCACCAGGCCATCGTCGGCAACATCGGCCACTTCGACAACGAGATCGACATGGCCGGCCTCGCCAAGATCCCCGGCATCGTCAAGGACGAGGTCAAGCCGCAGGTCCACACCTGGACCTTCCCCGACGGCAAGGTGATCATCATCCTGTCCGAGGGCCGCCTGCTGAACCTGGGCAACGCCACCGGCCACCCGTCGTTCGTGATGTCCAACTCCTTCGCGGACCAGACCCTGGCCCAGATCGAGCTGTTCACCAAGCCCGACGAGTACCCGACCGGCGTCTACGTGCTGCCCAAGCACCTCGACGAGAAGGTCGCCCGCCTCCACCTCGACGCGCTCGGCGTGAAGCTGACGACGCTGCGCCCCGAGCAGGCCGAGTACATCGGCGTCCAGGTCGAGGGCCCGTTCAAGCCGGACCACTACCGCTACTGAGCCGAGCGGCACCGCTGCCGGCCAGTTCGCTGCCGGTCAGATCTCCGAGGCAGGCCCCCGCACCCCCGTGCCGGGGGCCTGCCCCGTTCGACCGGCCGGCGACCGGCCCGCCCGTCAAGACCCAGGACCCCCATGCCCCGCGGCCGCTATTCGCATCACGATCCGCACGATCACACCCCCCTCGCAGAAGAGCACTTCCAGTGCGCCCCCGGCCCCTCCGGCTGGCGCTACGTCTCCCAGCTCACCACCCCCTCGGGCGGTCACCACGGCTCCGTCGACCTCACCCTCGACGAACTCGGCCGTCCCATCCGCCTCGAACTCCACGCCGCCGCCTGGCAGGTCCGAGGCGCCGCCCTCGACGGCGTCACCTGGGTCCGCACCGACCCCACCGGAACCGAGGCCACCGAAGGCAATGTGCGCGCCCACGCCTTCACCGGCACGTCCCCGGCATTCCTCGTCGCCACCGCCCGTCTCCTGCGCCTCACCCCCTCCGCGGCCACCCGCGTACGCCTTGTCGCCTTCACGGACCCGGTCCTGGCCCCCCGCACCGTGGACCAGTCCTGGACCTTGCTGAGAAGCGAAGCACACGCCACTGACAACGGCCCCCTGACCGTGGACGAATACCAGGTCACAGCCCTGGACACGGGCGAGCAGCACACCGTGCACCTCGCCGGCGACGTGGTGCTCGCGGCGCCCGGCATCGAGCTCGAAGACCTGGAATCGCCGCCTTCGGTGTTCCCCTGAGCAGGCAACCGCCCTGAGCGGCAGGCAGCACCCGCACCTACGCCGGCGGCGCGAACCCGGTGCTGGGCCGCTCGCTCGCCGAAACCTCAGGTGACTTCGCGGGACGTTCCCCGCCGGACGGCTCGGAGGCAGCCTCCTGCGGGCGGGGCTCCGGCTGCCTGTGCACCGCCGGTCGGGGCGCAGCCGGTGCCTCGCCCGTATCCACCGGGCCGCTCGTCACCGGAGCCGCGGCGGACGTGGCCGACCGGGCCGCATCGCTCCCGAAAGCCCGCCGGGCCTCCCGCGCCTGCCGTTCCTGCACGACCGCCGCCAGATACGCCGCCGGCGGCACACCCTGCGGCACCGGAGCCCCCGTACGCTCCGCCAGATCCGACGCCAGCCGCTCCGCCATCGACCAGCCCACCTGCGGATCCAGCTGCTGCATGCGCGTCAGATACTGCCGGACGGCGAGCCACAACCCGTCGGGCACCGCGGACAGATCGAGCCCCGAGAACCGCCCCGACAGCCAGGGCGGCGGAGGCGGCACGAAACCGGTCCGGGCGACCGGGATCCGCTCCCGCACGACAAGGGTCCCCGCGAACACATCACCCAGCCGCCGCCCACGCGCCGACACGAACGACGCGATGCAGGCGACGGTCCCGAAGGTCATGAGGATCTCGATCACACCGATCAAGCCCCTCACCAGCGCATGCCGGAACCGGATCGGACCCCCGTCGTCCCGCACCACACGCAGCCCGCACGCCATTTTCCCGAGCGAACGCCCGTGACTGAGCGTCTCCACCGCGATCGGCCCGCCCACCAACACGAGAACGAACGCCGCGATCGACAGCGCCGTCTGCGCCGCCTCGTCGAGAGAGGCCGTGGAAACGACCAGCGCGATGGTCACCGCGACGTAGACCGCCATGGCCGCCACCAGATCGAGCAGCACGGCCAGCGCCCTGCTGGGCAGTCTCGCGGGGCGCAGCTCCAACGCCACAGCCTCGCCCGTCACCAGCTCACTCACGCCCGCCGTCCTTCCCCTGCCCTGCCCCCGACAGGGCCAGTCTGCCAAGCTGAGGGCGCATCGCACCGTAGTACGACAAGCTGATCCACGACGAGCTGCCGACGACCAGCCGAGGAGCAGGCACACCGATGGACCTCGACGTCTTCGTCTCCGCCCACCGAGCGGAGTGGGACCGCCTCGAAGCCCTGCTCCGTCGCCAGCGCCGTCTCAACGGAGCCGAAGCCGACGAACTCGTCGCCCTCTACCAGCGCACCGCGACGCACCTCTCCCTGATCCAGTCCAGCGCTCCCGACCCACAGCTGACCGGCCGGCTCAGTCAGCTCGTGGCACGCGCGCGTAGTGCCGTGACAGGCACCCGACGCGCCTCCTGGCGCGACGTCACCCGCTTCCTCGCCCACGGCTTCCCCGCCGCCGTCTACAAGTCACGGCACTGGTGGGTACCCACGGCGCTCCTGTCCACGGTCGTCGCGGCTCTCCTCGGCTGGTGGATCGGCACCCACCCCGATGTACAGGCCTCGATCGCGGCCCCAGGCGAACTTCGCGAGCTCACCCGCCCCGGCGGCCAATACGAGACGTACTACTCCAGCCACCCGGCCGCCAGCTTCGCCGCCCAGGTCTGGACGAACAATGCCTGGGCCGCCGCCCTGTGCCTGATCCTGGGAGTCTTCCTGGGACTCCCGGTCATCTGGATCCTCTTCCAGAACATGCTCAACCTCGGCATCGGCGTCGGGCTGATGTCCTCGGCCGGCCGCCTCGACACGTTCCTCGGCCTGGTCCTCCCGCACGGCCTCCTCGAACTGACCGCCGTCTTCGTCGCGGCAGGCACCGGCCTGCGCCTGGGCTGGACCCTCATCGACCCCGGCCCCCGCACGCGACGCACAGCTCTCGCGGAAGAGGGCCGAGCCGCCATAGGCATGGCCATAGGCCTCGCCCTCGTCCTGTTCGTCTCCGGCGCCATCGAAGGCTTCGTCACCCCGTCCGGACTCCCCACCTGGGCCCGCATCAGCATCGGGGTCGCCGCGGAAGTGGCCTTCCTGGCCTACGTCTACGTCCTGGGTGGCCGTGCCGCCCGGGCGGGAGAGACCGGCGACGTCGAGGCGGCGGAACGCAGCGCGACCGTCCCCACAGCCGCCTGATCGTTCCGTGACCGCCGGATGTGCGACCACCTCCGTTCAGCTGCTAGTCTCCTCTTCGCCCCACAGGAGCCGTTGACACGGCGAGTGCGGGGAGGTAGATTAGAACAGTTGCCTGGAGATGGGCTCTAGTCCCAGACCGGCCACAGTGAACATCTGTCTGCTTCTTGAAACGCTGATTTCATTGAAGCCACTCCCGATGAATCGGAAATGAGCGGCCGGTCAGTCCGGCCCGAATCTTCTGATAAAGTCGGAACCGCCGGAAAGGGAAACGCGAAAGCGGAAACCTGGAAAGCACCGAGGAAATCGGGTCGAGAAAAGATCTGATAGAGTCGGAAACGCA
>NZ_JBIWIV010000005.1:39563-347131 GCF_044764825.1 Streptomyces sp. NPDC093598 | reverse complement strand
CGAGATACGAGCCGACCTCCACCTCGGACTGCTCCAACTCGCCTGCAGCATCATCTGCTTGAGACGACTCCGAACCTCATTCTGAAATGATCAGTAAGTGAGCACTTGGTTCTCGGTTGTCTGTTTCATTTGGTTTAGGTGTCACGCCAGTTGGTGGTGGTTTCGTGGGTGAGGCGGCGGGTCATGAGGTTGATGGCGGCCAGTCGGATCACGGCTGCTGATCGGTGGGGGTGGGTTTCCTAGTCGCGGGCCAGCCGAGGGTGCGTTCGATGACCCAGCGGCGGGGCCGGACTTGGAAGCCGCGGACAGTGGGGTCGCGTTGGACATTTCGAGGTCGATGCCGAGGTGGGCCGCGTTCCCGGCTTTGGCCTTGTAGCCGTTGTCGGCCCAGGCTTTGGTGATGGTGAGGTGGCGCGCGGCGACGTCGGCGAGGAGTTGGGTGCCGGCGGCGGAGACGCTGGCGGCGGTGACGGCCACGGCCAGCAGGAAACCAGGTGTCGGTGACGATGTGCCGCTTGCGGCCGATGATCTTCTTGGCCGGGTCGATGCCTTGGCTGGACAGGTGGACGGTGGCTGAGGTCTTGATGCTCTGGCTGTCGATCACACGTTCTCCGCGCGGCGGCTGTCGGGGCCGTGGGTGTCGCGCCCGTCGACCACCGAGGCGAATACGGTGCGCGAGTGGCTGACGTGGACAGGCGCAGCCGAGCCGCCGCCGACGTCATGACGACGTGCCCAGCTTGCGATCCTCACGCGCTGCGTCTTCCCCATGTCTCATGAGACCCCGCCACGCAAGGATGCTTCAGGGTCACCACCGAGGAGGTGCAATGCGCAAAGCCGTACTGCGTCCCTCAACTGGTAGGCGGTGGAGCGCAGGTCGTCGTCGTGCGCGGAGGGAGCGCGACATCCCGCGTGGGCACTGGCGGATCTGCTCTGCCGGAACCGGCGGTATGTACCTGAGGTCCATGAGGGCCCCGCGCTCCCGCGGTTCACGCTGCGCCAGCCGCTGCGAGCAGCGCCACCGGCAACAGCAGTATCCATTGCGGCAGGCGCAGCAGCGGTTTTGACCATCTGGCCGCCAGGGAAACGATGAGAAACACGCCGGAGTAGGCCACGAAGTGGGCGGCCAGGAACCAGGCGATGGTGTCACCGCCAGAGCGGTTGCCCAGCGCCAGCCAGATCAGGGCAGCGGCGGCCAGGATCAGGTCGGCCGTGACCATGTGCCAGACCGCGTGCAGGACACGGCGGGGCTCATCGGGGACGTTGCCAGCCAGCAGTGGCCGGATGACATCCCGACCGCCAGCCACGGCATGGATGGCTGCGACCGCGCCGGCCGTTATGCCGGCGGCGAGAAACCAGGCGTTCATCGGGTCTCGATTCCGCGGCCGACGATGGCCGCCAGTTGCGTGGCCAGCCGTGGGTCGGGCTGCTCGCCCACCAGGGCGACGTGGAAGAAGACGGCGCCGGCCAGTGTGTCCAGTACCAGGTCGACCGGCAGGCCGGGGTTGGCCTCCCCGCGCTGGACAGCTCGCTCGAACACCGGTGCCAGCCCGTCCTTGGCCGGGGTCAGGAAGTCGGAGCGAATGCGGACCTGCAATTCCGGGTCGGCGGCGAAGTCGGCCAGCAGGCCGGGCAGGGCAGCGGCCGCGGCCGGGGTGGAGAACTCCTGGATCAGTGCCTCCAGCAGGGCAGTGAGATCGCCGGTCAGGCTGCCGGTGTCCGATGCTGGGGCTGCCTCTGTCTGGGTGAAGACCGCCTCGTACACCAACTCGGCCTTGCCCGACCAGCGGCGGTAGATGGTGTCCTTACCCACGCCGGCCCGAGCCGCCACCGCACCGATGGACGTGTCGGCGTAGCCGACTTCAGTCACCAGCTCGGTCGTGGCGGTCAAGATCGCCTGATGGGCCCGGCTGTCTCGGGGACGCCCACGCGGGGCACTGGGAAGCGTCACGCGATTAACCATACGGGACGCCCCGATTGGTAAATGCGCCGGGTACAACGCGCAGAGATGCGGCCCGATCTCGCGACCACTACCACTTCAGCAGTGTTGCCGTCGCCGGTGGAGAGACGCAGCCGGACGCGACGACCGCGCCCGGCGCCGGTCCGATTCGCGACCCGCGAGCGGGTGAAGAAGGGGCAGCCACTCTGCCTGATCGGTGATTCCGGCACCGGCAAGTCCGCCAAGGACCGAGGCGTGGCGACGCTGATCCTTCATGATCGGCGAGAACCGCCGGCGGGTCGAGCACGTCTACCGCGAGCTCAAGGACGGCCTCGGGCTGTACCACTTCGAGGGCCGCACCTGGCTCGGCTGGCACTTCACCCTCGTCACCGCCGCCCAGGCATTCCTCACCCTGAGGCGGCTCGACCCAAAAGCCCGCACACCGGCCTGACCCTCTACCAGGTCCTCGACGTTCTTCAGGAGACCTGCTGAGGTGCTGGACCGGCACCTGCACCACCTGCGGACGCCCCCTGCCCAGCCTTCGGAGCAGCCGCAGACAGCCCACAACCTGACGAAGCACTATTAGGCACTGTCTGACAATTGGTCCTGTCGTGGGTCGTGGTGAGCTGACGGATGCGGCATGGGGAACGGACAGCTTCCATGCTTCGGCCGGGTAGGCGTGGCCATGAAGGCCGCGGGTGCCGCCGGAAAGGCCGCGACGGCCGTCGACTTGGCTACGGAATCGGCGGGTACCTCGGAGGTGCCGCGATCGGTGGTTGGGACTGGACCTGATTACTTGGGGGCACAACCTCACGCTCGCGGGGTGACACGGAAAACAAGCAGGTCACCCAGCGCGGCAGAGATCATTTACGGGACAACGCTCAGGCCGCCACTCGGGCGAGAGTATGAACCGTCGTCGGATAGGGACGCGATAGCCGCAACGGACGCGTCCACATCCCCAGACTGACCTGATCACCGAACTCGCGGAGCCGGGAATCCAACCGGTCCTGTTCCCCGCTGTCAGGGCGCGTACATCTCGACATCGGCCGGAGGAGAACCCTCGGATCGTCGTCGGGCTGGAGCTGCTCACCGGTTCCACTCGCCTCAAGGCCGGTACGGCACAGAAGCTGTCCTCAACGTGCTCTCGACGATCACGGTGATCCGGCTCGGCAAGACGGGAACCTGATGGTCGACGTGCGCGCCTCCAACGACAAGCCTGCGCGCCCGCTCCGGCGTGTCTCCTTGAGGCCACCGGCGGCCACCTGCGCGCGGCGCTGGCGGAAGGGGTCCGCTGACGCGGACGCAGACGGTCCGCCGGCGCTCAGCGGTGGGCGGCGCCCGGTACAGGCGCCGCCCACCGCGTGACGTTCAGTCCTCACTTGCGCTTACGGATCTGTGCCGCGCCGAAGATGACGAAAGCCAGGATGGCGATCCCGAACAACAGCCAGAGAGGGATTCCATCAAGTCCTTTGTAGGCCAGTACCGTCGAATCAGTGGGTGATTGCACGAGACCTCCTTCATGGGATGCACCGACGCGGGTGCGGTCTGACTCGGCGTCTTCGTAGGCCGCCTCCGTGGCCTCGGAGACCGCCATTCCCCGACCGCGCAGAAGATCGCTCCTGCTCCGGCCGTCAGGTATGTGCAGTCGGCAGTGAACGCCTTGCCCGCGGCGAAACCGATCGCCGTTCCGGCAGCCGCCCTGTAGTCTCCTGTCGCCAGCTGGCCGGCCAATTCACCGGCAGTGATGGCCTCCCCGGCTTTACCGACGGTGTCCATCAGGTCGCCGAGGCTGAGGGTGCCCGTCGGGTCGATGCGGTTGACGTCGGCGAGCGCGACGACCGAGCCCCTATGGCGTCGGTGAGGTGAAAGTAGGTCTTGCCCCCGGTCGTCATGGAGTTCAACGTGCCCCCGGGCTCGTGGTTGAAGCACATGTCCACACCGGCAGTTGTCTTCACAGACGGGCGGAGGGGTCCGTTGTGGAAGACGGTGTCACCGAGGCGGATACGTTCGCTCTGGTCGGTGGCCCCGTACCGGCCCGCGTAGGCCGGGCCTGTGAATCGTTCGGTGTAACTCCCGATCATGGAAGATTCACCGATGCCAGTGAGAACGTGGCCGAGCAGGAGACTGTCGAGTGGGCAGCGGCTGTGTCGGCGAAGGCCGTGGGCGACCAGCTGATCGCGGCAAACGATTAGAGACCGTCCGGACGGAGGTGGGGTCGGTGGAGATAGCCGTGCCCCGTGACTGCCGGACCTTGCGCTGGAAGGCCGCGGTGAACGCCTTCGGCATCGCCTTCGGCGGCCGGCTCTCAGCAGCTCGCCAGTAACCAAAACCCAGCTGGTTGCACCGTTCGTTTGACAGACCGTCGGCCTGGTCGGTACCCGCGACGGGAATGTCGTACGCGTCAGCACCGGTGAGACCCTCAACCAACATGCTCACCGCGTTGCTCACGATGACAATCCAGGGGCCCGCCTTCGCGGCCTGCGAAGTCCGTGCCGTCCTACGGCTCCGGCGGCATGGCCGGTGCGGGAAGGTCGAGAACGCGGGCGAGGGCGGCTGTGACGGGAGCGCAGCGGCCAGGTAGGTGCCTGGAGGCCCAGTCGGCTGCCAGCGCCAGGAAGTCGGCCAGGTCGCGCTCGGCACCGGCGAGCAGGTGGCGGAGCTCGGCGACGGACAGCTCGATCACCGGACTGTCGCTCTGCTCGGCGTTGACAGTGAGCCGGACGGTGTCGCCGAAGCGCTCGGCAACTGGTGACACGGGGTCGTGGCCGAAACCGAGCAGCCTGCCGTCGTCGACGAACTGGTGCCAGTCGCGCCAGTCCTCCAGCCCGTCGCAGCAACCGGGCAGGAAGGTGACGCCTGTGGAGTTGTCGGTGACCCGCAGGCCGCCGGCCGCGAAGAGGTTGTCGAACGTCAGCAGTCCGTGAAGGAACGAGTCGAGTGCGTCGGCCTGCTGAGGTGGCCGATCGCCATGGGGGTCGATGCCATTGCAGCCGGCGATGCGCATCATGGCCGTCCCGACCTCAGCGGGCGAGAGCTCACCGCTGAGGGGCAGAAAGGCAAACGACTGGATCTCGGCGACAGGCCAGAGGTCGAAGCCGTCAGGTGCGTATATCTCCAGGACGGGCTGCATCACGATCACCCAGCGAAGTGTTCCGCATCCCGCACCCGTAGCGCGCCCCGATTACGCCGAGCAACTCGTCTCGGCCATGGGGAGCTGCCTTCGTACCTTCCTGACCAGATGTGTACGCCGACACCACCTCGCGGTGAGCGAGACCCAGCAGCGACTGACCACGCGTGCCTGGCCTCGCATCGAAAACGAACGACCACGGGCCCCCGGGGGAGGTATCACCCCGGGGGCCCGGCATATGGAGTCGTGCTGCTCAACGACAGCGCACGTCGGGTGTCACGCGTTGGCCGGCTGTAGTTCCTGGCAGCGGGCCCGCTTTGACAGGTCTGGGGCCTTGCGAGGTTCTACGACATCAGGTGGGTGGCGGAGCGGGCCCGCTCCCACATGCCGGGAATCTGCTCGGTGGGGCGCTGCTGTTCGCCGTGCAGAGCGTTGAGCACGACCAGGCATCCGGTCAGGGCCGATACCGCCCACTGGGCAGTGGCCAGCTGCCGTCGCGCCTTGTCGAGGTCGATCGGGTGCTTTCCGGCCTTCTCGGCGTCAGCGGGGTCGGTGGAGGAGGCCAGCTCGACCTTCTTGCCCAGGACGCGGGCGTAGGCGGTGGCGGCCAGAGCCGCAGCGGTGATGACGGTCTTGGCCGCAGTAGAGGCGCCCACGCCCTGCTGCGTGGCGACACGGTGCGCGTTCACGGCGAGCAGCCCGCCACCACCGAACAGGTGCGCTCCGATCGCGGCGGCGTTGACCGGCGCCCACTTCGCCCAGCCCGACGAAGAGATCCGGTCTCGGCTCGCCTCCGTGCCTCCTTCGCCCTGGGCCGCCCCGTTGAGGCCGACCGCCCCCATCAGCGAGCCCCCGAACCAGGCGGCCAGACCAAGATCATGAAGGCTGCGAATGACGGTGTTTCGTTCAGACATGGCCTAGAGCTCCTTCGGATCGGCAGGAAGGGCCTGGCCGACGTGGACGGCGAAGCCCACCCCCACCCTCACCGGACTACGTATGCCCTGCCATCACGGCAGGCCAGATGAGTGACACCGGGGGCGAAGGCGTTCGGTCCAATGAGAGCGGCCGGCGCCCAATCCGCAGAGCGGGTGGCAAGGGCCACAAGGGCTTCAAGCTCACCGAGACTCGCTCGGGCCGGTGGATCGACCTGGTGAAGACGAACGCCGGCCAGTGGCAGGCCAAGGACCACACCGGCCGCAGCCGTCTTCGACTTGGATGCGGCCGGTAACGCTGGCGAAGGTCACCGACGGCAAGGGTCCGGCCTGGCACTACAAGGCGCGTTCACCGGTAGCCGATGCACGCGCGAGGGTACGGAAACGGCGCACTTCCCAGCCAAGATCCGTTACACCACTCCGCGGGACGCCATCGGCGGAATCAGCGCAGTCCGGCGAAGAGATCGTTCTCGGGTACGGCCGCGCCGGTGGCGTCCTGGACACGTACGAAGGTTTCCATGCCCATCAACTCGCCGAACCTCTCCTTGCCCATCTTGAGGAAGAAGATGTTCTCGCCCTGACTGGCGTGCGCGGCCAGCGCGTCGAACTTCTGACCGCTGAACGCGGTGGTGTCCACCCACGTGGTGATGTCATCGTCGGGGAGGCCGATCTCGGCCATCGCGGCGGTTTCGGCAGGATCCGGCTCCGGCATGTCCTCATGAAACTCGCGCATGATCTCGCCGAACCGCTGCATCATCGAGCGGGGCATCGTGGTCCAGTACACCTTCGGCGTCAGCGTGGTCATCTCCAGTGCCGCCATCGTGATGCGGTGGGCCTGGATGTGGTCGGGGTGGCCGTAGAAGCCGTTCTCGTCGTAGGTGACGACCACATCGGGTCGGTAGTGACGCAGGAGTTCCGCGAGCCGGGCCGCGCCTTCCCGCACGGGGGTCTGCCAGAAGGATCCGGGGGCGTCGTTGCTCGGCCAGCCCATCATCCCGGAGTCGGCATAATCCAGCATCTCCAGATCGCTGACCTTCAGGACGTCACAGCTCGCCTCGAGTTCTCGACGGCGCATCAGGGCGACAGCCGCCGGATCGTGCCCCGGATCGCCGGGCTTGACACCTCCCGGTCCGTCACCGCAACCGCCGTCGGTACACGTCACGAGAACCGTGCGGATGCCTTCCGCCGCGTACCGCGCGAGGACCCCTCCGGTTCCGGTGGCCTCGTCGTCGGGGTGGGCGTGTACTGCCATGAGCGTCAAGGGCCGGTCAGTCATGAAACAGTCCTCCAGCAAGAATACGTCTTGGTCCGAGTGCGCGGCGGCGTACCGCGATCCCTGGGCCCGGCTCCTGGTGGGGCGAACGATGTCGTGGTCTTGGTGTTCCCCGCCCGTGCGGCGCCGGTCCCTCGGTCGATGCAACCGCGCCGACCAGCCCGGCTGTTCCCGGCGCGGCCGCTTTGCCTTCCAGGCGTCGGCGTTCGACGGCACACAAGGTACAGGCGCGACTCGCACGTCTGAGCGCCACGTCGGATCCTCGGCGGCCTTCCGGGGTGACGCCGGGTTCGAGTCGCGGGGCTGCTGACCGGTCGCATCGTGGGGCCGCGCGATGTCGGCGGCCCGTGCGGGCTCCCGTGTGCTACCGCGGTGTGCACCGTCCGGATTCACTGCGGGTCTGCGCCGACGGGCATTGGGGGCGCCCTGGGCACGGTCGCGGACCGGCGGTAGGCCGGTGACCTTGTCGAAGATCACTCCAGCGTGACTTTCCCCTGGTGGCTGTGCACCCGGATCGCTGTCGTCCGGGTCGGCCGCCAAGGGCGGAGAGAATGGGAGAGGCAGGCGAGGTCGAGCACGCCGTCGGCGGCTCGGACGGTCCCGGGATCACACGGTGGTGGGGATGACCACCATCCGGGTCACCGAACCATCCTCGCCCACCACGTCGCGCACGTGGCGGAATCCCAGCCGTCGGCACATGGCAAGGCTCGCCGTGTTGTCCGCACCCACCATGCCGTAGGCCTCCTTCAGCCCCAGGTTGTCCGAGGCGTGGCGCAGCAGGCCGCGGACGATTTCCGCGCCCATGCCCTGTCCCCAGTAGTCGGGGGCGAGGGCGACGATGAGTTCGTGTCCGTCGACGTTGCCGGTCTTCTTCACTTCCGCGTGGCCGATATACGTGCCCTGCCACCACACGCCCCACACGTCGAAGCGCTGCGTGGGGTAGACGTCGGTGAGGATGGCGCGGAACACCGCGCGCAGGTCGGCCTCGGGCGCCTGGTCCTGGCCCATCCAGCGGCACACCTCCTCGTTGCGCAGCAGGGCGACGAAGTGGTCCTCGTCCTCGGGGCGGTAGGGCGTGAACTCCAGTCGTTCCGTTCTCACAACGGGTGTCATCGGGGTCATCGGCTGGCTCCTGGGGTGAGGCGAACGACGGTCTCTCGTCTCGCGAGGCGTGCCTGTCGGTGGACACGGACCTCCCGGGACGGTGTCCGGCCGCCACGCCTGCGGGTGGCGGCCGGTCGTCAGCGAGCGGAGGCACCCGGGCGGCGGCGTCCCCGTCGGACGAACGTCCCTGATGGGACTCGAGCGGCCTCGGCGGTCGGACACCGTCCGGGGCCGGTTCCCGGGTACCGGGCCACGGGGAGACGGCGCACTCCGTCTCCCCGTGGCCGCGGCTCAGGCCGGCCGAAGGGGTCATACCTCCGCGTTCTGCATACGCTCTCGCAGGCTGCGCGGACGCATGTCCGTCCAGACCTCGTCGACGTAGGCGGAGCACTCCTGCTCGGTGCCCTCCTTGCCGACGGGCTGCCAGCCCTCAGGTACCGCGATGTCGACCGGCCAGAGCGAGTACTGGTCCTCGTCGTTGCGCAGCACCTGGTAGCGGGTGTTCTCGTCCATGTCGCGTTCCTCCGTCGTGGGTGGGACTTCTTCGGTGGGCCGCCGTCGGCGGCCCGTGGTGCTGGGGGCCCGCTCACGGCGCACGGGGTTCCCGAGCCGGTCGGTGTCATCGATGCACGGTCCCCTGGGCCTGCCGTGGGTCCGGGGTGCCGGGGCACCGGGACGGGGTGTGGTCACCGGCTCTCCCTGGCATGCCGGGCGATGTGGCGCAGCGCTTCGGCGAACTCCTCGGCGACGCGCCGCACGGTTGCCGTGGGGTACGTGCCCGGGCGGTGGTGCCAGGTGAAGGCGAGGCGTCCGTCCCGTACCGCACCGACCACTTCCAGCGGGTGCGATCCGCTGTCCCGGGGGTCGTGGTCCTGGCCGAAGGAGCCGTGCTCGGCGCGCACCAGGCCACCGCCGGAGGCTGCCGGGCGGGCGTCCCACTGGCCGAGGTAGTTGAAGACCACCTGCCCGTGTGCCGCGGCGCCGAGCCGCTCGCGCACCTCGGGCGGCCCGAAGGTGCGCAGGGCGCCGAAGCCCAGCCCGTTGCCGGGGACGGAGCGCAGCTGGCGGCGCACCGACTTCACCAGGGTCCGCCAGTTCCGGTCGGGTCCCAGGTGGTCCGGTTCGGCCACCTGGAGGGCGACCGGGTGGATGGTGGTGAACCAGCCGACCGTACGGGACAGATCCACGTCGTCGAGCAGGTCCTCGCGGCCGTGTCCCTCCAGGTCCAGGCGGACGCGGTCGCTTCCGGTCCAGCGGGCCAGTGCCAGGGCGAGCGCGGACAGCAGGACGTCGTTGACGCGGGTGCGGTAGGCGGCCGGGGCGGCGCGCAGCAAGGCAGCCGTGTCCTCCTCCCCCAGTTCGACGGTGAGGGTGCCGGCGTCCTGTGCGGCCGGGTCGGGCTCGCGGGAGGCCGGGAGCTGTCCGGAGGCAACGGCCTCCTGCCAGTAGGGCAGTTCGTGGTCCAGGCCGCCGTCGGCGACGTGTGCGGCGAGTCTGCGGGCCCAGTCACGGAAGGAGGTGGTGCGCTCTCCCAGGTCGACCGGCTCACCGCGTACGGCCTGGCGGTAGGCGGCCTCCAGGTCGTCGGCGAGGATCCGCCAGGACACGGCGTCCACGACCAGATGGTGGGCGACCAGGAGGAGGAACGCCGGGCTGTCGCCGCCTGCTTCGTCGGTTCCTTCACCCTTCCTTGCCGTGCCCTCTCCCGCACCGGTGAACAGCGCCGCTCTCAGCAGCGGTCCCCGCTCCAGGTCGAAGTCGGTGTGCAGGTCGTCGGCGGCCTTCTCCATGGCCGCGTCGGCCTGCGCTGCGGACAGTCCCGTCAGGTCGTGCCGGACGAGGAGGCCTTCGTTCTCGCCCGGCGGCGGGTTGAACTGGTGCCAGCCGTCGGCGTCCCTGGTGAAGCGCATGCGCAGCGCGTCATGGTGTTCCATCAGGGCGTCCATGGCGGCCGCCAGGGCAGCAAGGTCGGGTGCGGCCTCCAGTTCCAGCAGCGCCGACTGGTTGAAGTGGGTGTGGTCGGCGCGCGGTGTGCTCAGGAACCACTCCTGGATCGGTGTGAGGGGCACCGCGCCGGTCACCGGGCCGTCGCCGGTGTGCTGGGGTGCGGTGGCGACGACGGTGGCCAGCTCGGCGACGGTCTGGTGGGTGAACAGGTCACGGGTGGACAGGTGCAGGCCTTCGCGCCGTAGCCGGGACACCACCTGCATGCTCAGGATCGAGTCGCCCCCGAGGTGGAAGAAGTTGTCGTCCAGGCCGATGTCCTCCACGCCCAGGACGTCGGTCCAGACACGGGCGATGCGGCGTTCGGTGTCGGTACGGGGTGCGGAACGCGGGCCGGTGGCAAGGGCGGTGTGCGCCGGCCCGGGGGCGGGCAGGGCACGCCGGTCCGTCTTGCCGTTGGGGGTCAGCGGCAGCCGCTGCAGCGGCACGAACACCGCCGGGACCAGGTGCGGGGGCAGCAGCGCGGCCAGGTGCTCGCGCAGTGCGGCGACGGGCAGCCCGCCGGTGTTCTCGCCGGCCTCTTCCTCGGCCTGCTCAGCGGTCTTCTCGTCGGCGGGGACGACGTACGCCACCAGCCGTCCATGACCGTCGCGGGGCCGCCCGTCGGGGCCGTCCGTACGTACCATGACCACCGCGTCGCGCACGTGCGGGCTGCGGCGCAGCGCGCTCTCGATCTCTCCGGGCTCGATGCGGAAGCCGCGCAGCTTGATCTGGTCGTCCGCGCGTCCGACGAACCGCAGGTCGCCCCCGGCGCTCCAGCGCACCAGGTCACCGGTGCGGTACATGCGCGTGCCCGCCGCGCCGAACGGGTCGGCGACGAACCGCCGGGCGGTCAGGCCCGGCCTGTCGTGGTAGCCGCGCGCCAGGCCCGGCCCCGCCACGTACAGCTCCCCTGTCACGCCGGGAGGGACGGGCCGCAGAGCCGCGTCGAGGACGTACACACGGGTGGCGCCGGCCGGGCGGCCGATCGGCGGAGCCTGCCCTTCGGGGCTGAGCGGACCGGTCCACGTGGCGACCACGGTGGCCTCGGTGGGCCCGTAGGAGTTGATCATCCGGCGGCCGGGCGCCCACACGTCCACGAGGTCGGACGGGCACGCCTCGGCGCCGACGATCAGCGTGCGCAGGTGCGGCAGGGCGCCGGAGGTCTCCGGCGGCACGGTGGCCAGCGCGGCCGGGGGGATGAGGGCGTGGCTGACGCGGCGCTCGGCGAGCACCTCGGCCAGCCGCTCGCCGACCAGCGGCCCCTCCTCTCCCGTCACCAGGGCGGCGCCGCTGAGCAGGGAGACGCACAGCTCGAGGACGGAGGCGTCGAAACTGGGTGAGGCGAACTGGAGCACCCGATCGCCGGGGCCGGCCGTGTACCGCTCGGCGGCGGCCTCGGCGAAACCCGCCAGCCCCCGGTGCGTCACCATGACGCCCTTCGGAGTCCCGGTGGAGCCGGAGGTGTAGATGACGTACGCCGCGTGATCCATTGTGAGGGCGGTGGTGCGGTCAGCGTCGGTGGGCGCGGTGTCCGGGCCGTCCGCCACCCAGACCTCCGACGGATCGGCGAGGATGACCCGGGCGCCCGCGTCACGCACCATGAACTCCCGGCGCTGTTCCGGGTAGTCGGGGTCGACGGACAAGAAGGCGCCGCCCGCCTTGGCGACGGCGAGCTGCGCCACCACCGTCTCCGCGGCGCGGGGCAGGGCCAGGGCGACGGTCTGCTCGGGGCCGATACCACGGGCGATCAGCCGGTGGGCGAGCCGGTTGGCGGCCCGGTCCACTTCCGCGTACGACAGCTGCCGTTCCCCGTCCAGCAGCGCGACGGCGTCGGGGGTGGCGGCCGCCTGCCGCTCGAACAGCTCCGGCAGGGTCGCCGTCGGCACCGGCCGGGCCGTGCCCTGTCCCCGGTCCAGCAGGGCCTCGAGTTCCTCGTCGGACGCGAGCGGCAGGGCGCCGAGGGGGCGGTGCGGGTCGTCGGCCACGGCGGCCAGCAGCGTGGCGAGCTGGTCGGCCATGTGCTCGGCCGTGGCCGCGTCGAACAGGTCGGTGTTGTAGGTGAGCAGGCCGTGCAGTGCTCCGGAGTCCGCCTCTGCGAACTCCAGGGTGAGGTCGAACGCGGCGTGCTGGAGTTCCGTCTCGACGGCGGACACCTCCAGGCCCGGCAGATCGAGGTCGGCGGTCGGGGTGTTCTGCAGGACGACCATCACCTGGAAGAGCGGGGTGCGGCTGGTGTCGCGCACCGGTCGCACCTCGTCCACCACCTGCTCGAACGGCACCTCCTGGTGGGCGAAGGCGTTCAGCACGGTCCGCCGGACGTCGTCGAGGAACTCGGGGAAGGGACGGCCGGCGTCGACGTGCGAGCGCAGCACCAGGGTGTTGACGAAGAACCCGATCAGCTGCTGGATCTCGGTCTGTTCGCGGCCCGAGGTGACGGTGCCGACGGCGATGTCCCGGCCGCCGCTCAGCCGGGCGAGGAAGGTCTGCGCTACGGCGACCAGCGTGGTGAAGAGGGTGGCTCCGCGGTCCCGGCCGACCTGCGCGAGGCGTCGGGCGGTGCGGGGCGGCAGGGTGAGCCGGGTGGTGGCGCCGGACCGGGTGCGGATCGGCGGGCGTGGCCGGTCGGTGGGCAGCTCCAGCGGCTCGATGTCCGCCAACTGCTGCTTCCAGTAGTCCAGTTGAGGTTCGCTGCCGCTCGTGTTGCGCTGCCACTGGGCGTAGTCGGCGTACTGGACCGGCAGCGCCGGCAGTGGCCTGGTGGCCGGGTCCAGTTCGGCTCGGTACAGGTGGGCGAGGTCACCGGTGAGGACGGCCGTCGACCAGCCGTCGGTGATGATGTGGTGCAGCGTGAGCGTCAGGACGTGCTCGTCGTCGGCCAGCCGGATCAGGCCGGTGCGCATCAGGGGGCCTTCACGCAGGTCGAACGGGCGGGCACGGTCGGCCGCGAGCAGTTCCTCCAGGCGGGCCGTGCGGTCGTCCTCGAGCAGCCCCGACAGGTCGTCGAGCGGCAGCGGCATCTCCCGCGGCGGGTGGACGATCTGGACGCCCTGGCCGTCCACCGTGTCGAAGGTGGTGCGCAACGACTCGTGCCGGGCCACCAGCTTGCCCAGGGCCGCCGCGAGGGCGGGTGCGTCGAGCCGGCCGCGCAGTCGCAGCGCCAGAGCGGTGACGTACTCGCTGCCGCCGGGTGCGAACTCCTCCAGGAACCACAGGCGTTGCTGCGCGTACGACATCGGCGCCGCCGCTTCCCGGTCCACCGGCACGATGACGGAACGGGCCTCGTCGGCGGTCCGGTCCCCGGTGAGCAGCGCGGCGAGCCCGGCGGGCGTGGGGTGGGTGAACACGGCGCGCGGCGACAGGGGCGTGCCGAACTCCTCGGCCAGGCGGGAGGCGAGACGGATGCTGAGGATGGAATCGCCGCCCAGCGCGAAGAAGTCGTCCTCGACGCCGGGGGCGGGTCGGCCGAGCACGTCCGCGACGACGTCCAGGGTACGGCGTTCGGCCTCGGTGCGCGGTGCGGTCGGCGCGCCCCCTCCCCCGTGGGTGTCCGGCTCCGGCGCCGGGAGGGCCGCCCGGTCCACCTTGCCGTTGCCACTCAGCGGAAGAGCCGTCAGTGCGACGAACGCGGAGGGCACCAGGTAGTCGGGCAGCGTGCGGCGGGCGTACGCGCGCAGCTCTTCCAGGTCGTCCGCGCTCGGGCCGACGACGTAGGCGACCAGGCGGCGGGCGCCGGGCCGGTCCTCGCGGGCCACCACCGCCACGTCCGCGACCTCGGGGCGGTCCGCCAGCGCGGCCGCCACCTCGCCGGGCTCCACGCGGAAGCCGCGGATCTTCACCTGGTCGTCGGCGCGGCCCAGGAACTCGACCGTGCCGTCCGGGCGGCGCCGGACCACATCGCCCGTGCGGTACATCCGGGTCCCGGGCGGTCCGGACGGGTCCGCGAGGAAGCGGCGGGCCGTCTCGCCGGGGCGGCCCAGGTAGCCGCGCGCCACGCCCTCGCCGGCCACGTACAGTTCGCCCGCACAGCCCGGCGGCACGGGACGCATCAGGGCGTCCAGAACGTGGACCCGCTTGTCGTCCAGTGGCCGGCCGACCGGCACGGTCTCGGGCACGGATGCCACGTCGTCGAGAGCGTGGCAGGTGGCGAAGGTCGTGGTCTCGGTGGGCCCGTAGCCGTCCACCACGGTCAGGCCGGGGCAGGCGGCCAGCACCCGGCGCACGGCCGTCGCGGGGACCACGTCACCGCCGGTCCACACCTGGCGCAGGCCCGCGAAGCAGTCCGGCGCGTCCTGGGCCAGCAGCCGGAAGAGACCTGCCGTCAGCCACAGCGCGCTGAGCCCGCCGGCACCGGCATGTCCGCTGTCCCCGGCACCGTTGCCGCCACCGGCGAACCCGCCGTCACCGGCACGTCCGCTGTCCTCGGTTCTCACGCTCCCGCCGATCAGCCGCCGCAGCAGGCCCGCGTCCACCGTCTCCCCGGGGGCCACGACCACACAGCCGCCGGTCAGCAGGGGCGCCCACACCTCGAAGGTGGCCGCGTCGAAGGCGACCGGCGAGTGCAGCAACACACGGGCACACACCCCGTCGGCGAAGCGGCTGTCGCTGGCCAGCGAGGCCACGTCGCGGTGGCGTACCGCCACAGCCTTGGGCAGTCCGGTGGATCCGGAGGTGAACATGATGTACGCCAGGCGGTCGGGATCCGTCGGCACCGCGGCGGCTGCTTCCCCGACGGCGGTGTGACGGGCGGCGGCGACCTCCTCGGCGGTGAGCCGGGCGCTCACGCCCGCCTGCGCGAGCAGCGTCCGGCGCCGGTCCTCGGGGGCGCGGCCGTCGACCGGCACGTAGGCGCCGCCCGCCTTGAGGACCGCGAGCTGGGCGACGACGTGTTCGGCGCCGCGGTCCATGAGCAGGGCCACCCGGTCCTCGGCGGCCAGACCGGCCGCGAGCAGGCCGGACGCCACGCGGTCGGACCAGTCGGCCAGTTCGCGGTAGGTCACCCGCCGTTCACCGTCCTCCACCGCGACGGCGTCCGGGGTGCGGCGCGTCTGCTCGGCGAACAGGTCCACCGGGCTGCGCGGCTCCGCCCGGCGGGCGGTGGTGCTCCACTCCTCCAGCAGCCGCCGGTCCTCGGCGGTGAGCGGTGCCAGATCGCCGACATCGCCGTCGAGGCCGTCGGCGAACCGCGTGAGCAGGGTGGCCAGGCGGGCCGTCGCCTGTTCGACCGTGGCGCGGTCGAAGAAGGCGGGGTCGTAGGCCAGGTCGAAGCCGAGCCGGTCGGTCAGGTGGGCGCGCAGGCACAGCGGGAAGGTGGTGGCGTCGTCGGCCCGGACGTCCGCCACGCCCACGCCCGTGCGGGCCGCCGCCGACTCGTCGACCGGGTAGTTCTCGAACACCACCATGCTGTCGAACAGGGCGTCCCCGGCGGGGACCTCGGTCAGCGCCTGGATGCGGGCGAGGGAGAGGAAGTCGAAACGCCGGTCCTCGCTCTGCTGGTCCTGAAGGGCGCGCAGCCAGGGCAGGACGCCACCGGCTCGGACGCGCACCCGGGTGGGCACGGTGTTGATGAACAGACCGATCATGGAGTCCACGCCGGGCAGTTCGGCGGGGCGGCCGGAGACGGTCGTCCCGAACACGATGTCGTCGCGCCCGCTGTAGCGGGCCAGCAGCAGCGCCCACGCGGCCTGCACCACGGTGTTCACGGTCAGTCCGCCGCGCGCCGCCGTCTCCCGCAGCCGCTGTGACACCCGCGGGTCCAGCTCGTGGGGGACGGACTCGGCGGAGCGGGCCCGGTGGGCCTCGGCGGGGGTGCGGTCGTACGGCAGCGGGGTGCGCTCGGTGAAACCGGCGAGGGTGTCCGCCCAGTGCCGTTCGGCCCCTTCGTGGTCGGCCCGCTCGTTCAGCCAGCGCAGGAAGTCCGCGAACGGCCGGCGGGCCGGCGGTGCCGTGTCCTGGCCGCCGGTGAGCGCGGCGTACCGCTCGCACACTTCGGTGAGCAGCTGCCCGGAGCTCCAGCCGTCCAGGATCAGGTGGTGGGAGGACCACAGCAGCAGGACCTCGTCGCCGGGCAGGGCCGCCAGCGTGATCCGGGTGAGCGGCGCGCTGGTCAGCTCCATGCCCGCCGCGCGGTCCTCGGCGAGCAGCCGCTCTGTCGCCGCCGCCCGCTGCCCGGCCGGCAGATCACGCCAGTCCAGCTGGGTGACGGGCAGCTCCACTCGGTGGTGCACGACCTGCACAGGGTCTTGCAGGCCCTGCCAGTGGACGCTGGTGCGCAGGGCCGGGGTGCGGTCGGCGACCTGCTGCCAGGCCGCCGCGAACGCCGTCGGGTCCGCCACTCCGGTCAGTCGCACCGCCGTACGGTCGAAGTAGGCCCCGGCCGTGTCGACGAGCCCGTGGAAGAGCATGCCGGACTGCAGGGGTGTCAGCGGCAGGATGTCCGCCACGTGCCGTCCGTCGCCGACCAACCGGTCCAGTTGCCGCTGGGTCAGGTGGCGGGCGAGCGGGAAGTCGGACGGGGTGCGACCGCCCGCGGCCGGGTCGGCGCAGTGCGCCACGATGTCGCGCAGCGCCGCGCACATCTCCTCGGCCAGGTGCCGCACGGTGGACTCGTCGTAGACGGCACCAGGGTAGGTCCAGCCGAGTTCGAGCCGGCCGTCCTGGACCACGCCGGTGATGTCCAGCAGGTAGGGGCGGGCCTCGTCGGGGTCGGTGTCGCGGCCGGCCGGCGCAAGCGCGGCCCGGAACAGGCCGTCCTCGGTGCCGCTGCCCGCGTCCCACCGGCCGTGGTAGTTGAAGCCGACCTGCGGCGGCGAGGCGTCGGCGAGCGGGCTGTCCGGCAGCAGGTGGCGCAGGGCGCCGTGACTGAGGCCGTGCAGCGGCACCGCGCGCAACTGCTCCTTCACGGACCGCAGGATGGTGCGCCAGCCGGCGTCGGGCGCGACGGTCAGGGCGACGGGGAACTCCGCGGTGAACCAGCCCACGGTCCGCGACAGGTCCGCCTCGTCGAACAGGTCCTCCCGGCCGTGCCCCTCCACCCCGACGAGGACCGTGTCGCGCTCGCACCAGCGGGCCAGGGTGCGGCCCAGGGCGCTGAGCAGCACGTCGTTGACCTGGGTGCGGTAGACGTCGGGGACCCCGCGCAGCAGCGCCTCCGTCTCCCGCGGTGCCAGCGACACGGTGACGGTGGCGGCGGTTGCGTGGGTGTTGGGGCCGGGCCGTCCGGCGGGCAGGGCTGCGGGGGCGGCGGCGGTGCGGGTCCAGTGGGCCAGGTCGGTGTCCAGGCCACCGGACCGCGTGTGCTGTTCCAGCCGCGCCGCCCAGGACCCGTACGCGGTGCCGGCCGACGGGAGTTCGACGGGCCGCCCGGCCGCGGCGGCGCGGTGGGCGCTCTCCAGGTCGCCGAGCAGGATGCGCCAGGAGACGCCGTCGACGACCAGGTGGTGCGCGGTGATCAGCAGTTGCGCGGGGTGCTCCGCGCCCCGGTCGAACAGCAGGACGCGTACGACCCGGCCCGCGACGGGGTCGAGCGAGGCCTGTGCGGCGTCCGCGACGCGCTGCACCTCGGTCTCCAGCGCCGGGTCGTCCAGGTGGGACAGGTCGTGACGCGTGAACACGCCGTCCGGCGCCTGCGGCAGCACCTCCTGGCGCCAGCCGTCGTCACCGGTGCGCCGGAACCGGGTCCGCAGGGCCGGGTGGTGGCCTACGAGGGCGTCGACCGCCGCTTCCAGCGCCGACAGGTCGGTGCCGGTGGCCAGTTCCAGGCGCTGGGTCATGGTGAAGCGCATCGCGTCACCAGGGCGGCGGCCGTCGAGGTACCAGCGCTGGATGGGCGTCAGCGGCGCCTCGGCGGGCGGGGTGTCACCGGCACCGGTCGCCCGCTGAGGCGCGGACTCGCCGACCCGCAGGGCCAGTTCCGCGATCGTCTGGTGACGGAAGACGTCCTTGGTGGTCAGCGCGAGGCCCGCCCGGCGGGCGCGGGAGACGATCTGGATGCTGAGGATCGAGTCGCCGCCGAGCGCGAAGAAGTTGTCGCGGGCGCCCACGCGCTCCACACCCAGCACCTCCGACCAGATGGCGGCCAGTCGCTCCTCGGTACCGGGACGGGGCGCCACGTACGGCGTACCGCTGTCGGGCTGGGCGGACGGTGCGGGCAGTGCGCGTCGGTCGGTCTTGCCACCGCTGGTGCGCGGTATCCGCGTCAGGGGCACGAACGCGGAGGGCACCATGTGGTCCGGCAGCGTCCGCCGCAGCCGCACCCGCAGTTCGTCGGCGGACGGAGGCAGTTCGCCGGTGGGCACCACGTACGCCACGAGCATGGTGCGCCCGGCGTGCGAGCGGGCGGCCACGGCGGCGTCGGTGACGTCCGGTAGGGCGAGCAGGGCCGCCTCCACCTCGCCGGGCTCGATGCGGAATCCCCGGATCTTGATCTGTTCGTCGGCCCGGCCCAGGAACTCCAGCAGTCCGGACGCGTCCCAGCGGGCTCGGTCGCCGGTGCGGTACATCCGCTGCCCCGGTCCCCCGAACGGATCGGCGAGGAAGCGGGTGGCCGTCAGCCCGGGCCGGTTCAGATAACCGCGGGCGACCTGAGCCCCGGCGAGGTAGAGCTCGCCCGGGACGCCGGGCGGGACCGGACGCAGTGCGCCGTCGAGGACGTAGGCGCGCAGGTTGCGGCCGGGGCGGCCGATGACCGGCCGTTCGGGACGTTCGGCGCAGCGGCCGTAGACGGCGTCGACGGTGGTCTCCGTGGGGCCGTACACGTTGTACGCGGTGACACCGAACTCCTCGTGTGCCGCGCACAGTTCGGCCCAGGTGTCGGGGCCGACCGGCTCGCCGCCCACCAGCAGCAGGCGCGGGTGGTGGCGGCCGGGGGCGAGGAGGCCGGCGGCGGTGAGTTCACGGAGGAAGGACGGGGTGACGTTCACCAGGTCCACCTCCCGCTGGTCGACCTGGGCGCAGAACGCCTCCGGGTCCAGGCGTACGTCCTCGTCGACGAGGTGGATTTCCTGGCCGAGGGCGAGCAGCAGCGGTCCTTCCCAGGAGGTGTCGAAGGAGAAGGAGGCGCTGAGGGCGGCCTTGAGCCGTCGCCCGTCGGCGGTGTGCGGGGCGACGAGTCCTTCCCGGTGGTCGTGGCAGAGGTTGACCAGGTGGCGGTGTTCCACGGTGACGCCCTTGGGGCGGCCGGTGGAGCCGGAGGTGTAGATGATGTAGGCGGCGGTGTCCGGGTGCAGCGGGGCGAGCCGGTCGGCGTCGGTGGGGTCGTGGGCGGGCAGTCGGTCCCAGGGCACCTCGCGCAGGGCGTCGGCCGTCAGGACCGTGTGCGGCGCGGCGTCGGCGAGGAGGAACGCGACGCGTTCCTCGGGCAGGTCCGGGTCGAGGAAGAGCAGGGTGCCGCCCGCCTTGAGCACCGCGAAGAGAGCCACCAGCAGGTGCGAGGTGCGCGGCAGCCGCACGCCGACCACGCTTTCGGGGCCGACGCCCAGGGTGAGCAGGTGGTGCGCCAGCCGGTTGGCGCGCTCGTTCAGGGCGGCGAAGGTGAGCGTCTCGTCCCGGGCCACCAGCGCGGTGGCGGACGGCGTGCGCGCGGCCTGTGCCTCGAAGAGGCTCGGGAACGCCGTGCCCGGCGCGGGCAGGTGCCCGCCCTGCCAGGTGTCGAGCACCTGCCGCTGTTCGGTGGCCGTCAGCAACGGCAGTGCGCGGACGTCCTGGTGCGGATCCTCGACCGCCGCTTGCAGCAGCAACCGCAGCCGTGCGGCGAGGCGTTCGGCGGTCTCGGTGTCGAACAGGGCGGTGTCGTACTCCAGATAGCCGGTGACGCCGTTGTCGCTCTCCGCGAAGTCGAAGGCGAGGTCGAAGGCGGCGTGCCGGACCGGCGGCGTGAGCGGCTCGACGGTCAGGCCCGGCAGCTGGGGCACCTCGGCGCCCAGGTTGTGCAGTGCCACCATCACCTGGAACAGCGGGGTGCGGCTGGTGTCCCGTTCGGGCTGGAGGGCGTCCACCAGCTTCTCGAACGGCACCTCCTGGTGGGCGACCGCGTCCAGAACGGTGGAGCGGACCCGCTCCAGCAGCGCGTGGAACGACAGGCCGGGCTCCACCCGGTTGCGCAGCACGAGCGTGTTGACGAACATGCCCACCACGTCGTGGAGTTCGGGGCGCTCACGGCCCGCGGTGACCGTGCCGACGGCGATGTCCTCCTGGTCCGCCCAGCGTGCGAGGAGGACTGTGCAGGCCGTCAGCAGGGTCATGTAGAGAGTGGCGTCGGCCTCGCGGCCCGTCTCGCGCAGCCGCTCGGTGAGCGCGGCGGGGAGGGTGAAGGTCACCAGCGCGCCCTCGCGGCCGCGCACGGCGGGGCGTGGCCGGTCGGTGGGCGGCTCCAGTGGGGTGATCCCGTCCAAGGTCTCCCGCCAGTAGGCGAGTTGCTTGTCCACCTGGTCGGTGCGGGCGCGCTGCCACGCGGCGTGGTCCGCGTACCGGACGGGCAGCCGCGGCAGCCGGGGCGCGCGGCTCTCGAGGGCGGCCGCGTACAGCTCACCCAGGTCCCGGCCGAGCACGCCGACGGACCAGCCGTCGGTGACGATGTGGTGGACGGCCAGAACCAGCACGTGCTCGTCGTCGGCGAGGCGCGCGAGACGTGCCCTCAGCAGAGGTCCGGTGCTCAGGTCGAAGGGGGTGGCGGCCTCGCCTTCCAGGAGGGCGTCCAGCCGGTCGCGGGTGCCGGTGAGGTCGTCCAGCGGCAGGTTCACCGGGTGGGGCGGGTGCACGATCTGCGTCGCCTGGCCGTCCTGTTCGGCGAAGGTGGTACGCAGCGCCTCGTGGCGGGCGACCAGGCCGTCGAGGGCGGCACGCAGGGCCGACTCGTCGAGCGGACCGCGCAGGCGCAGCACCGACAGCGTCGTGTACTCGGTGGTGCCCGGCTCGAAGCGGTCGAGGAACCACAGCCGCTGCTGCGCGTACGACAGGGGCGCCGGGGTGCCCGGGTCGGCGGCCGGGATGACGTCGGCCGGTGTGGTGTTCTGCGCCGGGTCGCCGAGTGCGGCGGCCAGGGCGGACACCGTCGTGTGGGTGAACAGCAGCCGGGGCGAGACGTCCGTGCCGAAGGCGGCGCGCAGCCGCGAGACGATCCGGACGGCGAGGATCGAGTCGCCGCCGAGGGCGAAGAAGTCGTCGTCGGCTCCCACCTCGCCGGTGTCGAGCACGTCCGCCCAGGCGGCGGCGACCGCCCGCTCGGCGGGGGTCCGCGGCGCGCTGCGCTCGGTGCCCGCGGCGAAGCCGTCCGGCCCGGGGGCGGGCAGCGCACGCCGGTCGAGTTTGCCGTTGACGGTCAGCGGCAGGGCCGCCAGCGGTACGTAGGCGGCGGGCACCATGTGCGCGGGCAGCAGTCGCTCCAGATGGGCGCGGAGTTCGGCGGCGGACGGCGGCTCGGTGTCACCGCGGCCGACGACATGGGCCACCAGCCGCCGGGTTCCGGAGCCGTCCTCGTGGACACCCACGGCAGCCTCGCCCACCTGGGGGTGGGTGTGCAGGGCCGCCTCGATCTCGCCGGGTTCGATGCGGTAACCGCGGATCTTCACCTGCTGGTCGGCGCGGCCCAGGTACTCCAGCGTCCCGTCGGCCCGCCGGCGGGCCCGGTCGCCGGTGCGGTACATCCGTGTCCCGGGCGTACCGAACGGATCGGCGAGGAAACGCGTCGCGGTCAGGCCGGGACGGCCCAGATAGCCGCGCGCCAGCCCCTCCCCTGCCACGTACATCTCCCCCACGGCTCCGGGCGGTACCGGGGCCAGCGCGTCGTCGAGGACGTAGACGCGCAGGTCGGGAATGCCGGTGCCGATGGGGCTCGCGGAATGGGCGCGGGCCGCCGCGCGGTCCAGTGCCAGGTACGTGACGTGCACGGTCGTCTCGGTGATGCCGTACATGTTGACCAGGCGCGGGGCGGTGTCGGGGTGGCGGGTGTACCAGTCTGCGAGCCGGGAGACGTCCAGGGCCTCACCGCCGAAGACCACCGTGCGCAGGGCGAGGCGTGCGCCGATTTCGGGGTGCTCGGCGTCGGCGCGGGTCAAGGGGTAGAAGGCGGAGGGGGTCTGGTTGAGGACGGTGACCCGCTCGTCGGCGAGCAGGCGCAGGAAGTCCTCCGGGGAGCGTGCGATGTCCTCGGGGACGACGACGAGCCGGCCGCCGTGCAGCAGGGCTCCCCACAGTTCCCAGACGGAGAAGTCGAAGGCGTAGGAGTGGAACAGCGTCCACACGTCCGTCTCGTCGAAGCCGAACCAGTGGCGGGTGCGGGTGAACAGGCGCACGACGTTGGCGTGCGGGACGATCACGCCCTTGGGCCGGCCGGTGGAGCCGGAGGTGTAGATGGCGTAGGCGGGGGTCTCCGGCAGGGGGCGGCGGGCGGGGTCGGGGCCGCTGGAGGGGCGGCGGGCCAGGTCGGCCCGGGTGGCCGGGTCGTCCAGGGTCAGGACCGGCACTGCGGTGTCCCGGACGCGTTCGGCGGCCTCGGTGGTGGTCACCAGGGTCACCGGGGCGGCGTCGTCCAGCAGGTGGGTGACGCGTTCGGCGGGCAGCTTCGGGTCGATCGGCAGGTAGGCGGCGCCCGTCTTCAGCACGGCCAGGACCGCCACGACGAGGTCGGTGGAGCGGGGCAGGGCGAGTGCCACGAACCGTTCGGGTCCGGCGCCGGCCTCGGCCAGTCGGTGGGCGAGGCGGCCGGCCGCAGCGTCGAGTGTGGCGTAGTCGAGGCGGTCGGGGCCGCAGGTGACGGCGGTGACCTCGGGAGTGCGGGCGGCCTGGGCCTCGAACAGGTCCAGCAGGGTGTCCGCCGGGCGGCCCTGCTCGCCGCCGTTGACGTCGACCAGCATCCGCCGTCGTTCGTCGGCGGTCGTCCATGCCAGGGCGCGCAGCGGCCGGTCGGGCGCCTCGGCGAATTCCGTGAGCAGCAGGCGCAGCCGGTCGCCGAGCGCACGGACGGTGCCGGCGTCGAACAGGTGCGGGTCGTAGGCCAGGTCGAAGCCGAGCCGCTCGCCCTGGTAGGCGCGCAGCACCAGGGGGTAGTTGGTGGCGTCCCGGGAGGTGACGTCCGCCAGGCGGATGCCGGAACCGGAGGTGCGGGCCTCGTCGAAGGGGTAGTTCTCGAAGGCGACCATGCTGTGGAAGAGCGGGGTGCCGGACGGTACGTCGCTCAGGGCGGTCAGTTCGGCGAGGGAGGCGGCCGCGAAGCGCCTCGACTCGGCCTGGGCGGCCTGGAGTTCGCGCAGCCAGTCGACGGCCGAGCGGTGGCCCTCGACCCGGACGCGGGTGGGCACCGTGTTGATGAACATGCCCACCATCGACTCCACGCCCGGCAGTTCCTCGGGGCGTCCGGAGACGGTGGTGCCGAACACCACGTCCGGCTCGGCGCTGTAGCGGGCCAGCAGCAGCGCCCAGGCGCCCTGCACGACGGTGTTCACGGTCAGCCCGGCGTCGCGGGCGGTACGGGCCAGCGTCGCGGTCACCGCGTCGGACAGTTCGGCGGTGTGGACGTCCGCCGAGCGGGCCTCGTGTCCGCCGGTCAGGGGGCGGTCGAAGGGCAGCGGGGTCGGGGTGGCGAACCCGGCGAGGGCTTGGCGCCAGTGGGCCCGCCCGGCCTCGGCGTCCTGGTCGGCCAGCCAGCGCACGTAGTCGGCGAAGGGCCGGCGCACGGGCGGGTTCGGCTCGCTTCCTGCTGTGAGCGCCGCGTACTCCTCGCACACCTCCGTCAGCACCTGGGCCAGGCTCCAGCCGTCGAGTATGAGGTGGTGGGAGGTCCACAGCAGGTGCAGTCGGGCATCGGGCAGGCGGACGAGGGTGAGCCGCATCAGCGGTGCCGCGGCGAGGTCGATGCCGCGGGCGAGGTCGTCGGCCCGGAGCCGGTAGAAGCGGTCGGCGCGCTCCCCTGCGGCGACGTCCCGCCAGTCGAGCCGGGTGACCGGCACGCGGACGTCGCGGTGCACGACCTGCAGCGGCACGGGGACGTCCTGCCACACCACCGAGGTCCGCAGCGCGGGCGTGCGGTCGGTGACCCGCTGCCAGGCCACGGCGAAGGCGTGTGGGTCGGCCACGCCCTCCAGGAGCAGGGCGGCCTGGTCCACGTACACGTCCTCGGGTCCGCCGACCAGGCGGTGGAAGAGCATGCCCTCCTGGAGCGGGGTGAGCGGAAGCAGGTCCTCCACCGTGCGGCCGTCGCCCACCAGCCGGTCCACGGCGGCCTGGTCCAGGCGGGCCAGGGGGAAGTCGGAGGGGGTGCGGCCGCCCGCGTCGGGGCGGGCGCAGTGCTCGGCGATCGCGGCCAGCGCGGCCACCATCGCGTCCGCCAGGCTCCGCACGGTGTGCGTGTCGTGCGTGTGGTCGCTGTAGTGCCAGGTGATCTCCAGCTCGCCGTCGACCACGACGGCCGAGACGTCGAGCAGGTGGTCCAGCGGTTCGTCGGCCGCCATGTCCCTGCCGGGCACCTCGGCGGCCGGTGCGAAGTCCTCTCCGGGGCTCGCGTCCCACTGCCCGTGGTAGTTGAAGCACACCTGCGGCAGCGGCACCTCCCGCAGGGCGCGGGCGGCCGGAGCGGGCGAGCCGAGGCGGGCCAGCGCCTCGTAGCTCAGTCCGCGCCGGGGCACGCCCCGCAGCCGCTCCTTCACGGCCTTCAGCGTGCCGCCCCAGTCGGGTGCGGAGGGCGGTCCGGCCGGGGTGAGGGTGACGGGGTACTGGGTGGTGAACCAGCCCACCGTGCGGGACAGGTCCACGTCCTCGAAGAGCCGGTCCTCGCGCCCGTGGCCCTCCAGGGCGACGGTCACCCGCTCGGTGCCCGTCCAGTCGGTGAGGACCCGGCTCAGCGCGCTCAGCAGGACGTCGTTGACCTGCGTGCGGTAGGCGGCGGGCACCCGGCGCAGCAACGCCTCGGTGGCGGCGCGGTCCACCCGGGTACGGACGGTGCGCACGGATCCGGCGAGCGGGGTCCCGGGGCGGTCCACGGGCAGCGGGGTCCGGGGCTCGGCGGCTTCGGCCGTCCAGTACGGCAGGTCGTCGTCGAGTTCGCCGGCCCGCACCCGGCGGGACAGGTCCGCGGCCCAGTCGGTGAACGCCGAGGGGACGGGTTCAAGTCGTACCGGTTCGCCCGCCGACGCCTGCCGGTAGCCCAGCTCCAGGTCGGCGAGGAGGATGCGCCAGGAGACGCTGTCCACGGCCAGGTGATGCGCGGTCAGGAGGAGTTGAGGTCGTTGACCGGGCGGGGGCAGCAGCAGGGCGGCCCTCAGGAGGGCGCCCGTCTCCGGGTCGAGGGCCGCGCGGGCGGCGTCGGCGGCTTCGGTGCGGGCGGCGGGGACATCGGCGGCGCCGGTCAGGTCGTGGCGGGTCGTCAATCCGGTGGCCGGGCCCTCGCCGGGGTGCTGGCGCCAGGCGTCGCCGTCGCGGGCGAAGCGGGTGCGCAGTGCGGGGTGATGGGCGGCCAGCGCGTCCACGGCGCGCTCCAGCGCCGCCTCGTCGATGTCGTACGGCAGGTCGATGAGCATCGACATGCTGAAGAGGCGCGGGCTGCCGTGCCGGTCGCTGTGCGTGGCGAAGTACCAGTCCTGGACCGGGGTCAGCGGGGCGGGCCCCTCCTGCCGCGCCGGGCGGGGCGCGGGCACCTCGGCGGTGCGCGGGGACGCGGCGGCGGCCAGGTCGGCGACGGTCTGGTGGCGGAAGACGTCCCGCGAGGTGAGGCGCAGGCCGGCCGCGCGGGCGCGGGCGACGGCCTGGATGCTGAGGATCGAGTCGCCGCCGAGTTCGAAGAAGTTGTCGGTGACGCCCACTCTCGCGACGCCCAGCACCTCCGCCCAGATCCCGGCCAGGGTCTCCTCGTCGGGGGTGCGCGGTGCGACGAACTCCCGCTCGCGCGGGGCCGCGTCGACGTCGGGGGCCGGCAGGGCACGGCGGTCCAGCTTGCCGCTGGTGGTCAGCGGCAGCGCGTCGAGGACGGTGAACGACGACGGCACCATGTGGTCGGGCAGGACTCGGCGGCAGGCCGCCCGCAGCTCCGAGGCGGCGGGCGGCTCCGCGCCCTGTCGGGGGACGACGTAGGCGGCCAGCCGCAGGTGGCCGTGCGCGTCCGCGACCGCGACGACCGCGGCGCCGGTGAGGTCCGGCAGGTCGAGCAGTGCCGCCTCCACCTCGCCCGGCTCGATGCGGTGCCCGCGCACCTTCACCTGGTCGTCGGCGCGCCCGAGGTAGTCGACGCGCCCGTCGGCGGTCCAACGGGCCAGGTCGCCCGTGCGGTACATGCGGGTTCCGGGCGGGCCGAACGGGTCGGCGAGGAAACGCGCGGCGGTCAGCCCGGGGCGGCCCGCGTAGCCGCGGGCCAGCTGCTCGCCGGCCAGGTACAGCTCGCCGCCGACACCGGGCGGCACCGGCTGGAGGCGGTCGTCGAGGACGTACGCGCGCACGTGGGGCAGCGGCCGGCCCACCAGCGGACGCCCCTCGCCTTCGATACGGCAGGCCAGGGCGTCGACCGTGCACTCGGTGGGTCCGTAGAAGTTGTACGCGGCCACGTCCCGGTGGCCGGCCAGCTCCCGCCACAGGCCGGGGCCGATCGCCTCGCCGCCGAGCATCAGCACGCGCGGGCGGTGCCGCGGGTCGGTGAGCAGTCCCGCGGGCAGCAGCTGGCGCAGGTAGGACGGGGTCAGGTCGAGGAAGTCGATGCGGTGCTCGACGACGTACTCCACCAGGGCGGCGGCATCGAGCCGGGTCGTCTCGTCGACCAGGTGCAGCGGGTGGCCGTCGGCCATCAGCAGCACGCCCTCCAGCGAGGTGTCGAAGGAGAACGACGCGGTCAGCGCCACCCGCAGCGGTCCGCCGCCCGCGTCGGCGACGAATCCCGCGCGGTGCGCGGCCAGCAGGTGGGTGAGCGAGCGGTGCGTCACGGCGACGCCCTTGGGGCGGCCGGTGGAGCCGGAGGTGTAGAGGACGTACGCGGTGGTGTCCGGGGCCGGAGGAGCGACCGGGTCGGTGTCCGGCAGGGTGGTGGGCACCGCGCGCAGCGCGGCCTCGTCCAGCACCAGGGCGGGGCGGGCGTCGTCGAGCAGGAACCGGACGCGTTCCTCGGGCAGGGCGAGGTCGAGGGGCAGGTATCCGGCGCCGGACTTCCACACGGCGAGCATCGCCACGATCATGTCGGCGGTGCGCGGTAGCCGGAGCGCGACCAGCTGTTCGGGGCCGGCGCCCTGGGCGACGAGGTGGTGGGCGAGCCGGTTGGCGCGGGCGTTGAGGGTCGCGTAGTCGAGGCGGTCGTCCCCGGCGACCAGGGCGGTGGCGTGCGGGGTGCGGGCCGCCTGCCGGGCGAAGAGCTCCGGGTGGGTGGTGGCCGGGACGGGCGGGGCGGTGGCGTTCCACTCGTCCGTGATGCGCCGGGCCTCCCCCGGGGTGAGCAGGGGCAGGGTGCCCAGCGGGCGGTCCGGTGCGGTGGCCGCGCCCTGCAGGGTGCGCAGCAGCTGGCCGGCCATCCGCTCGGCGGTGGCGGTGTCGAACAGGTCGGTGCGGTACTCCAGCAGGCCGGTCAGCCCGTCCCCGTCGGGGACGAACTCCACGCTGAGGTCGAAGGTCGCCGCCTGCCGGGGCACGGCGACCGGGGCGGTGGCCAGATCACGCAGCGCGGGCGCTGCGGGCGGGGCCGGGTGCAGCAGGACCATCACGTCGAACAGGGGGTTGCGGCCCGCCTCGCGGGTCGCGCCCACGGCCTCCACCAGCCGCTCGAACGGCGTGTCACCGTGCGCGAAGGCGTCGTTGACGGTGGTCGCGGCGGTCCCGAGCAGGTCGCGGAAGGAGCCGGCGGTGTCCACGGGGGTGCGCAGGGCGACGGTGTTTGCGAAGAAGCCGACGGCGCGTTCCAGGTCGGTGCGGGAGCGGCCCGGGGTCAGGGAGCCGACGGTGATGTCGTCCTGCCCGGACCAGCGGGCCAGCAAGGTCTGGCAGGCGGCGAGCAGGGACGTGAACAGGGTGGTGTGCTGCTCGGCCGCCAGCTCGCGCAGCCGTGCGGTGACGTCCGCGGGCACGGTGAAGGTGTGCACGGCTCCCGCCCCGGACTCCTCCCCGTCGCGGGGGCGGTCGAGCGGCAGCCGCGGCGCCACGGCGCCCGACAACTGCCGCGTCCAGTAGGCGAGTTCACGCTCCAGGCGTGGGCCGGCGAGCTGTTCGCGCTGCCACGCGGCGAAGTCGGGGTACTGCGTCGCCACCGGCCCCAGCTCCGGGACCGCCCCCCGGGACAGGGCGTCGTAGGCGGTGCACAGTTCCTCCAGCAGGACACCCATCGACCAGCCGTCGGTGACGATGTGGTGCGCCGTCAGCATGAGCGTGTGCGCGGTGTCCGACTCGCGCAGCAGCCGGGCGCGCAGGAGCGGACCGGTGCTCAGGTCGAAGGGACGCTCGTACTCGGCGAGCAGGGCGGTCTCCAGGGCGGACGACGGTGTGTCGGTCACCGGCAGCGGCACCGGGGCCGCCGGGCGCACCGTCTGCGCCGGCCGGCCGTCGCTCTCCTCGAACGTGGTGCGCAGCGCCTCGTGCCGCTCGACGACGAGGTCCAGCGCGCGGCTGAGGACGGTGTGGTCCAGCGGGCCCGTCAGGCGCAGCGCGACGGCGCTGTTGTAGCGGGCGTCGCCGGGCCGCAGCCGGTCCAGGAACCACAGCCGCTGCTGGGCGAAGGACAGCGGCAGCGGCCGGGAGCGGTCGGCGCGCGGGATGCCCTGGCGTGCGGCGGCGGCCCGGCCGGCGAGACGGCGGCGCATCGCCTCCTGGAGGTCTGCCGGGAGGGCCTGGGTGCGGTCTCGCTTCGAAGACGTCATGGTCGTCCGGTCCTCACCGTTCGTCGTGGTGGTTGTCGCCGCGTACGGCGTCTTCGAGTTCGCTGAGCACCTGTTCCTCCACCAGGTCGGCCAGGGCGGCGACCGTGCGCAGGACCAGGACGTCACGGGGCGTGAGCGTCACGCCGAAGGCGTCGTTGGCCCGTGAGGCGATGAGCAGGGCGCGCAGGGAGTCGCCGCCCAGGTCGAAGTAGTCGTCCTCCGCGCCGACCGGCGTGTGCAGGGCCTCCTCCCATAGGGCGGCCAGCACCTCCTCGGTGGGCGTGCGGGGAGCGACGTGTTCCGCCGTCCGTGGCGCGTCCGGTGCGGGCGCGGGCAGGGCGGCCCGGTCGGTCTTGCCGTTCTCGGTGAGCGGGAAGCGCTCCAGCACCACGTACGCCGAGGGCACCATGGGGCCGGGCAGGGTGGCGGCGGCCAGTTTCCGCAGTTCGGCGGCGGTGGGCGCCTCGGCACCGGGTGCGCGCAGCAGGTGGGCGACCAGGCGCGGCAGCCCCGGCTCGTCCTCCCGGACGCTCACCACGGCGTCCAGCACGGCCGGGTGGCGCGCGAGCGTGGTCTCCACCTCGCCCGCCTCGATGCGGTGGCCGCGCAGCTTGAGCTGGCGGTCGGTGCGGCCCAGGTAGTGCAGTTCGCCGCGGGCGTCGCGTCGTACGAGGTCACCGGTGCGGTACATGCGGGAGCCGGGCGGCCCGAACGGGTCGGCGGTGAACCGGGTCGCGGTCAGGCCGGGCCGGCCCAGGTAGCCGCGGGCCAGCGCGGGTCCGCTCAGCCACAGTTCGCCCGCCACGCCGTCGGGGACGGGCCGCATCCGGGGGTCCAGGACGTAGGCGCCGGTGGCGGGCAGCGGGCGGCCGATGGGCGGGGCGCCGCCGTCCGCCTCCAGGGGATCGGACCAGGTGGCGACCACGGTGGCCTCGGTCGGCCCGTAGGAGTTGACCAGACGGTGGTGCGGGGCCCAGCGGGCGACCAGGTCGGCGCCGCACGCGTCGGCGCCGACGGTCAGGGTCTTCAGGCCGGGAAGGGTGCCGGGGGTGTCCGGCGGCAGGGTGGCGAGCGCGGCCGGGGGCAGCAGGGTGTGGGTGATGCCCTCGTCGCGCAGCACGTCGGCGAGTTCCGCGCCGAGCAGCGGGCCGGGCCGCGGTACGACCAGGCGGGCGCCGTGCGGCAGGGACATGCACAGCTCCAGCACCGAGGCGTCGAAGCTGGGCGTGGCGAACGCCAGCACCCGGTCACCCGGCGCCACCTGGTAGTGCGCGGCCTCGGCGGCGGCGAAGCCCGCCAGGCCCCGGTGGGTGACCACCACGCCCTTGGGGGTGCCGGTGGACCCGGAGGTGTAGATGACGTAGGCCGGGTCGTCCAGGTCCAGCGGGCGGGTGCGGTCGGCGTCGGTGGGCCGGTGGCCCGGTACGCCGTCCGGTGGCGCCGCGAGCAGGGCGGCCACCTCGGCGGCGTCGAGGGTGACGGCGGGCGCCGCGTCGCGCAGCATGAACGCGACCCGCTCGGCCGGGTAGTCGGGGTCCACCGGCAGGAACGCGGCGCCGGTCTTGGCCACTGCCAGCTGGGCGATGACCATGTCCGCCGAGCGCGGCAGGACCAGCGCGACGAGGGTGCCGGGGCCCGCGCCGCGTGCGATGAGCCGGTGTGCCAGGCGGTTCGCCCGCGTCTCCGTCTCGGCGAAGGTCAGCGACAGGCCGGGCGCGCTCAGGGCCGGCGCCGCCGGCCGGCGGTCCGCCGCCGCCTCGATCAGGGCGGGCAGGGTCGCCGGGGGCACCGGTGCGAGCTGCGGGCGGGCGGGGCCGCGCAGCAGCCGTGCCCGTTCCCCGGGCGGCAGGATGTCGAGGGCGTCCAGGCGGTCGGTGTCCTGAGCGGCCGCCAGTTCGCCCAGGGTGTGCAGGAGTTGACCGGCCAGGGAACGTGCGGTGGCCGCGTCGAAGCAGCGCGGGTCGTAGCCGAGTTCGACGCCGAGCCGTTCGCCCGGCGAGATCACCACGGTGAGCGGGTAGTTGGTGGCCTCGCGGGCGTCGAGGTCGCGTACGCGGACGCCGTGGGCGCCGGCCGTGGCGTCCCCGACCGGGTAGTTCTCGAAGACCAGCAGGCTGTCGAACATCGGTGTGCCGGCGTCCAGTCCGCTCCATGCCTGCAGGTCGGTCAGGGGCACGTGGTCGAAGCGGCGGTCCTCGGCCCGGGCGGCCTGCGTGTCCCGCAGCCAGGCGTCGAAGGACGCGCCGCCGTCCACGGTGACCCGTGCGGGCAGGGTGGTGATGAACAGGCCGGTGATGGTGTCGGCGCCGGGCAGGTCGGCGGGCCGCCCGGAGACGGTGGTGCCGAAGCACACCTGCCGCTCTCCGCTCCACCGCGACAGCAGCAACGCCCAGGCGCCCTGCGCCACGGTGTTGAGGGTCAGGCGGTTGCGGCGGGCGAAGTCCTCCAGCCGCTTGGTCTCCTCCGCTCCCAGCCACTGGGACAGCCACGTGTCGGAGCGGGTGGCGGAGCTCTGGGCCGGCCTGCGGTCGTAGGGCAGTGGGGTGGGGGCGGTGAAATCCGCGAGGACGCTCCTCCAGTGCTCCTCGGCGGGCGCGGTGTCCCGGGCGGCGAGCCAGGCGGCGTAGTCGGCGAAGGGGCGGCGGTCCGGCAGCCGGGGTTCCTCACCCCGGGCGAGCGCCGCGTGGGCGGCCATGACGTCCGCCAGCACGTGGAAGACGCTCCAGCCGTCCAGCAGCACGTGGTGGAAGGTCCACAGGACGCGTACCTGGTCCGGGCCGAGCCGGATCAGGGCGAGGCGCAGCAGCGGGGCGCGGTCCAGTGCCATGCCGCGGGCCTTGTCCTCGGCCAGGAGCCGTTCCAGTGCCGTGTCGCGTTCGGCCGGGGTCAGGGCGCTCCAGTCGTGCTCGGTGAGAGGCAGGACGGCGCCGCGGTGGACGGCCTGGAGCGGGACGGGGACGCCGTGCAACACCACGGTGGTGCGCAGGACGGGGGTGCGGTCGACCACGTACTGGAAGGCGGCGGCGAGCGGACCGGGGTTACGCGCCCCGTCCACGACGAACGTGATCTGTTCGACGTACATGCCCTGGCCGGGTTCGTCCAGCCCGTGCACGACCATGCCGGTCTGGGTGGGGGTGAGCGGGTAGAGGTCCACGATGTCGCGGCCGGTGCCCACCAGCCGGTCCACGGCCGTCTGGTCCAGCGGCGCCAGCGGGAAGTCCGACGGGGTACGGCCCCCCGCGCCGGGCTCGGCACAGTGCCGCACGATGCCGCGCAGCTCCTCGGCCATGTCGGCGGCCAGCCGGGCCACCGTCTCCGGCCGGTGCACCTCGCGCGAGTACGACCAGGTGAACTCCAGCCGCCTGTCCACGACCCGGCCGAGGACGTCGAGGAGGTGGGGCCGGTCCGCCGCGCGGTCGATGCCGCCGGCCAGTCCGGCGTACGGCGTGTCCAGCAGACCGCCCGTGGTGGCGTTCCAGTCCTGCTGCCCCAGGTAGTTGAAGCCGACCTGCGGCAGCCCCGGGAGGCCGAGCCGGTCGCGGTCGGGGTGCAGGTGACGCAGGGCGCCGTAGCCCAGTCCGCCCCGGGGCACGGCCCGCAGGCTCTCCTTGACGGACTTCAGAGCCGCCCCGGTGCCCGCGTCCCCGGGCACGTCCAGCGCGACGGGGGACATGGTGGTGAACCAGCCGACGGTCCGGGCCAGGTCGATGTCCTCGAACAGGTCCTCCCGGCCGTGGCCCTCCAGCGCCACCGTGACCCGGTCCCGCCCGGTCCAGCGGGCCAGGACCCGGCCCAGGGCGCACAGCAGGACGTCGTTGACGCGGGTGCGGTAGACGTCCGGCACGTCCTGGAGCAGCCGCCGGGTCTCCTCGCTGTCCAGGCTCACCGTCACCGTCTCCTCGCAGGCGGCGGTGTTGGCTCCGCAGAGGTCGGTCGGCAGCGGCGTCGAGTCGGCGGACAGGGCCTGCCAGTGAGCGAGTTCGTCGTCGAAGCCACCGGACGCGGTGTGCGCGGTCAGGCGCTGCGCCCATGCCCGGAAGGAAGTGGTCTTCGGCCCGAGGTCCGCCCGCTCGCCGGCGCGCAGCGCCCGGTAGGCGGTGTCCAGGTCCTCCAGGAGGATCCGCCAGGACACCGCGTCCACGACCAGGTGGTGGGCGGCCAGCAGCAGTACGGGCCGCCGTGCGGCGCCGGTCCGGCACAGCGCGGCCCTGAGCAGGGGTCCGGCGGCGAGGTCGAACCCGGCGCACAGGCGGTCGGCCAGGTCGCTCACCGACGTGTCCGTGCCGTCGGGCAGGTCGTGCACCTCCAGCGGCGGCGCCTCGCCGGGAGCGGTGCCGTGCTGCCGCCACCGCCCGTCGTGGGTCTGTTCGAACCGCAGGTGCAGCGCGTCGTGATGTTCCTGTACGACGGCGAGCGCGGCCCGCAGCAGGGCCTCGTCGGTGTCGGCGGCCAGGTGGAAGGAGACCGCCTGGGTCAGCCGCGCGGGGTCGCCGGTGAGCGTGTCGAACAGCCAGTGCTGGACGGGGGTGAGCGGCACCTCCCCCACGACCGGGCCCTGTTCCGCCACGGTCCGCCGGGCCGTGACCTCCTGGGCGGCGGCGGCCAGTTCGGCGATGGTCTGGTGCTGGAAGAGGTGCCGGGGGGTCAGGGCGAGGCCGGCCCTGCGGGCGGCGGAGACGATCTGGATGCCGAGGATGGAGTCGCCGCCGAGCGCGAAGTAGTTGTCCTGCGCCCCCACGTCGGGCACGCCCAGCACCTGCGACCAGATCGCGGCGAGCGCCCGTTCCGTCTCGGTGCGCGGCGGGCGGTCACCCGTCCCGCCCGGCGCCGACCACACGGGGTCGGGCAGCGCGCGCCGGTCCAGCTTGCCGGTGGCCCCGAGCGGCAGCCCCTCCAGCGGCACGACGAGAGCGGGCACCAGGTGGTCGGGGAGCGTGCGCGCGAGGAAGTCCCGCAGGCCGGCGGAGTCGGGCAGCCCACCACCGTCGGGGACGGCGTACGCCACCAGCCGTTTGTGGCCGTCGTGTTCGACGACGCGGGCAGCGGCCGCGGACACCTGGGGGTGCCGGGTCAGCGCGGCCTCGACCTCTCCGAGTTCGATGCGGAAGCCGCGGACCTTCACCTGGTCGTCCGAGCGGCCGAGGTACACCAGGTCGCCGTCGGCGGTCCACCGTACGAGGTCCCCGGTGCGGTACATGCGGCTGCCGGGCGGACCGAACGGGTCGGCGGGGAAGCGGGACGCGGTCAGTCCCGGCCGGTTCAGGTAGCCGCGGGCCACGCCGGTTCCGGCCAGGTACAGCTCGCCGGGCGCACCGGCGGGGACCGGTCGCAGCCGGGCGTCCAGGACGTAGGCGCGGGCTCCGCCGACGGGCCTGCCGATGGGCGGGACACGGTCGGGTTCGGCCGGGTCGCAGGTGAAGGCGGTGGCGTAGACGGTGGCCTCGGTGGGGCCGTAGATGTTCATCACCCGGCAGCCGGGGACCGCCGCGCGCACCTGGCTCACGGTCCGCACGGGCAGCGCCTCACCGGCGAGGACGACGGTGTCGGCGGTGACGCGGACGGCGTCCTCCGCCAGCAGCCGGCCCAGCGCGGAGGGCACCGCGCTGAGCAGTCCCGCCCGCCACGGCCCGTCGCGCTCGGCGAGGGCCAGCAGGTCGCGGACGATCTGGACGCGGCCGCCGGCCAGCAGCGGGGAGAAGATCTCGAACACCGACACGTCGAAGTTGAGCGAGGTGGAGGCCACGACGTGTTCCAGGCCGCGCCCGCCGAACTCGGCTGCGGCCCAGTCGGTCAGCGCCAGCACCGAGGCCTGGGCGACGACGACCCCCTTGGGCCGGCCGGTCGAGCCGGAGGTGTGGATGACGTAGGCGGGGTGGTCGGGCAGCAGCCTTCCGTGCCGTTCCTCGTCGGCGATGTCGTCGCCGGGCAGGGCGGCCAGGCGCGCGGCGCAGGCGGGGTCGTCGAGGGCGATCCGGGTGAACGGGCCCTCCGGCAGCCGGCTGGACGTCTGCGCACTCGTGACGACGGCTTCGGGCCGCACGTCGTCGAAGAGGAAGGCGACGCGCTCGGCCGGGTAGCCCGGGTCGACGGGAAGGTAGGCGGCGCCGCTCTTGAGGACCGCCAGCAGGGCCACGATCAGGTCCGGGGTGCGCGGCAGGGCGAGGGCGACGAACCGTTCCGGCCCGGCTCCGGCCTCGATGAGCAGCCGGGCCAGCCGGTTGGCGCGTTCGTCGAGCTGCCGGTAGGTGAGCTGTTCGGTGTCGCCGAGCACGGCGACGGCGTCCGGGACGCGCGCGGCCTGCGCGCGGAACGCCTCGGGCAGGGTCCGCCGCGGTGCCTCGGCCACCGGGCCGCCGAAGCGCTCCAGCAGACGACGGCTCTGCTCGCCGGACATCAGGGGCAGGTCGGCCAGGGTGCGGTCCGGGTCGGTGGCCATCTCCGTCAGCAGCGTGCGCAGGCTCGCGCCGAGGCCGTCGACGGTGGCGGCGTCGAAGGCGGCGGGATCGTAGTCGAGGGTGACGGTCAGGGTGTCGCCGGGCGCGACCACCACGCTGAGAGGGTAGTTGGTCGGCTCCACATCGCGTTCCTGCTCCATGGCCAGGCCGAGCCGGGCCAGGGCGTCCGCGTCGAACGGGTAGTTCTCGAAGACCACGATGCTGTCGAACAGCGGGGTGCCGCCCGGTACCTCGCTCCACGTCTGGAGCTGCGCGAGCGAGACGAAGTCGTGGCGCCGGGACTCCGACTGGGCGGCCTGGAGGTCACCCAGCCAGTCCGGCAGACGGCGCCGCCCGTCGATCCGTGCCCGGGTGGGCAGGGTGTTGATGAACACGCCCACCATCGAGGTCACGCCCGGCAGGTCGGCCGGCCGGCCGGAGACGGTGGTGCCGAACACCACGTCGTCCCCGCCGCCGTAACGGGACAGCAGCAGCGCCCAGGCGCCCTGGAGCACGGTGTTGACGGTCAGGCCGGCCTCCTGCGCGGTCCGGCGCAGCCTCGCCGACACCTCGGCGTCGAGCGTCACCCGCACCGACCCCGAGGAGGAGCTGCGGTGCGCCTCCTCCGGCCGCCGGTCGCGCGGCAGTTCGGTGGCGACGGGGAAACCGGCCAGGGCCTCGCGCCAGTACGCTTCCGCCCGCTCGGTGTCCTGCCGGGCCAGCCAGCCCAGGTAGTCGCTGAAGGGGGCACGGTCGGGCACCTGCGGGCGGCGCCCGGCGGTGAGCGCGGCGTACCGCTCGCACACCTCGTCGAAGACCTGGGCCGCGCTCCACCCGTCGAGCAGCAGATGGTGGAACGTCCACAGCATCCGCACCCGTTCGGGCGAGAGCCGGATCAGGGCCAGGCGCATCAGCGGGGCCGTCTCCAGGTCGAGGCCGGCCTGCCGGTCCTCGTCGACCAGCCGGGCGAGTTCCGCCTCGCACCGTTGGGCGGACCACCCGGACCAGTCGTGCTGGGTGACCGGCACGGGCGCCCGCCGGCACACGGCCTGGAGGGGTTCGGCGGTCTCCTGCCACACCGGGCGGGTGCGCAGCATCGCGTTGGCGTCCACGGTCCGCTGCCACGCCTCGGCCAGGGCGTGCGGGTCGCCGACGCCCGAGAGCACCAGTTGGACCTGGTTGACGTAGGTGCGGCTGTCGGGGTCCATGAGGCTGTGGAACAGCATGCCCGCCTGCATCGGCGTCAGCGGGTACAGGTCCTCGACGCCGCGGCCGTCGCCCACGACCCGGTCCACGGCCGCCTGGTCGATCCGGACCAGCGGGAAGTCCGACGGCGTACGGCCCCCCGCCCCGGGGTCGGCGCAGTGCGCGACGACCTCCTCCAACGCCCGCAGCATGCCGGCCGCGAGGTGGCCGACGGTCTCCTCCCGGTGCAGGTGCCGGCTGTAGTGCCAGGTGACCTCCAGCTCGCCGTCCTCGACGCGGGCCACCACGTCCAGCAGGTGCGGGCGCACCGACTCGGGCGCCTCGGCGCCGTCCAGCCCGCCCGGTACGGAGCGCACCAGCGCGCCGCCCCGGGCGGACCAGTCGAACCGGCCCAGGTAGTTGAAGCTGACGGCCGGCATCGGCGCGTCGGCCAGCCGCTCGTCCCGGGCGAGCCGGCGCAGGGCGCCGTGTCCCAGGCCACGCCCGGGCACGGACCGCAGCTGCTCCTTGACGGATTTCAGGGCGGCGCCCCAGTCCCCGTCCGGGACGTCGAGGGCGACGGGGAAGAGGGTGGTGAACCAGCCGACGGTGCGGGAGAGGTCGACGTCGTCGAAGAGCTGGTCCTCGCGGCCGTGCCCCTCCAGGCCGACGGCGACGGCTCGCCGCCCGGTCCACCCGGACAGCACCCGGCCGAGAGCCGTCAGCAGGACGTCGTCGACGCGCGTGCGGTAGACGCCGGGCACCTTCCGCAGCAGGTCGTCGGTGTGCCGCCGGTCCAGGCGTACGGTCACCGCGTCCACGTCGGCCATGGTGTTGCCGCCGTCGCCGTCCACCGGGAGCGGTGCGGCGCAGTGCCGGGCCACCTCCTCCCAGTGCTCGCGCTGCGCGGCGAAACCGCCGGCCTCGGTGTGGGCGTGCAGGCGCCGCGCCCACTCCTGGACGGAGGTCGTCCGCTCCGGCAGGCGCACCGGCTCCCCGGCTCGGGCCTGCCCGTAGGCGGTCTCCAGGTCCTCCAGCAGGATGCGCCAGGAGACGCCGTCGACGACCAGGTGGTGAACGATGAGGAGGAGCCGGGTGCCGGTCCCGGTCCCGGCTGCGGTCCCGGTCCCGGTCTCCGTTCCGGTCCCGGTTCCGGTGCCGGTGAACAGGCGGGCCGTCAGCAGCGGTCCGCTCGTCAGCCGGAAGGCGGCGTGCGCCTCGGCCGTGACGCGGGCCTCGGTCTCCTCGGCCGCCGTCGCCGGCAGTCCGCTCAGGTCGCGGACCTCCAGCAGCTCGGGGACCTCCTCGCCGGCTCCGGGGCACTCCTGGCGCCAGGAGCCGTCGGCGGACCGGGCGAAACGGCAGCGCAGGGCGTCGTGGTGGGCGTACACGGCCGCGAGGGCGCGGCGCAGGGCGGCCGGGTCGACGTCGTCGGGTGTGTCCACGACGACGGCCTGGTTGAAGAACTCAGGCCGCCTCGGTCCGGGATCGAGGTACCAGTGCTGGATCGGGGTGAGCGGGACCTCACCGCTCACCGGGCCGGTCCCCGCGACGGGTGCGGCGGTGCCGGTGGCCGCGGCGGCGGCCAGAGCGGCGACCGTGGGATGCCGGAACAGGTCCCTCGGGGTGAGCGTGAGGCCGGCGGCGCGGGCGCGGGAGACGACCTGGATGCTGAGGATCGAGTCGCCGCCCAGCATGAAGAAGTTGTCGTCGGCGCCGACCCGGTCCGCGCCGAGCAGCTCCGCCCAGATTCCGGCGAGGATCCGCTCGGCCTCGGTGCGCGGCGCGCGGTACTCGGCGTCGCCGGCCGCCGCCCAGTCGGGGGCGGGCAGCCGGCGTCGGTCCACCTTGCCGTTGGCGGTCAGGGGCAGCTCGGCCACCGTGACGAAGGCGGCGGGCACCATGTAGTCGGGCAGCTCGGCGACGACGTGCGCGCGCAGCTCGCTCGCGGACGGCACGGTGGCCGAGGGCGCGGGCACGAGGTGGGCGGCCAGCCGTTTGCGTCCGGTGTGCTCGTACACGGAGACGACCGCCTCGGCGACGGCCGGATGGGCGGTGAGCCGGGCCTCTATCTCGGTGGGCTCGACCCGGAAGCCTCGGATCTTGACCTGGTCGTCCGCGCGTCCCACGAAGTGCAGTTCGCCGTCGGCGCTCCACCGCACGATGTCGCCGGTGCGGTACATCCGCCCGCCGGCCGGGCCGAACGGGTCTGCCAGGTAGCGCGCGGCGGTCGCGCCGGGACGTCCGGCGTAGCCACGGGCCAGTCCGGCGCCCGCGATGTACAACTCACCTGGTACGCCGGGCGGTTGCGGTTGAAGGATGTCGTCCAGGACGTACACGCGGGTGTTGTCGAGCGGGCGCCCGATGGGCAGCACCGGCGGGAGCGGGTCACCGGCCCGGAAGACCCGTCGGGTCGCGAAGGTGGTGGTCTCGGTGGGTCCGTAGCCGTCGACGACGGTGAGGCCGGGGCAGGCGTCGAGCACGCGGCCCACCACGGCGCCCGGTACGGCCTCGCCGCCGGTCCACACCTCGCGGGCGCCGAGCAGGCAGGCGGGGTCCTCCTGGGCGAGCAGCCGGAACAGGCCCGCGGTCAGCCACAGGCAGCGCACGCCCCGCTCGGTGATCGCGCGGCGGACGACGGCGGCGTCCACGTCGACCGGCGGGGCCAGCACGGCCGTCCCGCCGCGCAGCAGCGGCACCCACACCTCGTAGGTGGCGGCGTCGAAGGCGTGCGGGGAGTGCACGAGGACCCGGTCGTGGCCGGTGAAGGCGCGGTCGAGGGCGAGCGCGGCGACGTCCCGCTGGCGTACCGCGACGCCCTTGGGGGTGCCGGTGGAACCGGAGGTGAACATCAGGTACTGGACGTTGTCGGGGTGGACCGGGCGGGCGGCCGGGACGTCTGCCGCGACGTCACCGTCCGCGTCGGGGAGTGCACCCGCCAGGAGCTCGTCCACGCGCAGGACGGTGCCGTCGGGCAGCGCCTCCCCCGCCGTCCGCTCCCACTCGACGTCGGTCAGCAGCAGCCGCGCGCCCGCCTCGGCGAGCATCCTGCGCAGCCGCTCCCGCGGTGCCCTGCCGTCCAGCGGGACGTACACGCCCCCGGTACGCACCAGTGCGAGCTGCACGACGACGAGGTCGACCGAGCGGCCCGTAAGCACGCCCACCGCGACCTCGGCGGCGACACCGAGCGCGGTCAGCCGGCCGGCCAGCCGGGCGGCCCGCGCGTCGAGCTCCCGGTAGGTGAGCCGCTCCTCGTCCGCCTCCAGGGCCACGGCGTCCGGTGTGCGCCGCACCTGCGCGGCGAACAGCTCCGCCACCGTGGCCTCGGGTGTGGCGGTGATGGTGTCGTTCCACTCCTCGACCACCTGGCGGCGGCGGGCGTCCGTGAGCAACGGCAGCCGGGCGGGCGCGAGTTCGGGGGTCGCGGCCATGCCCGCCAGCAGGACGGTGAGGTGCTCGACCATCCGCTCGACGGTGCCGGCGTCGAACAGCCGCGGGTCGTAGCCGAGCCGCAGTCCCAGTTCGGCACCCGGATAGGCCACGAGGCTCAGCGGGTAGTTGGTGGTCTCGATGCCGTCCAGTCCGGTCAGCCGCAGTCCGTGAGCGGCCGCCAGGTCGTCGTCGACCGGGTAGTTCTCGAAGACGACGATGCTGTCGAACAGGGGGGCCCGCTCGGGGAGCAGGGTGAAGTCCTTCATCCGGGTGAGCGGCACGTGGTCGAAACGGCGGTCCTCGCTCTGGTCCCGCTGGAGGTCGCGCAGCCAGTCGAGCAAGGCCCGGTCGTGCGGCACCGTCACCCGCGTGGGCAGGGTCGTGATGAACAGGCCGGTCATGGAGTCGGCTCCGGGCAGCTCGGGGGGCCGCCCGGAGACGGTCGTGCCGAACACCACGTCAGCTCTGCGGGCCAGACGGCTCAGCAGCAGCGCCCACGCCCCCTGCACCAGGGTGTTGAGGGTCAGCCCCGCCGTCCTGGCCAGCTCCTCCAGAGTCCGGGTGGTGACCGCGTCCACGGTGCCGCGGACCGCCGCGGTGGACTCGGCGCGGTGATTCTCGCGCGGCTCGCGGTCGTAGGGCAGAGCGGTGGCCTCGGCCAGGTCCGCGAGGCGACGCTGCCAGTGCCGGTCGGCCTCCGCCCCGTCGCGGTCGCGCAGCCAGGCCACGTAGTCGCGGAACGGGCGCCGGTCCGGCAGGGGCTCCCGGCCGGCCGTGGCGTGCCCGGCGAAGACGTCGGACAGCACCTGGAACAGGCTCCAGCCGTCCAGCAGCAGGTGGTGGAAGGACCACACGACGCGTACGGCACTGTCGGAGATCCTCGCGAGCACCAGCCGCTGGAGCGGGGCCCGGGTCAGGTCGATGCCCTGTTCACGGTCCCGGTCCAGCAGCTGCCGCAGCCGGGTTTCGCGCTCCTGCTCGGTCAGGTCGCGCCAGTCCAGGTGGGTCACGGGCACGCGGGCGTGGCGCCGCACGACCAGCAGCGGCTCGGGCATGTCCTGCCAGCGGACGTGTCCGCGCAGCACGGGCGTGTGGTCCGTGACGCGCTGCCAGGCCGCCGCCAGCGCGGCCGGGTCCGCCACGCCGTCCAGGTCGAAGGTCAACTGCTGGAAGTAGACGCCCTCGTCGGCCTGGGAGAGCCCGTGGAAGAGCATGCCGGCCTGGGTGGGGGTGAGCGGGTGGACGTCCTCCACCGCGTCCGGGTCGGCCCCCACGATCCGGTCCACGGTCGCCTGGTCGAGGCGGGCCAAGGGGAAGTCCGACGGGGTGCGTCCGCCGCTGCCGGGCCGGCCGGCGTGGCGCGCGATGCCGGCCAGCGCGTCGGCGAAGCGTGCGGCCAGATCGGCGACGGTCGTCCTGGTGTGCAGGTCCTCGGAGTAGAACCAGGTGAACTCCAGCGCGTCGCCGTCCAGTCGGCCCACGACCTCCAGAGGGTGCGGACGTACCGCCGAGGGGTGGGCGTCCAGTTCCAGCGTGCGGAACGATCCCGCGTACAGGCCTCCGGTGTCCGGCAGGCCGAACCGGCCCAGGTAGTTGAAGCTGACCTGAGCTTGCGGCGCCCCGGACAGGGCCTGCGGGCGGGTCAGATACCGCAGGGCGTCGTGCCCGACCCCGTGTCGGGGTACCGCCCGCAGCTGCTCCTTGACCTGCTTGAGCACGGCGTCCCAGTCGGCGTCGGGCGGGACGGCGAGGGCGACGGGGTGGCGGGTGGTGAACCAGCCGACGGTACGGCTGGTGTCCACGTCGGCGAAGAGTTCCTCGCGGCCGTGTCCCTCGACATCCACCAGCACCCGCTCGTGCCCGGTCCACGTGCACAGCACCCGGCCGAGCGCGCTCAGCAGTACGTCGTTGACCCGGGTGCGGTAGGTGTCCGGCAGGGTGCGCAGCAGGGCGGAGGTGTCCTCGGGGGTGAGGCGGACGGTCACCGAGCGCGCCGAGGCGTAGGTGTTGGCGCCTTCCCCGTCGGCCGGGAGCGCCGCCTGGGCGCCGGCGACGGCGTCGGTCCAGTACGCGACCTCGTCGTCGAAGCCGCCGTCGGCCGCGTGGGCGGACAGGCGCCGGGCCCAGTGCCGCAGCGGCGAGGACTTGGGGGGCAACGCCGTCTGTCCGTCGCGGCCTTCCCGGCGGGCGCGGTAGGCGCGGTCGAGGTCCTCCAGGAGCACGCGCCAGGAAACGCCGTCCACGACCAGGTGGTGAACGGCCAGGTGCAGCACGCGGGGCAGGCCGTGGCCGCGGTCGTGCAGCACGGCACGCAGCAGCGGGCCGTGGCGCAGGTCGAAGGCGCCGTGGTGCGGTGTGTCGGTGTCGGGGCCGACGTGGCGGCCCAGACGGAGGCGCGGTGCCCGCTCCTCGATGCGCCATGCGGCGCGGGGCGTCGCGTCGGAGCCGTCGATGGCGTCCTCGGCGGGCGCTTCGCCGGTCTCCTCGGTGAGGAAGCGGGAGCGCAGCGCGTCGTGGTGGGCGACGAGGTCGTTGAGGGCGTCCTCCAGCGCCGCCGGGTCCACCGTGTCGGGAAGCTGGATGGACAAGGTCTGGGCGAAGCGGCCCGCGCGCTCGGCCGCGCTGTCGAACAGCCAGCGCTGGATGGGCGTGAGCGGCGCGGGGCCGGTGGCGGGCACCGCGTCCGGGACGGCGGGCCGTCGGTCACCGGCCGCGTCGGCGCAACGGGCGAGGGCGGCGACCGTCTGGTGATGGTAGACGTCCCGGGAGGTCACTGTGAGGCCCGCCTGACGAGCCCGGGCCACCACCTGGATGCTGAGGATGGAGTCGCCGCCCAGCGTGAAGAAGTTGTCGTCCACCCCGACCCGGTCCACGCGCAGGATGTCCGCCCAGATCGCGGCGAGGGTGCGCTCGGTGGGAGTGTGCGGGTCCACGCGGTGCGTCCCGCTCCGGGCGGGCCCGGGGTCCGGCAGGCGGCCCCGGTCCAGCTTGCCGTTGGGGTTGAGGGGCAGGTCGGCCAGGATCATGACGGTCGTCGGCACCATGTAGTCGGGCAGGGTGCGGCCGAGGGTCCGGCGCACCCCCTCCGGCTCCAGGTGCGCGCCCGGAGCGGGAACGACGTAGCCGACCAGACGACGGCGGCCGTCGCTCTCCCGGACGGTGGCCGCCGCCTCCACCACCCCGTCCACGCGGCGCAGTGCCTCCTCCACCTCGCCCAGTTCGATGCGGAAACCGCGCACCTTCACCTGCTGGTCGGTACGGCCCAGGTACTCCAGTTCACCGTCGGTGGTCCACCGCACCAGGTCTCCGGTCCGGTACATGCGATCCCCCGGCCCGCCGAACGGGTCGGCCACGAACCGGGAGGCGGTCAGCCCCGGACGTCCCAGGTAGCCGCGCGCCAGTCCCCCGCCGCCCAGGTAGAGCTCTCCCGTCACGCCCGGCGGCTGGGGACGCAGCAGGCGGTCCAGGACGTAGGCACGGGTGGCGGCCACAGGCCTGCCGATCGGCGGGGCCTGGTCCGGTGCCGTCGGGCCGGCGAACCACGCGGTGGCGTAGACCGTGGCCTCGGTGGGGCCGTAGATGTTGGCGATCTCGCAGTCCGGCATGGCCCGCAGCAGGTCGTGCACGGTCTGCGCGGGAAGCGCCTCACCGGCCAGGACGACGGTGTCCGCCGCCACGGCCGCCCCACTCTCGGTGAGCATGCGGGAGATCACCGACGGCACTCCGCTGACCAGTCCGGCCCGTCGGGGTTCGCTGGAGTCGGCGAGGGCCGGGAGGTCGGCGACCACCTCGATGCCGCCGCCCACGAGCAGCGGGCAGAGCATCTCGAAGACCGACACGTCGAAGTTCAGCGAGGTGGAGGCCACCACGTGGGCCAGTCGCCGGGGGCCGAAGCGCTCCCCCGCCCATGCCGCGAGGCCGGCGACACTGCGGTGGGAGACCACGACGCCCTTGGGGCGTCCCGTCGAGCCCGAGGTGTAGATGACGTACGCGGGATGCCCGGGATCGAGGGGCCGCGCCCGGTCGGCGTCGGTGAGGTCGCCGTCGGCGACGGCGTCCTGGGCGAGGCAGTCCTCCAGGAGCAGCGCGGCGCAGTCCTCGGGCAGCGCGCCGGCGGTCTCGCGCGTGGCCACGACGAGAGCGGGAGCGGCGTCGCCGAGCATGAAGCGGATGCGCTCGACCGGGTAGCCGGGGTCCACCGGCAGATAGCCCGCGCCCGCCTTGAGTACGGCCCACAGCACCGGCAGCAGGTCCGCCGTCCGCGGCAGGCACAGAGCCACCAGCGTCTCGGGCCCGGCCCCGCGGGCGGCCAGCACCCGGGCAAGCCGGTTGGCGCGCCGGTTGACCTCGGCGTAGTCCAGGCGCTCGGAGCCGCAGACTACAGCGGTGCGCTCGGGTGTCCGTGCCACCTGCGCCTCGAAGAGCGCGGGCAGCGTGCTGCCCGACGCGCGGCCGGCGTCCGTTGCCCGCGGGTTCCACACCTCCAGCATGGTGCGCCGTTCGTCCTCCGACAGCAGGTCCAGCTCGCCCACCGTGCGGTGCGGTCCGTCCGCCATGCCCTCCAGCAGCCGGAGCAGGTGGCGACTCATCCGGGCGACTGTCTCCGCCTCGAACAGGCCGGTGCTGTATTCGGCGGTGAGCTCGAAGCTGCCGTCGGCGCGCGGCGTGAACTCCAGCACCAGGTCGAACCGGGCGGCCGGACGGGGCAGCGGATGCTGCTCGATGCGCACCCCGCCGACCGGCGGCGGGTCGCTCAGGGCGGTCTGCTGCACCACGAGCACCTGCACCAGCGGGGTCCGGCTGGGATCCCGGGGCGGGGCCAGCTCCTCCACCACCCGGTCGAACGGCACCGCGTCGTGGGCGAAGGCGTCCAGTACCGTCGCCCGCATGTTCTCCACGAACCGGTCGACGGTCGCGGCGTCGTCCACGTCACCGCGCAGCACGACGGTGTTGGCGAAGAACCCGGCCACGTCCTCCAGTTCGCGGCGTTCCCGCCCCGTGGTGACGGTGCCGAAGGCGACGTCCCGCTGGCCGGAGAACCGGGAGAACAGCACCGCCGCGGCCCCGGCGAACAGGGTGAAGACGGTCGTGGCACGCTCCGCCGCCAGGTGCCGCAGCCGCGCGACCAGCTCCGCCGGAAGGTGCTGCCGGTGCGCGGCGCCGGCCGTGGTGCGCACCGCGGGCCGGGGCCGGTCGGTGGGCAGCTCCAGTTGCGGCATGCCGGTCAGATGCCGCTTCCAGTACGCGAGGTCCTCCGCTTCCCTGTCGTCGCCGCCCTGTCGACGCTCCCACACCGCGAAGTCCGGATACTGCACGCCGAGTGCGGGCAGCCCGTCCGCCGTGCCGGACACCTCGGCCCGGTACAGCGCTGCCAGATCACGGGTGAGGATGCCCACGGACCAGCCGTCGGTGACGATGTGATGCTGGGCCAGTAACAGGAGATGATCGTCGGCACCGCGGCGGACGAGCAGCGCCCTGGTGAGCGGGCCGGCCGCCAGGTCGAAGGGGTGCTCCAGCTCCTCGGTGAGCAGCCGTTCGGCGGCCTCCTCGCGCCGGACGGCGGGCAGGTGCGTCACGTCGGCCGTACGCAGGGGCAGGTCGGCGTGCGGGTGTACGTGTTGTACGCCGTGTCCGTCCTGCGTGGCGAAGGTGGTGCGCAGACTGTCGTGGCGGGCGGCCAGCTTGTCGAGGGCGCGGGCCAGCGCCGCTGTGTCCACGTCGCCGCGCAGCCGCAGCGCCGAGCCGGTGTTGTACTCGGTGCCGCCCGGGGTGAGGTCGTTCAGGTACCACAGGCGCCGCTGGGCGCTGGAGAGCGGGAGCGGCCGGTCGCGCGGGACGGCCGGGATCGGGTCCTCGGCCACCGCGTCGAAGGGAGCGCCGAGCAGCCGGGCCAGGGAGGCGACCGTGCGCGCGGTGAAAACGTCCCGGATGGACAGGCGGGCGCCGAGTTCCTCGCGGATGCGGGCCAGGGCGCGGGCGGCGAGGATCGAGTCTCCGCCCAGGTCGAAGAAGTCGTCCTCGACGCCGACCGCGTCGACCCCCAGGACGTCCGCCCAGACGTCGGCGAGCACACGCTCGTGCGCGGTGCGCGGCGCCACGTGCCCCCGGCCGGCCGCGCGGACGGGCGCGGGCAGGGCACCCAGGTCGATCTTGTGCTGCGGGGTGAGCGGCAGGGTGTCGAGGACGACCACGACGGACGGCACCATGTGCGGTGGCAGGACGGCGGCGACGCTTTCCCTCAACTCATCCGTGTCAAGGGGCTGTTCAGGGTCGGCGGAGGTGACGTATCCGACGAGCCGGCGCCGCCCGGGTTCGTCCTCGCGCACCACGGCCACGGCGTCGCGCACACCGGTGAGGCCCCGCAGCGCCGCCTCGATCTCGCCGGGCTCGATACGGAAGCCGCGCAGTTTCACCTGGCGGTCGAGCCGGCCCAGGTACTCCAGTTCGCCGTGCGTGTTCCAGCGTGCCCGGTCGCCGGTGCGGTAGAGCCGGGCGCCGGGCGGACCGAAGGGGCTGGCGACGAACCGTCCGGCGGTGAGGCCGGGCCGGTTGAGGTAGCCGCGGGCCACTCCCCCGCCGCCGACGAACAGTTCACCGTCGGCTCCGGGCGGCACCGGCCGCAGGGCCGCGTCCAGCACGTGCACCTCAGTGCCGGGAAGGGGGGCGCCGATGCCCGGTGTGCCGGTGCCCGCGGCCAGCGGTCCGGTCCAGGACGCCACGATGGTCGTCTCGGTGGGCCCGTACGAGTTGATCATCCGTCGGCCGGGCGCCCAGCGGTCGACGAGTTCCGCCGGGCAGGCCTCGGCTCCCACGATCAGCGTGCGCAGGCGGCCCGCGCCGATCCGCGCCGGGTCGGGCAGGGTGGCGAGGGCGGCCGGCGGGATCAGCGCGTGGGTGATGCGGTGCTCGTTGACCACGGAGGCGAGCTCGTCGCCCAGCCAGGGGCCGTCCGGCGGGACGACGAGGGTGGCGCCGGACAGGACGGAGATGAACAGTTCCAGCACGGAAGCGTCGAAGCTGGGCGAGGAGAACTGCAGCACCCGGTCGCCCGGGCCCACGGCGTACTGCTCGGCGGCGCCCGCGGTGAAGGCGGAGATGCCTCGGTGGGTGACGGTCACGCCCTTGGGCGTTCCGGTCGAGCCCGAGGTGTAGATGATGTACGCGGCGTGGTCGGCGTCCACCCGTGGGCGCGGTCTCGGGGCGTCGTCGGCTGCCTCCATGACGGCGCGTACGCCGTCCGGGTCGTCGAGGACCACGGCGGGTGCCGCGTCCCGCAGCATCAGCGCGCGCCGCTCGCCCGGGTACTGAGGGTCCACGGGCAGGAAGGCGGCACCCGCCCGGGCCACGGCCAGCTCGGCGGCGATCAGCTCGAGGGACCGCGGCAGGACCAGCGCGACCGTCCGCTCCGGTCCGACCCCGCGTCGGACGAGATCGGCGGCCAGCCGCCCGGTCCGTGCGGCCAGCTCCCGGTAGGACCACGTCCGTCGGCCGTCGGTCACCGCCGGCGCGTGAGGCGTACGGCTCACCCAGGCCTCGAAGAGTTCGCCGAGCGACCGGTGGGGCACCGCGGTGTCCGCCCCGCCTCCTGCTGCGGTGACGTCGTCCGCCCGGGTGGAGGGGGACATCGGGTCGGGCGAGTTGTGCAGGTCCGTCATGGGGAGTCCTCGGAAGACGGTGACGATGCGGGGGCGCGCGGGCGCGGGGAGCCGCCCGGGCGCACCGGAACCCCCGCGCTGGCTGCTCTTCGGTGCGGGGAGAGGTGCGTCCGGACACGCCGGGACGGCTGGGGTGGGGCTGTGGGAACGCTCGTGGGTCAGACGGTGCCGACGCGGCGGGCCGTGCGACCGGAGATCTGCACGCGGTCGACGCTTCCGTCGACGGGGTCGCGGTGGAAGCGTCCGCCGGGTTCCCTCCGGCCGGTGACCGGGTCGACCAGGTCGCAGGTCAGATCCGGGTAGCAGATCAGCGGCAGCGGCAGGTCACCGTCGATGGACAGCGCGGGCCGGCCGGCCGGGTCGAGGCTGATCCGGTACTCGGTCGTCCCGTTGCGGTACGTCCCGGCGCATTCGGGGAAGGTGACGGGCTCGCCCCGGTCGGCGCCCGCGGGAGTGGTGGGCACACGCATGCCGGTGAGCCGGGTGAGGGTGTCGGCCAGGTCCCGCCACAGGGCGGTGGCACCACCGGCGTTGCCGGTGAAGGCGACCACGACACCGCTGCGCGGCTCCGCACGCAGGTGGCAGGAGGTGCCCTGGGCGTTTCCGTCGTGGCCGCACCACCAGCGGCCGTCCTGCTGGTAGAGGGCGGCCCCCAGCCCCCAGGCGTCCGCCAGGGCGCCGGCCTCGGTTCCCGGCTCGGGGCGCCGCATCAGCGTGGCGACGGAGGGGGGGACGACGGCGGACCGGCCGATCAGGGCTCTGCCCAGGGCGATCAGATCGTGGGCGCCGGCCAGGAGGGCGCCCGCCGGGGCCTCGACGGGGGCCAGGTTCTGGCGGGCCGGCCGCATGGCGCCCGTCGCGGTGTTGAGGGCGTGTCCGGTGGCGGTAGGGCGACCTGGGGCACTCGCGCCGACGAAGGCGGGCCTGGTGCCCAGCGGCTCCAGGAGCAGCACGCGGACGGCCTCCTGCCAGGTCATGCCCGTCACGGCCTCGATCAGCCGTCCCGCCGCCACATAGCCGACGTTGGAGTAGGAGAAGTCCGTCCCGGGTGCGAACAGCGCGTTCTCGGCGGTGCACTCCGTCGACAGATAGCGGCAGGCTGTCATGCCCGCCGCGGTGTCCGAGTCGGGGCCGGTGGGCAGACCGGCCGTGTGGGAGAGAAGGTGACGCACGGTCACCTTGGGTATGTCCTCGAACTCCGGAAGGTTGTCCGCGACGGCCTCGTCGAGGTCGAGGTCCTCGTCGTCGACCAGCAGCATGACCGTGGCGGCCGTGTACGTCTTGGTGACACTCCCCAGCGGCACGGCCGTGTCGGCCGTGAACGCGGTGCCCCGGACGGCGTCGGCCGTCCCGGTGTGCACGCTGACGACCTCCGTCCCCGTGTCGACGGCCAGATGGGCGCCGGGCACGCGGTGGGTTCGCGCGAGGGTGTCGAGACTGTGCTGCAACGCCTGACGTAACGGGGACGGTCGTGAGGCGGCGACTGAAGCGGCGGTGGGGTACGGCATGTGAAGGGGACTCCCGATGGCTGCGTTCCATGAACGTGACACGAGGGCCGATGGGGATGAGCGGTTCGGCCCGGCGCGTCGGTGCGGGTGTGCGTCGGTGCGTGCTAACGCCCAGCGACCTCGACCGGCAGGTGACGTACGCCGACGATGACGGCCGGGTTCTGGAAGGTGACCTCGTCGTAGTCGGGGACATCCAGGCTGGAGAAACGTTCCAGCAGCATCCGAAGCGCGATCCGCGCCTCCAGTCGGGCCAGGGGGGCGCCGAAGCAGAAGTGGATGCCGTGACCGAAGGTCAGGTGGGGATTGGGGTTCCGGGCCGGGTCGAAGACGTCCGGTGCGTCGAAACGGGCGGGATCGCGGTTGGCGGCGCCCAGATGGGCCACCACCATCGTGCCCTCGGGGATCTGCTGATCCCCGATCACCACCGGGCGCGTGGTGCGCCGGCCGAGCTCCGCGAAGGGGGGCAGCCAGCGCAGCACCTCCTCGATGGCCTCCGGCAGCCGTCCGGTGTCGGCACGCAACGAGCGGAGCGTGCCGGGGTGCTGGTCGAAGGTGACGACAGCGTTGCCCAGCAGGGCCGTGGTGGTGATGTGCCCGGCGACCAGCAGCAGGGCGACGAAACCGACGATCTCCTGGTCCTCCAGGCGGACACCGTCCACCTCGGCAGCCACCAGCTTGCTGGTCAGATCGTCTCCCGGCCGCGCCCGGCACCTGCGGATGTGGTGCAGGACGTAGCCGTTCATCTCCCGCACGGTCGGGGCGATGGCGTTCAGGGCGCGTTCCAGGTCGGCCATGCTGGGCGACTCGCCGAGTTCGTCACCGCTGAAGAGGGTGGCCGCCCACTCCTGGAAAAGCTTGTGGTCCGCGGCCGGGATACCGAGCAGTTCGGCGATGACGATGATGGGCAACGGGTAGGCGAGGGCGTCGACCAGATCGAACCGGTCGCAATCGGCGACGTCGTCCAGCAACCGACCGCACACAGTTTCGATACGCGGCTCCAATCCCTTCACCATACGGGGAGTGAATGCCTGACTGACAAGCGTCCGGAGCTTGCGGTGCTCCGGCGGGTCCATACCGACGAAATTGCCCTGCCGGAAGACCTCGAAGTCCTCCTGGGTGGGCGCGATGGACGAGAAGTCGGAGGAGTACGTCGCCGGGTCGGCGAGAATCCCGGCCACCGACGAGTAGTCCACCACCTGCCACGCGCCCTGCCGTTCGTCGTAATGGACCGGACCGCACGCACGTAAGGACTGCCATCGCTCGCCCAGTCTGTCAAAGGGCGAGTTCTTCTGGACCGATGGGTTGCCGGTCACCTTTTCTCCTTCATGGGGAACGCGGGGGACAGCGCGTCCACAAGCGGGATGGTCGACGGTGAGCAATCAGCCCCGGACTGGTCTCGCATGCGACCTGGGGCTCTCACGACAGGCAACCGGCTCTACACGGGTAGCGAAGCGGCCGACGCCTCGGAGCGGATGGCAGCTGGAATTGACGCGTCAAGCGTCTCGGAAACCGGCGCGGCTCCGGCCGATTCGAACAGCCCTTTGCCGTGCGTCACCCGGTTCCGCCGCCCGCCTCACCACATGCACCGCGGACCACATCGACTCCATGCCCCCCCTTGGACAAACGGCAGTACTTGTGGTGCGTACCAAGCCGACATCACACATCTCCAGTGAACGCACCGCGCAACTGCCGCGCGGCGACTTCCGCTTGCCTTTATGTATGGCGAGCCCTTGGGTGGGGCCCGCCATTCCGACTCCATGCAAGGCTGCGCATCCTCCCCGATCAGGGCTGGATCATACGCACGACGAGCACCTTCGACCCGGTCGAACTCGGCGATAGTCTTCACGGTGGGTCAACCGACGGCAACCCCCTCAAGTTGAACAGAGAGGCATACCGGCAAGCCATATCTCAGGGGCCTCGGGCAGCCCGAACCAAACCCGTCGACGATGGCCCTGCACGCGTGCCCCGGGAACTGATGGCTAAACAACCACACATACAGAACCTGCGATTCCCCGTGGGCGCACACCGCCCGCAACTCCCCTCACCTGCACAGAGATCGTTCGGCGTGGCCGCACGAGCACGGCTGCAAGGAACCGGAACACCCGATTCGAGGACCGTCCACCGCTGGGAGGCGTTCTTCGTGGAGCCCGGTGGCCGGCTGCCGCCGCCGCGGAAACGCGGCCGAGACCCGACACGGCTTTCGGCCGAATCCCGCCGGGGGTACATAGGGAGCGCGCGGGGCGCACTTCTCCCGCGCGTGCGCGGGTACGTGCCCAGCCCGGCTGTCTCGCGCGCCGGTGCGGGAGTCGCGATCACCACACCTGCCTGCCGGTTCGCCGCGCCGAAGCCCCCGGGTGGAGGGTCCGGCGCCATCGACGCCCGGCGGAAACCCGGACAGAGGGGGGCCTCGTTCAGTCCCGGCCGCAGACACACGGACAAGGCGAGCCGCCGTCCTGATCGAACCGACGGATGCGTCGTGGCGTGACAACTCGGCGATGTCCGCGGGGCGTTCCGACGGTCCCCAGGTGGCAGTGACACGCGATGCGGTCCAGGGCAAGTGGGCAGCGAGCCACCGCCGTGCGCACCGACCGTTCGGGCGCTTCTCCGGCCAGCCACCTCCTGCTCCGCCCATCTCCTTCGAGCTCGCTTCTTCGGCTGCTGTTCGCATGCCGCCTGGCGGCCTTCTGTGCCAGGGTCCCGTCCCACGGGTGGATCGTGGTGGCGGAGTCAGTGCGGGTCACTGCTCCGGGTTGTGCAGGTCCAATACGTTGCCAAACTGGGTGAACGATGAGTTCTCTTTGCGCATAGCGGAAACACGCGCTCGTTCACCGGGCAACAGAACGAGGAGCATCAAGAACCCTGGCACGTCTCGTCTGAAGATCACCGATGTCCCGGGGGCAGCTGGTGAGAAGCGCTCGATCTCGATGAGGTCCGCGTCACCGCTCACCAGAAGCTCCCAGGTATGTACGAGTTCTCCTTCGTCACCGTCTGAGCCACGCCCGGTGTGGACAAGGGACTCGGATTCGGCGACGACGGACACGGAAGCCCCGGCGAGTGCGTCCTCGACCATGGCCGAAGTGCCCAACTCCGTGCCGACGATGCCCCCACTGAGATGATCCGGGCGCTCCCAGACACTGTCCGTGCGCCGCACGGAGTAGTACAGCTCTTCGGCCAGGAGACCGTCGTCCCTGCGGTGCATGAGCAGGACGAACCCGAGGTCGCCGCTGATCCACACGTCAGCGACGATGACAGTGTCGGCGGGGATGGCCAAGGGGCGGGCCGCCGCGCGGTCGGTTGGTGCGTGCCCCGACCGGAGGGCGGTTTCGGCGATGTCGGCCATCGGCTTTCTCATGATCTTCTTGCTTCCTCGTTTTCTCGGGATTCTCCGAATCGGCCCTGCGGTCATCTTCATGGCCACCTGTGGGGGCGGCGCGCCGGGAGGGCACGCCACCCCTCTCATCGTTCAGGTGCGGGCGGCCGCGACGACACCGACGCTGCTGCCGAGTCCGCACTGCTCCACTTCTCCACCCCCCGATCATCGCCGCGTTCCTGCGCACCCGGGTCTACCGGCCCGAGTCGCTGGTCTGAGGTCGAAGTCGGCGTCACCACGAACTTCCCGCTCGGGCGGTGGGTGCACCAGCAGCGCAAGACACGGCGCGCCGGCGAATCGACCCCCATTGCAGGGCCACTACCGCCGGCAAGAGCCGGCCCGGGCCACGGAGCGTCCGCCCGTCCGGGGCACACGGACGGGCGGGGCACACGGACGGCCGGGGCAAGCAGGCGTGTGCGACGGCCGGGCGCCAGCACGTGCGGCATCGGTGCGGCGGGCGCGAGGCCGGGGCGGGTCATTCTCCGCCCACCCTCCGCACCCCCAGCCCCTCTCCCGGCCCCCGTCTCCCGCGTTGCCTTCACCCCCGCGTCCCTCCTGCTCATCCCCGGTTTCCCGGTCACCGGGCCGGTGGGCAACAGGAAACCCGTCGACCCCAAGCCGGCGGCGGGGCAACTCTGGATCCGTCAGCCGGTGGCGGTGAAGGGGGGCGAAGTCCATGCGACGGGTACTGGTGTCGATCTGCGCGACGGTGGCGGCCACCGCGGCCGTCACGACCGGGTGCGCCGGTGGCGGTGACGACGACGGCCGTGCGCAGAACCCGCGTTCGCGTCCCGCGGCGCTGACCTGGCAGCAGGAACTGCGCGTCGCCGACGCGCAGCAGCGTCTGACCAAGCAGTGCATGAACCGCCGTGGCTTCACCTTCTGGGAGGACCGCGGTCTGACGCTCGACGAGAGCCGGCCGGTGCGCTTCGTGCAGGACGACGTGGCGTGGGCCCGCACCCACGGGTACGGTGGCCGAATCGAGGCAAAGGGCCAGGCCCTCCACGCGCGCAACCCCGTCGGCACCTACCGGCAGAGCCTCTCCGCCGGCCGGCGCGCGGCCTTCGACGCCGCGCTGGACGGCGGCGCGGACGCCCGCGTGCTCACGGTGACCCTGCCCGGCGGCGGGGAGATCCGCAAGCGTCTGGGCGGCTGTATGGAAGAGGCCGAGCGCCGGCTCTACGGCGATCCGGCCGCGTGGTTCCGCACCGGCAAGGTCGTCACGGGCCTCAACGCCCTGTACGGCGAACGCCTCATGAAAGATCGTCAGCTCAGCTCCGCGGTACGGGCATGGTCGCGGTGCATGAAGCGGGCGGGACAGCCCTACCAGGAACCCCAGGCCGCCCGCGACGCCGTGCGCGTCAACACCGACCGGCTGGGACCGGCCCGTTCGGACGAGGCCTTCGCCGCCGAGCGGAGGACCGCCGTCGCGGACGCCACCTGTGCCCGGCAGACCTCCCTGCGGGCCGTGGCCACGGCCCGGGAGACGTACTACCTGGACCGCCTGCGTGACCGGTTCGGCAAGGACATCGACACCTACCGGCACCTCGGTCAGCAGGCCTACGACCGGGCGGTGCGGATCGTTCCGGAGCGCCACTGACCACTCCGCGCTCCGGAGCGGACACCGCTCACCGGCGCGGTGCGCCGGGCCGCCGGCCCGGCGTACCCGCGCCCGCACCTCCGCACGACCGGCAACACACCGACAGTGACAGGAAACGAGGGGAAACAGCATGCGCAAGATCAGCGTCACCGCAGCGGTCCTGGGGCTCGCCGCCCTGGGCCTCGCCGTACCCGCCACCGCGCAGGCGGCCGAGAGCGCCGTTCCCGGCCCCGGCTGCAACAGCAAGTGGGGACCGCGCAACGGCAACATGTACGCCTGGCAGGACCTGGACTGCGGGGGCACCCTGCTGATCGCCACACCGGGCAACAGCAGCAACTGGGGTGCCGCGGCCAACGACAAGGCCACCTCCGTCATGAACCGCGGCTACACGGGCGGCCTGGACCACGTCGCCTTCTACGAGAACGACAACCACGGCGGCGGCCACGCGTGTCTGGCGCCGGGCGAGCTGTACGCCGACAACCTGACCGACAACCGGTTCACCAACGGCGTCATCGTGAACGACAACATCACCTCGCACCGTTGGGTGGCCAGGAGCGCCTGCGGGGCCTTCCTGACCTGATCCGCGGACCGGTGAGGAACGGGCGGCCCGCGCTCCCGCGGGCCGCCCCGCCCCCTTCCACTGACCCGTCCTCACAGCCAGGGGGGAACACCATGCGCAAGATCACCGTCACGGCGGCCGTGCTGGGGCTCGCCGCGCTCGGCCTCGCCGTTCCGGCCACCGCGCGGGCGGCGGAGAACACCGTCGCCGGGCCGGGCTGCGCCGGCAAGTGGGGCCCGCGCGACGGGCGGCTGTACGCCTGGGACGAGCCGGACTGCCAAGGCTCCCTGCTGCCGGTCCCCTACAGCGGGACCTGGGGCCCGGCCGCCGACAACAGGGCCTCGTCCGTGATGAACCGCGCCTACACCGGCGGCGTCGACCACGCGGCGTTGTACGACAAGCCCGACTACGCGGGCGGGCACGTCTGCCTCGCCCCGGGTGAGCTGTACGCCGACGACCTGACCGACAACCGGTTCACCGACGGCACCGTGGTGAACAACGCCATCAGCGCGCACCGGTGGGTGAACAGGAACGCCTGCGGGGCCTTCCTCACCTGACCCGGCGCAGCGAGCTGCACAGAACGTCCGGAACCGCCCCACGGTTCCGGACGTTCGCGTTTTCGCCACACCGGGGAAAGCTTGGCTGCCCTGAGCGCCCCCGCAGTAGCCTGGGCATCCGCCGTCTCACGGACGCACTGCCATGGGGGACACCGTGGGAGACCCGCAGCACGGGCATGACACCGACCACCGGAACGGGCGGGACCGGAACGCGCTGACCACGCACTCCTTCCCCGCACAACTGCGACGACTGCGACAGGCACGCGGCCTGTCGCTGACCGATCTGGCACGGCAGACGCACTACAGCAAGGGCTACCTCAGCAAGATCGAGACCGGGACAAAGCGGGCGACCCTCGACGTCGCCCGCCTCTGCGACCAAGTGCTCGGCGCGGGCGGGGAGTTGCTCAGGCTCGTCCAGGAGAGACCGCCCTCCGACGGCGGGGACGTCCCCGAGGCCGCGCTCACCGGGCGCGAGACCGACGGGGCGGGTCCCTACCGCGGCCTGTCGGCGTTCACCCCGCAGGACGCGGAGTGGTTCTTCGGCCGGGAACGCGCGACGGCCGCCCTGGTGGAACGGGTCTTCGAACGGGTGGGCAGCGGCCCGCTGTTACTGGTCGCCCCCTCGGGCGCGGGCAAGTCGTCGCTGCTCAACGCGGGACTGGTGCCCGCCCTGCGGCGCGGCGACTTCCCGATGCCGGGCGCCGACCGGTGGCCGGTGGTGACGTTCACGCCCACGTCGCGGCCCCTGGACGAGCTGCTGGAGCGTACCGCGAAAGCGGTGGGCGGGGACCTCGGCGTCACCGTCGAGGAAGCCCGGCGGAACCCCGACGCGGTACTGGACGCCGTACGCACCATGACGGACGCCCCGTCTGCGGCTCCGGGGGACCGCCGGCCCCCGCCCTGCCGGCCGGTGCTGATCGTCGACCAGTTCGAGGAACTCTTCACGCTCTGCGCGGACGAGGACGAGCGGCGCTCCTTCGTCCGGGTGCTCCGCGCGCTGGCGGCGTCCCGGCCGGAGGGCGGCGGGCACGGCCCCGCCGTGGTGGTGCTCGGCATGCGGGCCGACTTCACCGGCAACTGTCTGGAACTGCCCGAACTGGCCCCGGTCTTGACCGACGGGCTGTTCGTGCTGCCCCCGATGTCCGTGGCGGAGCTGCGGGAGTCCATCACGCGCCCGGCGGAACTCGCCGGACTGACCCTCCAGCCGGGTCTCGTGTCCCTGCTCCTGCGGGACGCGGGTCTGCGCGACGGACCGGCCGGCACCTCCCCGGGCGTCGCGGAGGGGATCCGCCCCGGAGCCGACGAGACGCCCTCGGGTGCCCTCCCCCTCGTCTCCCACGCTCTGCTGGCCACCTGGCAGCGGCGTGAGGGCTCCGCGCTGACCGTCGCCGGGTACGAGCGGGCCGGCGGGATCCAGGGCGCGATCGCACGCACCGCGGAGAACGTCTTCGCCCGGCTGTATCCGGCCGAGCAGAAGACGCTCCGCCGTGTTCTGTCCCGCCTGGTGTACGTCGCGGACGGGGCCGGGGCGACCCGCCGCCGGATGAGCCGGGCGGCGCTGATGGAGCAGCTCGCCGACGCGGACGGCGCGACCGCCGCGCTCGACGCCTTCGTACGGGCCCGGCTCATCACGATGGACAGCGACACCGTCGCGATCACCCACGAGGCCCTCCTCCACGCCTGGCCGCGGCTGCGCGACTGGATCCACGCCGACCGTGCCGGACTGCTGCTCCACCAGCAGCTGGCGCACGCGGCCGCGGAGTGGGAGCGCGAAGGCCGCGATCCGTCCGCCCTGTACCGCGGCACCCGGCTGAACACCGTGCGTTCCTGGGCCGAAGAGCTGGACGGGTGGAGCCGGCTCAGTCCCGGCGAGGAGGCGTTCCTCAGGGCGAGCCTGGCCGAGAGGGAGGTGCTGGAGCGGCAGTCCAGACGCCAGGTCCGGCTGCGGCAGTCCATGCTGGCCACCCTCGTCGGGCTGCTGGGGCTCGCCCTGACCGCCGGGGCTCTCGCCTACCAGCAGCGCGAGAGCGCCCTCGACCAGGAACGCGTCGCGCGCTCCCAGGCCCTCGCCGTACGGTCCGCGTCGCTCGCCGGGGGCCAGCCGGAGGCGTCGATGCTGCTGGCCGGGGAGGCCTATCGGACCCACGCCACCACCGAGGCGCGCGGCGCGCTGCTGAGCACACAGTCACAGCCGTTCTCCGGCCGGCTGGGCGGCCACCGGGGCCCGGTCAACGCGGTGGCCTTCGCGCCGGGCAACCGGTCCCTGGCGACGGCCAGTTCCGACGGGACGGTGACGCTGCGCCGGGTACACGACCGCCGTACGACCGCCACGTTCGCGGTGCGCGGTCCGGTCCGCTCGATCGCCTTCAGCCCCGACGGCCGCCTCTTGGCGGCGACGTCGGCACGCGGTCCCGTGAGTCTGTGGGATGTCGCCGGGGCCCGGCGGACGGCCGTGCTCGGTGAGGGCACCGACGGCGCCCGGAAGCTGGCGTTCGACCCCCGCGGGGGCAGGCTCGCCGTCGCGACCACGCGCGGGGTGATCGAGGTGTGGGACACCGCGCGCACCCCGAGGATCACCGCCACCCTGACCGGACACGAGGGAGCGGTCAACGCCCTGGGGTACGCCCGGGACGGCCGGGCCCTGGTCTCCGCCGGCACCGACCGGACGGTGCGGCTGTGGGACACCGACCGGGCGGGGCAGCTCACCGTGCTGAAAGGGCACACCGACGAAGTGCTGGGCGCCGCGTTCTCCCCGGACGGCCGCGAGGTGGCCTCCGGCGGCATCGACCGGACGGTACGACTGTGGGACGTCCGCGGCGGCCGGCTCAGCACGACGCTGTCCGGGAGCAGTGACGACATCAACGCCGTGACGTACACGCCGGACGGCGCCACGGTCATCGGCGCGGTCGGCGACGGCACGACCCGGCTGTGGGACGTCCGCAGCGGCCGGCAGACCGCCGTGCTGGCCGGTCACACCGACTACGTCATGGGGGCGGCCGTGACCTCCGACGGCGCCCTGCTGGCCACCGCCGGGTTCGATCGGTCCGTCGTCCTGTGGGACCTGCGCGGCCCGCTGCTGACGGCGCGTCCGTTCACGGAGGTGTGGCAGGCCCGGTACAGCCCCGACGGGTCCCTGCTGGCCACCGCCGACACCGACCACACCGTGCGCCTGTGGGAGGTGCGCGGGCGGCGGCTGCTGGCGACGCTCCGGGGCCACACGGAGACGGTCTTCTCGGTGTCCTTCGCACCCGACGGGCGAACCCTGGCGTCGGCGGGCTCCGACGGCACGATCCGGCTGTGGGACGTGGCCGCCCGTAGCTCGCTGAGGACGCTGACCGGCCACATCGGGCAGGTGCTCTCCGTCGCCTTCGCGCCCGACGGCCGGAGTCTGGCCTCGGCCGGCGCCGACCGCACGGTGCGCCTGTGGGACGTGGGCGAACGCAGGCCGCGGGCGACGCTGACCGGCCACCAGGACTACGTCAACGGCGTCGCCTTCAGCCCCGACGGCCGGACCCTGGCGAGCGCCGGCGACGACCTGGCCGTACGGCTGTGGGACGTGTCCGCGCGCCGGCCGCTCGGCACCCTGGACGGCCACACCGGCGCGGTCCGCAGCGTCGCCTTCGCCCCGGACGGGCGGACCCTGGCCAGCAGCGGCAACGACGGCGCCATACGGCTGTGGGACGTGGGCCGGCGCCGTGCGCAGGCCGTCCTGACCGGGCACACCGGCTCCACCCGGGGCATCGCCTTCGCTCCGGACGGCCGTACGCTCGCCAGCAGCGGCAACGACCGTACGGTGCGCCTGTGGGACGTGGCCGGACGGCGTCCGTGGGCGACGCTGACCGGGCACACCAACGCGGTGTGGAGCGTGGCTTTCGCCCCCGACGGGCGCACGGTCGCCAGCAGCAGCACGGACGGCACCGTACGGCTGTGGGACCTCGACCCCGGGGCGCGGCTGGCGGAGATCTGCCGGCTGCGCGCGGACCTGGGCGCCGACGAACGCGCCGAACTCCTGCCGGGGGTCCCGCTCTCGGACGGGGCTTCCTGCGACGGCCGGGACTGAGGCGGCGTCCCTGCTCGGAGGGGGTTTCCCAGGTGTTTCCCGTTGCCCGTCGGCGGGAGTCGACGGGTGGGATGTCGACGGGCGCGGGGCGCGGCCAGCAGGCTGCTGTGCGACCACTTCCTCACCGCCTACAGGAAACGGGGGTCCTGGCATGGTCCGCCGGACCGGTCTCATTCGCACACTGATCGTCTTCATGGCCCTGATGTTCTGGGCGCCGGTGTCCGCCGCCGCCGCGCCCGGCCCGGCGTCCGCGCCACGGGCGGCCGCCGCTCCGTGCGGCGCCCTCGCGCCCGGGGCTTCCCCGGCAGCCGAGCGGGCGATCGCCGCCGCCTGCGCCGAGGTGGCGGCCGGCACCTGGTACACGTGGGGCGGCGGCCACGGCTCCCGGCCGGGCGCCACCTACGGGCAGGTCGACCCGACCGACCCGGACAGCGCGCACGACCCCGAGCGGCTCGGTTTCGACTGCTCCGGCCTGGTCCGGCACGCCTACGCCAAGGCGACGGGCTCCGACATCCTCAACGGCATCGCCAGCCAGCAGTACTACACGCACCGCGCGGCGGCCCGTTTCACCGCCGCGCAGGGCCTCGCCCCGCTTTTGCCGGGCGACCTGCTCGCCTGGGGCACGTCCAAGGACCTGCACCACATCGCCATCTACCTGGGCGCGGGCAAGATGGTCGAGGCGAAGGAGTCGGGCACCCGGCTCATGGTCAGTGACGTCCGTATGAACGGCTACTTCGGAGCCGTCCGCGTCAACACCGGCCAGGTCACCGGCCACATCCACCAGACCTGGGGCACCGATGTGTGGACGAAGGCCAAGCCCTCGCTCGGCGCGGAGCGCGTGTACGCCTTCCCGTACTCCACCACCATCCGGGTGCAGTGCCAGATCCACGCGGAGATGGTCAGCGCCGAGGGCTACGACAACGACGTGTGGTCGTACCTGCCGGACTACCGGGCGTGGGTGAGCAACATCTACATCAAGGGGCCGGCGTGGCTGGACGGCGTCTCGGACTGCGGGACGACGACACCTGTGCCGATGGTGTGACGAGGGCGCGGCGCCGTCCGTGACTCAGGGACGCCGAGCGTGGCGAGGGCCCCGATCCGCAGCAGGACCGGGGCCGCGACGGTCAAGAGCCCAGCCTGACCCGGCTCCTGACGGTGCGCCAGCCGCGACAGCGCCGGATGTCTCCCACGCCGGTGATGCCGGAACAGCCGCACGCGAGGCGCACGCGGTAAGACCACCGTGTGGGAGTCGGGCCGCGGGGCAGAAGACACGGTCCGGCTATGGCATCTGGCAGGTGCCAGACCCGTCCCAGTCAGGCCCGATGGGAGGACGTCGCACACTGATCCCTACAGTCGCAACGGATAGACGACGAGGCCAAGGACTCAATCCGACTCGCCACGCCGGGAAGACTGGCCCGTCATCGGCCCGGCCACCGTCGAGAAGGAGCGCGCCGCCGTACTGCCCCCTCGCAAAGACGGCGGCGACGGGATCGCTGGTGGTGCTCACCCTGGCGTGAGCGGGGGCGCACGACCGGAGGGGTCCGAGGGGGCGGGTGCGGGTCCGACGGCCTCCCGGCGGCGTTGCGGTTCCGTTATCGCCCGCCGTGCAACCGTAGGGCGGGTGCCGCTGTCGTACCGTCGTGATATCCCGTCCTCCCTCCCTCGCCCCTGCCCGTTTCGGCGTCGCCACAGCCGCGGTCGCCCTGGCTGTCGCGGGGTGCTTCGCCGGCGAACCGGCAAACCCGCCGCACCCCGTTTTCTCTGCCCCCAAGGCCCAGCAGCCCGCCAAGGCCCTCGAAGCGACCCTGGCGACGGACGGTTTCGCGTTCCGGCAGACCATGACCTTCGAACTCGGCACCGGGGAAGCGGTTCTGAGGAGCGAGGGCCGAATGGCCCCGAAGGCGGGGCACGCCGTTGGCACCCGGTCCTGGACCTTCACCAAGCGCGTCACCACGGCGGAGCGGGAGGCGCTGCTGGGCCCCTCCCCCGCCCCGTCCCCCCAGCCGTCGAAGCTGGGCGTGGCCGTCGACGGGACGGACGTGCTGGTGCGGCCAGGCGCCGCGCCATACTGGATCCGCCATGCCCCGAACGACTTCACCCTCGACGGCAACCGCAACGTCGAGTCCCTGGCCGGGACTCAGGTCCCGTTCGGCGGGACGCTGCTGGAGCTGCTGGCGTCCGGAGGGCGGGTGACGAAGTCCGCTCCGGCGCAAACCGGCCGGACATACACGATCCGCACCCCCGCTCCCGCGGCCCTCGCCCTGTTCCCCAAGGACCTGCGGGAGATGTTGCACCGCGGTACCGACGAGGCCGCCGCGCCCTTGCCCGTCGACCTCGCGCTCCGCGCCGACGGCGAGGGACGCCTCACCCGCGCCTCGGCCGATCTGGGCGCCCTCAAAGCACGGGAGTGGGGTTCGCTACGGAACCTGAAAGGGATCCGGGCCGAGCTGACCATCAGCCGACACGGCGCACCCGCCCCGAAGCTGCCGTCCCCCGCCCGGCAACTCGCCGCGCGGGACACAGTCCGGGAGATCGACGAACTGCAACCGGGCGCCTGCTTCGACCCGCACACCGGCACCAGCTCCAACCGCCTGGTCGTAAGCCGCCCGTGCAAGACCAAGCACGGCGCCCGCATCCTGGCTCAACCCGAACTCACCACCACCTACCCCGGCGCCGGCAAAGCCCGCCGCCAAGCCGAAACCGCCTGCGACCGAGCCGTCCCGAACTCCCCCGCCGCCTGGCGCACGGAATCCGCCGAACGCGACACCCACTGGTTCACCTGGCCCACCGACAAATGGGACTGGAACGAACACGGCGCCGCCCACGCCACCTGCTACGTACTCACCCACTGACCACACACTCAGCTTCAGGGAGCTGATCCGGTCCGTAAGGGCCGGCCGTGGTCGCTGCCGCTGGAGGATCGGGTGCTGCTGGTGGCCGCGTACTTGCGCACCAACCTCGCGCTGCGCCAGCTCGCCCCGCTGTTCGGCGTCTCGAAGTCGGCGGCCGATCGGATCGTCGACCACCTCGGACCGGCTCTCGCCCTTCAACCCCGGCGGCGGTTCCGCAAGGACACTGTGCTCGTCGTGGACGGCACGCTGGTGCCCACTCGTGACCGGGCCGTGGCCGCCTGCAGCAAGAACTACCGCTACTCCACCAACCACCAGGTCGTCATCGACGCCGACACCCGCCTGGTCGTCGCCGTCGGCAAGCCGCTGCCCGGCAACCACAACGACTGCCGGGCCTGGGAGGAGTCCGGCGGCTGCCCTCCTGGAAGGAGGAACACGACGCCTCCCACCGCAAGGTCCACGCCCGCGTCGAGCACACTTTCGCCCGCATGAAGAGTCCCTCGGTTCCATCGGGAACGCGCGACTCCACTGTGAATTCCGCTCGGCGACCAATTCGGTTGCCGCTGGGGTGGCGGGCGGGTTGACTGACTGGCTATGAACCTGGCACAGGCTGCCAACCGGCTCGGGTTGGGGCAGTTGCTGGATGCCCCGCTGCTGCTCAAGGATGACGAGCAGAGCCCGGTGTGGAAGGCCGTTACTGACTCCGGCTCATGGGTGGTGAAGATTGCCAAGCCCTGGGGTGACTTCTGGCTGCCCATGGCTGCCCAGGCAGGGGCGCTTGAAGCCGCCGCGTGGGAGATCGGTGTCACGATGCCCGAGCCGCAATCGACGACTCTGGGAGAAGCGGGTCTGTGGCGGCCGATCGGGGACGGTTTCTACGCCCGTGCGGTGCGCTTCGTCGAGGGCGCGCATCCGACCGCGCCGGCGTCCGAACCGTTGGCGGCATGGGCCGGCGGGCTCGTGGCTGACCTTGCACGGTGCGCGATTCCAGCCGACCCGACCGTCGATGGCGACTACCGGTCGTACTCCCAGGGAGAGTGGGAGGAGTGGTTCGCTCAGGCCGAACGCCTCGAGGTCCTCAGTGCCGAGCATGTCCGCATCCTCAAGCTGTCGGTGGAGCAGGCCGAGGCCATGGTCGAAGATCAGCAGGAGCTGTGGCGATGCAAGTTGGTCATGCATCGCGACATCCGGCACCAGAACATTCTGACCGGCTCCGGTGGACCGGTGCTGTTGGACTTCGATGCCGCTGGGGCGCAGGACCCGTGGTGGGAGCTGGTCTTCACCGCTTTCCATCTCGCCGGCTTCGGCCGCCGGTTGGAAGTGCCCGAGCGCCGTATCGTCGAAGCCTGCCTCTCCGGGTATGTCGCTGCGGGAGGGGCAGTCGGGGCGGTCGATGAGTCGGCGTTCACCGGTATGTTCGCCGGACGCGTGGGAGCGGCGGCTTGGCAGCTGTGGATGGCCTGCGGCCACCGGGGCGGGAGTCCGGAGTACCAGGCCGGCTTCGCTCAGACACTCAGGGAGTCGGTGAAGGCGATGGCCATGATGCGCAAGGCCATGCCGACCTGGGTCACTTGGCTCAAGGCGTAAGCGATACCGGATGGAACGACATTCTGGAAGCCGAGCACCGCGCCACCCGGGACAGGGCAGTAGAGGCCGCGAGGCGCGCCCGTCGGGAGATCTTGCAGGCCGCGCCCACCGAGGTGCGGCGGGCCGCCCGCGATGCCAAGGGGGCCGCTCCGAGTTGGGAACGCGACATGCGAAAGGCCGACGAACGCAGGACCCGCCGGAGTGCCGAGGAAACCGCCCGGCGCACAGTCGGCCCGGCCGTCAGGCCCTACGTCTGGATCCGCGCCAAGGCCGCCAGGCGTAGACGCGTGGTGAGTGCGGCCCGGACCGCGCACGAACTCCACGCGTTATCACGCCAAGTTCGAGGAAGAGCAGGACGACCGGTCGGTCTCGACATCGAAGCACTCGGTATCCAGCGGGCGAGCCGGTACGGTCTCCGCCCAACGCTCCCGTCACGTCCGGGTCGAAGAAGCACCTCACGTCATCCCACCGATAAGCGATGATGCGGGGGCAAGGACGCCACGCGTGCTGGCCCTCACTGTGTTCCGGGGCGAACGACCCGTTCGCGAGGGTGACTTCTCGCTCTTCGGCAGCGGTGATGTACCGAAAGAATGAGTAAAAGCATGGAGTGTAGACGGCGTCGACGTGGTCATTACCCACCTCCAATCGTGGCAAACTCATTGAGCGCGAGATGATGGGCTGTTAGCGTTTGATCGACCGATGGTGATGCGTGAGCGCCTAAGATTCGAATGCTGCGGAAACTCACCCCTCTTCGCAGGGGCAGCATTTCCGAGGCAAACGGGGGATCTTTTGGATACGCGACAATTACAGGCATTTCTCGGTGCGGTCGACACCGGAAGCTTCACGAGAGCGGCGACCGTCCTGCATGTCTCGCAGCCCACGGTGACCAATCGGATCAAGGCACTCGAACGGGCATTGGGATCAACTCTGCTCGAACGGCTTCCGGGCGGCGTGCGCCCGACCAGCGCGGGGCGCACACTCCTCTCGTACGCACGTGAGATCGTGCGTCTCAGCAGCGAGATCCACCGGCTCGTCGACTCGCCGGGCCAGCCGAGCGGGCGCGTCACCGTGGGAGCCCCGGAGAGTCTGATCAATCAGCGGCTGCTGCCGCTGATCGAATACATACATCTGCGCTATCCGCAGATCGACTTCTCGCTCCGCCTGTCCACTCCTCAAGAGGCCGCAGCCCACCTGTGCAACGGACTGCTCGACTGCGCCTTCACGATAGGAGACGGCACGCCTCACGGGGATCTGGATCACCGCGAACTGTGTCCGGAGCCCCTGGCCCTGGTGGCGGCGCCTCTACGCGACACCGGGTCGCGGCGAGACAGTGAGGAGGAACCGTTCGACTTCGACTCCGTCCTCGTCTGTGCCGACGTCGACGGGCGCTATTGCGGTGACCTCCTGCCTGACGCGGCATTGTCGACAGGGTCACGCCGGATGCTCTCTCTGAACTCGGTGGAGGCCGTCAAACACATGGCGGAGAACGGGATCGGCGCCGCTCTGCTTCCCGAGATCTCCGTCGCGGAGGACATCACGAACGGGCGCCTGCGGAAGCTGAACTGGCAGCCTGTGACCCGCACTTACACGCAGGCGCTGTGGCGGCACAGCAATGTTTCCCGGCCGGCTCTGGAAGCGGTGCTGAAGGCCGCGGCCAAAGTGATAAGTGAGAGTTGATGCCGGTGCCGGCCACTTCGGGCCGGCCGCGCCGCGGTGCCTAGGGGGTGTCCGCAAAGTCCCGCCTGCCCCGCGACGCCCGGCACGCACTCTCGCCGCACCGGGCGAACACCCGAGTACAACCAGTACGCGGGTGCCCGCCCGGCACGCCGAGAGCACGCACCGAACGCCGCGGGGCCCGCCCTCCGGGCGAACGACGCGACTTTGCGGACACCCCCTAGGCGGGCACGCGGCGGGTCCGACGACCCCCGCGTGCCCGGGACTGGATCGGTGCGCGGTCAAGCCGGGTCGCGGTGCAGGGCCGCCAGCAGTTGCCGCCGGTCGACCTTGCCGTGGTGATTGACCGGCAGTGCATCGGTGATCCGCGTCAAGCTCGGAGCCATGTAGGCGGGCATCGACTGAAGGCAGAACCTCAGGAGGGCGCTCTCGTCCACCGGCGGCGCATCGTCGGTCAACACCACGAAGGCGGCCAACTCGGGTTCCTCACGCGAGGATTCCACGACCACGGCGGCGGCCTCCGCCACCCCGGGGTGCTCCAGAAGACGTCGCTGCACCTCGGCCAGTTCCACTCGGTTGCCCCGGATCTGCACCTGGGAGTCCACCCGTCCGCAGAAGCGCAGACCGCCGTCGTCCGCCCGGTAGGCGAGGTCTCCGGTGCGCAGCACCTTCTGCCCGGACCTGGGATCGAGCGGGTCGGGTACCACCGTGGTGGCCGTGGCCTCGGGGTCACCCCAGTACCCGGACATCAGGGCCGGGCTGCGCAGGTACATCTCCCCCACGTCGCCGGATTCCGTCACAGGTCGGCCGTCGGGGCCGAGGAGCAGGATGTCGGTGCCGCGGTGGCCGTTTCCGATCGACAGGTGTGTGACGTCTTCGGGCAGCGGGTTGGGCACGTCGGCGAAGCTGGCGGCCATGGACTCGGTCGCGCCGTAGCAGTTGACCAGTCGCGCCTGGGGGCGCAGTTGCTGCAGGTGGCGCAGTTCCTGCAGAGGGAAGTCCTCACCGCAGAACAGGACGCCCCGCAGATCCGTCAGTGCGGCGATCTGGTCGGGAAGGTGGCGGAGCGGCTGTCGCCAGATGGACGGAACACCGTTGACCTGGGTGGCGCGGGTGGTGCGCAGCACCTTGAGGAACCGGGTCGGCCAGCGCAGCAGGGCCCGCGGGACCGGTACCACCGCGGCGCCGCTGCCCAGGGCCAGGCCGATGTCCAGCAACGAGAAGTCGAATTGCAGCGGGGAGGTCGAGGCGACCCGGTCACCGACCTCCACCAAGTGCTCGTCGAGCATGCCGCGGTAGAACGAGACAACGGCTCGGTGGCTCATCACCACGCCTTTGGGGCGGCCCGTCGTCCCCGAGGTGAAGATGATGTAGGCCGTGTCGGTGGGTGTCACCGTGGTGCGGTGCCGTGTGCGCGGTTCCGGCGGCAGGGGGACCTCGATTCCGTCGGATCCGAACCGGCCCCAGCCGGTCGCGCTGTCGGCGTCGGGTCCGGCCGTGAGGCACAGGGCCGGTTCGGCCAGGCCCGCGATCGTCGCGCGCCGCTCGGCCGGCGTCTCCGGGCTGACGGGCACGAACGGCAGGCCGCGTGAGGAGCAGGCCAGGACGAGCGCGATCGCCTGCGCGGAGGTGTCGGAGACGATCATCACGCGGTCCCCGATGTCGAGGCCGTACCGGTCCAGGTCCGCGGCGTAGCGGTCCGCGGTCGCCCGCAGTTCGCGGTAGGTCGTGATGCGGGCGGTGCCGTCGACGTACTCCACGACCGCCGGACGGTCGGGGTGCACGGCGGCCGCCGCGAGAAGGAACTCGTCGAGGCGTTCGTCGGGCCGGTGGATGACAGGTGTTGCGGGCATGGGGTCTCCAGGTCAGCACGGATCGTCGGCGGTGGCCACAACGGGCAGGGCGGGGGCGACGGTGTGCGGTTGTCCGCCGACGAGCACCAGGGGCTCGGCGGGCGAGGACCGCAGGTGGCGCACGGTTCCGACGACCAGCACGTGGTCGACGGCCGCGAAGGACCGCGCCACGTCGCACGTCATCGCCACGGCCGCACCGTCGAGAACCGGTACACCGTGCGGCAGTGTGTGGGCGGTGTCCCGGAACCGGTCGGCCGGGGCGCCGGTGGCGAAGCGACGGACCAGTTGCTCCTGCTCGTGCGCCAGTACGTTGACGGCGAAGCGGCCCGCTGCGAGGAGGCTCTCCAGGGTGCGGCTGCCGCACCGGAAGGCCAGCAGCACACTGGGCGGATCGACGGAGAGCGACATGAGCGAGGTCGTGGTGCATCCCACCGGGCCGTCCGGGCCGAGCGCGGTGGTGACGGCCACACACTTGGCGAGGCTCGTCATGGTCGCGCGGAACAGGCTTTCATCGATGGCCGGCTCAAGGCCGAGCATGGCGCACCTCAGTCCTGGTCGTGAGTTCGATGAGCGAGTCGAACGCCTGGGAGACCACTCCGGTGCGGCGACGGCCGCGCCGGGCGGAGTCCGCGGCGAACCGCAGGGCCTTCGGGAGGCGGGCCCAGGCGTCCGCCAGCGCGGGGGCGGGGTGGGCGGCCTGGCGGTGGATGTGGTGCCGGGCCGCTGCCCACAGGTCGTCGGTGTGCTGCTCCAGGACGTCTTCGTCCGCGACGAAACGATCCCGTAGACAGGTGAGCACCTCGACGGGGTCGCGCAGCCAGGTCCCGGACCAGGCGGGCGGGGAAGGCTCGCCGGTCCGCAGCCACCGGTAGTGGTCGAGGGCGCCGACGTCGGTGGCGGTGCCCAGAGCGTGCACGTCCCTGTTGAGCACCGGCGGGTCGAGCCGTTCCAGGGGGGTCATCGCCTTGCGCAGGGAGTCGTCGTCGAGCCAGCCGTCATGGGGGCGCTGCTCCCCGCCGGGCATCAGCGCGTGGAAGGGGTCGACGACCCGCCAGTGCTGCTCGCGGCGGGCCCGCAGCAGGAACCAGTGGGGCACGGCCCGCACACCGTGGTGGGGCGACCAGGGCAGGTGGAGGGCGTTGCCGGCCACGATGACCGACCCGTCCCGGGCGAGCTGGTCCGCGAGGGCGTCACGGGTCTCTTCCCAGCCGTCGCAGTGGCGGTAGGCCAGGGCGCCGTCGTCGATGCGGTCGTGATGGGAGAACGCCAGGGCTTTGTTCGGGTCGTCGGTGCGGACCCACAGGTGCACCGCCTCCGCGAGCCGGTCGGCGGCCGTGCCTCCGAGATGCTTCACCAGAGCGGTCGTGTAGCAGGACAGCGCGGGTGCCATCAGTGCTCCTCCCAGGCGCAGGCCACGGGTACGTCGGCGAGGTCGCGTACCTTGTGCCAGCGCAGGCCGCGCCAGCTGCCGGCATCGGTGTCCGGGGGCACGTCGATGCGCCACGGGCGTCCGCCGATGCCGGAGCCGGTGGTCTTCACACAGGCCTCCTGGACCGTCCAGATCTCCGTGAAGACGGTGCTCCGCACGGAGGGCGGCAGGCGGTCGAGCCGGTCGGCGTAGCGGGCGGCGCATCGGCGCAGCAACGAGGGGGCGACCTGGCGCGGGGGAACCTGGATGTCGATTCCGACGCGGCGTCCGCTCGCGACGCTCACCGCCGTGTAGGTCTCGTCGTGGGAGATGCTGATGCCCACGCCGGGCCACCGGTCGAGGGCCGGTTTGCCGTTGCCGTCGGCGATCAGGGTGGCGTCGGCGGCCTGCGGGGCGACCCGGGTGAGCAGGGCCCTCAGCAGGGCGCGGCCGCCCAGCAGTTGGCGGGCTCGCCAGGGCGGTGCGCCACGGGCGGCGGCGCGGTCCGCGGGTGTGAGGGGCCCGGCGCAGGCGCTGCTCACGGCCGCCCACACTCCGGGGCCGATCTCACGGACTTTCATGACCCGGGCTCCGCCAGGGTTTCGGGAGCCGCGTCGGCCATGATGGACAGGACCACCTCGGTCGTGCCGCCGCCGATGCCGAACAGGGCCGCCTGGGCGCGCAGGGCTTGCGGTCCGCCGGTGCGGAAGCCGTGCGCGCCCTCGAGGTGGGCGCAGACGTCCAGGACCTCCTCGACCGTGAGGGCGGCGCTGGCCTTGAGCGTGGCGGCCGCCGCGGAGTCCCGCCGCGCGGCGACCGCTTGGGTGAGGTTCTCGGTCAGGGCGCGGTGCTGGCGGGCGCGCAGCAGTGCGGATGCGTAGCGCTGGCGGATGCCCTCGTGCTGCCACAGGGTGCCGTCGCCGCGGCGGCGCTCGCGCAGGTGGCGTGCGGTGTCCCGCAACGTCCGCTCGCACAGGGCGACGGCCCACAGCGCGCCGGCCAGCCGCTCGGTGGCGATGTGGGCCGCGAAGGCGCTCATCCCGCGCCCCTTGCCGCCCACGACGTGGTCGTGTCCGACGCGCACCCGGTCGAAGGTGAGGTGGCCGGTGCCGGACCCCTCGAACAGCTGCGTGTCAGCGGGCTCCGCGCTGACGCCGGGGGCGTCGGTCGGCACGAGCACCCAGGTGAAGTTGGTGAAGTGGGGGCCGGGCCGGTGCCTAGCGAGGACGAGGGCGGCATCGCAGGTGGTGGCGTTGGTGATCCACCGCTTGGTCCCGTGGAGGTACAGCCCGTCGTCGTCGAAGGTGATCTCCGTGCCGAGCGAGGCCAGGTCGCATCCGGCACTCTCGTCGGTGGCGGCGAGCGCCACTACACACCGGCCTCCCAGCGCTGCTTCCAGGACCGAGGAAGCCAATCCGGTGGAGGAGGCCATCAGGGGCAGACAGGTGGCCAGCGGTACGGTCACGGCGAGCGTCGAGCCGAGGGAACAGCGCCGGTCGAGTTCGCTCAGCAGGGCGCCGAGGGCTGCGGGATCGATACCGTGCCGTGGGTCATGGTCGCGATAGACGCGCGAGAGGAGGTTCTCGGCCCCGAGCGCACGCCAGAGTTCGGCTCCGCCGGGGCTGCTGGGCAGGGTGTCGAGGAGCCGGCGGGCGTGGGTGTCCACCGGCTCCGGCAGGGTGAGTGTGCTCATGCCGCCGTCCTGTTGTCTCCGGCTGCGGCTCGTTGCACCGCGTTCCACAGGCTGCCCGCTGTGGCGAAGGTGGCGTCGTTGAGGTCCTCGTCGGGCAGGGAGACGCCGAGCTCGTCCTCGATGGTGAACAGCAGGTCGATGGCCTTCATGGAGTTGAGGCCGAGATCGTGCAGACGGCTGTCCTCGGTGAGCGGCTGGTCCTTGAGGTAGGGCAGGAAGGGCGCGAGCAGGTGGGTGAAGGTCTCGTTCACTGGGTTCTCCGTCAGCTCGGTTCGGGTGGCTGGACTTCTTCGTCCCGGACCGCGAAGACCTCGCGGTCGGCGTGGAGAGCCGAGGCCAGGTCGGGCAGCAGGGAGTCCGGGGCGGGCCGGCCGCGCTGCACGCGGCGCAGGGCGATGAAGGCGGTGGCGGTGAGCTGGTCCCAGCGGCGCAGGTGGTCCTGGACGGTCAGGCTCTCGCCGAGGTGCTCCCGGTAGGCCGCGTGCAGGTGGCGTGCCCGGGTCATCAGCCAGGTCTCCGCGGTGAGGCGGCGCAGAGCGGTGAGCCGGTCCGGGTGCGCCGCGTACGCCTCGATGTAGGGGCCGGGATCGTCGATCCCGACCGTCGGCCGGGGTGCCCGGTAGTCGGTCGACGCCGTGAACTCCACGGCAAGGAGCGCCGTGGGCAGACGGTTCCAGGGCATCCGCCAGCGGCCGGGGCGGGCCGGTCCCCATGCCGTCTCGTTGTCGTAGGCGTCCTCCACGACCGCCTCGTCCGCGTCGTCGCCGACCAGGAAGCTGTGTTCCATGCGAGCTCGGCCGGCGTAGGGCAGCCAGGGCATGTCGTGGGTGTCCCCCACGGCGTAGACGACCGGTGCCCGCCGGGTCAGGGCGCGCAGGGCCTCCGGGTCCAGGTCGTGGTGGACGTCGCGCGGCACCAGTCCGATGAGTGCGCGGGCCTCCTGGAGGTGGGTCTCGGGGGGCGGGTCGACGGTGGGGAGGCCGTCGGGGCCGGGGCGCGGCCGGAAGCGCAGGTGCGCGCCGAGCGAGAGGTGGCGCAGGGGCTCGCCCCATCGGTCGGCGAGCAGGGCCAGGTTGACCTGGATGCAGTCCAGCAGGCCGGTGCGGACGTCGGTGGCCGGGGCGGTCATGCGCGGGGCTCCACCGGCGCCAGCCCCGCCACGGCCCGGGCGAGCGCCTCGTCGGGGGGCGACTGGTCCTCCACACCGCCGTCGAGGAAGTGCTCGTACGCGGCCAGGTCGAGGTAGCCGTGCCCGCTGACGCACACCAGGACTCCGCCGGAGGCCTCGGGGGACGCGGCGATCCGCGCGGCGGCGGCCAGGGCGTGCCCGGACTCGGGGGCCGGCAGCACACTCTCGTGCCGGGCCAGCAGCCGCCCGGCGTCGAGCGCGTCGGCCTGACTGACCGCGACGGCGTCGATGTCGCCGCTGTGCCGCATCGCCGAGACGAGCTTGGCGGCGCCGTGGAAGCGCAGCCCGGCGGTGTGCGCGTCGGGGATCTGGTAGTCGCTGCCGATGGTGTACATGGCTTCCAGCGGGCCGCTGCCGGTGGCATCGGTCTTGTCGTAGGCGTAGACCCCCCGGGTCAGTTTGGGTGTGCTGCTCGACTCGGCGGCGACCAGGCGGGGGCCGTCCGTCCCGGCGGCCCGGGCGGCGGCGTGGAACGGCAGCGCGATCCCGCCGAAGTTCGATCCGGCGCCGACGCAGCCGACGACACTGCCGATGGGGGCGTCGAGCTCGGCGAGTTGCTCGGCCGCCTCCAGGCCGATCACCGACTGGTGCAGGATGCTGTAGGTCTCCCCGCTGCCGATGCAGAAGGCGACCTGGTCGTGCTCGGCGGCGTACTCGACGGCCTCTCCGATGGCCAGCGAGAGACTGTTGCCGGCCGCGAGGTCCTCCTTGGCCGACACCTTGGTCATGCCGCTGGGGCTGGCGTGCACCTCCGCGCCGAGCATCCGCATCAACACGCCCCGGTAGGGCTTGCGCCGCAGGCTGGATTCGACCATGAAGACCCGGCACCGCAGACCGAACAGGGCGCACGCGGCCGCCATCGCGGTGCCCCACTGGCCGGCGCCGGTGCCGGTGACCAGCTCCTTCACTCCGGCCTTCTGGTAGTAGTAGGCCTGCGCGAGGGCCGTGTTGAGCTTGTGGCTTCCCGATATGTTGACGCCCTCGTTCTTCACGTAGATCGGCACCCGGGCGCCCACGGCCTCCTCGAATCCGCGGGCACGCCACAACGGGGTCGGGCGGTACTGCCGGTAGCGTTCGACGACCGGGGCGGGGATGTCCCAGTACTCGCGCGGGGAGACGCTGTGCCGGATGAGCTCGGCCGGTATGTTGATCTTGATTTCGCCGTCGTCGCCGGCGGCACGGGACGGTGTACGGTCCGGGGGCAGCGGCTCGGTCAGGTGCGGGAGGACACTGCGCCACCGGGTCGGGACGTGGGTGGTCACGGCCTCACCTCCGCGGCGGTCACGACGTCGATGAGGTCCGCGACGGTGCGAAAGCTCCGCCCCACGAACAGGTCGTCGGGAAGGGTCACGTCGAGTTCGTCCTCGATGCGCACGAGCATCCCGACGAAACCGAGGGAGTTCACCTGCAGCAGGGGCCCGACGAGGGGTTCCTCGTCGGGGATGCTCTCGGGGGGAAGGGACAGCCGCGACTCTGCGACGACCACCTTCTTGACGACGGTGGCTACGGCGGTCCTGTCCAGTGACAGTTCGGGGGGCATGGTCTGCCTTTCCGGGTGGAAGGGGGAGGGCGCTGTCAGCCGCGCAGCGCTCCCGCGGCGTCGGTGACGTAGCTGTGGGTGACGAGTGCGGCGAGCGTCACCGGGCCGCGCACGTGCAGGCGTCCGGTGGCGATGGCGATTTCGGAGCCCAGACCCAGGGTGGGGCCGTCGTGCAGGCGCAGTGAGCCGTTGACGACCACCATCGAAGCGTCGACCCGGCGGCGGAAGGCATCGATGACCTGCGGATCCTGGGCGATGAGGCCCTCCGTGTGGCCCGAGCCGTACCGGCGGACGTGGGCCAGGGCGGCCGTCACACCGTCGACGCCCACGACGGCGATGACCGGGTCGAGGAACTCGCGCCCCAGATCGTGCGGCCCCAGCGCCTCGACGCGCAGGCCGGGCGCGGCCGAAACGTCCACGGCCGCTTGCACGCTCGCGTCGGAGGTCGGGTCCAAGGTCGCGTCCACGCGGAGGGTCAGCGCTTCCGCACGGTCTTCGAGGCGGTGGGCCAGCGCCTGGAGATAGGCGCCGGCGACGGCACGGTCGACCAGGACGGTCTCCACCGAGGTGCAACCGGCCGGCTCGGGCAGCTTGCTGTCCAGCGTCGCCCGGGCCGCCAGATCGAGGTCGGCACTCCGGTGCACGTACAGGTGGTTGACTCCACCACCGCCGGCGATCAGCGGAATGGCGCTGGTGCGGCAGTAGTCGACGAGCGCCGGGCTGCCCCGCGGGATGAGCACGTCCACCTGGTCGGGTCGCTTCAGCAGGGCGCGCAGCAGCCGGCGGTGCGGATCGTCCAGGACGGTGACCAGGTCGGAGGGCAGTCCCGCCTGGTGGAGGGCGGCGTGCACGGCTTGCTCGAGCGCGGCGTTGGTGACGGCGGTCTCCTTGCCGCCGCGCAGCAGAACGGCGTTGCCGACGACCACCGGGAGCAGCGCTCCGTCGACGGTCACGGTCGGCCGGGCCTCGTACACCATCATGACGACACCCAGCGGCCGGGGGACGCGGTGCACCGTGCGGGCCGCGCCGGACACGGGCACCTCCGTCTCCCGCACGGAGTCCAGCTCGCGCCGGACCTGTGCGGTCAGCGCCACCATCCGGTCGAGGTGGCCGTCGTTCAGGCGCAGCCGGTCCACCAGGGTGGGTGGCATGCCCGCGTGTTCGGCCTCTTTGACGTCGGTGGCGTTGGCGGCTGTGATCCGTGGCCAGTGCTCCGTCAACTGCTCGGCCAGCGCGCCGCAGTAGCGGGCGTAGGCCTCGTCGCCGACCGGGGGTGCGGCGTCGAACGCCGCGCGGGCGCGCGCCGGCAGGTCGTCAGTCACGATGTGCTCCCGTCCGGGCCAGGAAGGTGTCGAGGTGGCCGAGCAGGACGGGCAGGCGCTCGCCGTCGAACGCGGTGAAGTGCGTGCCGGTCAGCGGGCGCACGGTCAGATCGCTCGTCGCGGCGTGCCATGACGCCAGGTGGGCCTCGTTGTCCTCGTCCCCGCAGGGCATCAGGAGGGTGGGGCAGTCATGGTGGCCCGTCACCCGGTAGGAGACGACCGCGTCCAGGTGTGCCTCGGCCGTGCGGGCGACGAGGTCGGCGTCGATTCCGCCCTCCTCGGTGAGGGACGCGCGGACGCGTTCGCGCCACCGGCGCTCGCTGGCGGGGTCCCGGTCGATGCCGGCCGAGGGACTGTCGACCATGACGACGTGCGGGCGGTGGCCTTCGGCCCGCATCCGCGCCGCCAACTCCCAGGCCAGGACGCCCCCCAGCGACCAGCCGAACAACAGGTCCGGGGGTTCGGGGAGTTCGCGCAGCAACCGCTGGTACCGGTCCGTCATCGCGGTGACCGTGCGGTCGGGGGTCTCGTCCGCGGCCAGGCCGTAGCCGCGGATCCCGAACACCGGGCCGGTCCGGCGCAGTGCGAACCCCACCCCCGTGTAAGCGCCGAGACCGCCGCCCGCCGGGTGGATGAGGACACTGCACCTGCCGGGCCTGGGCCGGCCCAGGGGCATGAGCACCGGACGGGTTTTCTCAGCGCTTTTCACGACACCGGTCCGCGACACGGGACATCGCTCATCAACGATCTTCCTTCCGCACTCATTGATATCGACAGTCAGCGGTTTCCACCTCTACCGGACTGCAAACGAAACATCCCCGCGGCGCATCGGAAACGCTTATCACCGCCTCAAGAAGCGCTATAACACCAGTTCAAGGGGCGTAATGAGGTTTCTGCATAGCGGGATAAGGAATTCTTGGCGGTCTGCACGTGTGCACTGAATCAATTGATAAGCCACGGGTAGTCGGCGGTCGACGCCATGACCACCGACGGTGGTGGATCTGTCATCACACAGCATTCCGTCGAGCCCATCCGAAGGAACTCGTATGACTTTGATGGTCGACCAACCGGTCGCCGGCACCCGCTTTCGGGCGTTCGGCCCGCGGCAGATCGACGACATCGCCCGGCGTTACGGCCTCGATCCCGACCTCCGAGCGGGTATCGCCCTGCTGGCCCACGTCCTCCCGTTCCGGGTCAACGAGTACGTGCTGAACGAACTCATCGACTGGAGCAGGCCGCAGGAGGACCCGATGTTCCGGTTGGTCTTCCCCCAGCGCGGCATGCTGCCGGAGCGGGACGAACGCGCCCTGGAGGCGCTGGTACGCTCCGGCGCGCCCTCGCGCGAGATACGCGCGGAGGTCGCCCGCATCCGCGCCGGCCTCAACCCCCATCCCTCGGGGCAGCGCGAGTACAACGTGCCGGTCCACGAGGGGGAACGGCTGCCTGGCCTGCAGCACAAGTACCGGGAAACGGTCCTGTACTTCCCCACCCAGGGGCAGTCCTGCCATGCCTTCTGCACGTACTGCTTCCGATGGGCACAATTCGTGGGCGACCCCTCCCTGCGCTTCGCCGCCCCGGGCCCCGACCTTCTCAGCGGCTACCTGCGCGCCCACCCGGAGGTCAGCGACGTACTGGTCACCGGCGGCGACCCGATGGTGATGAGCACCGAACGGCTGAGCGGCCACCTCGAACCGCTGCTGGGCATCGAGAGCGTCAACACCATCCGCATCGGCACCAAGTCGCTGGCGTACTGGCCGCAGCGCTTCGTCAGCGACGCCGACTCCGACGCGCTGCTCCGCCTGTTCGAGCGGGTCGCGGCCGCGGGCAAGCAGGTCGCGGTCATGGCCCACTTCACCCACCCCCGCGAACTGCGCTCCGCGGTGGTGACCGAGGCGCTGCGCAGGATCCGCTCCACCGGCGCGGTGGTCTACTGCCAGGCGCCGATGGTCGCGCACGTCAACGACGACGCCGACACCTGGGCACAGATGTGGAAGGCCGAACTGGCCGCCGGCGCCGTGCCGTACTACATGTTCGTCGAGCGGGACACCGGCCCGTACGACTACTTCAAGGTGCCGCTCGCCCGGGCCGTGGAGATCTTCCACGCGGCCTACCGCACCCTGCCCGGCCTCGCCCGCACGGTCCGCGGGCCGGTCATGTCCACCACTCCCGGCAAGGTGGTCGTCGACGGGGTGGAGAACCACTCCGGCGGCCGCTCCTTCCAACTGCGCATGGCGCAGGCCCGCAACCCCGCACTGGTCGGGCGCCCCTTCCGCGCCCACTACAGCACGACCGCCAGCTGGCTGAGCGACCTCGAACTGGCCGACGACGCACCGCAGGACATCCGGGAGGCACTGCGGCCATGACGACGCCGATGTCACCGAACCTGGCGCTCAACGAGCGTGTCGCCAGGCTGCGCGCCGAGGGCCGTTCGATCGTCCACCTCGGCTTCGGCGAGTCCCGGCTGCCGGCCTTCGCCCCGCTGACGGAACAACTGCGTGAGGGCGCCCGGCGCAACGCCTACGGCCCGGTCGCCGGCGCTCCCGACGCACTCGCCTCGGTCAGCGGCTACTTCAGCCGCCGCGGTCTGCCCACCGAACCGGAGCACGTCATGCTCGGACCGGGCAGCAAACCGCTGCTCATGGCCCTGAACATGGTGCTGCCCGGTGACGTGCTGCTCCCCCGGCCGTGCTGGAACTCCTACGCTCCGCAGGCCCGCATGGCGGGCAAGCGGGTCCACAGCGTGCCGATCCCGGAGTCGTGCGGAGGCGTTCCCGAACCGGCCGCCCTGGCAGCGACCGTCGCCAAGGCCCGCCGCGAAGGCGGCGACCCGCGCATCGTCGTGCTCACCCTTCCCGACAACCCCACCGGCACGCTGGCCGGCGCGGACCTCGTCCGGCAGATCTGCGCGATCGCGGAAGCCGAGAACCTGATGATCGTCTCGGACGAGATCTACCGCGATGTGATGCACCGGCCGGACGCGGCGTTTCTCAGCCCTGCCGAGGTGGTTCCGCACCGCACGGTGGTGACCACGGGGCTGTCGAAGTCGCTGGCCGTGGGCGGATGGCGGATCGGGGCGCTTCGGGTACCGCCGGGCGGGGCCGGGGGACGGCTGCGCGAGGAACTGATCGCCGTCGCCAGTGACATGTGGTCCACGCTGTCCGGTCCCATGCAGCAGGTGGCGGTGTACGCCTTCGCGGATCCGCCGGAGATCAGGGCGCGGCTGGCGGCCAGCGCCCGGCTGCACGGCGCGGTCGCCCGGGCCGTGCACGCCGCCGCGGTCGCGGCCGGCGCGCTGTGCCGCCCTCCCACCGGCGCCTTCTACGTCTACCCGGACTTCGAACCGCTGCGGCAGCGGCTGCGGTCGCGCGGAGTGGACGACGCGCAGTCCCTGGCCCGTCACCTGCTGGACGATCAGGGCCTTGCCGTCCTGGCGGGACACCTCCTCGGCGACGAACCGCGGGCCCTGCGCTTCAAGGCCGCCACCAGCATGCTCTACGGCGACACGGACGAGGAGCAGGAGGCCGCCCTCGCGGCAGCCGACCCGCTCACCCTGCCGCACGTCGCCGACGCCCTCACCCGCGTCGAAGAAGGCCTCGCCAAACTCGGCGCCTGACCGTAATCGGGAGAACCCATGGACACACCCGACATCCGCGCGGTCGTCACGCGGATCACCGCCGAGGTCCTCGACGTCGCCCCGGCCGAACTGCGCACCGTCGCCACCCTGACCGACCTGCCCACCTTCAGCTCCTTCCGGATCGTGGAGATCGTGGAACGCATCGAGGAGGAACTCGAGACGGAGGTGGAGCCCGGCGAGCTCACCCCGGACAACCTGACCCGGCTGGACACGCTGGTCGCCCTGTTCGAGCGGACCGTCACGGGAAGCGGGATACCCGCATGACCGTCACCGAAGCCCGGCGCGCCGGGTGGGCGCCGGCCGACCTCGACCGGGCGGTCACCGAGGTCGAAACCGTGGCGGCACAGCACGCCGCCGACTGCGACCGCGAGGCCCGCTTCCCGCACGAGGCGCTGGAGGCGATGCGGCGCACCGGGCTGCTGGGCCTGATGGTGCCCGCCGAGGACGGGGGGCCGGGCGGCGACCTGGCCGACCTGGTCGCGGTCAGCAACCGGCTGTCCCGCACCTGCATGTCCGTCGGCATGATCTTCACCATGCACTGCCAGCAGGTGGCGGCGATCGTCCGCCACGGCGGCGCCCTGCGCGCCACGCTGCTGCCCCGCATCGTCCGCGGCGAGCTGTACCTGGCGTCCGTGACCACCGAGGCCACCACCGGCGGACACCTGCTCTCCTCGGGAACGGCGCTCACCGCCGACGGCGGCACGGCACACCTCGACCGCTTCGCTCCCGTGGTCACCGGCGGCCAGTACGCCGACGGCTTCCTGATCACCGCCGTCGCCCCCGGCGCCACCTCACCCTCCCAGATGTCCCTCGTGTACGCCGAACGGGACCAGCTCACGATCACCGTGCGGGGCGACTGGAACCCGATGGGCATGCGCGCCACCCACAGTGCGCCCCTGCACCTGGCCGGAGACATCCCCACCGGCCACGTCATCGGCGAGCACGGTACGTTCAGGGACATCGCCGTGCGCACCTTCGCGCCGACGGCCCACCTGGGCTGGGCCGCGTGCTGGCTGGGCGCCGCGGACGGGGCACTGGGGCGCACCGTGACGCTTCTGCGGGCGGACCGGCGCCGCCACGACCTGAACTCCCCGCTGTTGCTGGGCCGCCTGTCCCGTGTGCGCCAGCGGCTCGACACGGTGCACGCCCTGATCGACCACACCGTCACCGTACTGGCGTCGGCCGAGGACGCGACCGCCACACCGGTGCAACTGCTGATCAACGCCGTGAAGCTGACCGCCTCCGAGCTGTGCCCGGCCGCGGCCGACGAACTGGTGGAACTGCTGGGCATGCGCCACGGCTATCTGCGCGACTCCCCGACCGCTCTGGAGCGGACCCTGCGCGACCTGCGGTCCGCACCCCTGAACTACAGCAACGACCGCCTGCACGCGGCCGACGGCGTGCTGGTGCTGATGGACCGGGAGGTCCGCCATGTCTGACACGCTGCACAGCCTGTTCGCCGAGAGCGCCCGCCGCCACGCCGACCTTCCCGCCCTGTGCACGGGCGGCACCACCTTCACCTACCGGCAGCTGTCCCAGGCCGCCGACCGGCTGGCCGCCCACCTGGGCGCCGTGCCCCCGGGCGCGCGGGTCGGGCTGCTCGCCTCGCGCACTCCCCTGGCGTACGCCGGTTACCTCGCCATCCTGCGCCGCGGCGCGACCGTCGTACCGCTCAATCCGATCTTCCCGCCGCAGCGCAACGCCACGATCGCCACCCGGGCCGGTCTGTGCACGATCCTCGCGGACACGGCGCTGCGGGAATCACTGGCCGGGGCGACGGTACCGCTCACCCTGGCCGACGCCGACGGCACTGCCGTGGACGGCCCGGCAGCGCCGGTCGTCGACGCCGGCGGGGCGGACGCAGGGGACGGCCCCGCCTACATCCTGTTCACCTCCGGCTCGACGGGCGTGCCCAAGGGACTGCCCATCGCACACCGCAATGTCCTGCCCTACGTCGCCCATCAGGTGGCCCGTTACGACGTCGGCCCGGGCCGCCGGCTGAGCCAGACCTTCGACCTCACCTTCGACCCGTCCGTGTTCGACATGTTCGTCACCTGGGCCGGCGGCGCCACCCTGGTCGTGCCGCAGCGGGAGGAACTGGCCGACCCGGCCGCCTTCGCCCGTCGGCAGCGACTCAGCCACTGGTTCTCCGTGCCCTCGGTGATCTCCCTCGCCGCCCGGATGCGCCGGCTGCCGGCCGACTCCCTGCCGGATCTGCGGTGGGGGCTCTTCGCCGGGGAACAGCTCACCCTCAAGCAGGCGGCCGCATGGCACCGGTCCGCGCCCGGCGCCACCATCGAGAACCTCTACGGCCCGACCGAACTGACGGTCACCTGCACCGCCTACCGCCTGCCCGCGGACCCCGCCGACTGGCCACGGACCCGCAACGCCTCCGTACCGATCGGCCACTGCCTGCCGCACCTGGAGCACATCGTCGTCGACGACGAGGGGCACAGCGCCCGCGAGGGCGAACTGTGCGTACGCGGTTCCCAGCGATTCGCCGGCTACCTGGACCCGGACAACAACGCGGGCCGCTTCCTCGACTGGAAACCGGGCGCGCCCGCCTCCGTCCACGGCGGCAGCGACGCTCCTCCTGCGAGGCTCTGGTACCGCACGGGTGACCGCGTGGTGGACGAGGACGGCGTCCTGACCCACCTGGGCCGCCTGGACGCGCAGGTCCAGGTGCACGGCTACCGAGTGGAACTGGGAGAAGTGGAGGCGGCCGTGGGCAGCCACCCCGAGGTGGAGGACGCCGCCGTCGTCTTCGACGGCACCGACCTGAAGGCCATGTACGTCGGTGCGGCCGTGCCCCCGCGGGAACTGGCCGGCTGGGTGGCCCAGAAGCTCCCCGCCTACATGGTGCCGGGGCGGTTCCTGCGCGTGGAGCGCTTCCCCCTCAACGACAACGGCAAGCTCGACCGCAAGAGGCTGGAGACGCTGGCATGCTGAGGAACGATCACGACGCCCTCTGGTACAACGCGATCACCCCGGAGGCCATCGACGACGGTGGCATCGACGGCAGTGCCGTCACCCGCGGCAAGGGCTGCTGGGTGCAGGACCAGACGGGCAGCTGGTTCCTGGACGCGCGCGCCGCGATGTGGAACACCACCCTCGGCTACAGCTCCGAGCGGCTCGTGGAGGCCATGACCGAGCAGCTGCGCCGGCTGCCGGTCGCCCAGACCATCCGCTACGAAGAACCCGCCGAAGCCGCGCTGGCGTACGCCCGCCGCCTGGTCGGGGCGCTGCCCGACCCGCTCAACCACGTCCGCTTCGGCAGCACCGGGTCGCAGATGACGACCGCGTCGGTTCTGCTGTCGCGGTTCGTACGCAAGGTCCGCGGTGAGACGGGCCGCGTCAAGGTCATCGCCTTCACCAACGGCTACCACGGCACCGGCGGTGTCGCGAGCGCGCTGACCGGAGAACGGCAGATGCACGCCCTGCAGACCCCGCTCGTCCCCGAGGTGCACCACGTCAAGCCCTGGAACATGGAGGCGCTCACCAAGGCCGTGGAGCGCCACGGCCCGCAGAGCATCACCGCGATCATCGTGGAACCGATCATGGGCACCGACGTCCTCGCCGCCCCGGACGGGATGCTGCGGCAGATCCGGGAGCTGTGCGACCGGCACGGCATCCACCTCATCGCCGACGAGGTCACGACCGGTTTCGGCCGCACCGGCGCGCTGTCGGTGATGGCCGCCCGGCAGGTACTGCCCGACATGCTGATCCTCGGCAAGGGCATCACCTCCGGATACTTCCCCCTGGCGGCCCTGGTGTGCTCCGACGCCCTCTTCGACGAGGCCATCTCCCGTCCCGAGTACGTCTTCCCGCACGGCTGCACCGCCGACGGGCACCCCGTCGGGATGGCGGCGGCCTCGGCCGTACTGGACGAACTGGCCGACGGAACGCTCCTGGCCCTGGTCCGCACGACCGGCGAGTCGATCCGGCAGCGGTTGCGGGAGCGGGCAGCGGCCGTCCCACTCATCCACGACGTACGCGGTGAAGGACTCATGATCGGCGTCGAGTTGCGCCAGGACGGCACGCGGCTCGGGGCGGCCGAGATGGCCCGCGTCAGGCAGGCCTGCAAGGCCGCCGGCCTGCTGCTGACCAGCACCAACAACACCCTGGTGCTGATGCCGCCGTTGGTGCTGAGCACCGACGAGGCGGGCGAGCTGACCGACCGCCTCACCACCGCGCTGCACACCGTCGCCGGGGACGGTCTGTGAACCGCGGCAGCGTCGCCGTCGTGGACGGCTTCGGATCGGCTGCCAGACTCGCCAAGGCCTTCGACGCTGCCGGGTACGACTGCGTCCGGGTGCAGAGCACCGTCGACGTCCCCGGTCACTATCGCAGCGAACTCGACCTCGGCCTGTACATCGCCAACATCGTCCACATCGGCGACGTGGACGCGACCGCCGAGGCGCTCGAGGCGCACCGGCCGCTCGCCGTGATCGCGGGAGCCGAGCAGGGCGTCGAGCTGGCCGACGCCCTGTGCGAGGCGGCCGGCCTGCCCGGTAACGGAACCGCGCTCAGTTACGCCCGCCGCACCAAGGACGCCCAGGTCGCCACCGTGGCGTCCGCGGGCCTGCCCACAGCGCGCCAGCTACGGGTGCAGCAAGCCGATCAACTGGCGGCGTGGCACGCGGATCTCGGTGGACGCGTCGTGCTCAAGCCGATCCGCAGCGCCCGCAACGACGGTGTGACCATGTGCGACACCCCGCGCGAGTCGGTCGCCGCCTACCACCGCATCCGCTCGGCGATCAACGACTTCGGTCACCGCAATGAAGGAGTGGTCGCCCAGGAGTATCTCGCCGGCACCGAGTTCGTGGTCAACACCGTGAGCGGGCAGGGCCGTCACCGCGTCACCGACACCTGGCGCTACACCAAGATCGACGTCAACGGCGTGCGGGACCGGATCAACGGCGTCATCTCCCTGCCGCCGGCCGACCCGCGCTGGCCGCGCCTGCGCCACTACGCCTTCGCCGTGCTCGACGCGCTCGGCATCCGTCACGGACCCGCCCATCTGGAGATCATCCTGACCGCGGACGGGCCACGGCTCGTGGAGGTGGGGGCCAGGCTCTGCGGTGCGGACGTCGCCCGCTACGCCGTCCTCGCGACCGGTGAGTCGCAGATCGACCGCACGGTCCAGGCCTATGTGGACGGCGCCGCGTTCCTCGCCGACCTGGACAGCCCCTACCGGTACGACGCCCACGCGGCCATGGCCTTCCTCGCCTCCCCCGTCGAAGGCCGCCTCAAGGCCTACCCGCTCCTGGAGCAGATCGAGCAACTGGACAGCTACCAGGGCATGACGCTGCGGGTCACTCCCGGTCAGTCACTGCGCCGCACGGTCGACGACAGCTCCGAACCGCTCACGATCGGACTGGCGCATGACGACGCCGCGACGGTGGAGAAGGACTTCCAGACCATCTGCTACCTCGACGGCTACGGCTTCTACGAACTGGAGACAGACCAGTATGGGTAAGCGGCGCACCATCGCCCTTGTCGATCCCTACGGCGCGGTCAACAAGGTGGGCAGCGCGTTCCGCGAAGCCGGCATCGACTGCGTCCGCGTGCAGTCCACTCCCGAGGTCCCGCCCTCCTACGGGCCCGCGGATCTGACCGGGTACACCGACAACATCGTGCACGACGGCGACATGGACCACATGGTCAAGCGCCTGGCGGCCGTGCGGCCCGAAGCAGTCGTCGTGGGCAGCGAGCTGGGCGTGGAATTCACCGACCGGCTCAACGAGGCCTTGGGGCTGCCGGGCAACGGCACCGCGCTCAGTGAGGCCCGCCGCGACAAATTCGTCCAGATCGAGGCGGTGCGCGCGGCGGGCCTGCCCACGACCCGGCAGCTCCGCGTGGAGGACGCCGGCCAACTGGCGGCATGGCACGAGGAGTCCGGTGGACGCATCGTCGTCAAACCGGTGCGCAGCGCCCGCAACGACGGTGTGGCCTTCTGCGACACCCCGCCGGAGTCGGTCGCCGCCTACCACCGCATCATGTCCCGCGACAGCGTCTTCGACGTGCCCAACGAGGGTGTGGTGGCCCAGGAGTACCTGCGGGGCGTCGAGTTCGTGGTCAACACCGTCAGCTGCCGGGGACGCCACCGCATCACCGATGTCTGGCGCTATCAGAAGATCACCGTCAACGGCGTACGGGACCGGATCAACGGCATGACCTCGGTACCGCCCGGCGACGCCGACTGGCACACACTCGCCGACTACTCCTGTGCCGTGCTCGACGCCCTGGGCATCAAGTTCGGCCCCGTCCACCTGGAAGTCATGCTCACCGGCGCGGGACCGCGCCTGGTCGAAGCGGGCGCGCGACTGTGCGGAGCCGACGTCGCCCGGTACGCGGTGCTGCTGACCGGGGAGTCTCAGATCGACCGGACCGTCCAGGCGTACGCCGACCCCGACGGGTTCCTGAACGAGCACCGTGACCCGTACGCCCTGGACAACCACGGCGCGATGGCCTTCTTCGCCTCGCCTGTCGAGGGAGTGCTGCGGGGCTACCCGCACGTCGGGCTGATCGAGGAGCTGGAGAGCTGCCGCGGGGTGACCCTGCGCTTCAAACCCGGGGAGCGGCTGGAACGGACCGTCGACGACGAGGGCGAACCGGTCGTGGTGGGCCTGATCCACCCGGATCGCTCCGTACTGCTTCGAGACTTCGCCACCGTGTGCTATCTGGACGGCTTCGGTTTTTACGACGTCGATCCGGGGCACTGAGACTCACCCGCGGCCTCCGGCCCGGTCAGGGCCCGGGGTGCGTGGGCCGACGTTCATGCACGTCTACGACAGGGAGCATCGTGGTCAAGGGGTGGCGCAGGGACTTCCGGTTCGTCTGGGCGGGCGAGACCGCGTCGCTGATCGGCACACAGGTCTACCAGCTCGCCATGCCGCTGACAGCGGTGCTGACGCTGGACGCCACGCCAGGGCAACTCGGCCTGCTCGGCGCGCTGACCTTCGCGCCCTACCTGGTCCTCGGACTGCCCGCCGGGCTGCTGGTCGACCGCTGGCAGCGGCGGGGCGTGCTGATCCTGTCCAGCCTCGGGCAGGCGGTCTCCATCGGCGTCATCCCGGTCCTGGCCGCCCTCGACCGGCTGACCTTCGGCTGGCTGCTGGCGATGGCCTGTGTCGCCGGCACGGCACGCGTGTTCTTCACCATCGCCTACCGCTCCTACCTCCCGGCGATCGTCCCCCCCGAACATCTCACCGGGGCCAACTCCCGCCTCACCGCAAGTGAGTCGGTCGCCGAGATCGGCGGTCCGGGACTCGGCGGAGCCCTGGTACAGGTCGTCGGCGCGCCGTTCGCTCTGGTGGTGGACGCGGTCTCCTACCTCGCGTCGGCGCTGGGCGTCGGTGCCGTGCGCCGCCGGGAGAAGCCCGTCCCGGCCGACCCGGCGCCGCTGCGCTCCCAGGTGGGGCAGGGATTCCGCTTCACCTTCTCCAACCCTTATCTGCGCGCCACCCTCGGTGAGGCCGCCAGCTACAACATCTGCTGGCAGATCGTCCTCACCATCCTGGCCCTGTTCGCCGTCCGGGAGCTGGACATGAGCCCCGGCACCCTGGGCCTGATGATGTCGATCGGTGCGGTGGGCGCGCTGCTGGGGGCGGCCTTCACCGATCGTCTCGCCCGCCGGGTGGGGCTGGGTTCCACGCTGGTCGTGGCGGCGGTCATCGGCGACCTCGCTCCCCTGCTGCTGCCCGCCGCGTACCGGGGTGCGTGGGCGGCGCCGCTGTTCGCGATCGCGTTCTTCATCCAGGGATTCGGCATCACCGCCTGCAACGTCCACACCATGACGATCCGTCAGGCCGTTACCCCCGAACACCTGTTGGGCCGTACCAACGCGGCCTACCTGTTCGTGGCTCTGGGCGTCAAGCCCGTCGGCTCGCTGCTGGGGGGCTGGCTCGGCAGCCAGTTCGGCCTGCGCGCCGCCCTGCTCATCGGCACCCTGGGGCTGCTGAGCACCAGTCTGTTCCTGGTGCTGTCCCCGCTGCGCACCGTACGCACCCTGCAGAGCCTCCTGCCCGACAAGTCCGGACAGCCGGGTGAGCCCGGGGAGCGCGCGTCGGCACGTACGTGAGCGCTCAGGCGGTACGCGCCGACGCCGCCTCCGGCGCCACCCGCACGCGCAGTGCTTCCCGCGCCTTCTCCAGCGCCGCACGGCATGCGTCGGCGTCCCCGTCCCTAGCGATCGCGTAGGCGACCCGGCCGTCCATCAGCCCGCGCGGCGGCGGGGACTTGACCTCGCCCTTCCCGGCCAGCGGCCCGCAGCGCACGATCTGCGGAGGCAGTCCGGCCTCCTCGAACCTCACCTCCTCGATGACGCTGTCGTCGCGCTCCGGGTAGAAGAACCGGATCGCGCAGACCCGGCGGCGCGCGGAGGTGGCGAGCCGGGGCGGCCGTCCACAGGCCACCGCCGCTGCGGCCAGGCCCAGGTCCGCACCGCCGCCGAGCAGGTTGAGGAACGGGATCATCCCGCCGCCGATGCGCGCGTTGACCTCGATGATCCTCGGGCCGTCGGAGGTCAGTCTGATCTCGGTGTGCGTCACGCCGTCGGTGAAGCCCAGCGCGGTGTGCGTGCGGGTGACGGCATCCATCAGGGCGCGGTCGGACCACAAGGGGTCGGCGGGATCGACGACATGCCCGGTCTCCTCGAAGTACGGTGCGAAGCCGAGGTCCTTGCGGGCGAGGCACACCGGCGTCACCGCACCGCGGTGCACCACGCAGTCGACACTGATCTCGGGGCCCCGCGCGAACTCCTCCACCAGGATGTTGCTCGCGTGGGTCGGCAACTCCGGGGCCAGCGCGCCACTGGCGTGGGTGAACTCGATCAACGTACGCAACTGGGCGGGGCTGTCGGCCTTCACCACACCGAAGCTGCCGGCCAGCGCCCTGGGCTTGAGGATGACCGGGTAGCCGATGTCGTCCGCCGCCGCCACCGCCTCGTCCCTGCCGGACACCACGTGGTACCGAGGCTGCGGCACCCGGCCGGCGTCGAGCGCCTCACGCGTGCGGTACTTGTCCCGGCAGCGCTCGATGACCTCCGGATCCCCGGGCAGCCCGAGCGCCGCCGCGACCCGTGCGGTCTGAACGATGTAGGTCTCGTCCCAGCAGATCACACCCTCGAGGGGATGCCTCTCCCCCGCGCGCACCGCCGCCCGCACCAACTCCTCGGTGTCCGCGAGATCGGCCACCACCGTGCAGTCGTCCACGTACTCGCGCTCCCACGTGGGCAACTGCGTCAAGACCAGGTGAACCCGGTACTGGCGGCTGATCGACTGCAGGAGATATTCGCGGTAAGCACGTAAACCCGGCGTGATCACGAGCAGGTGCGCCTTGTCCATAGGCGCCGCCTACCCGCCGACCGCGGTCTGAGTCCCGCTCCCACCGGACATCCGGCGGCGCCACCCCGTTTTGAACCCGCTCACCGGGCACACTAGCTGCCGGAGGTGATCACGTGTCCGACCAGGGATCGCTGAAAATGCATCAGGTGGTGCTCGACAGCACCGACATCAGGGGACTCGCGGAGTTCTACCGCTCACTGCTCGGTCTGGTCTACGGTCCCGGAGACGAGCCGCCCGAGGCGGGTGAGCCCGACGAGCGGGGGCAGGACTGGCTGGTGCTGCGCACCCCCGACGGCGCTCCCCGGCTGGCCTTCCAGCACGTCGACCGGTTGACGCCGCCGACGTGGCCCGACGGCCCGGTTCCGCAGCAACTGCACGTGGACCTGAGCGTGTCGTCGATCGAGGACCTCAAGGCGCAACACGAGCGCGTGCTGAGTCTCGGCGGCCGTCTGCTGTCCGACAACAAGCAGGGCCCCGATGAGCCCTTCCGGGTCTACGCCGACCCCTCGGGCCATCCCTTCTGCATCTTCGTCGCCTGAGCCTGTCTCTCCAGCAGGACCCGGTGGTCGGCACTGCGGGCCAGGACCGGTTCGGCTTCATGTGGGACGACCTGGTGGAGGGTGCCCCGGGGCGACTGGTGATCGTGGACACCCGCCGCCTGGACGACTGCTGCGCGGCAATGGGACTGCTTCGAGCACAAGAGCATCCCCCTCACGGTGGCCGTCAACGCGTTCGACGGGGCGGCCGAGCACGACCCCGACGAGGTGCGGGGCCCTGGACATCGCCGAGCACGTGCCCCTGATCGTCTTCGACGCACGTCAGACGGGCTGGGTCCGGGATGCGCTGCTGGTCGTGCTGGACGTCACCTTGGCCCGCGCGGAAGCCGCCACGGCCCGCTGAGGGAAGGCCGGCGGGCGCCCGGCGCCCGGTGCGAACCACTGCACAGCCCGAGCCGTCCGGCGTGCGACATGAAGACCGAGGTGAGGGTCACGGCACCGTGGAGGGGCGGCACCGTCCAACGCCGATCCGGCCTGTCATCTCCCCCGGCCCGTGGCGCACCTCAGAGGATCCGCACACAACCGGACCAGCAACGAAGCAACTCCCCCGCGGCAGAGCGCACCGAAACCTCTGACCGCACCCTCACCCTCCCTTATCTGTGCACCGTGCACCGCACCACAGATCAGGAAACCGCCAGCACACAACAGCCCCATGCTGACCAGGCAAAACATCCCTGACCAGCCAAACACACGCAGCCCTGCAGGCGCGGGAGACACCTGCATCACCCCGCTGATCCCGAGGCAACGCTGACCTGTCATACATCAACCACCACTCCAGGAACGGCACCACCTCTGGATCACAGTGAGTGGCGGGTGGACGCGCAGGAGGTGAAGCTGGAGGGGACTGCGCCGCACCATCCAGGCACAGCTCGACAACCGCATCGCCGACCTCCGGCCGGGCGGCGAGGCCGACACCGGTGACACGATCGTCGCCGGCGTGCGCGACGACTCCCCACTGCACCGTCCGCAAGGCCATCGCTGACCGGCCGCCTCAGCCACCGCAGGGAAGCCCCGGGACCGGACCGCCCCTCGTAGCCCGGAATCGCGCGGGACACGGACCACACCGGGGCGACTCGAAGTACACGATGGGGGAACCGGAAGAGAAGCCCTGACGCACGAGGGGCGGCCGGGTTCCCGGACGCCGGGTTCCGCCACCGGAAGAGAGACCACAATGGCGCACGAAGACGACGCCCAGCAGGCCGTGCCGACCACGCCGGGAACGCACACTGACGGCGACGGCGTCACACGCCGCCGTCCGCTGCGCGAGCGGCACGTCGAGGAGACGGTCGAGGTCGCGGTGCCGGTGCGGACGGCGTACAACCAGTGGACGCAGTTCAAGACCTTCCCGCGCTTCTCGACCCTGGTGCACGGTGTCGAGCAGATCAGGCCCACCGTGACCGCCTGGACCATCCGCTACGGGCCCCTGCGCCACCGCTTCGCCGTCGAGATCGTGGAGCAGGACCCCGACGCCTACCTGGCCTGGCGCGGACTGGAGCAGAGCCCCTCCCACCAGGGCGAGGTCGAATTCAGGCCGACGGAGTCCGGCGGCACCGCGGTCACCGTCCGGATGCTCCTGGAACCGCAGGGAGCCGCGAGGATCCTCACCCGCTCGTCCAGGGCCGCCCGGCTGACCGCCCGACTGGTGCACGGGGAACTCATGAACTTCAAGCACTTCATCGAGGGACTGGGGCAGGAGGGCGGGGCCTGGCGCGGCACCATCCGCAACGGCCGCGTCCAGCACGAGCACCCGGAACCGCCCAGGAGCCGCGTGGCCCAGTGGCCCGTCGGCTGACCTGCGTGCCGGACACGGCAGGAGAAAGGCAAACCGATGCAGAACCCGTCAGGCGAGGAGCCGGAGACCACCGTCTCCGTGACACCTCCGAAGAAGTGGGCGGCCGGAGTGCCCGCGGTCGTGCACGCGCTGGAGTACTCCCTGGAGCAGACCTCCCCGCGCAAGACCGGGGTGGACCTGTTGACCATGAACCAGGTGGGCGGGATCGACTGCCCTGGCTGCGCGTGGGCGGACCCGGCCCCGGGCCGGCGCCATCGCAACGAGTACTGCGAGAACGGCGCCAAGCACATCAACGACGAGGCCACCACGCGCCGGATCACCGCCGACTTCTTCCGTGAGCACAGCGTCTCCGATCTCGCCGCCCGCTCCGACATGTGGCTCAACCAGCAGGGCCGGCTCACCGAGCCGATGATCAAGCGGCCCGGTTCCGAACACTACGAGCCCATCAGCTGGAACGACGCCCTGGGCGTCCTCGCGCAGGAACTCAACGCGCTGGACTCCCCCGACGAGGCCGTCTTCTACACCTCCGGCCGCGCCAGCAACGAGGCCGCCTTCGTCCTGCAGCTGTTCGCCCGCGCCTTCGGCACCAACAATCTGCCCGACTGCAGCAACATGTGCCACGAGTCCAGCGGCTTCGCCCTGAGCGAGACGCTGGGCTCCGGCAAGGGCACCGTCAGCCTCACCGACCTCCACCACGCCGACCTGATCTTCCTGGTCGGGCAGAACCCGGGCAGCAACCACCCGCGCCAGCTCAGCGCCCTGGAGGAGGCCAAGCACAACGGCTGCCGGATCGTGGCGGTCAATCCGCTGCCGGAAGCCGGGCTGCGGCGCTTCAAGAACCCCCAGAAGCCGCGCGGGGTCGTCGGACGCGGCACCCAGATCGCCGACCGCTTCCTGCACATCAAGCCCGGCGGCGACCTCGCCCTGTTCCAGGCCCTCAACCGCCTGCTGCTGGAGGCCGAGGACGCCCGGCCCGGCACCGTCCTGGACCACGACTTCATCGACGCCCACACCACCGGCTTCGAGGAGTTCGTCCAGCACGCCCGCACCGTCGACTGGGACGACGTGCGCACCGCGACCGGACTGACCCGCGAGGAGATCGAGAAGGTCCGCGACGAGGTCCTGAACAGCGAACGTGTCATCGTCTGCTGGGCGATGGGCATCACCCAGCACAAGCACGGCGTGCCCACCGTCCGGGAGATCGTCAACTTCCTGATGCTGCGGGGCAACCTGGGGCGCGCCGGTACCGGTGCCTGCCCGGTGCGCGGCCACAGCAACGTCCAGGGCGACCGCACCATGGGCATCTGGGAGCAGATGCCTGACACCTTCCTCGACGCCCTGCAAAAGGAGTTCGGCTTCGACCCGCCGCGCCCGCACGGCCTGGACTCGGTGGACTCGATCAAGGCGATGCGCGAGGGCCGCGTCAAGGTCTTCCTCGCCCTGGCCGGCAACTTCGTCCGCGCCGCTCCCGACAGCGAGGTCACCGAGGAGGCGATGCGCTCCTGCCGGCTGACCGCCCACATCTCCACCAAACTGAACCGCTCGCACACCGTCTGCGGCGACACCGCACTGATCCTGCCGACCCTGGGGCGCACCGAGCGTGACGTCCAGGCCGACGGCGAACAGTTCGTCACCGTCGAGAACTCCATGAGCGAGGTGCACACCTCCCAGGGCCGCCTCGAACCGGCCTCCCCGCTGCTGCTCAGCGAAGTAGCCATCCTGTGCCGGCTCGCCCGCCGCACCCTGGACGGCAAGGCGGACATCCCCTGGGACAAGTTCGAGGGCGACTACGGCACCATCCGCGACCGCATCTCCCGCATCGTGCCGGGCTTCCACGACTTCAACTCCCGGGTGACCCGCCCCGGAGGCTTCCAACTGCCCAACCCGGTCAACGAGGGCGTCTTCAACAACAAGGTCGGCAAAGCCCTGTTCACGTGCAACGAGCGCGTGGTCCCCCGGGCACCCGAGGGGCACCTGCTGCTGCAGACCCTGCGCTCGCACGACCAGTGGAACACCATCCCCTACACCGACAACGACCGTTACCGCGGCATCCACGGCAGCCGCCACGTCGTGCTCGTCAACCCGGCCGACCTGTCCGAACTCGGCCTCGCTCAGGGCGATCACGTCGACCTGGTGAGCGTCTGGGCGGACGGCACCGAGCGCCGGGCCGAGAACTTCCAGGTCGTGCCCTACCCGGCCGCCAAGGGCTCGGCCGCCGCCTACTACCCGGAGACGAACGTCCTGGTGCCGCTGGACAGCGTCGCCGACATCAGCAATCAGCCCACGTCGAAGGGCATCGTCGTCCGCCTCGAACCCACGCTCGACCGGACACGGTCCACACCCGCCTGACCGCCGGCACGATCCCGACGGGGCCCGCGACGACAGCGGGCCCCGCCCCGTCGCACGTTGCCGGCAGAGGCGACGCACCCTCAGCGGGTCAGGGGGGAAGCCCGTGGGAGGACGGGCATACGGCCGACCGCGATGGCGCAGACCGCCGCGACCACGAGGAGCAAAACCGGGAACAGGGCGCAGAGTGTTGCCGCTCCTCGCAGCGCCCGCCGGCGTGGAGGGTTCGCACGCTGCGGCGTAGCGGGGGGTCGCGGCGGCTAGAGCCACCCGAGCGGCGGGGCACCGGCGTCGGCCGGGCCAGCCCGCCCGCCATGGCCTGGGCCCGGTGCTGGCCGTCGAGGTAGCCGACCTTGTCGGCCGGTTGGATGACGTCAGCGATGCTGAACAGGGTGACTGTGCCCGAGCACTTCCAGCGCCATCGCGTTGACCGTGTGCCAGTCACCGCCGTGGTACCAGCAGCACGCACGAGTGCCGCCGCGGCGCGGCAGGACCTGGCGTGATGATTCCGGCCAGAGCTGCCGCTCCACCCACACCGGCGGCAGGTTCTGGTCGGGGCAGTGCCGCTCCCACCGCGCCCGCGCAACCTCTCCCCCGGGCGCGCGCCGGGTGCGGTGAACAGTTTGCAGTTGAGAAGAGGATGACCCTCCGGTCAGCGGAGGGCTTGGCTTTGGTCAGCAGGAACTGCTGCAGGACGACGAACTGCTCCCGCACGAAGACGAGCTGCTCCCGCAGGACGAGGAACTGCCGCCGCACGACGAACTGCTCCCACAAGAGGAGGACCCACCGCTGGAGCAGCCACTCGAAGAGCCTTCGCTCCCGCCTGCCTCCCACCAGGATGAGTGGTCGACCAGGCTGCCGGCTTCATGCCCCGTGGTTGCGCTGTGCGATGCGGTGCTGGTCGGCCACGCTCCATGGCCTGGCCAGGCGCTCGAGCCGCGCGCGGTTGCCCGCACGCCGAGATCGTCCCAGGCGCGACGCCATGCCCGGCGCACCATCCAGGTGACCACCGTGACAAGCGTCAGCACGAACCCGCTCACCCATATGAATGCGATCAACACGACGCCCCCCTTCTGCCGGGCTGCGCCCGGATTGCCCGCAGTATGCCCGGGTCGCGGTGACCTGCAGCACCTCTTGAGCAAGTCCAGAGCTTCGGCGCAGCCCCACTTCCCGACGTCAAAGGGCTCAAGTGCATGGCGGGCAGCCGAGCCTGGTCAGGGTGGGGCGTCCCTTCCACGCCAGGGACCCGCCCACGTTCGACCGTGCCCTGCCGGCCGACTTCCGCCGCTTGCGCGTCGCCGTCGTCGGCACGGAACCGGCCGGTATATACACCGCGCAGGACCTGCTCCCACACCCACGCCGAGATCACCCTCGGCGACCGGCTGCCGGTGACGAGCGGCCTCGTGCGGTACGGCGTCGCGCCCCGCTGCGCTCCGCTCTGCTCCGACGGAGATCGTGGGGGGGCGGCGACAGAAGTGTGCGGGCCGTGCGCACCACCGGTGCGAGCGGCGACGCGCTGTTGCCCTCCACGACCGTACTGCGGGCCACCGGTTACCGGGGCACACCGGTGTCAGGGCTGCCGTTCGACGAGGCGACCGGAACCGTTCCGCACGACGAGGGGCGGGTGGCCGGGCTGCCGAGCACCTACGTCGTGGGGTGGATCAAACGCGGTTCGTCGGGAGGCACCGGCGCCAACCGGGCGTGCGCCGCCGAAACCGTCACCAGTCAGCTCGCCGACGCCGTCGAGGGCGTTCTCGCGGCGCCCGCTCACTCGGCGAACTCCTTCCTGCGCCTGGCACGGCGCCGCGCGCCGCGTCTGTGGACGCCCGCGGCACGGCGGCCATCGACCGGGCCGAGCGCCTGCGCGGCGGACGCGACGGCAGACCGCGCAGCAAGTTCGCCACTGTGGCGGAACTGGTCACGGCGTCCCGACGTCGATCGACGCTCTGATGCCACGCCCGCCCACCCGCGGCGCACCTCACGCGGCACCCCTGGCACACGGCGCCCTGCCCACAAGTCCCGCACAGGCGCCAGGCTTCGCAAGGCGCGCCGAACACGACATGTCCGACTCCCCCATCGCATCACCAGGCGGCCCCCGCCAGAGGCCAGGCCGGCGTCAGGCCGGGCGCATCACACCTTTGATCGCTGACTGGCCGGCGAAGAACACCGACTCCTCCCGGATGCGCGCTCCCGGACCTGGGGCGTGAATCAGCACGCTGTCGCCGCTCCAGATGCCGACGTGGCTGAGGTCGTCGTGGAAGAAGACCAGGTCTCCGACCTGGACCTCGGAGAGCGAGACCTGCACTCCCGCTCTCCACTGGGCCTCGGTGGTCCGGGGAAGCGTCACGCCGGCGGCCTTCCACGCCGCCTGGGCGAGACCTGGGGCGTCATACGACCCGGGCCCGGCCGCGCCCCAGACGCAGGGGCGACCGATCTGCCCTCGGGCGAAGGCGATCACCCGCTCGGCCTGGGTCCTGTGGCAGGCGTCCGGAGGCAGCCAGGACCCACCGTAGGCGGCTGACGTGACGCTTGTGGGGGTGGTTCCCCGTACCGCTGAGACGACCGGCGCCGTGAGGACGGCAGCCGCTGTCGGCGCAGCGGGGACGGGTGCGGTGGTCGGTTCGACGGGCAGTGCCGGAGCAAGTGCCGCCGCGGCAGGTACAGGGATGTCCGGCAGACCGGTGTCATAGGTCGCGGTCGGGGCTGGACCGGCGGGCAGCGCCGCAGCGGGCTGCGGGGTGGGCACAGGGCCGGACTCCGGGGCGCGAGCTGGATCGGGCTCGTACAGCGGCCATGCCGCCATGTCTCCGCCCGGGGCCACGTACGCATCGGCACGCCAAGCGCTCTCGTCCTGCGTGGATTCGCCTGCCGCAGCCGCTGCGACGAACTGACCGGAGAGCTGCGGGAGGGCAGCAGATGTCGGCGTCCGAGCCGGTCCGCCGGTCAGCTCCCACGCAACGTCGGTGGGCGCCTTGGGCGCTTCGAGGGCGAGGGGCTCCGCGGGACGTTCCGTCGGGGGCACGGGTCGCGCTGCCCGGGACGCGGGGTCGGGACGGACCGGCATCCTCTTGTCCGGCAGGGACGCCGGCATCGTCGGGCCCAGCTTGGCACGGGCGGCGTCGAACCACTGCCGGGTAAGGGTTCCGAACGCGGGCCCCGTGCCTTCCTGGGAACGGTCGCGGGTGGCCACGCCCCGCTGGCGCGGGATCGCGGCGGCGCGGGTCGCGTTGAAGGTACCCGTGTCACTCTCGGCCCGGTCGTAGAGGTTGTCGACATAGCGACGGACCTCGTCAGGGCTCAGCGCCCCACTCTCAGTCGCCAACGCGGGCACCAGCAAACTGCGAGAGCCGGGCCTCGGCAGTGAGGGCTTCCGGGGCAAGGGAGTTGACCTTGTCCGCAGAACCGTTCACCCCGGGGCGCGAGGTTCGTTCCAGCGCCATGGAGAGGGCGCTCCTTTCGTCCGAGCGTGCACAAAACCACCTGCCTATCGGCGGAACTCGTGCAGCCAATGGCCAACTTAGCCAACTTGTGAGCCTTCCGTGAAGATCGAAGCCTCAAATGCCCGGATATGCTTTGTGACCTTCGCCGCTCCATCCGCACCGTGAACGCACGCCGCCGCGGCGGCCCTCCGCCCGGGGACCACCACCAGGCCCACCTCACCATCGATACGCCCGCGTTGGACGAACGTGCGTCGCCGAGCGTGCTGCCCGACCGGTCGGTTCTGCACACCGCCCACGACGGCACGATCCGCCTCACGGAAGCCGCGAGGCAACACGGAGCAGGCCGAAGACGTGGACGCCTAGTCGCACGACGACAAGGGGCTGCAAGGGATCGCCGCGGATCCCGCCTTCGCCACCAACCGGTATGCCCGCATCTGCTACGCGACGAAGCTCAAGTCACCGGCGGAAGCCCCAAACTGGTGGACGCGGTTGTGCGTGGCTCGCCGGGTCCGGGCCGAGCCAGGAGCATCTTGGGCGCACGAAGCCCTGCCCACCTAGTGGCTCTCGACTACGGCACAGGCATCATCCCTGGCCTCGTCCCGCAGCATCCGACACCGGCTCCATGTGCCTCTGGCCACTGCCCATCCCGGCGCATCACACCGGCGCGCACCTGCGCGGCGCCGGAAGGACAGCCCCGTGGGCCGGCGACTTCCGTCCTGGCTCGGCCGCCGGGCTGACGGGGGCAGGCGCGGCTGCCCTGGCTGTGCCGCGCAGTTCGCTGTGCGGGTCCACAGCACGCCGTGCAGGGTGGCTGTGCCGCCCTGATCTCCTCCCGCTGCCGCAAGCTCGTCCTCGACGGCGCGGCTCATCGATCGCCGCTGAAGTGGTCGCGGATCTCGTCGCCGCAGTCGTCGGCGCCGACCTTGCTTCGAGAGAAGGCCAGCACGCCGTCGTCCTTGCCTTCCTGTTTGGCCTTGGCCAGCTGCGTCTCGATGTCCGCGATGTGCTCGGCGCACTCGGCGCTGACGGGCTTCTCGGGCTGCGGGACCGGTGCCGAGGAGGCGTTCAGTCCGGCGGTGGCGGCGATGCCGACCGCGCACAGCACCGCCCATGCAGCGAGCCACGTGCGGCGGCTCGTCCGTATCGGCTTGGACATACAGGCATCCTACGAGCGCGGCGGTGGGGTGGTACTGATCCAAGCCCAACGTATGCGCATCCGCGGGGCGTGGTGGCGTACTGAGCATCGCCTGCACGTGGGGTGTGGGACGCCGCAACGGCTCAGAACCCGGCCATGGACTTGTCGAGGACTCCGCCCAGCGCACCATAAGCGCTGCAGCGAACCGAGTGCCGTGCCCTGCGGCGCAGCCCGAACCCCACGATGAACGACAACGCAAAAAGCCCACCGAGAACCATCGCCACGACCGGGTTGCAGACGAAGTAGGTGCAGCATGCGACGCCAGGACACGGACATCTACAGCGAGACGGACCCGGTGCCCACCCACATCGGCAACGGCATCCCTCAGCCCCGCTGACACCAGCACCTCGACCACGCCGTTTTGTCCGCGCCCGTACGGCTGATAATCATGCCCCCGCCAGGGTGTTGAGGACCCCCAGGCCTCGGCCGTACTCGAGTCGGTGCCGTCGGCGAGGAAGCGGTGTCGCGTCGGCGAGCCGGGCGGCGTCTCCGTGACGGGGGCGATGGTCTCGGCGGCCACCGTGTACTGGGTGTTGTCGTGAGACGAGAGGGACCTGGAACGGGGGCAGCACCGGGGGCCGCATCAGTGCGCTCGCACGCCCTTGCGCCGAGCTGTGTTCCGTTGCGCCGCCGTCGGGGACACCATTCCGCCGCCACCACCGCGACACGTGTGCCACCGCGCAACGCGAGCGTCCGCACCGGGCTACTCCGTGCCGTCCGCCGCCAGGCGCTCCGGCAGCCCGAGCCGAGGGAACTGGTCGTCGTGGAACGTGACGATCTCGGTGATCGCCCCGCCGGTGACGCGCAGGACGTCGATCGTCAGCGGCAGGTACGCGCCCTCTCGCTTCCGCCAGAGGTAGAAGGCGACGGCGGGCTGCCGGTTCACGGACGTGGGGACGGCGCGCAGGCCCTTCATGCCCTCGAAGCCGCTCTCGACCCAGTCCTTCACCACTGCCTCGCGGCCGACGTACAGGCCCGGCGTGGGCGGCATCGAGCAGCGGACATCGTCCCGCAGCATTGCTGCGAGCCTGTCGACGTCCGTGGCCACGCTTGCATCGGTATAGCGGCGCACCAGCTCGCGCGTTCCGGCGTCCTGTCGGCCGCCGGTCCAGTCCTGCCGCTCGGCGGGCAGGTGCTCCCGCATGCCGGCGCGGGCCCGCTGCAGCGCGCTGTTCACGGAGTTGACGGAGTCCCCAAGGGCCTCCGCGACGTCCTTCGCCGGCCAGCCGAGCACGTCCCGCAGGATCAGCACGGCCCGAGGGCGCGGTGCGAGGTGCTGGACTGCGACCAGGTACGCCAGCTCGATCGTCTCCCGCGCGACGGCGACGGTCTCCGGCTCGTCCGCGTCGCCCGCGGGCAGCTCGTCGAGCAGCCGGTCCGGGTAGGGCTGCAGCCACAGCACCTCGCCGCCGGTCGCGGGCTCCGGGCGGCACTTGGCGAGCAGGTCCAGGCAAGCGTTGGTGGCGATCCGGTACAGCCAGGCCCGGAACGTCGACCGCCCCTCGAAGGTCTCCCGCCGCCGCCAGGCACGGAGGAACGTCTCCTGCACGGTGTCCTCGGCGTCCTCGAACGACCCGAGCATCCGGTAGCAGTGCACGTGCAGCTCCCGCCGGTATCGCTCCGCCAGCCCCGAGAACGCCGGCTCGTCGACCTCGTCCAGCCTGCTCTCGCCCAGACCGCTCATGCCCAGCTCCTCCAGCCGCGTGTCCGCACTCATCACGTCAACCTTCCGCCTCGTCGTGTCCCGTCGTAGATGTGACGGGTACGGGCGCGAAAACTCATCACCAGGCTCGGACGGCATGGCTGAGCGTTGCTCATCCTGGGTAGGCCGGGTTTCGACGTGGTGGAGAACGAGGATGGTCGGCATGATCGCGGTCGTCCGGGAGGGGCCGATGTCTGGTCGACAGGTGCACGACCCTTCCCTGCCGCGGCGTCGCGGTCCACAGTGGAAGCAGCACTACCGCACACCGGAGGCCGTCATGCTCGTCCTCGGCATCATCCTGCTGGTCGTCGGCTTCGTCACCGGCATATCCATCCTGTGGACGATCGGAATCGTCCTCGCGGTCATCGGTGCAATCCTGTGGATCATGGGCTCCATGGGACACGCATTCGCCGGCCGGCGACACTACTGGTGACCGTCCTCCTAACCCGCACCATTAACCGCCCGGGCGCGGAACATGACCTCATACAGCCGCGCGCCGGTACATCGACCACAGGCGGCCCATCGAGGTCGGCCCGAACAAGCACGGACTACTGCTGCTCCTGATTCCACGCTCGGGCCCACTCCCCCATGAGTGCCGGGGCCAAGGCCCGGCACCAGCGTGTGCCGGGCCTTGGCCGCTGTCATAGCCGCCAGGGCCCTCTCACTGCTCGGCGTCCAAGACGAGTGAGAGAACCGTCCCGTCCGGCGTCACCCATCAATCGGCTCTCGACACCGCACCGCGAACCAGGGGCCTGCCCCACGCTGCCGCAGCCGTGGCAGCAGCCCTGCGCTCCCGGCCGGAGCGCAGCATCAACAGGGCCGCAGGCCTGCGAAATTGCGGCGCACCCATATCTGTTCCGTGTCGCCGGCCCGGTCCCGCAGCACGTAGCGGAGACGTTCCCCGAGCTGGACCACGTGGTGATCGGCCAGACGGTGGTCTACGGCAACGTTGTGAACCAAGCGCATCTGTCCGGCCTGCTGACCCGCTTCCCATCGTGCGGACTGCTGATCACTGGAATGCGGCCACGCCCCTCATGGCCGGTCTGACAAGCCGATCGCTTCGACTGCGGCCGCACCCTCCCGTCCCACTCCGCGCTCCCAGGGGGTCCCGGCCGGTGACGTCCCCGGCCGGGTCGTCTTGCCGGGCGATCCGGGCGCTGATGCGCTCGCCGACCGGCTCACGCTGCGCTTCGAACCTCTGAGCGACGGCCAGACGATCTCCCACGGTCTCAGTCAGTCAATGGCGTCACCGACTTTCCGCCCGGTCAGCCGTACATCGCCACGCGGTACAGAGTCACAAGCGCGTCGTCGATGGGATGGGGCTGCGGCTTGCCGGAGGAGTCGAGCTTGTTCCACCTCTGCAGGTTCACCGCGACGGACATCTGACGCTTGCCGTCGGCACGGGTCATGGCCAGCGCTCCACCGCCCCAGACCGTGCCGCCGTGGCCCCAGAAGATGCCCTGGCCGGGACCCTCCATCGGGTGCAGACCGAGGCCGTAGTCGATGGTCTTTCCCTCTTGGGAGACGACCGGGACGGTGCGTTGCATCTGCGCCAGCGACGACGGACTGACGATCTCCCCGGCCAGCAGCATGCGGAAGAAGCGGTTGAGGTCCGTGACGGTCGATATCAGCGAGGCCGACGGCCCCACCCATGACATGTCGTAGACGCTGTAGTCGCGCGGCGGGTCGATCATGCCGAACCACGCCTCGTAGAGCTGGGAGTGCGACCCGTTGACGTACGGTCCGGCGGGAAGTTCGGTGTCCTGGAGCCCGGCGCGCTCGATGACGTTCCGGGTGATGTATAGCTCGGCCGTAGTGCCGGTCACCTGTTCCAGGAGTTGGACCAGGAGCAGGTAGTTGGTGTTGGAGTACACCCCCGGAGTACCGCCCGGGGCTCCGACGGCAGGGGCGGTGACCCCCATCTCGATCAGTTCAGCGGGGTCGAACCGCGTGAACCGGTGGTCGTCCAGGCTCTGGGGCCCGGTGTCCGCGAGGGCCGGGTACGCCTTGAGGGAGGGGTAGGCGTACGGGAGGTACTCGGCGAGGCCGCTGGTGTGGTTGAGCAGCATCCGGACCGTGATCGCGTCACCGCGTTCTCCGGGAACCAGCTTCGGAAGGTACCGGCTGATCGGTGTGTCGAGACCGATCTGACCGCTCTCGACCTGCTGCAGCACCGCGGCGGCGGTGAAGGTCTTGGTGATGCTGCCGACGCGGTGCCGCATGTCGGCGGTGACGGGACGGCCGGTGGCGACATCGGCGACCCCGGCGGCGCCGCGCCAGACCTGGTCGCTGTCTCGCACCTCGGCGAACAGGCCGGGCATCCCGGCGCGGTGGACGTTCTCGATGGCCGCGTTCAGTGCCGCGCAATCCAGTGGGTTCTTCACGTCATGCGTCCTTTCAAGTTCCCCGGGGTGAGCTCCGCATCGGTCGCCTGACCCGGACAACAGGGCACGAGTGGCGTGCCGGCCCGTCCGGCACGCTCATGCCCTCATTATGCACGCGGTGCGTGCAACACCAAGTGCATGGTTTAGGCTGAGGTGCGGCGAGAGGAGCACGATGGCAGGCCGAAGGCGTTGGTCAACCGAAGAGATCCTGGACGCGGCGGCGGAACTGCTGCGCACGAGCGACGCGGATTCGTTCAGCGTGCGCAAGCTGGCTGCGGCCCTCGGGACCGATTCCTCAAGCCTCTACCGGCACTTCCGTAGCAAGACCGAACTGCTGCGCGCGGTCGCCGACCGGATTCTTCTGGCCGCGATGGACGGCTACCACCCCGAGGGCGACTGGAAGCAGCGCATCACGTCCCTGGCCCTGCGTGTGAGGGAGGCCTTCGGACGGCAGCCCCAGCTCGCCGCGGTCTGGGGGCGCTACGCATCAAGCGGCACCGGTTCCCGGCTGGTCATGGAAGAGGTGCTGCAGGCCCTGCGCGCGTCGGGGCTGCCCGACGAGGAGATCCCGGCGCGTTACCACCGGATCGCGGTCCTCATCGCCGCGTTGATCGCCTCCGAGGCCGGGGTCAGCACCGTCACTCCCGGGGAGCACGAACAGGGCATGGAGCTGTTCCGCGTGGCGGTTCTGGGCGCCGACCCCGAACACTTCCCGGCCCTGGCCCACTTCGCCCGCGACGTCCGTCCCCTCGGGGCGGATCGCCGCGCCGCGTTCGAGGAGATCCTCGCCGCCCAACTCTCCCACATCGAGGCCGCGACCCGCCCGAGCTAGCCGACCGGCTCGGGAGTGTCAGCAAACGACCGAATGACGACGGTCACGGCTCGCCTCCCATGAACCTGCACCTTCCGGGACGCCGAGGCCCGGCGCTGATCCTGTCGATCCGATGGTGGTTGGCTGAGGCAGGCAGGGTTTGACGACAATCGAGTTCGCAGCCGTCGATGACCGCACCGCATTCGCCACCTCGATGCCCGGCCCCACGCCGGGGGCTCCCCATGGCGGACCATGATCACAAGGTGCGGGGCGCTGACCTGCGGTGTCTCATGAACGAGCGCACCGGTGACGAGGTCGAGTCCGGCGACATCGTCAAGGGCTACGAGGTGGGCGAGGGCGAGTACATCGTCGTGGAGCCCGAGGAGCTGGACGCGATCGCGCCGGGCCGCTCCCAGACCATCGACATCACCGACTTCGTCGACCTGGAGGTAATCGAGCCGGTCTACTTCGACCGCACCTACTACCTCGCCCCGCGCGGCAAGGAGTACACCAAGGTCTACGAGCTGCTGCGGGCGGCACTGGCTCAGTCGAACAGGGTCGGCGTCGCGACGTTCGTGATGCGCGGCAAGCAGTACCTGACCGCGCTGCGGGCGGAGGAGAGAGTCCTGGTGCTCCAGACCCTCCACTGGGCCGATGAGGTCCGCGACCCGGGCAAGGAGCTGCCCGAGCTGCCCTCCGGCCGGGCGAGCAAGGGCAAGGAGCTGGACATGGCGCTCCAGCTGGTCGACTCCCTCGAAGGGCCGTGGAACCCGGCCCGCTACCGCGACACCTACCAGGAGAAGGTGCGGGAACTGGTCAAGGCGAAGGCCGAAGGCCAAGAGGTCGCCGCGGCCGAGGAGGCGCCGGCGGCCACCGACGTCGTTGACCTGATGCAGGCGTTGCAGGGCAGCATCGATCAAGCCCGCGGCAGCCAGAAGTCCACCCGGCCGAAGGCGAAGCAGTCGGAGCTGGCGCGCAGGACGGCGCGGAAGCCTGCTGCCAGGACGGCGAAGAAGTCGGCCGCCCGGAAAGCGCCGCCGAAGAGGGGACGCGCATCGACCGATTCCCGCAAACAGCACGGTGCCGGCAAGAGTGAGCTGCGGCAACTGAGCAAGGCGGAGTTGTACCAGCGGGCCACCGAACACGATGTCCCCGGCCGGTCGAAGATGAGCCGCGAGGACCTCGTCGACGCTCTCGCCCACCCCGGTCGCCGCCGCAAGAAGAGAGCCGCCTGACCCCGCGCTCACGACGTGGAACCTGCCCGAGAAGGTGAGCCTGGGGCGCGGGTTGGTGGTCGGTGAGGTGCTGGTCAGCCGAGCGGGTTGGTGGTGTTGCGCAGCCAACGGGCAACCAGCCGCTGCGCCCACACCTCGCGGAGTACGGTGACGGCCACCGTACTCCGCGGGCGGGTGCGAAGCCGCGCGTCGAGGCCTCAGGGCATCATCTCGTACGCTCCCGACAGAGCCTCGACGCGCTGCCAGACGCGCTCCGAACGCGCCGTGTCGACGACCGGGCGCCGGACCGCGTCCAGCGCCCAGAGCTGCTGCTCCTCAGTCGCGGAGTCCTTGCCGTGCAGTTCGACCGCGTGCGCGGAGAAGTCCCGGACGAGGACGGCGAACAGCTCGTCGAGGACGTCCTCGTCGAGGCTCGTCAGGGCTGCCTGCTCCAGGACCAGTTGCCCGTGGACGACGAGCGCGAAGAGCTGCCCGACAGCGAGTAGCAGGTCGAGGTCCCGGCTCTGCTCCTCGTCAGGCGCGACCGTGAGTACGAACTCGCAGAGCGCGTCGGCCTGTTCGCGGAACCGGGCGACGTTGGACAGGTGGCCGTATGTGTCGAAGGCCGGCCGCCAGTCGTGAAAACGCACCGAGCCGAGGCCGCGGGCCGGGCCCTGGCGGAAGAGGAAGACGTCGTCGGCCGCGTCGAGACGGGTCGGGACGGGCTCGTACGCGACCGGGTCGAGGAGGTGGTTGCGCATGAACTTGAGGATCAGCGCCAGGTTGACGTGGACGGTGCCCTCCAGCTTCGGCAGGCCGCGGATCTCGACGGCGGCCTGGGCGAAGTAGTTGTCCTTCTCGAAGCCCTTGGCGGCGATGACGTCCCACATCAGGTCGATGACCTTCTCGCCCTCGGTGGTCACCTTCATCTTCGTCATCGGGTTGAAGAGGAGGTAGCGACGGTCGTCGGGGCCCGCGGTGCGGAAGTAGTCGACGGCGCGGTCGCTGAACAGCTTCATGCCGACGAGCCGGACGTACGCGTCGGTCAACTCGCGCCGCACGTGCGGAAAGGCGGTGACCGGGCGGCCGTACAGGATGCGGTTCTGCGCGTGGGTGACGGCCTCGTACATCGCGTGCTCGCAGATGCCGATCGAGGCGGTGCACAGGTTGAACTTGCCGACGTTGACCGTGTTGAGGGCTGCGTCGAAGGCGGCGCAGCCGGTGTGCAGGACGTCTTCCGGGGCTACGGGGTAGTCCTCGAGGCGGAACTCGCTGACGTACTTCGAGGAGTCGACGACGTTCTTGACCAGGTGGTACGCCGGGTGGCGGCTGTCGGCGGCGAAGAAGACGTAGCCGTCGGGACCCTCGACGTCGGTGCGGCGGCCGAAGACGGAGACGAGCCCGGCGGCGTTGCCGTTGCCGATGTAGTACTTGGAGCCGGTCGCCCGGAAGCCGCCCGTGCCGTCGGGCTCCATGAGCATGTCGGTGGAGTAGATGTCGGCGCCGTGGGCCTTCTCGGACAGTCCGAAGGCGAACACCTCGCCCTGGCCGAGCAGTTCGGCGGCGCGGGCACGGGCGGCGGGGTTGTCGCTCTGCCAGACGGGGCCGAGGCCGAGGATGGTGACCTGCCAGGCGTACCAGTAGTCGAGGCCGTAGAAGCCGAGGATCTCGTTGAGGGCGGCGATGCGGGCGGTGTCCCAGCGCTTGTCGCCCTCGCCCTCTCCGGCGGCGGAGGCGGGGGTGAGGAAGGTGGCGAAGAGCCCCTCCTTCGCGGCGAAGGCGAGGAAGTCGCCGAGCCAGGCACGGGTCCTGTAGTCCTCTATCAGCCGGCGCTTGCCCCGCTCTTCGAACCAGTCGACGGTGGCGCGCAGCAGCCTGCGGGTCTCCGGGTCGAAGTGCGCGGGGTCGTATGTCCGCGGGTTGAAGAGCAGCGCGTCGGTCATGGGTGCCGCCTTTCGGTTTGGAAGGGTGAGGGTGGGTCCGGGCAGGGGTCCCGGACGGGTCTGCTGGGCCGGTCAGCGACCGGTGTCGAAGCCGGCGAGTGTGGCGAGGACGTCGTCGAGCCAGGCGATCATCATCCGCTCGTAAGCGATGCCGCCGCGCAGCACGACGTGCTGGAGTTCCCGTTCGGTGTCGAGAGGGACGTGCGCCGGGGTTTTCTGGAAGTCGCGGGCCTCGCCCGCGAGGTAATGGGCGAGACGGTCCGTGTGCGCCTGCCGGTGCCGCTCGACTTCGCCGATGAGGGCGGCCGGATCATCGAAGGCGGCGCCCCGGACCTTCACCGCCAGGTCGTGCCGCACGCTTTCGGGTTCGGTCGGTTGGTGGAGCCACGCGGAGAGCGCGTCCCGTCCGGGCCTGGCGACGGAGTACTCCTTCTTGTCCGGGCGCCCGTACTGCGGGACGTCCCGGACGTTGACCCAGCCGTCGGCCTCCATGCGCTTGAGCACGCGGTAGATCTGCTGGTGGGTGGCGGTCCAGAAGTACCCGATGGACCGCTCGAACCGCCGGGCCAGCTCATAGCCGGACCCCGGCTTCTCCAGCAGGGAGACGAGGATCGCGTGTTCGAGCGCCATGTGCACGATCTTGCTATGCACCTTGTTGCATAGCAACGCTGATGCGGTGAGACACGGCTCACCCGGTGCAGGTCGCGTAGATCATTGCCGACGGCAGCATGCCGGGGCCGAGCAGCAACCCGGCCGGGCGTGCTAGGTCCTGTCCGGCCGATCATGTCCGAAGCCAGATGATGGTTGCTGCGGCGGTGACGGTTCCCAGGTAGACGTATGCGCGCTTGTCGTACCTCTTGAGCTTGTTGATCGCTCGTTCCACGGTGTTGCGCTTTTTGTACCGGTCCTTGTCGAAGCCGGGTGGGCGACCTCCTGCCCGGCCCCGGCGCACGCGGTACATGGCCTGGTCGGTCTTCTCGGGGATGACGTGGCGGATACCTCGTCGCCACAGGTAGCGGCGGGTCCGGCGATTGCCGTATGCCTTATCGGCGCTCACGCTGTCTGGTGTGGTGCGCGGGCGGCCCCGCCCTAGTCGAGGCACCCGAATGCGTTTTATGACTGGCTCGAACTGCGTGCAGTCCGCCCGCTGGCCTGCCGTCAGCAACAGTGAAAGCACGCGGTAACGTCCGTCGGCACTCAGGTGGATCTTGGTGGTGAAGCCTCCTCTGAGCGACCGAGCGCCTCACCTCCTGCACCACCGCAGGATGCCATTGACCACCTGGCGGTGATCGCGCCACCGCGCGCAGCGGTTGTTGCCCGTGGGCAGGAGCGGCTCCAGACGTCGCCACTCCGCCTCTGTCAGATCCCCCCGACCAGTCACGCAAGAGCCAACGAACCGGTGGGCTACATGGGTACGGTCAGCACCTGCGATGCCACCACGCCAACTCCGGGTCTGCCATCGGCTCGTGATGCGTTCGCCCGAGGAGCACCACGTCCAGTCGCTCCACCTGCACCCGAAGTTCGCTGGCGGCCCTTGGCGGAAGCATGAACAAAGCATCTTGCAGCTTGTCCCGGGCCCAGCCCTCGCCGCAGCAGGGGCAGGTGAACTCAGCCTCCCACCGCCTCCGCCGGCGCCTCGTGCCGTGGACGCGCACGGACCACACGCTCAGCGCCACCGCCACGATGCCCGGAGATAGTCGCTCCCGTTCGAGCACACGGACAGCGGCATTCGCCGCTCCCGACAGACCTGGGACATCGCGATACCGAACCCACGGTCTATCCCATCCACGTTCCCGCGGCCGAAGTGAAGCTGGTGTTCTACGAGGCACGGCCCCTTCGGATGCAAGTCATGGACGGCATCTTCCCACAACCCAAGATCGGCCGGACAGAACCTAGGCGCGCTGTGTGGAGGAACCGGCGCCATGGACCGCGACGCCGGATCCCTCTCCGCCCACCGCGGCGCACGCTGTTCCGCTGGTGTCATGCGCTAGCCAGACCTGCGACACCGCCGACGACCGCTTTTCTGGCGGGCTGATCACCCGCAGCGGACCCCGCCGAGTGCGAAGGGGCGGACGGCAGAGAGAGGCCGAGGTTCCCTCACTTCTGGGTGACAAAGCCCACCGCACCCCAACCATGATCATAGGGAGCAAAACGCCCCTCTCGGCGATGTGTGCACACCAGCCAGGCATTAGCTTTACGACTTCTTCATCACTCTCAGACCATCTGACCAAGGGTCGAATGCACACCATGCACATACCACCGCCCGTTCCGGGGGAACGGGGTACTTCGCGCGCGCTCAGACGCCTGCCCCGCACCACTGCTTTGATCACCCTGTCCCTGACCCTGCTGAGTGGGGCGGTCCTGACGACGCCCCGGCCGGCCGTCGCGGCGACACCCGCCGTGAACGAGCCGTCCGGGACACTCTCCGCTCCTGACGTGCCGTCCGCCCTCGCCGAGGCGAAGCGTTCCGGTAAGCGGGTGGAGGCGCTGTCCGAGCGCACCGAGACGTCCACCACCTGGGTCAACCAGAACGGCTCCCTGACGAGTGAACTCACCGCCGGTCCCGTACGGTTCGACCGGAACGGCAGCTGGGTCACCGTCGACACCGATCTCACCGAGCGCCGTGACGGTACCGTGGCGCCGAAGGCACACCCCGCCTCGCTCACCCTCGCGGGCAAGGGCGGGACACCCGCCTCCTCCCTCAGCGCCGCCCGCAAGGCAGGTGCGCGCGACCTCGTCACCCTCGGCGAGGGCGAGCGGCAGGTCACCCTCCAGTGGAAGGGCGGCCTGCCGCAGCCCGAACTGGACGGCAACCGTGCCACCTACCCCGATGCCGTCCCGGGCGCCGACGTCGTCGTGGAAGCCACCCGTACGGGATTCGAGCAGTACGTCGAGATCAAGCAGCGCCCGTCCACGAAGGACTACGGCTACACGCTTCCGCTGCGTGCGGAAGGACTGCGTGCCGAGCAACAGCCCGACGGCAGCGTGCTGTTCACGGACCGCGAGACCGGCCAGGAGCGGGCCGTCATGCCTGCCCCGGTGATGTGGGACGCGACCGTCGACGAACGGTCCGGCGAGCACACCCGCCGCGTACCGGTGGCGATGCAGGTGAAGCAGCGGGGCTCCTCGATCGACCTCGTGGTCACGCCGGACGCCTCGTTCCTGGCCGACCCCACCACGCGGTACCCGGTCACCGTCGACCCCTCGACCTCCGTCCTCAGCAACGTCTTCGACACGTACGTCCAGCAGGGAGAAGCCCGCGACTGGTCCACCGACACCGAGCTGGACTTCGGCAACCCGGGCACGAAGAACGCCAACGGCACCCCGCGCACCGCACGGTCCTTCATCACCTGGGGAACGGCCCCCCTCGCGGACGCCCTGGTGACAAGCGCCGAGCTCAGCCTGTGGAACTTCCACTCGGGCAACACCGACTGCAAGGCCCAGCCCTGGGCGGTCTGGTCGGCCGACAAGGCCTCGCTCTCGAGCCGCTGGACGTCCCAGCCCACCCTGCACACCCAGCACGCGACGTCCACCGAGACCAAGGGCAATCCGAAGTGCGGCGCGGGCGGCTGGATCAACGCCGATGTGACCTCACTCGTACAGACGTGGGCCTCCGCCAAGGCGCCGCAGTCCAGTATGGGCCTGAGGGCCGCCGACGAGTCCGTCGTCGGGCAGTGGAAGCGGGTCAACTCCGCCAATGCCACCAGCAATCCGCCCAAGCTGACGGTCACTTACAACTTCCGTCCGCGGTCGGGCAACAACCGCCAGGCCGGCCCGCCCTTCACCGAGGACGCCTCGGGCACCTGGCAGGTCAACACCACGACGCCGACACTGCGGGACACGTTCTCCGACAAGGACGGCGACCGCGTCACCGGCACCTTCGAGATCGTCGACGCGGCGACCGGCAAGCGGGTCGGAGACTACCTCGTCTCGCCGCGAGTCGACTCCGGGCGAGCCGCGGCCGTGACCGTCCCGGACGGCACGCTCAAGGACGGTGCGACCTACCGGTTCCGCACCAGCCCCTACGACGGCTCGCACTACAACCTCGCCTGGTCCGACTGGGCCACCTTCACGGTCGGCACCGGGCGCCGTCCCGGCGGTCTGCCGGACATGCCGCAGGCACTGGAGTCCGGAGCCACGCAGTCCCTCACCCCCCTGCTGTCCGGGCTGGTGTCCAGCCCCGAACAGGGCCGCGTACGAGCCGAGTTCGTCCTGCGCGACGCCGACGGCAAGCAGCTCCCCGGGGTGAGCGTCCCGGAGGCCTGGGTGGACAGTGGCCAGCGCGCTGCGGCACGCGTCCCCGAAGGCGCACTGCGCGCGGGCACGACGTACCTCTGGGCGATGCGTGCCTGCACCGACCAGGGCTGCTCGGCCTGGTCCTATGAGCAGGAGTTCACCGCTACCGACGCAGGCGACCCGAAGGCACCCGACACCACATCCGTCACCCTCACGGGCCCGTCCCTCGATGACGCCACGGTGCCGGTCGGCACCAAGGCCTGCGCGGACGGCGGCTGCCCCGCCGTCACCGACGGCCGGCTGACGCTGGGCGGCGGCACCGACGGTGAGCGCGCCGCCTGGCTCAAGCCGGACCTCGGCAAGGTGCCGGAGGGCGCCAGGGTGACGCGGGCCCGGCTCGTGCTGACTCCGGTGGAATGCGGCACCGGCACCTGCGCGCAGCGGCCGGTCGAGGTGTACCAGCTGCATGAACCCTGGGCCGCCCCGCGCACCGGAACCGGCCTGCTGGACGTGCTGGACGACGCCCCGTTCATCGAAAGCTCGCTCGCCGACACCCAGGACCTCGCGCCACTGGTGCAGTCCTGGATCGACGAGCAGGCGGGCGAGGGATTCGCGGTGCGGCTCCCCGCCGCCGACACCGCGTCGGCCGTCTCCTACCACTCAAGCCGCAGCGCGGACCCGGCGAAGCGGCCGCAGCTCGTCATCACCTACGTGGCACCGACCGCGCCCGGAGCCCCGCAGGACCTGCGCGTGACCGCCGGTGACGGCGGGCTTCTGGCGACCTGGAACCCGCCGCTGGACCTGGGTTCGTCGACGGACGGCGCGGAGTACACCGTCGTCGTCACCAAGACCGACGGCAGCGAGGCCGCCAGGGCCACCACCCGCGACGCGCACATCGTCGTGGACGGACTGAAGAACGGCACCGCCCACCGGGTGACCGTGACGGCGCGCACCCCGCATGGCACCGGTCCCGGCACGGCGTCGGAAGCACTCGCCCCCGTGGCCGTTCCGGGCGGCGCGGCCACCTACCGGGAGATCGTGCAGCAGTACGTGGATGCGCGTAGCGCCATCCTCACCGACAAGCATCCGACCGCCGCGGCGGCCCTCGCCGCGAGCTCGCACGGGACCGCGTTCCAGGACCTGCTCGGAGCCCAGGCCGCGGACCTCGCGGAGGCCAGGGACGTATTGGCCCAGCGCGGTCAGCGCTACACCGAGATGACGACGAAGCTGTCCGACGTCCTGGTCGGTGTCGACGACAACGGGACGGTGTTCCTGCGCGCGGTCCTCGAGGACGCGGCCGTCCTGACGGGCGGGAACCCGACGGACCCGGGCGACTCGGGCGGTGAGCCGGAGGAAGGGCGGCGGGAGCAACGCTTCACCTTCAGCACCAACAGTGGCGCGCCGATCCTCCACGTCGAGGCGGACGCCCCTGCGGTGGAAACGGTGCTCTCGGCGTCGGCTTCGGCGGCCAACGGCCTGGAGACCACCGACGCCTCACTGGGTCCAGTCAGCGAGGTGCCCGACGAACCGATCGCGCTTGGCGCGGACGGCCTGCCGATCGAGGAACCCGCTCCGGCCGTCGAGAAGTCGGCACTGCGCGTCAAGCGCGCCGCCGCGCAGGTGTCCGGCTCCGGAACGGTCAAGTGGGCCTCCCGGAACGTCAACACCCGCTGGGAATACGGCCAGGACTGCACCAACTTCGTGTCGAAGGCGCTGTATCACGGTGGCAAGATGAAGACCCGCCACGGCGGGCGCAAGCACGACCGCGCCTGGTGGCAGCAGTACTATCTCTTCGGCAAGATCAAGAACAAGAGCTACACCTGGGCCGGTGCCGAGAACTTCCGCCGTCACATGATCCGCTACCGCGGGGCCAAGCACGTCACGGCCCTGTCCGCCAAGCCGGGAGATCTGGTGCTCTTCAAGTGGAAGCGGGAACGGGGCTACAACCACGTGGCCATCGTCGAGCGCAAGCGGCACGGGCTCCAGCTGATCCAGCACGGCAGCTCCAACAGGACCAGCCTCGCGGCTGCCATCCTGCGGTACCGCGGCAAGCCCAACTACATCGAGCGGGTCACCATCCTCCGTCCGAAGGCGAGGTCTTGACCATGGCACGGAAGACAAGGCTCACCCGCCTCGCGCTGGCCGGCGTCCTCGCGGGCGGACTTGTGACGGGCTGCACTTCGGACGACGCGTCCCTGACGTATCAGACGGACTACAGCAATCACCGACCGCTGCGGGTCGTCGGCTACCCCTCCACGGGAAGTCTCGAGACGGTGCAGAAGGCCGTGTGGCGGCTCGCCGACGGTGACGCCGACGGGCTGGCCGCGCTCGCCGTCGACGACACGCAGGCCGATGCCACGGCCCGCAACTGGGTCAAGGCCTTCGGCGCCGCCGCCAAGGGAGACGTGACGGCGGACTTCTACGACGAGGGTTCCGTACGGCAGGTCGTGGTCCTGTACTTCGCCAAGAGCGGCCAGACCAAGGACATCGAGGCCCGCATCGGCGAGGACGACGCCTGGGGACTCACCCTCGCCGAGCCCGACCCGGCCCAGGCGACGGCCAAGCCCACATGGGCCCCGCCGAAGCCGGGCGGCTCCGGTTCCCGCACGTCCGGCACCCCGTCCGGGAGTTAGCGGTCACCTGCCCCGCAACGCCCCTCGAGGACCGCACTCCGAACAACCGGGTGCGGTCCTCCGCATCTCATGGGCGGGCCGGAAACCAACGGCATGGAGAGCGCGGCCGGATGCGCTCACAGATCCGGCCGCCCCCCTGCCGTGCCGGCAGATACGCAGCCAGTTCGAAGGTGGGCGACGTGGGGCGCGTCAGTCCAGCACCACCACGACCTGCGGATCACCCGGCTGCCGCTCGCTGGCGGCGACCAGTCACCGTGTCCGGCGACCGCAACGCCTCCCGAACCGGGCTGCCCACCGAAGCGACCTACGACGCTGACACCAGGTGTTGGCTGAAACATCAACTCATCACACCTGAAACACAGTTGTCGCCCATCCTTCTGGTTGGCAGACTCGCCTGGCCGACGGAAACACGCGGACAAGCGAGCGAACACGCACGTGGGAAGCATCACGTCGGCGGACGGGGCTTACGTCATCTCACCAGGGGGAACATCCTTGAACCTCAGCCTGCCCAGACGCGTCCTGGCCCGTGCCACCGCCACCCTCGCGCTGGCCTTGGCCATGGCCACCGGCACCACCGGCCTGCTCTCCGGCACCGAAGCGCACGCCCTGCCGGTCACCGAGGGCTCCTTCAGCTTCAGCGGTGACGAGGGCGACTACATCAGCGGCGGCGAATCCTACGCCTACGCGACGGCGTCCCAGGACCGCATGAACGTCTCCGGCGACACCGACAACAGAGTGGTCACCGTCTCCGTCGACGGAGCGAACGGCGACTGGTGGACCCTCAACCTCGGGGCGCCGTCCGGCAAGGCCCTGACGCCGGGAACCTACACGGGAGCCACCCGCTACCCGTTCAACGACGGGACCGAACCGGGCCTGTCGCTCAGCGGCAACGGCCGCGGCTGCAACCAGCTCACCGGCACCTTCACCATCTCCGCAGTGGAGTTCGGCCCCCTGGGCTACGTGAAGAAGCTCGACGCCAGCTTCGTGCAGCACTGCGAGGGAGGCACCTCGGCCGCGCGCGGCGAGGTCCACATCGAGAACCCGGCCCCGCCGGCCGAACTCGGCCTGGGCCTCGACATCGCCCTGGCCGGCACCGCGAGCTCCCTCAACGGCAAGGCCACCTTGCACGGCACGGTGAGCTGCAACAAGCCGGTGCAGGTGACTGTGGCGGGCAACGTCACGCAGGTGAAGAAGCGGGACCTCATCCGCGGTTCCTTCTCCACCTCGGTGTCCTGCACCCCGGGCGCCCCGGTCGCCTGGACCGGTACGGCCGCACCCACCGGCTCGGTCCCCTTCCAGAAGGGGGACGTCGAGGTCGAGGGCCGTGCGACGGCGACGGACCCGGACTACAACCAGCCGGTAACGGTCAGCGAGACCGTGGCGGTCCGCCTCACCCGGGTCTGACCCCCACGCCCTGACGCACAACCACAGCCACACCGCCCGGCCCGGGCCCCATCCTCTCGAGGAGCGGGGCCCGGGCCGGGTCGCGTCGCGCGGCCCCCGGCGAGCCGGGCCATCCGCCCTCTTCGACATCCGCCCACGGGACCTACCGGCCCAAGGCAAACCCCGCACTCGACGTTACGGGCGGGGTTGCAACACCTCCAGGGCGCCGGTCTGGGTGTCGTAGCTGCGCAGGGTTGTGAGCCGGATCGACATCGGCGGCTCCGGCAGCAGCCCAGGGATCCGCCGGTCGGCGAAGGCACCGGCCCGCCGGGTCCGGCCGAGGGTGATGTGCGGGGCCCAGCGCCCGGGCTGGTGTAAGGGATTGAGGGTCTCAAGCGGGCTGTCCGAGACCACCGCCTCCCACACCCGGCGGTGCAGCCCGGCCAGCGCGGAGTCGAGCTCCAGTGCCCAGGCCAGCACCGAGGTGGGCCGCTCGAAGCGGACCACGCCGGTGCACCGCACCGTCAGCGGCAGGGCGGCGGCCACCTCGGCGAGTTCCCAGCGGATCGGGGCGGTCAGCTCCGGGCAGGCGGCCAGAGTGATGTGCGGGCTGTTGGTCGGTGAGCGGTGACGCGCCTGACTGGGCAGCCCCGCGTCCGCGAGCCGCCGCCAGGCCTCCTGGACTGCTCGCTCTGCCGCCTCATCCAGCAAGAGCTCGACCGTGCGCACCGCCGCAGCCTACCGACGATCACTTGCCCGACCCCGCCGACCGGGCCGTCAGCCCGACGGCTCAGCGGATACCCCCGGCGCGGCAGCGCGGCCAGTTGCTCTCAACTACGCCGACTACACCGCTCGCCAGCCCCGAAGTGGCTGACTAGCAGGGCCTGACGTACCAGACGGGGGTCCAGTCATAGCTCGCCACGCTGAAGGGAGCACCGAGGGTGACGTCGATGACGGTGCGGTTCTGGTTCTTGAACAGCGCTTGGGTACCGCGCGTCTGGTTGTTGTAATAGGAGCCGTAGCCGGTCCAGTTCTGCAGCGCGTGATCCTGGCAGTGGAAGAGGGCGAGTCGGTCACCCATGCCGAGTTGCTGACGGTACATGCAGAAGTACTCGTAGTCGCACTCCCATTGTGCTGCGGCACGGCTTGCGGCCGGTGTGCTCAGCTCACGCACGTACTTCTCGCCGGGAACGGTGACCGTCAGCCTGGCACCGTCGGCCAGGAGGATCTCGTTCGCCGAGACCTGCCGTCCGTCCTGGCGGGTGAGGTAGCGGTCCACCTTGGCCTGGAGGGCGTCGGCTGTGTCTCGGCTGAGGCCGGCAGCGCGGGCCTGTCCGTCGAAGGCCGTCTGGGGTCGTGTCGTCTCCGCGGATGCCGGTCCCGCCAGTCCCACGGTCAACAGGGCCGCGGCGACAGCTGCGAGGGATGCGTACCGCTTGAGTATGGACATGCCATTCCCTTCTTGATGGAGCCCCGAGTACAGCTTTGCGTGCGGTTCTGACGTGACATGACGTGAAGCGCGCCGGTGAACCGGTGGGCCCATACGCCGGTGCATTGCGGTGTGTCGGGAACCTATCCGGCCTGTCCTCCAGTGTCTTCCTGACACATGTCAGGAAGACACTGGAGCAACCAGCCGGCTCTCGCACCGCTGAGCGCGGACATGGCATCCGGGTCGATGTGCCGCCGCTGCGCCGCACCGGCACCCGAGCGGGGGACATGCGGCGTTCGACCGCGTCCGGCTCCGCTCCGGTGGGTGAAATCTCCACCGCCCGTACACATGACCGCCCTGACGGAAGGTTGCCTGCCATGCCCACTCCGCACTGGCTCTTCGGAGATCAGCTCGGCCCGCACTTCCTCACCCCCGCCGGTGAGCAGGGCCCCGACCGCGGGGCGCCCGTGGTGATGATCGAGGCGCGGTCGGTCTTCCGGCGCAGACGTTTTCACCGCGCCAAGGCCCATCTGGTGCTCTCTGCGATGCGGCACCGCGCGGCGGAACTGGGTGAACAGGTGACGTACGTGCGGGCGGAGACCTATCGCGAGGGCCTGCGCCGCGCGGTGGGCGACACACCGGTGACCGTATGCCACCCCACCTCGTACGCGGCGCTGCGGCTGGTGCGGTCCCTGCCGGGAGTGCGGGTGCTGCCCGCCCGCGGCTTCCTGGTCGCGCACGAGGAGTTCGCCGGCTGGGCCGAGGGGCTCGGTGGGCGGCGGCTGCTCCAGGAGAACTTCTACCACTGGGTGCGCGAACGGCACGACCTGTTGATGGACGGCGGCCGCCCGGCCGGGGGCCGGTTCAACCACGACCATGACAACCGCGAGCCTCCGCCGCGGGGCGCCACCGCACTGGGCCTGCCGGGGCCGTACCGGCCACGGGAGGACGACATCGACGCCGGGGTGCGCGAGGACCTCGACCGGTGGGAGCGCGAGGACGGGGTGCGGTTCGTCGGCCGCGACGGCCTCCGCCTCTTCCCCGCCACCCGGCGTGAGGCCCTGTCGGCGCTGCGCCGCTTCGTGGCGCACCGGCTGTCCTCCTTCGGGCCGTACGAGGACGCGATGCTGGCCGGCGATCCGGTGATGGCCCACAGTCTGCTGTCGTCCTCGATGAACCTGGGCCTGCTGCACCCCGCGGAGTGCGTGGAGCATGCCGAGCCTGCCTGGCGGGAGGGCGCCGTCCCCGTGAACAGTGCCGAGGGGTTCGTCCGGCAGGTCGCGGGCTGGCGGGAGTACGTCTGGCAGCTGTACTGGTATTTCGGCGAGGACTACCGGCACGGCAACGCACTCGGGCACACACGGGATCTGCCGGCCTACTTCAGCGAACTCGACGCGGACGCGGTCACCGCCCGCTGCCTGGCCGGGGTGCTCGCCCAGGTCCGTGACACCGGATGGACGCACCACATCCCCCGCCTGATGGTGCTCGGCAGCCACGCCCTGCAGCGCGGCTGGGACCCGGCCGCCGTCACCGACTGGTTCCACCGCTGCTTCGTCGACGGTTACGACTGGGTCATGCTGCCGAACGTGGTCGGCATGTCCCAGTACGCAGACGGCGGCCGGATGACCACCAAGCCGTACACCTCCGGCGGCGCCTACATCCACCGCATGAGCGACCTGTGCGAGGGCTGCGCCTTCCGGCCCACCGACCGCACCGGTCCGCGCGCGTGCCCGTACACCACCGGGTACTGGGCCTTCCTGCACCGGCACCGGCACCGGTTGTCCGGCAACGCCCGAATGCGCCGCGCGGTGCAGGGCCTGGACCGGCTCGCCGACCTCGACGAGGTGCTGCACCAGGAGCGGCGGCGGGGCGACGAGGCACCGTGACGAGGCCGCACGACAACAGCGGGAAGCTCCGCCAGGGCAGCGGCCACAGCCCCCGACCACAGACACTCCCCTCGCGGAATGGCCAACTCCAGTCAGTCAGTGAGCCACGTCGGACTATGGTCTGATGCTTCGGTGCCATCGGATCTCGTCTTCGTGCCATTGGTCGGTCGGTGTGAGCCCGGCTGCGGTGGCGACGGCGGCGGATGCCCGATGGTCGGGGCGAATGTGGGCGATGACGGCGTGCACCGGCCGCCGGCTCAGCCAGTCCACGAGTCCTTGGGCTGCCTCGGTGGCGATGCCTCGTCCCTGCCACGGGGTCCCCACCACCCAGGCGATCTCGGCGATGAGGCCGCGACCGGAAGGGCTGACAGTCGCCTGGACGGTGCCCGTCAGGCAGAGCTCGTCACGGAGCCGCACCACCCAGTTGAGCCAGGAGACGGCCGGATCGGGAGAGCCTGCGGTCATGCGCTGGTAGCGCGAGCGCAGGGTTTGCGGAGTGTCCGGCGTGCCTCCGATGAAGGTGTGGAGGGCCGGGTCGGACAATACGGCGGCCATCTCCTCGGTGTGCTCGACGTGCAGTGGCAGCAGGTCCAGCCGCCTGGTGCTGATGGCATGGGCCTTGAGGGTGCTCACGCTGCGACCGCCTTGGGCCGTACGCCGGCCGCGAACTGGGCCTCGGGGCGGGATGGTCGAACCGTCGGCCCGCACCAGCGAGGGCTCCTCGGGGGCCGAGGGTGTTGGCTCCGCCGACTCGTCGTCGGCAAACTCGTTGCCGGTTACGGTCATTGTCCGCCTCCTGGTCCGTCTTGGCCAAACTCCAGGGCGGAGGCGGTGCTGCTTGTGCCGGCTTCCGCGTCCGTACCCGTCTCTCCCATCTCGTCAGAGGTGCGACGAGCATGCCGTGATGACGACTACTCAAGGCGTCAACACCTTGAGTTGCGTGTCCGCCTGCCGCGCTCGAGGCCCCTCGGCGACCGTCGAAGGGCCTCAAGCGCCTTGTCCGGGTCGAGAGCTGCAGCGGCGGACGGGCGTCTGAGTAAGCGCGACTGATCGTCGAAACGGATCCTCCCTGATCCGTAGCTCTGCGCAGATCCCTCAGAGCGGGTTGAGGCGGGCCTTGAGCAGGCAGAACTCATTGCCCTCGGGGTCGGTGAGAACGTGCCACTGCTCCTCGCCGGTCTGACCGATGTCGGCCGGGCGCGCCCCGAGCTTCAGGAGGCGTTCGAGCTCGGCGTCCTGATCGCGGTCGGTGGCGTTGACGTCGATGTGCAGACGCGACTTCCCCGGCTCCGGCTCGTCCCTGCGGCTGAGGATGATCGTCGGCTGCGGGCCGCCGAACCCTTCGCGCGGGCCGATCTCGAGGGTGCCGTCCTCCTCGCGGTCGAGCACGACGAAGTCCAGGACCTCACACCAGAACCGGGCCAGCACCTCGGGTTCGCGGCAACCGAGCACGAGCTCACTGATTCGACATGCCATGGACGAAACCTGCTTTCAACGTGGGAACTGCCGTGGCGGCCGCGTGCGGAGTTCTTGGCCAACTCGCAGTGGGACGCGCTCGCGACCGTATCGGGCGGGGCGAGTAGGTGCGCACAATTTTCAGGTCCTCGCCCCGCCCGGCCGGAACAACGAGGTCGGCGGTGGAACCGGCATGCCGTGCCTGCGAGCCGGGGAGAGGGTGCCGCCCCGGCTTGAGGGGCTTCGGGTCAGTCGCCGACCTGCGGCAGCAGGGTGACCATCTTGCTGCCGTTCTAGGCGACGAGCACATCGTCGTAGCGCAGGAGTTGGGGCGAGTCCCCGAACCCGGGCCTCGGTTTGCCGGTGTCGACGTGACCGCGCCAGACCTGCTCACCCGTGCGGAGATCGAGTCCGGACAGATCTCCGGTCGGGCTGAAGAAGTACACGATCCCCTGCCCCGCCGACGCCACGGGGGTCGCGAGTCCCGGCATCGTGTTCTGGCTGGGCACCTTGACGCCCACCGGGCGGGTCCACAAGGTCTTCCCCGTGGTCAGCGAGTGGGCCGAGGCCTTGCCCTGCAAGGACACGAGGATCAAACGATCACCGACGACATCGGACGTGGCCAGGGCTCCCTCGATCCGGTAGGGGTGTGCCTGCTCTCCCGAGCTGCTGAGGGTGGTCAGCTGCATGTCCTTGCGCCCTGGACCGGGTGCGAGCGCCGGGGGGCCTGTACGAGCACCGGAGCTTGGCGAGCGATCGGTGCGCCGTACTGCGGACCGTGCCATCCGGGCATCCCAGCAGCGTCGCGACCTCGGCTCCGGCAGGTCCTCGAAGTAGCGCAGCACTACCACGGCCCGCTGCCGCTTCGTCAGACGGCCGAGCGCCGCCCACAGCGCGATCCGCAACTCGGAGTCCGAGCGTGCTCCCGAGCCGAAGCCCGGCTCCTGGGCCGGTACTCCCACTGGGTTCCGGTTCGGGTTGTGACCCTCGGTGGCGAGGCCGGCGGATCACCGTCCTGGCGGGTGCGGGCCCTACTGGCCCGCTGCGTAAGATGCTCCGTATGAAGTCGAGTATTACGCCCGTGCGTCGCGAGGTCGTCATACGACGGGCTGTCGCCCGGGACGCCAAGCGGCTTACGCAACTGGTGCGCGGCTCGCGTGCCTACGAGGGTCACTTCGCGGCGATGGTCGCGGACTACCGCGTCGGGTCCGACTACATCGAAGCCCATCGGGTCTTCGCGGCCGTCGACACCGGTGCTTCCGTGGGCCGGGTGCTCGGTTTCTACTCGCTGGTCCTCATGCCGCCAGAGCTGGACCTGCTCTTCGTCGAGGACAGGACGCAGGGCCGCGGCATCGGGCGGTTGCTCATCGACCACATGAAGTCCGAGGCTCGCGCGGCAGGGCTGGACCGTGTCCGGGTGGTGTCGCATCCTCCGGCCGAGGGCTTTTACCGCAGCGTGGGCGCGCTGCGTACCGGGACCGCCCGCGCGAACCCGCCTGCGGTGGCATGGGACCGGCCCGAGCTGGAATTCCTGATCCCGTAACTGCTGATCCGAAATCTTGTCGCGGGTGCGGTCTGCCACCCTCACGACAGGAACACACGCCGTGGACGGCGCCCGCGCGATGCCGAAGTCGAGGACGCGTGGGCCTCGTCGGCGGTGATGTTGACCCCGAGACGCTGGACGACCCGTGACCAGCTCCCCGTCGCCTGCACGCCTCTCCCTGCGCACGATCACCGTACGTGACGCCGCCCGGTGCACCCCGGCCGATCTCCCGTCCAATGTGCCGTGCAGCAAGGGAGACGGACACACCACCCGGCAGTCGGGGAAACCGGGCTCAGCCGCCGCGCCGCACCCTGGCCGCCTTGCGGGCCTCCGCGAGCTTGCGCGCTTCGCTGCTCTTGCGGGATGACCTGGTACCGGAGCCGCTCTTCCCGTCCTTGGCGCTGCCCAGGCCGCGGAACGGGGTGTTGTGGTTCTTGGGGCGCGATACGGCCGAATCGCCGTCGAGAGGCTCTCCGGAGGGAACCTTGGCGCCGGTGATCCGGCTCAGCTCCGCCTCGCCGGACCGCACCTTGGTCACCTTGGGAGCGACGTCGGCGTCCGCCATGACCTGGCTCGTCTCGCGGCGCTGTCCCGGCAGGACGAGGGTCACGACGGTGCCGGAGCGGCCGGCCCGGGCCGTGCGGCCCGCGCGGTGCAGATAGTCCTTCGGATCGGTGGCCGGGTCGACGTTGACCACGAGGTCGAGGTCGTCGACGTGCAGGCCGCGGGCGGCGACGTTCGTCGCCACCAGCGAGGTGACCTGCCCGTTCCTGAACTGGGCCAAGGTCCGGGTGCGCTGCGGCTGGGACTTTCCGCTGTGCAGGGCGGCGGCGGCCACGCCGCTGGCCCGCAGATGCCGCGTGAGCTGGTCGACGCCGTGCTTGGTGTCCAGGAACAGCAGGACGCGGCCGTCCCGGGCGGCGATCTCCGTGGTCACGGCGTACCGGTCCGGGCCGTGCACGACGAAGACGTGGTGCTCGATCGCGGTTACCGCGCTGGACGAGGGGTCCACGGAGTGGACGGCGGGGTCGCGCAGGTAGCGCTGCACCAGCTGGTCGACGTCGCGGTCGAGGGTGGCGGAGAACAGCATCCGCTGCCCGTCGGAACGCACTTGGTCCAAGATCTCGGTGACCTGCGGCAGGAACCCCATGTCACACATCTGGTCGGCCTCGTCCAGGACCGCGATGCGCACCCGTCCCAGCCGGCAGCCCTTGCGCTCGATGAGGTCGTGCAGCCGACCGGGCGTGGCGACGACGATCTCGGCGCCGTCCCGCAGCGCGGCGGTCTGCCGGCCGATGGACACCCCACCCACCACGGTGGCGAGCCGCAGCCGCAGCGCCTCGGCGTACGGGGTGAGCGCCTCACCGACCTGTTGCGCCAGCTCCCTGGTGGGCACCAGAACGAGCGCCAGCGGCTCCTTGGGCTGCGCGCGCTGCCCGGCCGTCCGGGAGAGCATCCCCAAGCCGAAGGCGAGCGTCTTGCCGGACCCGGTGCGGCCCCGGCCCAGGACGTCCCGTCCCGCGAGCGCGTCCGGCAGCGCCGCCGCCTGGATGGGAAAGGGAACCGTCACACCGCGTTCGTCCAGCGTCCGCAAAACTTCGGCCGGCAGCCCCAGCTGCGCGAACGAGGTCACCGCGTGCAGCGCCGAAGCGGCGTCCGATGCCCCCGACACCGCATCCTGCCGCCGAGCATCGCCACGTGCTGATTCGCTCACAGAAAGCCTTACTCCGAAGGAACCCGTACCGAGGAAGGCGCGGCAGGGACGCGGCCACCAGCCAGGGACACCGAACGGAGCACCGACACAGCGACACAACAAACAGGCAACGCTAGCACGGGCACGCCGCGGGCCTCGCCCGGCCGCTCAACAGATCAACAGCCTGCCGGGCGCGGCGAGACAGGCTCCAGCGCTCTGTCACGGTCCGGGTACGCCTCGCGCATACTTCTGGCCACGCAACCGCGATGGCCGAAAGATGTGTCTTCGAGCGCGGGGGCCGGCTGCCGGCGACCGGCGGCCCAGGGGGGATGCGAATGAACACATGGGAAGTGCCCGGGTACACCGGGTCGCTCGAACTCGGGGCAGGGGCGAGCGGGCGGGTCGTCCTGGCCGTCCACGAGGAGACCGGCGTTGAGGTCGCGGTGAAGTACCTCAGCGAGTCCCTGCGCACCCGGCCGGGCTTCGTGCACGGATTCCGAGCGGAGGCGCGTCTGCTGGGCGGGCTGGAGAGCCCGTACGTCGCCGGGTTGTACGAGTACGTGGAGAGTCCGGCCGGCGCCGCCATCGTGATGGAACTGGTCGACGGCGTCTCGCTGCGTGCGCTGCTGAAGCGGCAGGGCCCGCTCGACCCCGAGGCCGCGCTCGTCATTCTCAAGGGATCGCTGCTCGGTCTGGCCAACGCGCATCGGATCGGCGTCGTCCACCGCGACTACAAGCCGGAGAACGTCCTGGTCACGCCGGACGGATACTCCAAGCTGGTCGACTTCGGCATCGCGGTGGATGCGGGCACCAGCGCGGGTGTGGCCGGAACCCCCTCCTACATGGCCCCCGAGCAGTGGACCGGCGCTCCCGCCTCCCCCACCGCCGACGTGTACGCGGCCACGGCCACCTTCTTCGAATGCCTGACGGGCCACAAGCCGTATCTCGGTGACAACCTCGCGGAACTCGCGCTCCAGCACGTCGACGCGCCCGTGCCGGCCGAGGACGCCCCCGAGGCCGTGCGGGACCTGGTGCGCCGAGGCCTGGCCAAGAACCCTGAGGAACGGCCCGCACGGGCCGAGGATCTCGTCGCGGAGCTGGAGGCCGCCGCCGGCACCGCCTACGGCCCCAGCTGGGAGGAACGCGGCCGAGGCCGGCTCGCCGCGCTGGTGGCCCTGCTGCCGCTGCTCCTGCCCTCGCCCCGCGAGGCACCCCAGAGCAGCACGGACACGGCACGCACGGTCCTGCACCGGCAGCCGGGACGCGGACGGGCGCAGTCGTGGCTGCCCGGCCGGCCCGGACTGCTCGTCTGCGCCGCCGCACTTCTCGCGGCCCTCCTCACCTCCGGGATCCCGTTCGACCCGGGGACCGCCGCACAGCGGGAGGCGCAGGCCCTGGCCACCACCAGTGCACAGCCCGGCCAAGGGCCGGCCGCTCCCCCCGCTCCCCCAGCCTCCACCCCGTCTCCGTCCACCACGCCCACCGAGTCAGCCGGCCTGTCACCGTCACCCACCGTGTCACCCTCGGGCCCGGCGGCCAGCGGTTCGGGTGAACCCCCGATCCCGGCCACCCCGACCGGAGACCAGGAGACCACCGCACCCGGCGGCCCGGCGACGCCGACGACCACCGTGCCCGCCCCGCCTGCCGCACCCACGGTCAAGGACGTCGCGGTGTCGTCCTTCCGGCAGACAGGGCCCACGACCGCCACGGCCACCATCGGGATCACCACGGACGGAACCGGTCCGATCTCCATCACTGTCTCCTGGTTCACGGGCGGTACGGCGGGACAGCTGGGCACTCCGGACGGTGCGTCCCAGACCTTCGAACGCAGCGGCGCCACCCGGTACACGCTCACCGTCGACCACACCTTCCGGAACCTCGGCTGTTACTGGGCGGTTCCGTCCACCACGACCCCGGCCGCCGCCGACGGAGGCGCCACGCAGCAGCTCCTCACCAGGCGGTGCGACCTCCGATGACCGCACACCACGACGACCGCACACCCTCGCCCGCCTGCCGGACCACCGACACGCCGGGAGCCACAGGCGAACCCACCGAAGTGCTGTCTTCCACCGGCCCGCGGACTCAGGCGCCGGGTGCCGTGGACGAGCGGACCGAGGTGCTCGTGCCTGCCGTCGAAGGAGGCAATGCCACCCACGATCTCCGACCCGCCGACGGCCGCGCCGCGAGCAACGAGCCGGAGTCGGCCGACGCCGCGTACAGCGCCACGGTGCTGGCGAGCCACTGGATCCGGCGCCCCGGCATGGACGAGACCCTCGTCGAGCACGCGGTGGAGAGATGGCCGGCGCCACCCGACCGCGTCGAGGGCACCGTGCTTCGCTTCGGCCCGGGTGTGACCGCCACCGTGGCGGATCGCACCGACCGGCTGCTCTCCGCCGCACCGCCTCCGGCACGCCCGCGTCGGCGGCTGCGCAGACACACGCTGCCCGCGCTCGTCGTGCTCTGCGTGCTCGCGCTCCTCGCCTGGCAGCGTCTCGGGCCGCCTCTCGCCGTCAGCGCGGCCACGATCACGACCCGGCCGGCGGTACTCGGCTGCGACGGCACCGCACACATCGTCGCCCTCGTCACCACGAACGGCCGCCCGGGCACCTTGTCCTACCGCTGGGTCCGAAGCGACGGCACCGCATCGGGCGTTCTGGAAGAAGTGATGGTCCGGGGACAGGAGGAGGCACGCCTCCGTCTGCGGTGGACCTTCGAGGGCCCGGGTCGCCACACGGCCCGGGCTGAACTGCGCATCATGTCCCCCACCGAGCGCACGGCCACCGCCCGTTTCACGTACGAGTGCCCCTGACCGCTCCCCCGGTCCGCCTCTTGGTTCGAGCGCGGGCGGCGGACGCAGCGAGCGTGGCTCTTCGTCGCCCCGCGTCTGCGTACCTACACCGAGCGGGCCGAGAACGCCGGTGTTCTTCACCGTCTACGTGGCCAGCGGCCTGGTGGCCGGCGGATTGCTCTTCGAGCAGGTCTTCGACATCCGCTTCGGCCTCGGAGTGACCCTGACCGCCCTGGTGATCGTCGTCTACGCCTGTCTTGGCGGCTTCCTCGCCGTGAGCATGACGCATGTGATGCAGGGGACCCTGGGCGACGCCCTCGACGGCAAGACCCCGGAGCTGCTCGGCATGGGGGCCAGAGTCGGCTGCGCGGACGGGCAGTGGTCGGCAGGCGGGTCACTCGGAGCCGTGGCCACGATCTCGCTGCAGTCTGCGCCTGATCCGGGACCGCGTCCTGATCTGCGAGGTCTCTGACGGCGGCAGCACCTCACCACGTCTGCGCCATGCCCGGACCACCGACGAGGGAGGGCGGGGACTGCTGATCGTGGCCCAGCTCGCCCAGCGATGGGGGACCCGCTACACGGCGACCGGCAAGGTCATCTGGACGTCAGGTCATCCCGGTCTGAGGGAGTGAAGCCCGGAAGCCCGTCCAGCGCGCCGGTCAGGCAGGCCGGGCGCCGAGCGGCGCAGGACGCAGGGGCCAGGACGCACGTGCGGACACCAGAGCCGGACCGCGTCGGGGGCCCCTGCCGGCGCCCGTACCCGGTCCGAGCGCCACAGCGGTTCCGCCGTGGAACAGTGGAGGAGAGCATGGGCCTGGCCCCGCGAGGCTGCGGGCCGGAGGAAGGAGTCCGCGATGCGTTCCCCTGTGCTGGCGGGCATCGACGGCTCCGAGCGCGCTGCGGCGGCGGCCGAGTGGGCGGCGCGGGAGGCAGCGCTGCGCGGCGTTCCGCTGCGACTGCTCCATGCCTCTCCGCGGCTTCCCGGTTCCGTCGTTCCGGGTCCGGCCCTGGAGCGATTGCGCGACATGGGCGCACGGTTGCTCCAGCGGACGGTCGCGGAGCTCGCCGACCGCTACCCGGACCTCAGCGTGGACGGCGCGCAGGCCGATGACGCCCCGTCCGGGGCTCTCCTCACCGCAGCAGGTGATGCGGAGCTCCTCGTCGTCGGTACCCGCGGGACGGGAGGTTTCGAGGGGCTGGAGGTCGGCTCGGTGGCCCTGCGGGCGGCGGCTGCAGCCCCCTGCCCCACCGTGCTCGTCCCTCACCTTCCCGACGCCTTCGCGAACGGGGTGCCCGCACGGCACAGCGCGGGTCAGGTCGTCCTGGGGTTCGACGCGCACCGGCCGGTCGGTGATGTGGCCGACTTCGCCTTCTCGGCCGCCGATGCTCACGCGGCGCGTCTGCACGTGGTGCAGGCCTGGGCTCTTCCCGCCGAATCCGTCTCTTCACGGACGTTGGTGGTGACCGAGGAGGACCGGGCGAGCTGGGAGGATCAGGAGGTCCTGCGACTGTCCGACCTCCTGCGTCCGTGGCAGGAGAAGTATCCCCGGGTGACGGTCGGCAGCGATCTCATGCTGCTTCACCCCGCGGAAGCGCTCCTGAACGCCTCTCGGAGTGCGGGTCTGCTCGTCGTGGGGCGCCGCACCGAGCGGCGGGCGGCAGAAGGCCGACTGGGGCCGGTCACACACGCTGTGCTGCACCACGCCCGCTGTCCGGTGGCGGTCGTGCCGCACGGAGGATGATGGCTCAGCCGTAGAAGGCCTCGAACTCGTCGTACAGCGATGGCTCCACCACTTTGTTCTCCGCGGTGGCATCCGCGAGGGGTACACGGACGATCCGCGTACCGCGCAGGGCGACCATGCAGCCGAAGTCCCCGTCCTTGACTGCGTCGATGGCGTGCAGACCGAAACGGGTGGCCAGCCACCGGTCGAAGGCGCTCGGCGTGCCACCGCGCTGGATGTGGCCGAGGACCGTGGTGCGAGCGTCCTTCTCGGTGCGCGCCGAGATCTCCTGGGCCAGCCATTCGCCGATGCCGGACAGCCGCACGTGGCCGAACTCGTCCAGCGACTGGTCCTTGAGGATCATCTGCCCTTCCTTGGGGACGGCTCCCTCGGCCACGACGACGATCGGCGCGTAGTTGATCTCGAACCGTCGCTTCACCAGCTCACAGACCTGATCGATATCGAACGGACGCTCCGGGATGAGGATCACGTTGGCGCCGCCCGCGATGCCGGCGTGCAGGGCGATCCATCCCGAGTGCCGCCCCATCACCTCCACCACAAGGGCGCGCATGTGTGACTCGGCGGTGGTGTGGAGGCGGTCGATGGCCTCCGTCGCGATACCGACGGCGGTGTCGAAACCGAAGGTGTAATCGGTGCCCGAGACGTCGTTGTCGATGGTCTTCGGCACACCTACCAGGTTGATCCCCCGCCGACTGAGCTCCGTGGCCACTCCCAGGGTGTCCTCTCCGCCGATCACGACGAGCGCGTCGATCTCGTGCGAGGCGAGAGTGTCCCGTACCCGTTGCAGCCCGTCGTCGTGCTTGAACGGGTTCGTACGGGAGGACCCGAGGATGGTCCCGCCGCGGGGGAGAATCCCCCGCACGTTGGAGATCTCCAGAGGAACGACATCGTTCTTGAGCAGACCGAGCCAGCCGTCCCGCACACCGACGAAGTCGAACGCGTATGTCTGGACGCCTTTGCGGACGACACTGCGGATCACGGCGTTGAGGCCGGGACAGTCACCGCCGCCGGTCAGAACTCCGACCTTCATGGGCCATCTCCCCTCCGCTGCACACCCGGTCCGTTCGCGGCCTCGCGGGGACCCGGCAAAACGTCCCGGGCACACGGATCACCGTCTGTTTCCAGCCTCCCCCGGTTCCGTCCGTGGTGGCCACTCGACGGACACCGCCACCCTCACCTATCGGCGACCGGCGGCGGCCGATGTACCAAACTCACGCTGTTTCGGCGTTGTCCATCTGCAGGGCCGCGCGCAGCCAGTCGTCCGTGGAGCCCGGGGTCGGCTCCGGGCGGCTGCCCGGCGGAGTCAGGACGGTGGCGGCGAGTTCCCAGTACTGGTTCAGGCGCGGCTCGGCCGACAGACGGGAGGCCAGCACACGGCGGAATTCGTGGGTGTCGCGGCTGCCGTAGGCGCTCGCGTATGCCGCGACGTAGGCGTCCAGGGCCTCGCCCGGATGCGGGGTGTGTGCCCGGCGCAGGTGTGGGGCCGCGAGTTCGAATGCTTCGACTAGGCCCGCGTACAGCAGGGTGGCGCCGCCCGCCCCTGCTACTCGGTGCACCTCCGGTTGGGGCTGCCGACCGCCTGGGCAGGGAGCCGTCGTCATCGCATGCAGCCGGGCGAAGGCGAGTACCTGGGAGGGGTGCGGTTCGTCGGGCGGCTGGGGGACGGCCACCTCCAGGAACGCCGCCGTTGCCGGGCGCGGCATCCGTGGTGGCAGCCAGGTGCGCCAGAACCTGGCCAGTGGTGCGGTGCTCGGCGGGGTGCTCAGCGCGCTGAGCAGCCGCAGCCGACCGGCGCGCTGAGCCGGAGGGCAGTCCCGCACCAGTTGGAGTGCCGCTTCCCGCCAGCGCAATGCCTTCATCTCACTGCCGAGCTCACGCAGACGGCTGTCGAGGGCATCCTCCAGTGCGCGGCCGTCTGCCTCCTCGTCCTCGAGGACGCGGCGTATCTCGGGCAGGGGCAGGTCAAGGGTGCGCAAGGAGCGGATCAGCCGCAGTCGTTCCAGCGCCTGGGGGCCGTAGCGGCGGTGTCCGCCACTGCTGCGGGCGGCTTCGGGGAGCAGGCCTTGGTCGGAGTAGAAGCGGACGGTCTTCACGGTGGCACCGGCGCGCTCGGCGAGCTCCCCGATGCTCCACAACGGCTCGTGCGGAGTGGACAGTTGAACCTCCCTCAAGGGGAGTTCCTACGGTACCGGTGCGCGGGCCGGGCAGACGCCGTGGCCCGCGGACGATGGCGTACGCGACCGGCGCGGCGTCATGCGACGAGTCCGGGGAGGGCTTTGTGCAGGTGTTCATCATGGTGTCGGGTGTGTTCACCGGGGCCCATGTCTGGCAGGAGACGGCCGCGCGGCTGGTCGCGGCGGGCAGCGCGGCGCACGCGGTCCCGCTGACGGGCATCGACCCGGCCCGGCCCGCCAGGCCGGCGCACGTCGGTCTGGAGACGCACATCGAGGACGTGATCGCGGCGATCGACGCGGTGGACGTGACCTCCGGGCGGGACATCGTGCTCGTCGGTCACGACTACGGGATCCACCCGGTGCTCGGCGCCGCTGATCGGCGGGCGGAGCGCATCGCACGCGTCGTGTACCTGGACTGCGGGATGCCGCAGAACGGTGTTCCGGCGCTGGCCGCCGTACCGGACCAGGTGCTGCGTGCGCAGCTGGCCGAACGCGCCGAGGCAGGCGAGCGCGAGGGCGTGCTGGCGCCACCGGCCCACGACGAGTGGGAGCGCTGGGGCAGCACCGCCGGCGTCGGCGAGGCGGCCCTGAAGCGGCTGACCGCCCTGGCAGCGCCGCAGCCGCTGGGCACCCTGTTTCAGCCGCTGCGGCTGACCGGAGCGGTGTCCGCGGTTCCCGTCACCGGCGTGCTGTGCGCCCGGAACGGCGCCGGTATCGCCCAAGTGCAGAGGCTCGTCGACTTCGGTGACCCCGCGCTGGCCGTCCTGACCGAACCGCAGGTCACCTTCTTCGAGCTTCCCACCGGGCACTGGCCGATGCTGTCCTGCCCCGCCGCACTGGCAGACGTCCTGCTGCGGGCCGCGGCCGGTGAGGGGCACCGCCTGCGGCCGGTCGGCGACGATGCGCCGGCACCTGCCCACCTGCGCCCGTTCCCGTTGGCCGTCCCCGAGTTGCCTCGCGACCGCCAAGGTCATGTCGATCTGTACGTCCCCGACGGTGAGGGGCCGCGACCGGCCGTGGTCTTCGTGCACGGCGGACCGGTGCCCGCTGGAGCGCGGCCGCGCCCGCGTGAGTGGCCCACCCTGGTGGGATACGCCCGCTTGGCCGCCGCCGAGGGCATGGTCGGCGCGACCCTCGACCACCGCCTCCACGACATCGCGGACTATGAACGCGCCGCCGCTGACATCGCCGCCGGGGTGGAACTGGTGCGGGCCGACGCCCGGGTGGACGCCGACCGGATCGCCCTGTGGTTCTTCTCCGGCAGCGGCCTCCTCACCACGGACTGGCTGACACAACCCCCTGCCTGGCTGCGCTGCCTGGCTGCCTCCTACCCCGTCCTGGCTCCCCTTCCCGCCTGGGGGATGGCCGGCAGCCGCTTCCACCCCGCCAAGGTGGTCGATCAGGCGGGGTCCCTGCCCGTAGTCCTCCTGCGCGCCGGGCGAGAGGCACCCGAGATCGCCGCGACCGTCGATGCGTTCGTGACCGCGGCCGACGACTGCGCAGCGCGACTCGAACTGGTCGATGTCCCCAACGGCCACCATGGGTTCGAAACGCTCAACGCACCAGAGGAGACGGTCCCGGCACTGCACCATGCGATGCGCTCGGTGGTCGCCCACCTGACCGTTGGCTTTCATCGCAGGTGATTCGGTGGTGCCCGCGATTCCATCGGTACGACCTGTGCTCGTGACTCTCTCATGAGCCGGCACGTCTGCCTGGGCTGCGGACTCCCCCCGGAACCATGGTGGCGCTGACTCCACCTCATTCGGGGGGCGTACGCCATTATGCCGCCGGAGAAAGATCCGGATACTGAGCCCCATGACCAAATCAATGGTGCTTCCGGTGGACCCGCCGACGCAAGGAGATCGACAGAAGCAGAACAGGGGAAGCGACTTCTCTGAACTGTCTCGGCGCATAGCAGCGGCCGGGCTTCTCCGGCGCCGTCCGCTGTATTACACGGTCCGTTTCGGACTGGTCGTTCTCGCTCTCGCGGGGTGTATCGGCGCGTTCATCGCCCTGGGGGACAGCTGGGGCCAGCTGTTCGTCGCCGTCGCCCTGGCCGTGGTCTTCGGCCAGCTCGGACTGGCCGCCCACGACCTCGCCCACCAACAGGTCTTCTCCCGTCGTCGGCCCAGCGAGGCAGGGGGACTGCTGGTCGCCGACCTGTTGCTGGGCATGAGCCACGGGTGGTGGATGAACAAGCACACCCGTCATCACGCGAACCCCAATCACGAAGGAAGGGACCCGGACGTCTCGCCGGACATTCTCGTGTGGTCGCGCCGACAAGCGCGCAAGGCCCGGGGTTTGCCGCGATTCGTCGGAAAGCACCAGGCCGCACTCTTCTTCCCGCTACTGACTCTGGAAGGTGCGAATCTGAGCTTCAGCAGCTTCCGAGCTCTCAAGAGTCCGTCAGTGAAAAGGCCCGCACTCGAGGGCGCGCTACTCGTGGCTCATTTCGCACTGTACTTCGGCGGCCTGTTCGCCGTCCTTTCCCCCGCCAAGGCGCTCCTTTTCCTCGCTGTTCACCAGGGCCTGTTCGGCATCTACCTCGGTTCGGTGTTCGCACCCAACCACAAGGGGATGCCGATGATCGAAGAGGGGACCCGGCTGGACTTCCTGCGCCGCCAGGTCCTCACCTCGCGCAATGTCCGGGGCGGCGCGCTGGTCGACGCCTTCATGGGCGGGCTCAACTACCAGATCGAACACCACCTTTTCCCCAGCATGCCGACACCTGCACTCGCCAAGGCGCAGGTCATCACCGAGCGGTACTGCGCGGAGCTGGGCATCCCCTACCACCGAACCGGGCTGATCGCCTCGCACCGGGAGGCGCTGCGCCACCTCAGGAGTGTCGGCGAGCCACTGCGCGCCCGGTCCGAGGGCTGACCCGGCGGACGGCCCGGCTGTGACAAGACGGCCTCAGGAGCTGACCGGGCGCCCCGGATGAGATGGGCTGCCAGGCGCGGTGCGGCACCTGGCAGCCGGCCGCGCTTGTACTCGTTGTCCTGCGGAGGCAGGTCGCCGTCGTCGTCGACGGCTTGCGGGAACCGTTCGCGAATGCAGGAGTAGCCGTTGTTGCGCCAGGCGACGAGAAGGTCACGGACTTCCTGCCCTCTCGCTCATGCCGTCGCCTCCGGCTTCGCCGGGGCGATCTCGGCGATCAGGCCCTCGACCAGTGACTTGATTTCGTCACGGATGGGGCGTACGGCCTCGACGCCCTGACCGGCCGGGTCCTCGAGCTTCCAGTCCAGGTAGCGCTTGCCGGGGAAGACGGGGCATGCGTCGCCGCAGCCCATCGTGATGCAGACGTCCGACTCGCGGACCGCGTCGACGGTGAGGATCTTCGGAGTCTCCTCGGAGATGTCGATGCCCACCTCGGCCATGGCCTGGACAGCGGACGGGTTGACCTCGGCGCCCGGGTCGGAGCCGGCGGAGCGGACCTCGACGCGATCTCCGGCCAGGTGGGTCAGCCATGCGGCGGCCATCTGGGAGCGGCCGGCGTTGTGGACGCAGACGAACAGGACGGAGGGCTTGTCTGCCATGGTGATCGTTCTTCCTCGCCGCATGGCGGCACCCGGCCGCCAATGACTTCAGCCCCCGCTGGTATCAGCGAGCGGTGATGTGACACTATCAGCGCATGCTGACTTCAGTCGATCCTGATGTGATCCGGGTATTGGGCGATCCGCTCCGCCTGAAGATCGTGACCCTGCTGGCGCGAGAAACGCTCTGCACGACGCACCTGGTAGAGGAGACCGGAGCCAAGCAGACCAACCTGTCCAACCACATGAAGGTGCTGCGCGAGGCCGGGATCGTGGAGACAGAGCCGTGTGGTCGCTTCACCTACTACAAGCTCAAGCCCGAGGTTCTGGCCGGGCTTTCCGAGCAGTTCGCCGCGCTGGCCGCATCCGCCCGCACCGCCGCCGACAACAAGAGGGCCTGTCCGTGACCTCCACCGAGCCCACCACCGCCCGTGCCCAGGGTGCCGGCCAGACCACGGACGACTCGATCGTCAAGAAGCTCTCCACTCTCGACCGCTACCTCGCGGTGTGGATCCTGCTCGCCATGGCCGCCGGCCTGGGCCTGGGCCGGCTCATCCCGGGCATGAACGCCGCGCTCGCCAAGATCGAGATCGGAGGGATCTCCCTGCCGATCGCGCTCGGCCTGCTCGTCATGATGTACCCGGTCCTGGCCAAGGTCCGTTACGACAGGCTCGACCGCGTGACGGACGACAGGCGGTTGATGATCTCTTCGCTGGTCGTCAACTGGATCGTCGGCCCGGCGGTGATGTTCGCCCTGGCCTGGGTCTTCCTGCCGGACCTGCCCGAGTACCGTACCGGCCTGATCATCGTCGGCCTGGCCCGGTGCATCGCCATGGTCATCATCTGGAACGACCTCGCCTGCGGCGACCGCGAAGCCGCCGCCGTCCTGGTCGCGTTGAACTCGATGTTCCAGGTGCTCGCGTTCGGTCTGCTGGGCTGGTTCTACCTGGACCTGTTGCCGCGCTGGATGAACCTGGGCGACGGTCAGGGCCTGGACGTGTCCGTAGGGCACATCGCGCTGAACGTCGTCATCTTCCTGGGTGTCCCGCTGCTGGCCGGCTTCCTCACGCGCCGCATCGGCGAGCGGAAGCTGGGCCGCGAGAACTACGAGGCGAAGTTCCTGCCGAAGATCGGCCCGTGGGCGCTGTACGGGCTGCTGTTCACGATCGTCATCCTCTTCGCCCTGCAGGGCAGGACCATCACCTCCCAGCCGCTGGACGTCGCCCGGATCGCGCTGCCGCTGCTGGTGTACTTCGCGATCATGTTCTTCGGCACCTTCTTCCTCGGCAAGGGCCTGGGGCTGGCCTACGACCGCACCGCCACCCTCGCCTTCACCGCGGCGGGCAACAACTTCGAGCTGGCCATCGCGGTCGCCATCGCCACCTTCGGCGTCACCTCCGGCCAGGCCCTGTCCGGAGTGGTCGGCCCGCTCATCGAAGTCCCGGTACTGATCGGCCTGGTCTACGTCGCCCTCGCCTGGCGAAGGAAGTTCGCCACCGATGCGGTGACGACGACCCCGTGACGCGGCACGCGGATGTGGTGGTGATCGGCGGCGGCCAGGCTGGGCTCGCCGCCGGCTGTCATCAGCGCGACCGACCTGGTCGCGGCCCTTTCCTATGGCGTCCAGGGCCGCGACGGAGGAGGCGTCCCAGATGTGCGCGGCCGACAGGTCGATGACGACCTTCTTCGGGTCGCCCGCGTAGTCGAACTGGCCGACGAGGTCGTTGGAGGAGGCGAAGAACAGCTCACCGGTCACGCGATAGACGACCGTGGTGTCGTCGGGGTCGGTGACGGCGGTGACCTCGGCGAGGTGGGCGACGCGCTTGGCGAAGATGACCATGACGGTGATCTCCCCCGCGGGCATCCGCCGGAGGGTCTTGGGAGCGATGGAGTGCCAGTCGAACGTCGCGAACGACACCATGATCATGACGGCGACCAGGGCCGCCATGGGAGTCGGAGACGACCGGGCCGAAGACGATGCAGAGCACCATCAGGAAGGAGCCGGCGAGGGCTGGCGGCGTTCCCGGAGAACATCCCCGACCGGACGGTCCGGATCCCGGCCCGCCCGGTGGAGTCGACCAGCACCTTGAGCAGGGCGGAAGCGAAGCCCCGGCCGCGCACGGAGGGGCGGATGTGGGCGGAGTGCTCGGCGCGCTCCGCTGTCAGTGGCACGACCATCGCGCTCACGCCCCGCTCGCCGCTGCCTCTTGACCCGTGGATCGTCAGGCATCTGTCGGCATGGCCAGCAACGTGCCCATCGCGGCGAGCACCGACGGCTCGACCCGGTAGTACACCCAGGTGCCGCGCCGCTCGGAGGTCAGCAGCCCGGCCTCCTTCAGTTTCTTCAGGTGGTGGGACACCGTGGGCTGCGAGACGCCGACGTCGGAGATGTCGCACACGCACGCCTCCCCGCCCTCGTGCGAGGCCACTGCGGAGAACAACCGCAGACGGACCGGGTCGCCCAGCGCCTTGAACATCGGCGCGGCCGTCTCGGCCTCCTCGGCACTCATCGGACGCTCGGTCAGCGGCGGGCAGCACGGCGCCACACTCTGACCTGTGTCGGCTTCGAGCAGCGGCAACACCTTTGTATTCGACATACGTCTATGTTGACACACGTCGAACCAGAGAGGGAGGGCCGTCACCGCGCGCGAGGCGGGTGGCCAGGCGGCGGGCGACGCGGCCTGCCGCGCCTTGACTCACACCGCGCAGCGGGTGCAATGACAGGGTTCGTCGCCGCTCCGGCATCGACGAGCGCCGGGCCGCCACTCGAATGAGACTGTCGCAGGTAGCGCAGCCACGACGTGGCCCTGTGTCCGGACACCTCTAGCACCACCGACCGCGAACCGCGGCACAGCTGGGCGCGGGCGATGGCGAATCACGACCGACCGCCGCCGCCCACGGCGACATCGAAGTGTTCCATCAACGATCCGGTTTCGATGAACGTCTATGTTGACGCTCATCGATACAAGTGCCATGCTGGGCCGCGCAAGCTATCGACAGATGTCGAAACACGCGAGGAGTCGCTGTGAACGCGCCCGCCATCAACGAGCTGCCCGTTGTCGTGATCGGGGCCGGACCCGTCGGCCTTGCTGCCGCCGCCCACCTGGTCGACCAGGGCATCGAGCCCTTGGTCCTGGAAGCCGGCCGAACGCCCGGTGCCGCCGTGCGGGAGTGGTCGCACGTGCGTCTGTTCTCCCCTTGGGGCGAAGTCGTCGACCCGGCCGCCGAGAAGCTCCTGGCTCCCACCGGCTGGACGCGGCCGGACCCCGCCACCTATCCCTCCGGCGGCGACTGGGCCGACCTCTACTTGCAGCCGCTCGCCGACATCCTGGGCGGCCGCGTCCGCCTCGGCGCCACCGTCACCGGCGTCTCCCGGGCCGGCCGGGACCGCATCGTCGACGCCGACCGCGAGCAGCAGCCGTTCGTCGTGCACATCGCCCATGCCGACGGCCATGAGGAGCGCGTCTTCGCCCGCGCGGTCATCGACGCCTCCGGCACCTGGGCCACGCCCAGCCCTGCCGGTGGCAGCGGGCTGCCCGCCCTCGGCGAGAAGACCGCGGCCGACCGGATCACCTACCGCGTCCCGGACCTCAAGGACCCGGCCGTGCGCGCCCGGTACGCCGGTAAGCGGATCGCTGTCATCGGCTCCGGCGCCTCCGCCTTCACCGCCCTCGCCTACCTCGCCGACCTCGCCAGGTCCGACGACGGTGTGGGGACGAAGGGGGTGTGGATCCTGCGCCGGGGCATCTCGGGATCCACCTTCGGCGGCGGCGAAGCCGACCAGCTCCCGGCGCGCGGCGCGCTCGGTCTGGCGGCCAAGGCCGCCGTCGACGAGGGACACGCGGACGCGGTCACCGGCTTCCGTACCGACGCGATCGAGCGCGACACCGACGGGCGCGTGGTCCTGGTCGGCGAGGACGGACGCCGCCCGGACGCGGTGGACGAGGTGATCGTGCTCACCGGTTTCCGCCCTGACCTCTCGTTCCTGGACGAGCTGCGCCTGGGCCTCGACGAGCGTCTCCAGGCGCCCGTCGAGCTGGCTCCGCTGATCGACCCCAACCAGCACTCCTGCGGCACCGTCTACCCGCACGGCCACCGGGAGCTGTCCCACCCGGAAGCCGGCTTCTACCTCGTCGGTATGAAGTCCTACGGCCGCGCCCCGACCTTCCTGGCGATGACCGGTTACGAGCAGGTCCGCTCGGTCGCCGCTGCTATCGCCGGCGACCTCGACTCCGCCGACCGCGTCGAACTCACCCTCCCGGAGACGGGAGTCTGCGGCGGCGCCGGTCTCTTCGACGCCTCTGACGTCCAGGAGGCCGACGGCGGCGGCTGCTGCGCGCCCGCGCCACAGCTCGTCCAGCTCGGCGCCCCCGCCCCGGCCGGGGTGGCCGAAGAGACTTCGACGGGCGGATGTTGCGGCTCGTGACCGACCCGGCCATTCCTACGCGGGGGCCGCGAGACGCCTCCCCCGTCCTGCCACCCGGTCATCGCTGCACGAGGCCGACCTCATGGCTCCGGCCTCGGCGCTGCTCGGTACGTGGCTCAACGCGCCATCGCCTGGCTGCAGGCCTTCCGCCGCGTGCGGTCCGATGGAAGCGGCGCTGCGAACCGGCACGGTGGCAGTCAAGTCAGACACCGGGCGGCGCACTGCACTGCTGTCGAACAAGAGAGTGTGTGCGCCTTGTCTCCAAGGAGTTCCTCGCCCGACTACAGGTCAGAGGTGATGGGAACGTCTCGCCGATCGCTTCTGGGTGAGCAGCCTGATGAAACCCGGGCGAAGTCCGTGTGGTGGCTGAGAGTCCCCAGCGAGGTCCCATCACCGTAGGAACACACGGTCGGACAGCAGACGCCGGAAGTCGCGCCCGGTGCCGGAACTCACCCGTGCTCCGTGTACCCGCAGTACACGACAAACGGGGGTGACGCCGAAGCCCTCGTCGACTCGAAGCCGACCGGGCCGCATAAGGCCGGTGGCAGGGCTACCGTTTTCACGACCGGCCGGCTCTGCATCAACTCACGGGAGAATCATGAACCTTGTCGCGACAAGCCGTACCGCTTCTGCAGCACTGGCAACCGCTGCCCTGTTCCTGTTTCCCGTCGGGCAGGCGAACGCTGTCACCTATCCGACGAGTGACTACGCGGTCCCCAACGGCCAGACCTACACCAAGGGAAAACTGACCTGGTACAACAGGTCCGTCCAACTGACCGGTGAGCAGAAGTCGGTCAGCACATCCAGCTGCCGCAAGACCTACGTTGCGGCCTACCGCTCCGACGGCGGCCCCAACTACACACGGCTGAGCGAACGCACCACGAAGCCGGTGTGCGGCGCGTCGATCGGCATCTCCGTGAACGTGCCGGCAGACGTCGTCGGCGGAGCGGACTTCGTGTACATCTGCCTGGACGACACCCGCAACCACCTGAACTGTCTCACCTTCGACAGGCCGTAACCGAAACACCCGAACTGCCTTGCTGTTGCCTGCCAACCCGCCTGAGCAGTTCGGGACTTCCGGCTCGTTTCCCCTTCCCTCCTGGATCAACGTCGAGCGTCGCCGAGCCCCGATCTCGTGTCGCGCGCGTGACATCGCAGGGCCCGTTGGCATGCAGCCGCACGGGGCACCTCCGCCAGCAGGGCGGCTTCGACGGTGGTCCCTCCGGTAACAGCTTCCTTTCGGCTGAGGAGTAGTCGCGTCCTGCGGGGGCGCACAGGGCACGGAACTGTGGGGGCAGCTGCGGTAGCCACACGGGCTGGACTCGTTGCCCGCCTCGGAGCCAGACGGCGATCTGCCGGCCGAGGTGGCCACTTCGTCGAGCCCCGCTCGGGAGCTGTTCCCCGGGCCACCCTGGAGCCGCTCGTCACCGCCCGGTGACGGTCGGCCAAGGGCGCGTTCGGTTCACCAGCACGGTCGGCGTAGACGCGGTTCGCGCCCCCACACCGTGCCTCGCCCGTCGCAGATCCTGGATCCGGAGCGTGGTCAACTACTTGTCCTGCTGGGTCATTGATGTGCCGAGCCCTCTTCCCTTGTCATGCCCTCATCTGAAATCTTGCGTCGACCCGTTCGACCCACGGCCCGGTCGGCGCCATCCACTTGCCCCGGGCTCTCGGAGGATGCTGTGACCACCCCCCGCATATCCCAGCGCCGTCTCAGACGCTCGCTGCTGCCCGTCGCCGCTGTCGGAGCGGCCCTCGCTCTCGCCACGCCCGCCGGCGCGGCGGACGTGGACACCGGCCTTCCGCCGGGTCCGGCCGCGGCCCGCGCCGCCACGCCCGCCCAGGCCGCCGCCGGCACCCGCTCCTACCTCGTCATCACCGCTCCCGGCGACACCTCGGCCGTACGCAACGCCGTCGCGACGCACGGCGGTTCGGTCTTCGCGCACTACGACGCGATCGGCGTCGTGGTCGCACACTCCTCTTCGGCCGGTTTCGCCGCCACGATGCGCTCCGTCGCGGGGGTTCAGAAGGTGGGCGCGACCCGCACCTCGGACGTTCCCGCGGACGCCTACTCCCCCACCCTGCCGAGTGCTCCCGGGCAGTCGCCGACCACTCTCACGGAGACCGCGCGGTGGGACATGACCAGGATCAACGCGGACAAGGCCTGGGCCGTCAGCACCGGCTCGCCGTCCGTCACGGTGGGCGTGCTCGACACCGGAGTGGACGACCGGCACCAGGACATCGCGCCCAACTTCGACACGGCGGACTCCGTCTCCTGCGCCTACGGCAAGGCCGACACCCGAGCCGGCGCCTGGCGTGACGTCGGCACCCACGGCACACATGTGGCGGGCACCATCGCCGCCGCCAAGAACGGCAAGGGAGTGATCGGCGTCGCCCCGGGCGTGAAGATCGCCTCTGTGCGCATCGCCGAGCCGGGTACCAGCATGTTCTTCGCCGAGAACACCATCTGCGGCTTCATGTGGGCCGGTGACCACGGCTTCGACGTCACCAACAACAGCTATTACACGGACCCGTGGATGTTCAACTGTCCCGACGACCCGGACCAGGCGGCCATCATCGAAGGGGTGCGCCGAGCGCAGGAGTACGCGGAGGGCAAGGGCTCGCTCCAGGTCGCGGCAGCGGGCAACTCCAACTACGACCTGGCGAACAAGCGCACCGACAGCTCCAGCCCGAACGACTCCACCCCCGTCAACCGCACCATCACCAACGCCTGCGTCGACATCCCGACGGAGCTACCGGGCGTCGTGACCGTCGCGGCGATGGGCAACGGGAACATCAAGGCGTCCTACTCCAACTACGGCCGGGACGTCATCGATGTCGCAGCCCCGGGCGGCGACGGGGCCTACGGCGTCTACTCCACGCTCCCCGGCGGCAAGTACGGGAACATGAACGGCACATCGATGGCCTCGCCGCATGTGGCCGGTGTCGCCGCGCTGCTGAAGAGTGCCGATCCGGCCGCCACCCCCGCCGAACTCCGGGCGCGGCTGGGAACCCAGGCCACGGACACCGCGTGCCCGTCCGACAGCCGCTGCACCGGCACCACGGCGAAGAACGCCTTCTTCGGGGAGGGTCAGGTCGACGCGTTGAAGGCCATCGGCGGCAGCGCGCCGCAACCCGGACGGTACTTCGAGAACACCACCGACATCACCGTCGCCGACAACGCCACGGTCGAGTCAGCGATCACCGTGACCGATGTGCCGGGCAATGCCCCGGCCGCGCTGAAGGTCGGTGTGGACGTCAAGCACACGTACCGCGGCGACCTGGTGCTGTCGCTCGTCGCCCCTGACGGTTCGGTCTACTCTCTGGAGGACTTCGCCGACGGCGACAGCGCGGACGACGTGGTGAAGACCTACACGGTCGACGCCTCGTCGGAGACCGCGTCCGGTACGTGGAGACTTCGCGTGCGTGACATCGCGACACAGGACACCGGGCGGATCGACACCTGGAACCTCACCTTCTAGCAGCAAGGTTCCACCGAGTGCGGGTGCTCCTCGCGGCAGGGCGGCATCACCGCCCCACCGCGGGGAGCGAGGCCGCAGACCCGCGCCGTCGTACGGGACGCAGAGTTCATGCCGTCCGGCCGGAACGCTCCGAGGGGTCCGATGGCCGCCCTGGCACCGCCGACGGCGCTGCCCTGAGTCCGCGGAAGGCCGCCGGGGCAGGAACTACGGATGCAGTGTCGCCTCGCCGGTCACGCGGATCGCGGCCTCCTGGCCGGGGACCACCGACAGCGGCCCCGCGACACGAACGTCGACCGGGTCGTCAACGCCCTGTACGGCCAGGGTCACCTTGGCGTCGTGGCCGTAGTAGAAAACGTCCCTGACCGTGCCGCGCACGGCCTCTTCCGTGTCCGCGTCGGTCAGTTGCAGCTGCTCGGGGCGCAGGACGACCGTGCCCGTGCTCCGGCCTTGCGGTGGCGTCGTCAGTGCCACGGTCCCCAGCGGTGTGGTGGCCGTGGAGCCGCCCCCGTGCACCGTTCCGGGGACCAGCACCGCGTCGCCGACGAAGCCGGCGACCCAGGGGTCGGCAGGGCGCCGGTAGAGATCCTGGGGGGCATCGCACTGGGCGACACGGCCCTGCCGCACGACGGCGACGAGGTCGGCGGTGGACAGGGCTTCCTGCTGGTCGTGGGTGACCAGCAGGGCCGTGGCCCCGGTCGCTCGCAGGGCGGATCGCACGTCCGCCCGGACTCCGGCGCGCAGCGCGCTGTCGAGGGCGTTGAACGGTTCGTCCAGCAGGACGAGTGCGGGGCGCGGGGCCAGGGCCCGGGCCAGGGCTATGCGCTGCTGCTGTCCGCCGGACAGTTCATGCGGCATGCGGTCGCCGTACCCGGCGAGTCCGACGAGGTCGAGCATGTCCGCCGTCCTGCGGCGGCGCTCACCGCGGTCGAGACCGGTCAGCCCGAACGCCACGTTGCGGGCCACGGTCAAGTGCGGGAACAGGGCGCCTTCCTGCGGCACGATGCCGATGCGGCGCCGTTCCGGCGGCAGGTGAACCGCAGGGCCCACAAGGGTGCGTCCGTCGAGGGCGATCGTGCCCGCGTCCGCGCGCAGGAACCCGGCGATGATGCGGAGCAGGGTGGTCTTTCCGCAGCCGGAGGGGCCGAGCACAGCGGCAAGTTTCCCGCCCGGCACGGTGAGGTCCAGGCCCCGCAGGACGGGGGCTTGGGGGCCGTAGGACTTGGTGAGCCGCTCGATGCGGAGCTCATTGCCGTGGTCGGTCATGTGCGGTGCCTGCCCAGGAGGTAGGAGGGGACGGCGGCCAGAAGGATGAGGGCTGCGGCGTAGGGCGCGGCGGCCGCGAAGGAGCCGGATCCGGTCTCGGTCCACAGCCGGGTGGCCAGCGTGTCCACGTCGGTGGGGCGCAGCAGCAGCGTGGCGGGCAGTTCCTTCATGCAGACCACGAAGGTGAGAGCGGCACCGGCCGCGACACCCGGTGCGGCCAGCGGCACGGTCACCTCGCGCAGCACCCGCAAGGGCGAGCGGCCCAGCGAGCGGGCCACGTCCTCCAGCACGGGTGGCGCCTGCAGCACGGCGGCCCGGGTGGCGGCGACCGCGACCGGCAGGAACAGCACGGCGTAGGCGCCGATCAGCAGGGGCAGTTGCTGGTAGAGCGGGTAGGCGTAGCGCACCGCGAAGAAGACCAGAGAGAGCGCGACGGTGATGCCGGGCAGTGCGTGGCCGGCGTAGGCGGCCTGTTCCAGCAGCCGGGCTCCGCGTCCCCGGTGCCGTGCGGCGATCACTCCGACGGGCAGCGCCAGCAGCGTGGTCAGGGCGGCTCCCGCCGCGGCGACCCCGAGGGTGGTCCAGGCGGCCTCCGCGAGCGCGACCAGGTCCCACGTCGCCGAGTTGCCCACGGCCAGCCAGTAGCCGAGGGTACCGAGCGGGAACGCCACCGCCGCGGCCACCAGCGTGGTGCACCAGGCCAGGGCGGGGATCCGCCAGCGTCCGAGGGGCACCGGGACGGCCGGGCGGGCGGTACCTCCGCCGGTCCGGGCGTGGCCGGCGCGCCCCCGGGTGCGGGTCTCCGCGGCGACCAGCGCCACGGTCATCACCACCAGTACAACGCTGAGGGCGGCGGCGGGAGTGCGGTCGAAGGAGGCGCGGTAGGACGTGTGGATGGCCCGGGTGAACGTGTCGTAGCGCATCAGCGAGACGGCGCCGAAGTCGGAGAGCACGTACAGCGCGACGAGCAGCGCTCCGCCCGCGGCGGCCGGACGCAGCTGAGGCAGCGTGACCCCCAGGAAGGTGCGCATCGGTCCGTGTCCCAGGGAGCGGGCGGCTTCCTCCTGAGCCGGGTCGATACCGCGCAGTGCGGCGGCGACCGGGAGGTGGACGTAGGGGAAGCTGACCAGGGTCAGGGCGAGCGCGGCCCCGGTGAATCCGGCGGTCCGCGGCGCGGCGGCCAGCCAGGCGAAGGCGGCGACGTAGCTGGGCACGGCGAGCGGCAGGGTGACCAGCACCGACCAGGCGCGGGCCCCGGGCAGGGCCGTGCGTACGGTCAGCCAGGCCAGGGAGACTCCGAGCACCAGGCAGGCTGACACGACGACGGCCGTCAGACCGAGGCTGCGGGTGAGGAGTTGCAGCGTCCGCTCGTCGGCGACGACGTCCCAGGCGTAGCGCGGGCCGCGTTCGAAGGCGCGGACCGCGAGGTAGCCCAGGGGCAGCAAGGCGAACAGGGACGCGACGCAGGCGGGGACGAGCAGGACCCGCGGAGGTCTGCGGCCGGCGGATGCCCCGTCCGCCTTGCGGACGCGCCGGCGCCCGGCGGGAGCGGGTGCTCCGGCCGGGCGGCCTCCGGATGCCGTTGCGGTCACGTCGGGCTCAGGGTTTCTGCCGGTCTTCTCATGCTTCCTCAGACCAGTCCGACGTCCTGGAGCATGGCCAGCGTCTCCTGGAGGGACTCGAGCTCGCCCAGGTCGATGTCCGGGGACTCCAGGGAGTCGAACGACGGCAGGCCGTCGACGTTGCTGGTGACGCCCGCGGCCAGCGGGTACTCCTTGGTCGTGTCGGCGAAGTAGGTCTGCGCCTCCTTGGAGAGCAGGTAGTCGACGGCCTTCTGGGCGGTCCCGGCCTGGCCGCTGTCCTTGAGGATGCCGACGCCGGCGACGTTGATGAGCGCGCCGGGGTCCCCGCCGGGCAGGAACTTGAGCTCGGCGTCGACCTTGTCCTCGCCCTTCTCGGCGACCCGCTCGTACCAGTAGTAGTGGTTGACCAGGCCGAGGGAGACCTCGCCCGACTCGACGGCGTCGAGAGTGGCGAGGTTGTTGGTGTACACCTTGCCGTTGGCCTTCAGGCCCTTGAGCCACTCGCGGGTGGCGTCGTCGCCCTCCAGGACGCGCATGCCGGTGACGAAGGCCTGGAAGGAGGCGTTGGTGGGGGCGAAGCCGACCTTGCCCTTCCACTCGGGTTTCATCACGTCGACCACCCGGTCCGGGACCTTGTCCTCGGCGACCTTGTCCGGGTTGTAGGCGATGACGCGCACCCGCCCCGACAGGCCCACCCAGTCGCCCGCCCCGCCGCGGTAGGCCTCGTCCACCTCGTCGAGGCTCGACTGCGGCAGCTTCGCGAGCATGCCCTCCTTGGACAGGGCGCCCAGGGCGCCGGCGTCCTGCGAGAAGAACAGTCCGGCCTTGGTGCGGTCGCCTTCTTCCAGTATCTGTGCGGCCAGTTCGGCGCTGTCGCCGTAGCGCACCTCGACCTTGGCGCCGACGGCCTTCTCCAGCTTGTCCAGGATCGGCTTGACCAGCTTCTCGTTACGCCCGGAGTAGATGACGAGGGCGGAGTCGCCGCCCTCGGCGGAGCCGCCCTTGTCGTCGCCGGAGCCGCAGGCGGCGAGGACGGGCAGGAGCAGGCCGGCCGCGACGAGCGCGGTGATCCGGCGAGCCGAGGGGCGTCGCATGTGTGTGCCTTCCTTGGTGGCTCGCCGGTACGCCGCGGGGGTCGCGTCGTCGGATCAGCGAGCGGCGAAGCGATGCTTTCAAGCCAACTGTGAACATGCTATGAATAAGGTAAAGCTTGCCTAACCGTCAAGGGATCTGTGCTGATTGCGGACGCTGCCGCAGAAAGGTCGCGCGCCCGTGATCGACTTCCCCCGACCCCTCCAGGTCCCGTTGACCTCGCCACTTCCGCGCTTTGCCCCCAATTCGTCTCCACAGCCGCCCGCGCGCGGACTGGGGGTGCCGTTCGCGCGTGACCTCGCGGCGCACGGTGATCGCACCGCATTGATCACGCCATCGGGCGAGGTCACCTACCGGGCGCTCGCCGAACGGGTCGCCGCCACCGCCGAACGCCTCGGCCCCACGCGCCGCCTCGTACTGCTGGCCGGAGCCAACCGGGCCGACGCCCTCGTGGTCCACCTCGCGGCCCTCGCCTCCGGCCACCCCGTCCTGCTCGTCCCCGGCGACAGCACCGGCACCCTCGACGCCCTGACGGCCGCCTACGACCCGGACGTCATCGCACGCCCGGACGAGCACGGCACCTGGACCCTCGACGAGCGGCGCCGGACCAGCACCCACACCCTCCACCCCGATCTCGCGCTGCTGCTGAGCACCTCCGGTTCGACCGGCTCACCGAAGCTGGTCCGGCTCTCGCACGACAACCTCCAGGCCAACGCCGAGTCCATAGCCACCTACCTGGACATCCGTCAGACCGACCGCGCGGCCACGACCCTGCCCATGCACTACTGCTACGGCCTGTCCGTCATCCACAGCCATCTGCTGCGGGGCGCCGGACTGATCCTCACCGGGCGGTCGGTGGCCGACACCGCCTTCTGGGAGGAGTTCCGCGCGGCCCGCGGCACCTCGCTCGCCGGGGTGCCGTACACCTTCGACCTGCTCGACCGAGTCGGCTTCGCCCGCATGCGACTCCCCCACCTGCGCTGCGTGACCCAGGCCGGAGGCCGCCTGGCACCCGAACGAGTCGCTGCACTCGCCAAGTTGGGCCGACGGTCCGGCTGGGAGCTGTTCGTGATGTACGGGCAGACCGAGGCAACGGCCCGCATGGCCTATCTGCCCCCGGCGCTCGCCCGGGAGCGCCCGGAGGCCATCGGCGTACCGATCCCCGGAGGCTCCTTCCGGCTGCGGCCGGTCGACGGCATCGCATCGCCCGACACCGGGGAACTGGTCTACTCGGGCCCCAACGTCATGCTCGGTTACGCCGAGACCCCGGCGGACCTCGCCCTCGGCCGCACCCTGGAGGAGCTGCCCACCGGGGACATCGCCCGGCGCGCCCCCGACGGGCTGTACGAAATAGTGGGGCGGCGCAGCCGCTTCATCAAGATCCTCGGTCTGCGGATCGACCCGCACCGGGTCGAGGCAGTGCTGGAAAAGCACGGCATCCATGCCGCGTGCGCGGGTGATGACGACGCGTTGGCCGTCGTCGCGGCCCGCACGGCGGATGCCGACGCGGCGGCTGTCCGGCGGCTGGTGACCGAAGGCTGCGGTCTGCCGCCGCGCGCGATACGGGTGCGGCTGGTGTCCGAGCTTCCACGGCTCGCCTCCGGCAAGACCGACTACGAGGCCGTACGACGCCTGGCTCGCCGGGCGCCGTCCTCGCCACCGGCCGCGGGCAACGGCGACCTATGTGCCCTCTACGCCGAGATTCTCGACCGCACCGACGTCACCGAGGACAGCAGCTTCGTGAGTCTGGGCGGCGACTCCCTCTCGTACGTCGAGATGTCGCTGCGGCTGGAGCAAACCCTGGGCACGCTGCCCGACGGCTGGCACACCACGCCGATCCGCCGGCTGCGGGCCCCGGACACCGCACGGCGCACGCCCGAGGTCACCCCGCGGCGCGGGCTGCGGCGCAAACTGGAGACGGGCATCGCCCTGCGGGCGGCCGGCATCGTCCTCGTCGTCGGCTCGCACATCCCCGTCTTCCTCGTCCAAGGCGGCGCCCACGTACTGCTCGGCGTCGCCGGATACAACTTCGCACGCTTCCACCTCTCCGTCGGCGAACGCCGGGAGCGCCTGCGGAGGATGGGGCGGAGCATCGCGCGCATCGCCGTTCCGAGCATGGTGTGGATCGCCTTCGCACTGCTGCTGACCCGCGAATACGACCTGGCCAACGTCGTCCTGGCCAACAGCCTCTTCGAACAGGACAATTCGGACCCGGAGTGGCGCTACTGGTTCGTCGAAGCGCTGGTCTACTTCCTGACCGCGCTGGCGGTTCTGCTGATGATCCCCTGGCTGCACCGGACGGAGCGGCGCAACCCCTTCGGCTTCGCCCTGGCCTTGGTCGCCCTGGGACTCGTCGGCCGCTATGACCCCTGGGGCCTCGCGCATGTCCGCTTCCACCTGAGCCCCACCGTGGTCTTCTTCCTGTTCGCCCTGGGCTGGGCGGCGGCTCAGGCCCGCACGGCGGGACAGCGGCTGGGGCTGACCGCGGTCGCTCTGGTCACCGTGCCCGGCCTCTTCCCCGGGGAGCAGACCCTGCGGACATCGATCGTCCTCGGCGGCCTCGTCCTGCTGCTCTGGGTGCCGACTCTGCCCAGCATCGACCCGGTCAACCGGCTGGCGGGCGTCCTGGCGGGCAGCTCGCTCTACATCTACCTGACGCACTTCCACGTCTATCCCCACCTGCGGGACCACTCCCCGGTGTCGGCCCTGCTCGTCTCCCTGATATGCGGTGTGGCGTACGGAGCAGTGGCCACCCGCCTGGCGGCCAGGCTTCCTTCATCGCTGCAGGCCGTCATGAGGCCCTCCGCTCTCGGCGCGCCCCTCACCCCGGGAGCGGCACGGAACGGTTGAGACGTGGTCCGCCCACCTCGTCCACATCCTGGTGACCCTGCTTGTCGCCTCGCGGGATGTCCGGCGCTCCCGTAGGGTCTCGATGCCGCTATGGCAGGACGGACTGACGGCCCTTCGCGTCCGTGCGGACCAAGTGATCGAGGAGCGCTCATGTCAGGACAGTTCGAAGCGACCGTCGAGATCGACCGGCCCGTCGAGGCAGTGTTCGACTACCTCGCCGACGGGCGCAACGATCCACAGTTCAGCCCCCGTGTGCTGAGGATCGAGCGGGTTCCCGAGACCCCGACCGCCGTGGGAACGGTGTTCCGCAGCACGGTCAAGGACGCCGGGGTGAAGACAGCCAGGGAGTTCCGTATCACCGAACTCCAAGCCCCGGCGCGGATCCGGTGGACCGAGGTGTCCAAGAACAGCGTGGCGGTCGCCGAAGGCGGCTACGACCTGGAGCCGCTGGCCGACGGCAGGACGCGGGTCCGTCTCTACAACGTCCTGGAGGGCCACGGACTCGGCAAGCTGCTCGTCGGCCTGGCGCTCACCGCCGCCCGGAAGGATGCCCCTGCCTTCGGTGCCCGGATCAAGGCAGCGGCCGAAGCGGCGATCCAGCCGCGTTGATCGTACGCCTGACATGATCGCCAACATGTTCGAGCAGAAACTGAATCGTCACCAGCCGCGTGAATGCTGAGCGGTGGCGTTCGGTGCGCCGGCAGGGACCGGCCTGCCGGCGAAGGGCCAGTCGGCTTCGGCACCTGGTCGATGACCCTCACGTAGGGCCTGTGCGGCAGCCCGTGTGAACGAAGGCCGGTGATGGCGTCGGGCTCGTACTCGCTGCGGACGAGGTGGGCGGCGGCTTCTGCCACAGCCTGGCCTCGCGGGCGGTATCGAGGCTGAGCCGCCGAGCGACCTGATCGGCGTCGACCAAGTCCTCCCCCTACTTGGCATGTGCTTTCTGCTTGCCTTTCTGGTTCTTTCGCGCTTGGCCCAACGGTTGGTCGGGGCCCTTTGCCCTGTCTTTCGCGACTGCTTTGGCCGCGGCCCGCTCAGGGGTGCCGGGAGCAGAGGCGGGGTGGGTGGCGGGCTCTGCGCTGCCAGAGGGCGCTTGAACGTTGCGCGTTGGGACGGAATCACTCAGCGGGCGGCCAGAGGCGGAGGGGGTGCGCGAAGGCGGGGTCGCCGATGCGGAAGGCGTGTCGTCGTGGTGAGCGGCGGCGTCCGGGGAAGGGGCAGCCGGTTCGGGGGTGGACGGGGCCGCTTCCGGCGCCGCTTCGTCTGCGGCATCGTGGTGTGAGGAGCCGTCGGTGACCACCAGGCCGGCGGCGAGAAGGGCGGCCAACGCAGCCGCCGCCCCGCGCGTTCGGAGGCGGCCGCGTATCGAGGTGGACCGAGACGCCCCCTCAGGGAGGGCCGTTGAGGTGCTGGAGCTTCGAAGCGCTTTCGCGGCGGGCGTCCAGCTCCGGTGTGTGGTGTCGGGGTGGTCCGCGGCTGTGGGAGGTATGGCACTGAGCGCGGGCCGGGCAACGGACGCAGCAGGGTTCACTGCGCTCGTTCCGGAGAGAAGGGCCAGAGCTCGGACGCAGTCGCACGCCGTGGGGCGAGCTTGTTCTTCCAGGCTGGTCATCTCCCGAAGGAGGGTGGCGAAGCCGTCGGGCAGGAAGTCCGGGAGGGCGGGCCGGCGGTGCAGGCGCGCTATGGCGGCCTCCAAAGGGCCGCCGTCGTATTCGAGTCGACCGGTGAGGCTTTCGAGGAGGACCAAGCCGAGAGCGTAGATGTCGGCGGGCCGGCCGACGGGCCGACCCAGCACCTGTTCGGGGGAGAGATAGGCCGCGGTGCCGGTCAGGGTGCCGGTAGCGGTGCGGGTGGTCGCATCCAGCAGCCGGGAGATGCCGAAGTCCGTCAGATGGGGACGGCCGGAGGCGTCCAGGATGATGTTGGACGGTTTGACGTCCCGGTGGACGATCCCCTCCTCGTGGGCGTGGGCCAATGCCTCGGCCAATGCCGCGCCGAGCGCAGCCGCAGCCTCGCACGACAGGGGACCTTCGGCGATGCGAGATTTCAGGGTACGTCCGTCGATCAGCTGCATGACCAGGAAGGCATCGCCGTCATGGTGTCCGGCGTCGAAGGCGGTCACCAGTCCCGGATGCTGCAACCGGGCCAGGATCACGGCCTCCCTGCGGAAAGCCTCCTCCGTGTCGAAGCCGGTCCCGGCGCGGAAGACTTTCACGGCAACCGGCCGCCGCAGCCGCAGGTCGACACCGCGGTACACGTCAGCCGCGCCACCCGAACCGATCAGCGCATCCAGACGGTAGCGGCCCGCCAGAATCCGGGCACAGCCTCGAAAAGCCCGGGCGCCCCGCACCTCGCGCAATCCCACCCTGATCTCCCCACTCCGCACACTGGCACCGCTCAAAGGCCCGTCGTCGACGGGCCGCCGAACGCAGGTACCCACTCATCCGCCGCTTGCACAACGGTGGGGGGATGTCCTGCCTGACCCGGCCGGCCGGACGGTGAGCACCCGGTGGGACAACGTGTGGAGCTTTGGTCGGCGCCAGGCATCAGAGGGCGGCGGGTGCCGCGAGCGGTTCCGGCTCCTGTTGGGCGAGCGGCGGGCGCATGAGCGGTCCTGGACCTTCGGTGCGACTGCCGCCGAGCGGACGGCTCGGGCGACTTGGCGGCTTGGGCCGTCGGTGGCCTCGACCGGCGTGAGCGGAGGAGGCCACCGGCAGCGCTACGTTCTCAGCGGTTGGTCCACAGGTTCCACTTCCAGGGCCACATGTTGCCCTCGGCGCACTGATAGCGGTCCCAGTGACCGCGGTCGATGCCCTGCTGGCCGGCGGTCTGACAGCCGCTCAGGGTCATGTACTTGCCGCGGTGGATGTCGAGGCCGTCGGCCGCCTGGACAGCGGACACCCGGTGGGATGCCGCGGCGGGTGCGGCGACGGCCGGTGCTGCCGCGCCCAGGCTGCCCAGTCCGACCACGGCGATGGCTGCGAAGGCGGACAGTGCGGTGCGTACACGCATGGTGAAGATCCTTCCGTAGGGGTTGGAGGCGGTCCGTGCGAGATCCATCGGCACGGCCACGAGTGCCGGTGCGCTCACCCTCTGGGGTGATCCGCTCAGCCGGTATGCCGAGTTTGCGCAGGAAACTGCAGCCCTACAACCAGATCCCGGTTGCTTCACCGATGTCGGGATAAATACAGTCCTGACCTGCTGGGACATGCCCGTCCCGGGACATGGGACAGCTGGCGGGACGCTGTTCCCCCCTTGCGGAAAGGCTTGATCGATGACCGGCCGACCACCAGAGTCCCGCGTGGCAGCACGGAAGCTGGGAGACGCCCTGCGCAGCCTGCAGCGGCGATCCGGGCGCCCCCTGCGCAGCCTGGAGGCTCAGGTTCGGATCAGCGACTCGTCCCTCTCCCGCTACTTCCGTGGCGAAACGGTGCCGACCTGGCCCGTGGTGCGGGAGCTGTGCAGGGCGTTGGGGGCAGACCCTGCCGAGTACCGGGCCCTTTGGGAAGCGGCCAACCCCGCCCACCTAGAGACGCCGGCCGCCGCCGACAGCGTCGGAGCCGCCGGTCCCCAACCCCTCCCTCGCCGCGCCCTCTGGCACCGGCTGCACGGGCCGTGGTCCCGGCGTCGGGTCGTCACAGCGGCCGCTGCCGCTGTCGCCGCGGGCGCACTCGCGACGGGACTGCTGCTCCTCCTCCCCCTGCAAGACGGTCCCGGTGCCGTGCCCGCGCAGGGAGCGGCGGCCGGCGCGAGCTCGAGCGGCAGTGCCGGCGTCGTCGTCCACAACGTCGAGAAGGCATGCCAGAAACCCCGCACGCATACATGCGCCCTGTCACTGGCCTACAACCCCTACCGCCCCTACACCACGACCAACTCCGCCGGCCGCGTCTGGCACCGCGACCTCCTCCAAGCCCGCTGCACCATCGCCAACGGCGTCACCGTCACCGACGAGAACCACAAACACACCAGCATCTGGATCCAGGTCACACACAACGGACAGCGCCTCTGGCTCCCCGGAATCCGCGTCCACCCCGACCATCTGACCCAGCTCACCACCGTCCTGCCCTCGTGCGTCGCCTAGGCCCGGCCTCGGCGACAACCGTACGACCCTGCTAGCGCTAGCAGGGCGGCTGGACGGGGCTCTCTCAGGTAGCACCTCGCGTTCGGCTGCGGTGCAGTCGCGCCCTGCGGCGGCGCACAGGAGTCATGGTCCCCCCCCCACACCTTGGCCGGGCGCGGCGTCAGCGGCCGGGCCGGTGGTAGCGGAAGCGGAGCTCGAAGGTTCCCTCGAGCGAGCCGGTCGCCGGGTCGAAGCGTCGCAGGCCCGCGACTTCGATGCCGGTTCCGCGCACCCCCTTGAAGTCCCCGGTGCCGCCGATGATGACCCCCTTGCCGTCCGCCCGCGGCCCCGCCGTGGTCACGGCGTCGAGGGTGCCGGTCCACGGCTCGCCGCTGTCGAGGGCGGGCTTGAACACCTTGGTGGCGACTTCGGAGGAGTCCTCGATCTGGTCGAGGACGAGGGTGCCCCTGCCGGGGAAGAACAGCGTCCACACGGTGTGCGTGAGCAGCTTCCCCGACTCGAAGTCGGTCTCCGGGAGCACCTCCTCGATCTCGGTCGAGAATCCGACCACCTCACCGTGCTTGTCGCGGAGCTTGGCGCCCAGTGCGAAGGCGTTCTGCAAGCGCGGCTCGGTGAACTTGGCAATGCCCTCCGGGAAGACGGCCAACGGCAGGTCGCCGCGGTGCGTCTCGAAGACGCCGTCCTTGGGGACCTCGGCGAAGAAGGACTCCTCGACCCAGCCCCGTCCCGTTTCCTTCTTCCCCTCGTCCCGGCTGGGTGTCTGCGGCCGGGACGTTTCGGTCGCATGGGTCAACGCGGGGACCGTCACCATGACCAGCGCGGCACTCGCCACGCCGATGATGATGCGGCGCCCACGCCTGCGGGGTCGGCCACGCATCGCAGTCATGAACACTTCCTTCGAAGAATCGCTCTTACCGTGCGATCCGAGTGTTCTGGAGGCCCTGTCAGCCGCCGAGAGTGATCGCTACTCCCCTGTGTGGGGGCCCCGTCACGCCCCGGTCTTTTCGGTGAGGTCGGCGATGGACAGCTGACTGCGGTGGTTGATGCCCAACTTGCGGTAGACGGCCGACAAGTGCACTTCCACGGTCTTCGTCGTCACGAACAACTGCTGGGCGATCTGACGGTTGGTGAGCCCCGTCGCCGCCATGCGCGCCACCCTGGTCTCGCTGGGTGTCAACGCCTCGGGTCCTGTTCGCCGGGGCGTACGGGGGCGGGCGCCGGCGGCGCGCAGTTCGGTGCGGGCGTGTTCGACCAGGAGCGGGGCACCGCATCGGTGCGCGAGTTCCATGGCTTCGGCGAGCAGGGTACGTGCCTCGGACCGCTGGTTGGACCGGCGGACGGCTGCCCCGAGTGCCACCAGGGTCTTGGCGTGTTCGAGCCGTGCCGAGGACGGGCGCAGCAGTTGCTCGGCCTCCCGCAGCAGTTGGATCCCTTGGCGGCCGGGGGTGAGCAGGCCGACCGTCCGCAGGGCTCTGCCCTCTGCACGGGGTGAGGCCCATCTGCGTGCCTGGTCGAGTTCGCGTCGCGCGTGGCGGAGGCCTTCATCGGTACGGCCCAGTGCGTGCAGGCACGACGCGGCGAGCGAGCGCCACGGGAGGATGGCCGGGTTCTGTCCGCCGCTGCCGGTGAAGTCCGCGCCGGCCTCGAGGACCGCTTCGAGGGCCGCCTCTGCACTGCCGGCCGCGTACAGGACCGACGCATGGGCATACAGGAGGAACCCGTATGCCTGGTTCTCGCTGTCCTGGGAGGGCTGAAGTGCCTGTTCCACGACGGCTTCCGCCCGCGAGGCCAGCCCCTGTTCGAGCAGTGTCTCGGCGAGCCATGCGGTGACCGCGTACTGCTGCATGGGGGTGTGGGCCGTCATCGCCAGACTCAGCGCCTCCCTCAGGTCGTCGGCGGCCTCCGCGAGGTCCCCGCGCTGGAGCCAGGCCAGCCCTCTGAACCCCTGGAGGGCGGACAGCGACAGCAGCGAACCGGTGGTGCGGGCGTCGGCGACGAGCGCCTCGCACGCTGCCATGCCCTCGTCCGGGTCGTGCACCACCAAGGGGAAGGCCGCGTTCATGAAGAGGAAGGCGCCGCCGGCCGCCGCCTGGCGCACCCGTGGATCGGCGACGACCCGCCGGGAGATGTCCACGCAGCCCGGATCACCGGCGTAGGCGTCGCAGATGGCGATCATGCCGTCGAGAGCGAGGGAACCCAGAGTCCGACCGGGGGTCAGCGCCCGCAGCCGGGGCAGCTGCTCCAGCAGTTCCGTCCAGCCCGGGGTCACCAAGGGGACGGCCAGCAGGATCGCCTCCAGGGTCCTGCGCAGGTCGTCCTCCTCGTCCGGCAGGCCCTCCAGGGCTTCGTGCACACCTGCGACGGTGTGAGCGGGGTCCTGCATCCCCACCAGGTGGACGAGTTCGCGGATCGTGGCCAGCCGCCCCCGGGCCTGGGGGTCCCGGGCGAGCTCCGCCGCCTCGTCCAGGTAGCGCTTGGCGGTGGGCAGATCGGTGAGGAAGGCGGCGGTGCCGGCCTCGGTGAGCACGGCGATACGCTCCTGCCGCGGCGGGGGCTCGTCCAGGGCGCGGCGCAGATAGGTGAGGGCGGCTTCGGCGGCTCCGGTGCCGAGCGCGTGCCGGGCGGCAGCGCGCAGTGCGGTGACGGTCTCCGCGTCCTGAGTGGGAGGAACGTACAGCAGGTGTTCGGCGGCCTGTTCGGGTCTGGCGCCGGCCGCGGTGAGCAGGGCCGCCGCCTGCGCGTGGAGGTCGGCGCGCTGTGCGGGAGGAGTGGTGCGGTAGACGGTGGCGCGGACCAGGGGGTGCACGAAGTCGAGAGGTTCGGTGGGCTCGCTGCGCTGCGGCGGGGACAGCAGATGCGCGGCGTGCAGCTCAGCCAGGTACCGGCCCAGGAGCGCCGGTTCGAGACGCGCGAGCCGCGCCGCGTGTGCCGGGTGCGCCCCGGGACCGAGCACCGCCACGGCCCGGGCGAGGCGCACCGAGTCCGGCTGGAGGCGGCCGAGTTCCCGTGCCACCCGGCGTTGCAGGGCGCGGGAGCCCAGGTTCTCGACCTGGGGCACGGTGTCCGCCACGGGTGGCAGTCCCTCGGCGATCAGGGCGCGGGAGAGTTCGGCGAGGAGCAGCGGGTTGCCCCCGGTGGCCTCGTGGCACGCGCCGGTGAAGGCAGCGTCGGGTTCCCGGCCGAACCAGGCCGCAAGGGCGCGGGCGGCGGTTGCCGCGTTCAGGGGCGCGGGGTGCAGGAGCCTGCATTCCTGATCGGACAGAAGCAGATCGATCAGGTGCTGGGCGGCGCCGGACTCGTCGGGGCGCAATGCGGCGACGATCAGGAGTCTCAGGTCCGCCAGGCGCGGCAGCAGATAGGCAAGGAAGCGAAGGGAAGTCTCGTCGCCCCAGTGCAGGTCGTCCACGACCAGGGCGGCCGGACCGTCCTGGCAGAGGTTCGAGGTGAGCCAGAACAGCCCGTGCAGGACGGCGAACTCCCCCGACATCGCGCTCTCGTCGGTCCCGGGCGCGCCCAGGAGGGATCCGGCCGGTCGGGCAGCATCGGCGAGCCACCGCTCCCGGTCACGAGGGTCGCAGGAGTGCAGCAACGGTTCGTAGAGCTGTCGCACGACGCCCAGCGAGTACTCGCGTTCGAGTTCCGACCCCCTGGCCGACAGCACGCGCAGCCCCGCCTCGCGGGCCAGGGTTTCGGCCTCCTTCAGGAGTCGTGTCTTGCCCATCCCGGCCGGTGCCGAGATCGCGAAGAACCCGTGTCCGCCCGCCGCCGCGTCGCTCACGCCCTGTCGCAGCAGGGCCACGTCCTCGTCCCGGTCCAGCAGGACACCAGCCATGCGCCCATTATGGGCGGGAGCCGGGACCCGGGCTGGGTGGGGCCTTCTCGGGAGGTGGCGTCCTGTGCGATACGCCGCGCCGCGCCGGAACTCTTCGGGTCCTCACCTCGTCGCCCCGGCCGGGGCGACGAGGCTGGGCCACCGGGACGCGCATCTCAAGGGTGACGTCGACGCGAGACGCCTCTGGCCGGCAACTTCACACCTGCCCGCTCAGCCACTGCTCACGGTCCGAGTCGCGCAGCTCTACGACGCCGGCCGGAGCGGCTGGCGCTCGGCGCGCCGGATGGCCGGCCGCCGTCGGCCGCCGCACGTGCCCTGCCGGGACGGCGGCACGGGAAGTCGGCACGTTGAGTAACAGTTGCTGATTTGCCCCCGCTCCCCCGCACCTACGTTGGACTCGACGGACGACAGCCGCCTCGGTCTGGAAGCTCCCAGGCACACACGATTCGCGGCCGTCGGCACACCCGCGGTCCCACAGGAGCAACCCGATGGCCACACACCCCTCGGCATGGCGGAGCATCCCCCTGCCCCGGCGGCACGCCTGGAGCCGGAGGCAGATGTGGCTCACCGCCGCGACCGCCGCGCAGCTGCCCGATCTGGACGGCATGCGACACCGCCACTGCCTCGGCGGCGGCCGAGGCCTGCCTCGAGTGGGGTCCCACCCATGCCCTGGAGATGGGCGCCGACCTCACCTCGGCAGCGGCGGCACGCGGCTACGCCGGGCTCTGCGCCGCCATCGAGGTGACCCGAACCGGCATCACCCGGCTACGCGGAGTGGGCCTGCGGCCTGTCGTCGTCGACCTCGACCGCGTGCCGCTGAAGAACAACGTCCACAACCGGCACGCCGTGGGCATCAGCACCTGGCAGGCGTTCATGAGCCGCACCGACCTCACGCTGCACGGCAGCGTGGTGGTGGTCGTCGGTCACGGCGAGGTCGGTTCGGGCCTCGCGCGCGCCGCCACTTCCCTGGGCACCATCGTGCTCGTCGCGGAGGCATCCGCCGAGCGGCGCCTGATCGCCGCATACGATCGCGCTCGACGTACTCGGCACCGGCACCGAGGTGCTGCCCCGCATCACCAGCCACCGCCCCTTCGGCGGCGAGATCCTGCTCGTCTCCGGCGGCCACCTCGTCAACCTCGCGGCGCGTGACGGCGACAGCCTCAACTCCTTCGACCTGACGGCCGCTTGACGGTCTCCGCCGTCGGCTGGATGCACACCGACGGTGTCGCCCATCCGCCCGGCGTCCACGCCCTGCCGCCCGCCGCGTGGACGTCCTCGATCGAGAACCACTGACTTCGGCGACGGTCACGTCGGCCGGGCCGCGCCCCAGAGTGCAGGGTTGCGCCCGGCGCCGCTCGCATGCCCTTCCCGCTGTGCTGAGCGAAGCGGCTGCCGCGTAGGTGGGAGCAGCGCCTCACGGCGCTCGCCGCCCGCACCGTTCGCCCCTTGCTCCACCTTCCCCCTCCGCACCGGCGGAGGACGCACCACTCCTTGGAGGAACCATGCCCCCTTACGCACCCCTCTCCACGGGCGGCGGCCCCGCTGGGCCGGAGCCCGGTGCCCACGCCGGGAACGGCGACGGCGGCGCAGGCGCGCGGCGCGGCCACGGCCCGTCGGGCCTCAAGCTCGCCGTCGTCATCGCCTTCGCGCTCGCCGTCGTCCAGCTCGTCGTCGTCATCGCCTTCGCCTGGCCGAACGCGAGGACGGCGCCGCATGACGTCCCGGTGGTGCTCGCCGGCCAGAGCCAGGCCGTGGCAGCCGTCGACGACCACATGGCGAAGGCCAAGCCCGGCGCGTTCGACACGACCGTCCTCGAGGACGAGAAGGCCGCCCGGGAGGCCATCCTGGACCGCGACGCGTACGCCGCGATCGTCGCCGACCCGGCCGGACCCAAGGTTCTGGTCTCCTCGGCAGCAAGCGCCGCGGTGACGGCCGCCTTCACGCAGATCGCCGGTGAGATCGAGCAGCGGAGCGGAAAGCCCGTCACCGTCGACGACGTCCGGGCCGCCCCGGAGAGGGACCCGCGCGGCGCGGCCTTCTCCTCCTCGCTGCTGCCCCTGATCCTCACCGGCTTGATCGGCGGCATCCTCATCGCGCTGAAGGTCACCGGCCTGCGCAACCGGCTGGTGGCGGCCGCGACGTTCGCCGTGGCGGCGGGGCTGTGCACCACGGCCGTCGTGCACGGCTGGATCGGCGCCCTGGACGGCGACTACCTGGCCGAGGCGTCGGCCGTAGGCCTGGTCGTGTTCGCCATCACCGTCACCATGGCCGGGCTGGGCACGGCACTGGGTCACCGGGGCACAGGACTGGGCGTCGTCACCGTCCTCCTGCTGGGCAACCCGCTGTCCGGCGTGTCGACGGCACCGGAGATGCTGCCCGAGCCGTGGGGCGCCCTGGGCCAGTGGCTGCCCCCAGGCTCCGGTGCCTCACTGCTGCGGTCGACGAGCTTCTTCGACGGCGCCGGATCGACCGGCCCCCTGGCCGTGCTGCTTGCCTGGGCCTCCCTCGGGCTCACCCTGCTCGTGGTGGCCAACGCCCGGGCCGGGAGGGCGAAGCACCTCACCGCCGTCCGCTGAGCATCTCGTGCCTCCACCCGTGTGCCCGCGTCCGGCCCGGACGCGGGCACACCGCTGACCATGCCATCGCTGCTCCATCGACAGCCTGCTGGTCGTCCTGGCACACGACATGCACCGGCACCCACGAAACGATCGCCGCCCCGCCCGAGGAAAGTCCTCGTGCGGGGCGGCGACGTGTGACCGGGCCGGCGGTCGTCAGACTCGGGCGAGGGCCGATTCCTCGGCATCCGCGGCCGGCACCGGTGCGGCACGACGACGCCCCGCCATCCGGCAACCGAGGCAGTCGTGGTGCTGGGCCATGGAGTCCCTGACCCGCCAGTCCCACTCGGCCCGGGGGCGCGGCCCGGGGGGCTTGCCCCACCCCGTCAGATGCAGGATCCAGGTGAGGAACACGGAGAGCACGATGGTGCCCACACCGCCTCCCAGGACCACCGCCGAGCCCAGACACATGCCCGCGCCCGTGGCGGCACTTCCCAGCACTGCGAGGGCCGTGCCGGTCCATCCCGCGACCGTGTGACCCATGTCGACATCGCCGTGCGCGCTCATGCTCTCGTGCTCTCCTGCTCTGACACCGATTCCTGTACCGGTACACGACGGTTCCAGCCATGAGCGGGCGGTTCATGAGTAATCCGTGCTCTGCGGACGGCGGCTTCGCTCTGCGGCACGCCATGACGTCCGGCTAGGTTGAAGGAGGGGAGTCAGGGGCGTCACAAAGGCGCCCCCGAACACTTCCTTCTGCAACAGTGGTGAGAAAGGAACGCCCGATGAGCCACCAGAAGGTGCGCGATCTGATGAGCGACGCGGTCGTCCGGGTCCAGGGCGGTACGCCGTTCAAGGAGATCGCCCATCTGTTGCAGGAGTACGACATCACAGCTGTTCCCGTGGTGGACGACCAGGAGCGTCCGAGGGGCGTGGTGTCAGAGGCCGACCTCCTGCACAAGATGGGGGGCGGGCCGGAGGACGGCGCGGACGAGGTCGATGGGCTCCTGCGACCGGCCAAGGCCCGGGCCACCGACGCGGCCGGGCTGATGACGTCACCGGCTCTGTGCGCGCGGGAGGACTGGAGCGTGGTCGACGCGGCCCGGGTGATGGCACGGCACGGCGTCAAGCGGCTCCTCGTCGTCGACGACGAAGGCCGCCTGATCGGTGTGGTGAGCAGGAGCGACCTGCTACGGGTGTTCCTGCGCTCGGACCAGGCGATCCGTAGGGAGATCGTCGAGGAGGTCCTCGTCAAGGCGCTGGGCGAGGCTCCCTCCGCCGTGCAGGTGGACGTGACGAACGGCCACGTGGTGCTCAGTGGGCTCCTCTCCTCCCGGACCGAGGCCCCCGTTCTGGAGGAGATGTGCCGCGACGTCGACGGGGTCGTGGCCGTGGAGTTCCGGCCGCTACGAGCAGCTGGCCTCGACGGACCGCTGGAGCCGCCGGCCCGCTCCGCCTGAGCCCTGACGCCCCGGGGAAGATCGTGCAGGGGTCTGTTCCGTGCGGCGTGCGGACGGGCGCTCGCGCCGGTGAGTGCTCGTACCTGCGGCATCACACCCCGGGATCGAAGGCGGTGATCCTCTCACGGGCAGCCGTCAGGTGTTCCCCGGCCAGTGCCACCGCGTGCCTGGCCGTCGTGTCGAGGTGCACCCCGGTCACCACCGTGACCGCGCACACCTCGCCGCTGACGGCGTCCTCCATCACGTGGCAGAACCGCAGGGACGTGGTACCGGTGGACAGCACGCCGGAGCGGACCACGACGACGTCGCCCGCGTGCACCTCGCGCCGGTAGGAGATCCGCTGGTCCACGGCGGCCATCCCGCGTCGGCGCTCCCGGAGGTGGGCAGGGGTCAGGCCGATCCCGGCGAAGAGCTGCCAGGTGGCCTCGTCGAACTTCCCCACGTACCACATGACGTTCATGTGGCCCATGTGGTCGCAGTGCCACGGGTAGACGGTTCCCCGGTAGGTGATCTCCAGGTCGGACACGGTGGTGGACTCCTCGGGTTCGCTCACAGGGACAGCAGGCGACGCAGATGTCTGCGGTCGGAGGCGCCGACCTTCTGGTAGACGCGGTACAGGGTGTTGCTGACGGTGCGCGGCGAGACCACCAGCCGGTGGGCGATCTCCTTGTCGGTGAGCCCCTGCGCCGCCAGCCGCGCCACCGTCCGCTCCCTTGCCGACAGCCCCGCCGGGTCGTCGAGGAAGTGCAGAGCCGGCGTGCTCACGTCGCCGCAGTCGCGGAGCAGCGTGCGTGCCTGGACGGCGGAGGCGGTGGCCGCGCGGTTCTTCCCGGCTCGCCTGTGCAGCCGGGCGAGTTCGGCGTGTCCCTCGGCTGCGTACAGGTGCGCACCGGCGTCCGCCAGGGTCTCGCAGACCTCACCGAGCAGCTTGGCGTCGCCCGAGTCGACGGCCCGCGCGTAGTTCAGGCGGCTACGCAGGTACCCGCCCTGCACCGGCAGTTCCTCGCCGACGGCCGGGTGCGCCGGAAGGCCGAGCCGGGCGGTCTCGTGCAGGACGACGACGGCATCGCCGTGGCTGCCGGCCTCCAGCGCCGCGTCGACGGCGGTGTGCAACAGGAGGCGGGCCTGCTCCTGATCGCCGCGCCGGTGGGCCTGCCAGGCTCGCGCGACGGCGAGTTCGGCGGCGTACGGCCCCTTCGCCACGTCGTCCGGCAGGTCGGCCGAGCGGTCGTGCCAGGCGCCGGGCAGGCAGTGCGCCGCGATCGTGGTGTGGATGGCTGCCCTGATGTGCCACGGCTGCCAGCCCACTTGATAGGCCGGGGTGAAGGAGAAGTAGGACAGGGCCTCGCGGACCCGGCCGCGTTCGAGCAGGACGACGCCCAGGGTGAGGCCCCGCCGGGCGTCGACACCCAGGCGGTTGTTCCGGACTGCCGTACGGTACTCGCGCAGAAGGATGCCTTCGGCCTCGTCCAGGCGCCCGGCGTAGAGCCGGGCGAGCGCGTGGGCCTCCTCCACGGCGTCAGCCTCGAAGAAGCAGCAGGGCTCGTCACCGGGTCCGCATCCGCGGAGATCCTCGTACAGCTTCAGAGCGTCGTGGGGGCGCCCCATCCGGCCCAGGGAGCCCATCGCGAGCAGGGCGGACTCGGCACGGCAGGACGAAGCGGGGTCGCGCAGCACGCTGCGGGCATGGTCCAGCGCTTCGGCGAAACGTCCCCGGAAGGCCGCTGAGAGGGCGGCGAACGCGGAGCGCTGCGTGCCCGTCAGCCGCTGAGCGATGCTGTCCGCCCGTTCCTGCCGGCCCTCGAAGAGGAAGGCACGGGCCTGGATCGGCAGGAGGCGGTGGAGGTGCTCGGGACGGTCGGCCGCCACCTTCTCGACGAAGGCGTGCAGGTCGTCGATGGCGCCACCGGCGAACAGGGCGCGCGCGTGCAGTTCTGCCGCCCGGGAGGTGGGGTGGCCGTCCCACGCGGCCGCGGACAACCGAATCGCCGCGGGGACGTCGTGGTCGAGCAGCGCGCACCGCACACCGTCCCGCAGCAGGCCCTGCTCCGGAAGGTCCCCCACATCCAGGTGCCACTGGGCGAGCCGGACGCGTTCGGCGGGCGTCAGATTCTCCCGTGGCGCCCCCTGCGCCCAGATGCGCAGGTAATGCCTGCGCCGCAGAGGGCCGGCGTCCTGGCGCAACACCTGGCCGACGTAGGGATGGGCGACGGTGACCGAGCGGGCCGACGCCGTCACCGGTTCGATGCGAGGGTCGGAAACCACGACCGCTCCGGCGTCCTCCAGGCCCAGCAGGGTGTCGGCTGAGACGATCCTCTCCAGAACGTCGAGACGTGCCGGTTCGGCCAGTGCTATGAGCTCCAGAGCTCGGCGGTCGCCGTCCGGGAGGCCGGCGAGCTTCCGGGCGACCAGCTCCCGCAGCGAGTTCGAGACCGGCATTCCGCCGCCGAGCCGCCACCGCCGACCGTCGGGTGCGATCAGGTTCTGCGCGAGCGCGGCCTGCACGAGTTCCCGCAGCAGAAGCGGGTTGCCGTTCGACATGGCGGCCAGGCGCACCACACCCGGTTGCGTGAGCCGGTCCCCGAACAGTGCGCTCGTCAGGCGCCGCGTGGACAGCACGTCGAGCGGGCCGAGCTCCAGCCGCGCAAGGCGCTGGTCCTTCCACAGAGACTGCAGCCGCGCATGGCCCTCTGCGCTGTTCATGGCGAGGAGGACCTTGTGCTCGCGCTGATGGGTCAGCTCGCGCAGGCACTCGACGGCCTGGACGGACAGCAGGTGCGCGTCGTCGACCCACACGGTGCGCGGGCGGACCGAGCCGGGTCGCAGCAGGCGCTGCACACTCCTTGTCACCGCCGCCGGGGACAGACGCTGGACGGGCCGCGCCGAGCAGGCACCCGACCGGCCGGGCGGGCGGCCTTCCTCAGTGCCGGTGACGGAGGACAGGGCGGCCACGATCTCCTCCCCGAGGCGGGTCTTGCCGACGCCGGGTGCACCGACGATCAATACCCCGGCCGGCCCAGCGGCGGACCGCAGCACATGGAGCGCCGTGCGCAGCTCACGGTCGCGCCCCACGAGTGCGGGCGGGCTCATCAAGGTGAGCTCTTCGGGGCCTCCGGGGGCGCACGAGGCGGCGTGGGTGACTCGGTACGCGGGTGAGGCCATGGTGATTCCCCAAGCGTCGGATGGTGCTGAGCGTGTCTGGAGTCCGTACGGGCGCCTTCCATCGATGCTCCGGCTCCGGCCACGTCCTTCGCGTTGGGGCGGCACCCCAAGATTTTCCACTCATCGCCTGGTCAGGCGTGGGTCGCCTCGGTGCGCGAGGGCGGTTCGGCGTCGCTGATGCGGGCGGCGATATTGGTTTCGAGGCGTTCGAGGACGGCGAGGGTCTCGCCGCGTTCGGCGTCGGCGAGTTCGCCGGCGACGTAGTCCTCGAGGCGGGCCCAGAGGTCTTCGACCTGTCGGCGCAGGGCCTGGCTGGCGGCGGTGGGTTCCACCAGGACGGAACGCTTACGACCGCTTCCCTGCTGCTGGACTTGACCCCGGCCGGGGAACCGGCCGCGCTGGGCTCGCCGACGGTGGAGGTGGTCCCGGCCGAGCCCTGGCCCGGGTACATCGCAGGCGCGTGGAGCACGGCAAGCGCCGCTCGACGGATCCCTCGCGGTCACCGTGCGGCACGGCGTCGCTCACCACCCGAAGCCGTACGACAGCATCGGCTAGGGCTCCTTTCCCTTGCCGATGGCGCCGTGCATCTCCCGGCTGATGGCGCGGCGCTGTCTCGCTGTGGTCGCCCCCCAGATACCGGCGTCCTCGCCCTGCTCGATGGCCCAGGAGCGGCAGGCGAGCAGGGCGCGGCATCGGCGGCACACCGCGCGGGCCTGGGCAACCTGGGAATCGGTCTCCCGCTCGACCAAGGGGAAAAAGAGCTCCGGGTCCTCGCCGACGCAGGCGGCCTCCCGTAGCCATCCGCGGGCGCTGTTCAGGACGTCGGCGTCGACATGGCGGTGAAGGAAGTGATCATCGGGCACGGCGCACCTCCGCATGGTGCCGGCTGAGTCGGCACGTGGCTGCGGCATGACACGCCGCAGGCCCGGCAGAGGTTGCGGCATCCATGCTAGGTGTGCGGTGCCCGGATGGCGATCGGACGGTCGTGCCGGCGCTGCGCGGAGCCTGGCACTACCGTCCGTCGTAGCAGGTGAGGGGGACGATCGAACTGTCGGCCCAGGCATCCGCCGGCCCGACGGACGGAGTCACCGCGTGGCGAGCGGCCGCATCGCTCCGGCCGAGCCCCTCTCCCCGCGGTCCCTGCCACCCATCGCCCGGCACGCAAGGACGCAGCGGCGATGTGTGCTCCGTACAGTTGAGTGACGGGAACCCTCTCATCCCCTCTCACCGATCCGTACGGGAGCAGTCATGCACCACCCGTCCGGCAGCCCGGACGACGACTCCGACACACTGTTCGGGCTCGACGCCCTCGCCCCTCGACCCGTCGCGACCGACCGGCCCACGTCCTTCCGTGGCGCCGCCGTGGCCCGCCGGCTGCTGCCCGTGCGGGAGATCTACGCCGAGCCCGCGGCTGCCGCGTCCCCGCGCGGGAGGCAGATCAGCGCCCGGTTCCCCGACGCTCGGCTGACCATGGTGGAATCACACTGGCGCATCCCCGGGCTGCACGGCAACGAGGGCAACGTCGAGCGCTGGGTGCGTATCAAGGGGGAGACTCTGGTCCTGGGTGAGAAGAAGACCCTCACCACACGCCCCAACGGCCGGTCGGCGGACTGGATCGCTCCCGGCATCTCCAACGGCTGCGCCATGGCCTGCGCCTACTGCTACGTGCCCCGGCGCAAGGGGTACGCCAACCCCATCACCGTCTTCACCAACATCGACCGGATCATCGCCCACCTCGCCCGGCACGTGGCGCGGCAGGGGCGCAAGCCCGAGCCGAACCAGTGCGACCCCGAGGCATGGGTGTACGACATCGGGGAGAACGGCGACTGCTCGGTGGACGCACTGGTCTGCGACAACACCGCGGATCTGGTGCACGCCTTCCGGCAGTGGCCCACTGCCAAGGCGTCCTTCGCCACCAAGTTCGTCAACCCCGACCTGCTGGCCCTCGACCCGCGTGGCCGCACCCGCATCCGGTTCTCGCTGATGCCGCCGGACGACGCCCGGCTGCTCGACGTGCGCACCTCGCCCGTCGCCGAGCGTATCGACGCCGCCGCGGACTTCCTGGACGCCGGGTACGAGGTCCACTTCAACCTCTCCCCCGTGGTCCTTCGCCCCGGCTGGCAGGACGCCTGGGCCGAACTGCTCATCCGCCTCGACGACGTCCTGCCGCAGCGGGTGAAACAGCAGGCCGCCGCGGAAGTGATCATGCTCACCCACAACCAGGAGCTGCATGAGGTGAACCTCGGCTGGCATCCCCGGGCCGAGGAAGTCCTGTGGCGGCCGGAGCTCCAACAGGCGAAGCGCTCCGAGAACGGCGCCCTGAATGTCCGCTATCGCGACAGGGTCAAGGGAGAAGCGGTGCGGAACCTGCGCAGCCTGATCGACCGCCACGCGCCATGGCTGCGGGTGCGCTACGCCTTCTGAGCACGGGGACCGCGGCGTGGCCGCAGGGCCCGGCGCCGTCGGCAGGCCGCCGCCCGGACGGTGATCACCGTGCCGGCCCGGACGGCAGACCCGCAGCGTCTGCTTCTGCGCCGCGCAGGGCTTACAGGTCGGCGGCGTCCACCACGTCGCCGAGGTCGACGAACTTGAAGCCGGTCGCGGTGCGCGTGCCGCCCTCGCCGTCGGGGACCTCAGGGGTCTCGTGACCGTCCTGGACGACCAGCAGGCCGTTCGGGAAGCGGCTGCCGAGCGGTGCGTTCAGGACGGCGGCGCCGTCGCACTCCTCCGCCCCGTCGAGGGTCGCCGAGGCCGCGCCGACACGGAAGCCGCCCTCGTACTCGTTGTCCTCGCCGACCTCGCGGTCGTACAGGGCGAAGGTGTCGTCGCCCTGGCTGGAGGCGAAGAGGTAGCCGTCGCCGTCCCGCTCCTGGAACAGCGTCAGGCCCTCGACGTCCGCGGCCAGCCGCTCGCCGCCGTAGCCGGGGTCGGCTCCTGCCGTGCACTCCTCGGTCGCCTCGTCGTAGACCCCGGGGACGCCGTACTCGCGGACCTTGTCCACGAGGACCGGCTCGGTGGTGAGGTCGGCACGCATCCGCCAGATGCCGATGTCCTCCTGGCCGGCGTAGAGCGTGCCGGTGGCGGGGTCCACCACCATGCCCTCGACCTGCGGTAGCTCGCCGGGCTCCGCGCAGGGGGACCACGTGGTGCCGTCCGGGAGGCGGAAGGACGCGGGCAGGTCGAGGGTGCGGACCTTCTGGTACGTGACGGTGCCCCTCGCGGTCGGTTTCAGCTCGACCAGTGCGAGGCGGGTCCGCTCCCGCCGGCTGACGAGGGCGTAGGTGCGCCCGGTGGACCGGTCCTGCCAGGTGGCGAGGCCGTAAGCGGTGCGCTGTTCGTTGATCTCGGCCTGGCCGGTGGAGAAGACCGGGGCTGCTGCCGGGTCGGTGATGTCGGTCAGCGGGCCGCCGGGCTTCGACGGGTCGATGCGGTAGATGCGCAGCCGGTCGTTGCCGCGGTCGCTGACCACGGCGACGTCGGCCCGGCCGGTGGAGGTGCGCAAGCCGGTGACGAGGTCGACGTTGTTGTACCGGCCCGGGGCGTCGTCGTCGGCGGGCGGACGGGGCGCGGGCAGCGACTGCACCAGGCGGGCGCCCAGGTCGTACACGCGCAGTCCGCCTTCCTTGGCCGTCGCGATGACGAGGCTGCGTCCCGGGTCGGCCGTGTTGCGCCAGATCGCCGGATCGTCCGCGTCGGAGTTGCCGCCGGACTCGTCGTCGTGGAGGGCGGGGGTCTCGCTGACGGGCGTGACCGTCGGCAGGCTCCCGACATCAGCCCCGGCCTGGGCGGAGGTGAGGAAAACAAGCACGGCGGTGCCGAGGGTGAGGGCGGCGGTTCTGAACGGAGTGCGATGCGTTCTCACAAGCACTTCCTTGGTCGATGTTGAGGGCATGCCAATGATGCGGAGACAACTTTGCGCGCAAGAGGCCGTGATCTGTACCCGTCATGGCCGCCTCAGGTGTACTACGCGCTCGTTTCGCGGCTGCATGGAAGGTGCCCAGGCGGGGCAAGCGGTTCCTCTGAAATGGGGAGGATGCCATGACCATGACCGAGCAGTCCGTCGAGCCGGAAGGCAAGAGCACCGCTTGCTGCGCGCGGCACGACAGTCCGGATACCAGGCCCGGCGACGAGGCGCCCGAAACACCGCATGAACGGGTCAACCGGCGCTGGAACGAGATTCTCCAGGAGACGCGGGTCACCCAGACGGGCGTGCAGATTCTCTTCGGCTTTCTGCTCAGCGTGGCTTTCACGCCGATGTTCAGGGAGCTGGAGGCGCTGGACCGCGGCATCTACGTCGCCACCGTGGTGCTCGGTGCGGCGGCCACCGGATCACTCATAGCACCCGTCTCCATCCACCGGTTCCTGTCCGGTCAGCGCATGAAGGACGAGGTGGTGGAGACCGCCGGCCGCTTGATGATGTGCGGCATGGTCCTCCTCGCCCTGACCATCGGCTGCACGCTCCTGCTGATTCTCCGCTTCGTCGTTCCCGGCGTCCTCGCCGAAGTGCTCGTCGCCGGGGTCATGCTGTGGTTCGGCCTGTGCTGGTACGTGCTGCCGCTGCACCTGCGACGTCGTGCCGATCGGCGTTCCCGGACGCGCGACGCGTGATGCGCCGGGCCGCTGCGGTATGTCTCCGGCATCGCCCGACAGCCTGTCGCCCGGCAGGTACGACACCCACCAGCAGGAGTCGGTCCGTCTGCGGGCCTACGTCGGACCGCCGCTCAGCACACGATCGAGCGCTGCCCGGCCTGCGGGTCCCCATGTCGGCTTGCCGCCGGGAAGACCTCGGTCTCCGTTCTGGCCCATCAGCATGAGGAACAGGCTTTTCAGCGCAGCCAGCCCGCGGGCGCGCCGGATCGTCGCCTCGTCCGCACGCGCGTACACGTCGAAGAAGCGTGAGGCGGCGCCCGCGGGAAGGATCACCCATGCGGCCGCGAGGTCCCATGCCGGGTCGCCGGCGAACATGTCGCCGAAGTCGATCACGCCCGAGAGCGTTCCGTCCGAGACGACGACATTCGCGGGGTGAAGGTCACCGTGCACCCATACCGGCGGGCCCTCCCACTCAGGGGCCGCAACGGCCTCATCCCAGACAGCCCGGACCTCGTCGGCAATGCCGCCGGGGACAACGGCCTGGAAGAAGTGGTCGAAGCCGTCCGTGCACTTCTCGGGGTGCTCGCCACGGTCCGAACTGGTCGGCGCCTCGAGCGGCGCCTCCACATGGAGCGCCCTGAGGAAGTGCGCCAGAGTGTCGGCCGCGTGGGCGCCACGGCTGATCGTGGTGTGGTCCAGTGGCTCGCCGGGGACCCACGTCATGACGGTCCAGGGCCTCGGGAAGCGCGCTGACGGTTCACCGATCCGCACCGGGTTCGGGACCTGGAGCGGCAGGCGCGGGGCCAGGACGGGCAGCCACCGGCGCTCCTTGCGTTGGAGGTCCGGGGCGCGTTCCGTACGCGGCATACGCACGGCCAACTCGTCCCCGAGGCGCCACTGCTGGTTGTCCCATCCGCCCGCTACCTCGCGGATGGTCAGCCCTGCAAGGTCCGGATGCTGTTCCAGCAGCAGGGCGTGGACGAGGTCTGCGGTGATCTCCATGCCGGAGTCGGTCATGCGAAGCACAGTACTGGGGCAGGCGGAGCGGCTCTGGCGCTTCCCTCATCCCCCGTGCAGGACCCAGCTCGACTCATCAGTGACTGCCGAGCCGTGTCCTGCCCAGCGGCCGGCTTGGAGTCAGCCACCGCTCTTGCGTCGGAACGACCGCTGGTGCGCAGCCGGGCCATGCGCGCCGCGGACCTTCGACGTGTCGGTGTTCGCGGCGAGGTCGGCGGCGTCCGCCTGCATGGCACGCTTGCGCGCCAGGGCTTCCCGAAACTTGCGCTTCAGGTCGTACTGGCCGTCCTCGTCGGGCGAGAGGGCGGTGCTCTCGGCGTCAGCCGACTCCGAACCTTCTTGTGATGCGGACTCTGCGGCCATGGTGACCTCCTGGGCTCGGGCGCTGAAGAGCACAGCTTGTCATGCCGGGCACCGCATGAGGCGCCCGCGGCCGGAATCCGTCGAGTGGGGGGGTGTCTGACGGTGTGCCAGGGCGTGGTGGAGTGGGGTTCCGGCTGGGTGTTGGATTGGATGGCGAGGCCCCTTCGTTCCCGGGAGAAGACGCATGAGAGATGTGAGCATCGGCACCGGCAAAGTGGTCGTGAACAGGGCGATGTCGCTGGACGGGTTCATCGCCGGTCCTGGCCACGCGATGGACTGGATCTTCGAGTACCTGGCTGCGGATGCGTTCCCGGAGGTCATGGCGGCCACGGGCGCCATGCTCGTCGGCCGGGGTACCTACGAGGTCGCCCAGCGTATGGCGGACCAGGACACCGCCTACGACGGGGGAACACAGTTCGTCCTCACCCATCAGCCTCCTGACGAGCCCGACCCTGCCGTCACGTTCCTCACCTGTGACATCGAGGAAGCCGTTGCCACGGCACGCAGCGCGGCGGGCGGCAAGAACCTGGAGATCCTCGGTGCTGACGTGGCCGCCCAGTGCCTGAAGCGCGGGCTCGTCGACGAGATCCTGGTGTATGTCCTACCGGTGCTGCTCGGCGACGGTGTCCGCTTTTCGCCCCCAGGCCTCGACCGGATCGACCTGGAACCTCTCGGCAACACCCAGTCGGGCGCCGTCACGATGCTCCGCTTCCGCGTGAGGAAGTAGGAAAAGTGTACATTTCATGCTTTTGTGGACTGTAGATGAGATCTAATCTCAGTACAGATGGCGGGCGGATGGCCGGCCAGTAGACCACCGCCGCCTGTACGAGCGGAGGCGGAGATGAAAACGTCGATACGACGGTCCGCGATCTTCGCGAGCGCGGCCGCTCTCGTGATAGCCGTCTGCGGTACGACGGGCACCGCCCGGGCGGAGCCGGGCGATGGTGAGCTCCAGTTCGGTTACGTCCTGCCGGAGACGGGACAGCTGGCCTACCTCGGCCCGCCGCAGATCGAGTCCCTGAAGTTCGCCATACAGAAGATCAACGACGCCGGCGGGGTCCTGGGCAAGTCCGTGCCGACTGTGGTCTCCAGTGACGAGGCGGGCCAGGAGGCCGTTGCCGCTCAGTCGGCGGACCGGGTCCTCGCGGCAGGCGTGGACGCGATCGTCGGCGCCGCGGCTTCCGGCATGTCGCTGGCGTTCATCGACCGGGTGACCGGAGCGGGCGTCGTGCAGTGCTCGGGGTCGAACACCGCTCCCACCTTCACCGACTACGAGGACGACGGCTTCTACTTCCGTACCGTCCCGAGCGACGCGTTGCAGGGGCCGATCCTGGCGGATGTCGTCCGCGACGACGGCCACAACCGGGTGGCCCTCGTCGCACGGGCGGATGACTACGGGCGCGGCCTGATGGAGTCCACCCGGAAGACGCTGGAGGAGCGCGGCGCGACGGTGACGCTGGCCGAGACCTACGACCCGGAGGCGACCAACTTCGACCAGGTGGTCCAGCAGATGGAGAACTCCAGGCCGGACGCCGCCGTGGTGATCGCCTTCGAGGAAGGCACCCAGATCCTGCAAGGCATGATCGAGTCCGGACTCGGGCCCGACCGGATCGGCGTCTACGGCGCCGACGGACTGCGCAGCGAGGAGTTGCCCTCGCTGGTGGCCCCGGGCCAGCCCGAGAGGCTCTCCGGGATGAAGGGGACCGCTCCGGCATCGGCGTCGAACGAGCAGTACGTGAAGGACCTCGAAAAATTCGCCCCGGACCTCAAGGAGCTTCAGTTCGCACCGCAGGTGTTCGACTGTGTGACGACGATCGCGCTCGCCGCCGAGAAGGCGGAGTCCGACGATCCCGGCGAGTACGTGAAGGAGATGAACGGGATCACCAAGGACGGCGAGAAGTGCAACTCGTTCGCCGCCTGCAAGGAGCTGCTCGCCGACGGCAGGGACATCGACTACGACGGTGTGAGCGGTCCCCTCGACTTCACGGACAAGGGCGAACCCGGCCAGGCGTCGATCGAGGTGTACGGCTACGACGACGAGGGCAAGTTGCAGACCCTGCGTACCGAGACCAGCAGGGCCGAGGAGTGACCGGGAGGACGGACAGCGGGAGTCAACGGACGCGGGCGAGCGTGCCGAGGTAGAGCTCGATCACCTTCTCGTCGTGCAGCAGGGCCGTACCCGTGCCGGTGTACGCGTTGCGGCCCTGGTCGAGGACGTAGCCGCGGTCGCAGAACTGCAGGCACCTGCGGGCGTTCTGCTCGACCATGAGCACGGCGACGCCCGCGCTGTTGATCATTCGGCACCGGTCGAAGACGTGGTCCTGGTGGAGCGGTGACAGGCCGGCCGACGGCTCGTCGAGGAGCAGCAGCTGCGGTTCCATCATCAGGGCGCGGGCCATCGCGAGCATCTGGCGTTCGCCGCCGGACATCGCGCCGGCCTTCTGCTTGCGGCGGTCCGCCAGCACGGGGAAGAGCTCCTCGACCGCCGCGACCCGCCGCGCGTGGTGCTTGGGCCGCAGATACACGCCCATCCGCAGGTTCTCCTCGACGGTCAGCGTGGGGAACACGTTCTGCAGCTGCGGTACGTAGCCCACACCCCGCCGGACCAGTTCGTGCGCGGGCCGGCCGGTCATGTCCTCGCCGTGCAGCCGCACGGTTCCGCCGCGCACCGGCAGAAGCCCGAAGACGGCCTTGACCAGGGTCGACTTACCGGCGCCGTTGGGGCCGATCACGCCGACCACCTCGGCCTGCCGCACCTCGACGCTGCATCCGCGCAGCACATCGACGCCCGGGACGTAGCCGGCGACGATGTCGTCGGCCGCCAGCACCGGTGCCTGCTCCTCGGCGGACATCGCTACTCCTCCTCACCTTTGTCGTCGGTCGCCTCCGGCTCGTCGTGCCGCTTGCCCAGGTAGGCGTCCACCACGGCGGCGTTCCGCCCGATCGTGTGCGGTGGGCCTTCGGCCACCAGGCGGCCGTCGGCCATGACGGCCACCCAGTCGCTGATACCCATCACCACGTCCATGTCGTGCTCGACGAAGCACACCGTCAGCCCCTCGTCCCGCAACTGCGTGATGTGTCCGAGCAGCGACTGGGTCAGCGCGGGGTTCACCCCGGCCATCGGTTCGTCGAGCAGGAGCATGACCGGGCGGGTCATGAGCGCGCGGGCCAGCTCCAGCAGTTTGCGCTGACCGCCGGAGAGGGTGCCGGCATGGTCGTCACGCAGGGGCCCGAGCCGGAACCGGTCCAGCAGTTCGTCGGCCCGGCGCTCGAACTCCCGCTCCTGCCCGCGCCACAGCGGTCGCAGCAGCGCGGGCAGGACCCGCTCGCCGCGTTGCCCGGGCGCGGCGAGCAGCAGGTTCTCCAGCACCGTGAGCCGGGCGAGCGCTCTGGAGAGCTGGAACGTACGGACCAGTCCCCGCCGTGCCACCCGGTGTGCCGGGGAGCCGGTGAGCGGCTGTCCTTCGAACGACCATCGGCCGCCGTCGGCCCGGTCGAAGCCGCTCACCACGTTGAACAGCGTGGTCTTGCCGGCGCCGTTGGGCCCGATGAGCGCCGTGATGGCCCCGCGCTGCACCTCCAGGTGCTCGACCCGCACGGCGACGAGGCCGCCGAAGGTGCGGGTGACGTGGTCCAGGACCAGCAGGGGGTCGGGCTTGCGCACCCCCGGCTCGGGGTCGGTCCCGGAGAGCCGGCCCGGGTGGGGTACGACACGGTCAGCGGCCACTGAGCAGCATCTCCTTCCGGCTGCCGAGGATGCCCTGTGGCCGGAACGCGACCAACAGGATGAGGGCGACCCCGACCAGGGCGAAGCGCACCGCGCCGACCTCCGACGTGCTGATGAGGTCCGGCGAGATGTACTCGGCGTCGATGGCCTGGCGCAGGGCGCTGTCGAGGAAGCTGAGGACGAACCAGAACAGGATCGAGCCGAGAACCGGCCCGAGGATCCGCCCGGCGCCTCCGAGGACGAGCAGGGTGTACAGGAAGAACGTGACGCCCGGATCGTAGTTGTCCGGGTTCACGGACTGCACCTGGATCGCCTGCATCATGCCCGCGACCGCCCCGATGACGCCGCCGAGCACGAGGCTCTGCATCTTGTACGCGTAGACGTTCTTGCCGAGGCTGCGCGCGGCGACCTCGTCCTCACGGATCGACCGGATGACACGGCCCCACGGGCTGTGGATGAGCAGGGCGAGCACCATTCCGGTCACGAGCACCAGCACCCATGCGACGATCATCACCCAGAGGTCGCGGGAGCTGAACCTCACGAGCCACACGCCGTAGGTGCCGGCCTCGATGGGGCTGAGCGCGTAGAAGTCGTTCGCGAACCTCTGGAGCCCGAACACCCCACCGGTGACCGGCTCGGCCCAGCTGGAACGGTAGAACAGCCGTAGCGTCTCCCCCGCCGCGATCGTGGTGATCGCGAGGTAGTCGGAGCGCAGCCGGAGGGTGGGCAGGCCGAGCAGCAGGGCCAGCACGATCGCGGAGGCGATTCCGCCCAGGACGCCGAGCCACATCGGGCCGCCGTACGTCGACACCGTGATGGCGAGCCCGTAGCCGCCGACCAGCATGAAGCCGACCTGGCCGAAGTTCAGCAGCCCGGTGTATCCGAAGTGCAGGTTCAGCCCCATCGCGGCGAGCGCGTAGACGGCGGCGATCGGGCCGATTCCCGAGCGCAGGGCGTCGGAGACGATGGCCGAGAAGTCCATGGCGCACCCCTCACCCGACGCGTTCGGCCCGGCCGAGAATGCCCTGCGGCCGGACGAGGAGGACGAGGATGAGGACGAGCAGCGCCCACGCGTACTGGAGGTCGACCGGGAACCACAGGGTGGACATCTGGGCGACGACGCCGATGACGAGACTGCCGGCCATCGCCCCGTAGGCGGAGCCGAGGCCGCCCAGGATGATCCCCGCGAACATGAGCAGCAGGAGCTTGAAGCCCATGTCCCAGGTGACGATCTCGACGAGGCCGAAGAAGACCCCGCCGAGCGCGGCCAGCCCGCCGCCGAGCATCCAGACGAACAGCACCACTCGCTGCACGTCGATGCCCGACGCCTCCGCGAGGTCACGGTTGGCGGAGACGGCCCGGACAGCCGTGCCGATCCGCGTCTTCTGCAGGAGGGCGGCGGTGCCGAGCAGTACCAGCACGGAGAGCAGGGTGACGGTGAGGTCCCGCGGGGTGATGCCGGCCGGGCCCAGTTCGATCGCGCTCTGGATGTCGTACTGCGCGTAGGAGGCGGGCCGGGTTCCGTACAGCACGAGCACGACGTGGCGCAGCAGCAGCGAGAGCCCGATGGTGACGATGAACATGTTGATCAGCCCGGTGCCCCGAGCCCGCAGCGGGCGCCAGATGCCGCGCTCGACCGCCCCGCCCAGCAGGGCGCCGAACACCACCGCGGCGACGGCGGCGGGGATCAGGTGCCATCCCGGACCGGCCGCGGAGACGTTGAGGAAGAACGCGAAGGTGGCGCCGATCGTGACGAACTCACCGTGCGCGAAGTTGATCAGGTGGATGGTGCCGAAGACCAGCGAGAGTCCGACCGATGTGATCGCGATGATCACCCCGAACTGGATACCGTCGATCAGCGCCTGCAGAGCGCGCGCGGCGAACGTGGGGCCGCGCGGGACTTCCTCGCCCTGTGCCCACGCGGGGATCGCGGGCACCATGGCAAGGACCAGGGCGAGGACCGGTACGAGTATCCGCTGACGACGCATGGCGATTCCGGTACGTCACGAACATCCCTTATGGGCTCAGTGTAGGTACAGGTCGGGGCGGTGACACGGGCGGCGGGCCACAGACGTACCCACGGAAGGCAGGGGATGCGGGATGGGTGACAGCGGGAACCTCGCGAGCGCCTACGGCGACGACAGTGTGCTCTTCCGGGTGCTTCAGCACCTCGGCTGGGACAGCCTGGCCAACATCGGCTACTTCACGTTTCCCACCCTGCCGATCGCGGCCCTGGCCGGGCCGGTGCCCTTTCAGCGCCGTCTGGCCCGCCGGTCGCTGGCGTTGCTGGACGCCCGGCCCGGACAGCTCGTCCTGGATGCCGGATGCGGTCGCGGTGACACCACGGCGCGGCTGGGCGACGCCGGATGCCGGGCACTGGGGGTGGACATCCAGCCCTCGCAGATCCACCAGGCACGTCGCCGCTTCGGCAGTTGCTCCGGCGCGCGCTTCGCCGTCGCCGACGCCACCGCTCTGCCGCGGCAGGCAGCGGACGTCCCGCTGGCAGATGGTTCCTTCGATCGGGTGCACTGCCTGGAAGCCGCCTTCCACTTCGGCCGTGAGGGCCGCAGGTCATTCCTGAGCGAAAGCTTCCGACTGCTCCGCCCCGGTGGGCGGCTCGTCCTCGTGGATGTCACTTCTCGTACGGATCAGCCGATCGGGACCCTCGACCCGAACGGCCTCGTACGCCGGACCTGGCGCTTCGACGACGTCGAACCCTACGAGCGGTACCCGCTGCTGGCATCCGCCGCCGGCTTCACCACGCGCCGGACCCTCGACTGGAGCACCCCCGTACTCCACAGGGCGGCCCAGCTCTCCGCCCTGTTCGCCGGCGCCGCGTCCACCCGGGCCGGCCGGCAGGCCCTGTGCGTGCGGTGGCCAGGCCTGAGAGAACTCGACACCCGCGAGTGGGACGAGGTCATCGCCGTCGTCCGAGCTCACCAGGCCATCGGGCGCGTCACACGCTATGCGGCGTACGTCTTCGACAAGGGCTAGCAGCCGCCCTGCCGCTGTGTCTGATCGGCCCGCAGACCGGTTTCGTGGAACCGCCGGCCTGTCCGGAGTTGAGGGGCGGTCAGCTCGAGAGTTCCATGAGGCGATGCATCAGGCGCTGCTCCTTCTCGGCGGCCTCATGCACGATCTTTGACGCGCTGTGGAGGGATTCCCGGGACGACTCGACTCCCGCCTCGTGCAGAAGTCCGGCCACCTCGGTCCACTTCTTCGATACCTCACGGTACGCGTCCGAGATGTCTCGGAACTCGTCGATGCCGGTGATATCGGCGGTCTCCGCCAGGAACTCCGCCCACATCATGCGGAACAGGCCCCCGCCGGTTCCTGCATCCTCCATGATCGTGCAGATCTCGGGCAGGCTTTCGGCGGGCGAGTCGAGGTCGTCGAGCCACTGCGGCATCAGGTCGGCGACTTTGTGCATGCCCTTGTACCCGAAGTTGGAGATCGGCGGATTCAGAAAGTTCTCCGCCGCCGACTTGATGCCTTTGCGGGCGGCTTTCCCCAGATCAGGAAGGCCGCCCTTCGGGAGATCGAGAGTGAAGGCGCGGTTACGCGAGCTCATCGGGCCCCGGGCGTTTCGCGCGGTCGCGAGGGATTCGCCGGAAGCCCATTGCAGGCCGAGCGGCTGCGTCTCGACCAGAGCGAAACGGTCGTCGTCGTACCCGACGCAGGCGACATAGTGGGCCGCGAAATTGAAATCGTCGGTGGAGTAGTCGAGGAAGTATCGGTCGAGCTTGAGGCCGACGACCGTTCCGGAATCAAGCTCGGCCAGCAGGTGTTCCCTCGCCCGGTTCACCGACGACGTCTCGTGAACGGACAGCCGCAAGTTCAGGGCGTTCGCGAGATTTTCGGACAGCGTGTCGGGCTTGATACGGCCACCGACGAACGGCGTCGGCATCTGTTTCGTCCGCCAATAGATGAACGACAAACCACCGGCGAGCCCGAAGATGAGTGACTCCGACAAGTCGATCTCTCGCTGCCGCAACAGGTTCACGAGGGTGGTCGACTCGCAGTGGTTACCGACGTACGGATCTGCCTCTAAAAGCGACACTTGTTCTCGTCTCCCTTCCTTCGCGTAGAGCGTAGCGCAACCTCTCAAGTGCGATTGCGGGCTCCCCAGATCAGGGAGGCGATCACTCGCTCAGATTCGCGAAACCAGGAAGTTGCCGAGGAACAGATGATCCATCTCCGTCTTGAGGAAGCAGGACAGGGCATCCGCGGGCGAGCAGACGATGGGTTCGCCGGCGACGTTGAACGACGTGTTGATCAGACAGGGAATCCCGGTCAGCTCGTTGAACTCACGCAGCAGCCGGGCGAGCAGGGGATTGCTCTGGTCGGTGACCGTCTGGATCCGCGAGGTGCCGTCGACGTGGCAGGCGCCCTGGATCTTGTCCTGGTACTCGGGCCGCACCGGAACCACGAACGTCATGTAGGGCGAGGACTTCTTCTTTCCGAGCTCGAAGACCTCGGGCGCGAGGTGCTCCAGGACCACGGGGGCGAAGGGCCGGAACTGCTCGCGGTGCTTGATGCGTTCGTTGATGATGTCCTTGATGTCGGGGAACTTCGGGTTGGCCAGGATGCTGCGGTTGCCCAGGGCGCGCGGCCCGTACTCCATACGCCCCTGGAACCACCCGATGACGCATCGCTCCCGCATCAGGGTCGCGGCCTGCCGCGGCACGTCCGCCGGGTCCAGTTCGCGCCAGACGAGCCGGTCGGCGTACGGCTCGAGGGCCGCTTGGATCTCGTGGCCGTCATAGCTCGGGCCCAGGTACGGAGATGTGCTGATCCTCGGCGGTGTGCCGGCCTGCCCGCCGGCGAACAGAGCCGCTCCGATGGCCACGCCGACGTCACTGGCACCGAAGCTGACATCCATCTCGGTGAAGCGCGAACGCTCCAGCAGCTTGCTGTTGTTGACGCAGTTCAGGGCGAGTCCGCCCTCGAAAATGACGCGGGGGAGGTCGCTGCGGGCCTCCAGCGTCCGGATCTGGCCGGCGGTCACCGTTTCGAGCATGTGCTGTGCCGCACTGGCCACGCGTACGCGGTAGTCGAACTCTTCCCGGCATTGCTCGTCTCCGCCGAAGATGCGGTCGAAGAGTTCGTAGTAGGCGGGCACGGCGTTCGCCGGATAGGGAATCTTGTAGGTGCCGTCGACGCACACCTCGACCACGTGCTCGAGGAACGGGTTCGGCTCGGGCGGCGCGCCGTAGCCGGCCAGCCCCATCACCTTGTACTCGTCGTTGTTCGGGACGAATCCGAGGTAGCGCGTCACCACGGAGAAGAGCATCGCCAGTGAGTGCCGCGAGTCGATGGTCATGTCGTCGAAGATCTTCACCTCGCCGTCGCGCACTTCACCCATGATCGACGACAGCCATTCGGCGCGACCGTCACTGACCAGGAATGCCGCGTCTCCGCCGCCCGACAGGTGATAGCCCGTCATCAGATGCGCGATGTGGTGCGGGACCCGGACCAGCTTCTCCGGGTCCAGCCTGTGGCCCGTGTGTTCGAGGAAGTCGGCTCCGGCGGCGGCCTCGCTGAACATCGCCGCGTGCGTCTCCGCCAGGCGCTGCAGACGCGCGAACTTCTGCTCGACGGACGCCGCCGGGTCCTCGGTGATCTCCGCGATCATCTTGTTCACCACGTCCTGGGAGAACTGCCAGGAGAAGGCGAAGGTGTCGACGTCGTCGAAGGATATTCCGGCCGATTCCAGGCACCAGCGCATCGCGTTGACGGGGAAGCTCGACGTCTTCTTCTCCCGGTTGAGCCGTTCTTCCTCGACGGCGGCGACCAGTTCGCCGTCGATGACGAGGGCGGCGGACGAGTCGTGCCCGTACAGCAGGTGACGGTCGATGCCGGTGGCGCGAAAGAGGCGTCCGAAGATTTCCGCAGATTTGCCGAACCCGTTGTAGCCCAGAACGATCATGAGGAGCTCCTTTCGCTATGGCCAGATCGTGAGGTAGTCCGAGATCACGGCAGACCGCCGGAAGCCCGGGTCGAGGACCGCGCCGGTCAGGTCGGCGCCGCTGAGGTCCGCGCCGTCCAGGTTCGCGCCGACGAGGCGGCAACCGTTCAGCTCGGCCAATATGAGGTACGCCTCGCACAGATCGGCGCCTTCGAGATTCGCGCCCCTCAGATCCGCGGAGATCAGGTACGACTCGGTCAGCACGGCGTCGGTGAAGTCCGCGTCGGCGAGTTCGGCGCCCTGGAGGTCGGCGCCGTGCAGTACCGCCTTGCGCAGGTCGGGCCGGAAGGGGCCCTGCGCCCGGCACCGGCGGGCGTGCTCGTTCCAGCGTCGGGGACCCTGGAGCAGTACGGTCTCGTCCTCGGTGGGCATGTCTCGACCTCGCGTCTACAGAGGGGTGAGCGCGGTCAGCGCCCGCTTCTCGACGTCCATCGCGGACCGCGCCGTGTCCGCCACGGCGTCCACGAGCGCTTTGAGATCGCCGCGCGCGGTGACGGTCCCCGCTGCCAGCAGTGCGGATCCCAGGTTCGACCACAGCCGGCCGCTGTCGAGGAACTGCCCGGCCGCCTCGGCATAGCGTGCCTCGCCGGTGCTGTCGGCGACCCTCTCGAGGTAGCGGCCGATCATCGGGCGGAACAGCCCGCCGCCGGTGCCGAAGGACTCGATCTGCCGTCCCAGGTGCAGCAGTTGCCGCGCCAGGGCGTCGGTCCGCACCACGTGGCCGGCCAGGTCCACGTCCTCGACCTCACCGTGCTTGGACTGCGGCCAGGACGGCGCCGTCGTGGCCAGCAGCTTCATTCCGGGGATGCCCAGATTCCGGCTGCCCGGCTTGAGGACCTCGCGGCACAGGGTGCGCACGGCCACCGGACCGACGCGATCCAGCTGCGGAGTTCGCCGCGGCGCGCCGAAGACGTACACCTTCCAGTCCGGGTTCAGCGGCGGCGAGTTGCGGCTGGACCGGGCCGCCTGCAGCTCGGCCGCAGTCACGCAGACGGGTTCGTCGAATGCCGGATCCGACACCTCGAACGCGTCGGCCCCGAGGGGGCGCACGACGTTGACGAAGTACCCGCCGAAGGAGGAGCGCCCCTTCAGACCCCAGTACGGAAGCAGGCCGAGGTCCACGCGGGTCATCACGGCCGGCGCCGACTCGAGCAGCTTGGCCAGGCCCGCCCCGGACTTCGGCGTGTGGAGGACGACCTCGACGCCCATCAGCCGTGACGCCCGAAGGGGCATGACCGCCTGCTTGCCGACGACGATGTCCGGCGCGTTGCCGTTCGCCGGGAAGAACGAGAAGCCGAAACCCCCGTCCAGCCCGAACACGATCTCCTCGTCCACTTCGTATCCGCCGGCCGCGAGGACGGCGCATTGGCAGGCCGATTCACAGTGGATGCCGCGCCGGTGGACGTAGCGGCCGGTCGCGTTCATGACGTCACCCCTGTCCCAGTTCCATCAAGGACCGCCGCAGCCGCGGGTCCATCTTCTCCACCGCGTACCGGAACGTGTCGCGGGGCATCTCCTTGTGCCAGGTGCGCAGGAAGGCGGCCACCTCGTCGGGATGGACCTCGGCGGTGACCTTGAGCAGCCAGCCCGAGCCCTTCTGCACGTAGACGTCGCCGTCGTGCATCAGCCGGACGCAGTTGTCGAAGACGTGCGACGTCGGCAGCTCGAAGACCGTCCGGCCCACCTTGCGCCGCACGAACTTCACGACGGCCACGTTCGCCGCGCGCCTGGCCCACGGAGAGGCCGAGGCGACCCAGTCCCGGGTGCGCGGGATCAGCTCCAGGTGCCCGAGGAAGAACGGGTACAGCAGCTTCAGGCACATGTCGTCGCACTGAGCCCAGTTGGACACGTACGTCTCCAGCCAGTGCTCGCAGCGGTCGAGCAGTTCGCCGCCGAGCCCGGTCCTGGCGACCTTGTGCAGGACCGCGAAGCCCAGCAGCACCTCCTCGTGGTACTCGGCGCGCGCCAGCACTTCCTCCGCCAGGAGCAGCCGCGTCGCCGCGGGCGTGTCGCACCGCTCACGGAAGTAGCCGGTTGCGATCTCGACGACCGCGGCGTTGCTGACCCCCAGGGCCCGGATCTCGTGCGGGAAGTACCGCTGCATGCGCACCGCGAAGTCCGGGTCGGCCCTGGCCGCGAGCGTCTTCGCCAGGTCGTCGGCTGCGGTCGGAACATTGATCACGGGGTGCCGATCGTGAGTTTCAGCGGCTGGGTCGGCAGCGGCTTCGGTGCGCGTTCCAGCCGGGGCTTGCCTTGCATGACGTACTCGTACTCCTGTTGCATGTCGGCCACGGCCTGGACGGTGTCCCTCGAACGGTCCGTCAGGTTCTGCCCGCCCAGGCCCCACCACAGGTACCAGTTCTTGTGGCTCAGGTAGGCGTCGCGGACGAAGTCGAGCGTGTCCCGGTCGGCGAGGATCGCCGGCTCCACGTAGAAGGCGGGGACGAACGTGCCCTGGCCCTCGCGCAGGATCCCGGCCTTGACGGCCTGGCGCTGCAGTTTGGTGCCGCTGAGGATCCGGATGCCGAGGTTGGCGTAGATCTGGGCCGGATTCAGGAACCGCTCGGTGAAGCGGATCGACTCCCTCAGTGCCTGCGGGGTCTCCCCCGGCCCGCCGAGGAAGATGCAGTGGGTGTGCTCGATCGGGCTGGCCGTGAACAGGCGGTCGATCTCCAGGACCCGGGCCATGTCGAAGCCCTTCATCAGATCCGCCAGGGCCTCGTCGGTGAGCGCGTCGGTGCCGAGATCCACCCGGATGCAGCCGGCCGCATGCAGCAGCTTGACGAACTCCGGGGTGACCGCGTTCGGCGTCAACTGGCAGTACCAGGGCACGTCGAGTTTGGCGCGGATCATCTCCTCGCACACCTCGGCCGCGTACTCCATCGGGTAGTTGAAGGTCGCGTCGACGATCTCGAACTCCCGCACGGCCGGGTTCTCCGCCATGGCCCGCTGGATCTCGCCCACGACCTCGGCCGGGTCCTTGAACCGGTCGCCCTTGCCCTCGGTCTTGCGGATGATGCAGTAGGAGCAGAACAGCTTGCAGCCCCGCTTGGTCTGCAGGGTCTCGATGGCCGGCTGGTGATCGCGGGTGAGGTCGGAGGCCGCCGAGACGCCCTCCTCGAAGTACCGGGGGTCGTAGACGGACCGGTCGGGCTCCAGCGCGCCCAGGTCGAACGCCGAACTCGACTGGTTCTGGCAGAACCTCCCGTTCTCGTCGAGGTAGCAGAGTCCGGAGATCGACTCCAGTCGCCCTCCGGACTCCAGGTAGTCCAGCAACTGGACGATGCCGGCCTCGCCCTCACCCGCGATGCCGTAGTCCGGCTGGGCGTACTCGAAGAACGACAACGGCTCGACCGAGAAGCCCGATCCCCCGAGGACGACCTTGGCGCTGGTGTACTTGCGTACGCACTGGACGATCTTCTCGGTCATCGGGCCGAAGAAGACCGGGTCGATGAACGTCAGGTTGTCCAGGTTGCGCACGGCGATGCCGACCACGTCGTACGTCTCGGCGGTCAGCTTCTCCCGGACCGCCTTGAGCTCCCGGGACTCCCAGAGCAGGTCCAGGACGTCGACGTGGTGCCCGGCGTGCTTGAGCGCGGCGCTGATGTAGGCCATGCCGATGGGCAGCGCCGGCCGCGGTACCCGGATCTTGTTGGTGGAGATGAGCAGTACGCGCATGGGCCTTCACTCTCGTCAGGACTGCCAGTACGTCGCCGGCTGCAGATCGCCGCTCAGGGTGGCCTTGGTGCGGTAGCGGCGCATGCGGTCCAGGTCGACCTCGACGACGCCGACGCCGGGCTCCTTGCCGAGGTCCACCATCCGTTCGTCGCCGTCGACGAAGTCGAATCGTTCGGCCTCGAGGAACAGCGGGTCCGCCAGGATCTGACTGCGCCCCATGTAGCCGAATCCGGCGTACAGGTTGGTGCCGATGCCGGAGGCGAACGCGACGATGCATTCGGCGTCCACCGCCCTGACCGGCAGGCGCATGTTCGCCACGTACGCGAACATCTCCGGCACCAGCGCGGAGCAGACGATGATGTCGACTCCGCGGCGGCAGTACTCCCGCGCGACTTCCGGGAAGTTGATGTCGTAGCCCTGCATCAGGCCGATGCGCCCGAACTCGACGTCGAAGACGGGGTACTCGGATCCGCCGGCGAGGTAGCGGGCCTCCAGTTCGTGGCAGTGCACGCGCCGGTAGTGGCCGAGCATCGTTCCCTCGGGGCCGCACAGCACCGATGTGCTGTAGTACTTGCCGTCGCCGCCGCGCTCCAGCAGCCCGGCGACGATGTGGACGCCGGCCTGCTTCGCCTGCTCGCACAGGAACTCGGTCTCCGGCCCCGGGACGGGCACCGACACGTCCGCGACCTCGAGGATGTTGCCGGACGTGGAGAACGCCTCGGGCAGGCAGATCAGGTCGGCTCCCTGCTCGACGGCCTCACCGATGTAGTGCTCGGCGCGGCGCAGGTTCTGGGCCGGTTTGCCGAGCTTGGACTCCATCTGGACGACGGCGATCTTCGTCCCGGGCATCACGTGCTCACCGGTTCGAGGGGACGCGAGGAGATCACCAGGCCGAGATCCTCCTCGACCACCTGCCAGTCCGCGAGGCCGGCCTCCCTGAGCAGCTCGGCCGCCTCGTCCCGGGTGTAGGCGGCCTGCAGCGAGCGCATGAACTCGTCGCCGCCCTCCTTCACGAACTGCAGGATGAAGGTGATGTGCCCTTCCTCGGCGTGCCGGTTCATGTCCTCGATGATCACGACGCCGTCGGGCTTGCAGATGCGGGCGCATTCCTTCAGCGTCTCGACCGGCCGGCGCCAGCGGTGCAGCGAGGAGAACGAGAAGACGATGTCGGCGGAGTCGTCCGGGAAGGGCAGCCGGTTCAGCTTGGCCATCTCGAACTCCACGTCACCGGCGCTGTTCGCCCACACGGCCAGCGTCAGGTTGTCCTCGGCGACGTCCACGAGGTTCTGGTTCTCCTCCACCCCGGACACGGCCAGGTCCGGCAGCTTCCCGGCCACGTGCAGGGACAGCAGCCCGGTGTTGAAGCCGACCTCGACCAGGTCGGTCATCCCGTCGCGGACGTGGGCCAGGATGCGGTCGCTGGGCCGCTTGTACGCCATCAGCGCGGAGCGGCGCATGCCGAGGTCGTAGAAGCGCACCTTGTCGATGTCGTCGTGCGGTGACGCCTGCGGCACGCGCTCGCTCAGGTTCAGCAGTCGGGTCTCAGTGGTCACAGCCGGCCTCCTCGTCCTTGGGCCGCGTGGTGAGTTGCAGGGGGATCGGCCGACTCGAGATGAAGTTGGAGATGTCCGCTCCCAGGTGCTGCGGATAGCGCCGGTACTCCGGCGAGTAGAACGCCTTGGAGATGTTGTCCAGGTAGTACCAGCCCTTCGGGCCGGTCACCTCGATGCCGTTCTCGTCGGCGGTGATGAGTTCCTTCTCGATGAGGTCGTCGATCTCGGCGCGGAACATCTCCATGAAGTCGACGCCGTGGATCCGGCGGAAACGCTCCCGGTTGACCCGCCCGGCCTTGACGCCGAGGACCATCGAGCGTCGGATCGCCTCCGACTTGGTGATGTGCTTGCCCATGGAGATCGGCAGCCGGCCCTCCATCACCGTCTGGATGTAGCGGCCGACGTCGGGCTCGTTGAAGTACCAGTGGTCGCGCAGGTGCCCGGTGGCGGTGGGGCCGAGGGGGATGATGGGGATGTCCTCGCTCCACGACGTCTCGCCGTACTTCGGCTGGTAGCCGGGCTTGGCGAAGCAGTCGCCGTAGTAGCCCAGGAAGCCGTTCTTGGACAGCTTCTCCGCGGCGAACAGGAACATGTCGTCGACCACGGCCTTCTCCGGGACCGGCGGCAGTTTCCTGCGCTTGGTGGAGATCTGCGCGAACTCCATGTAGGTGTAGAACGAGATGCAGGTGACCCCGAGTTCGATGGCGACGTCGAGGCTGTGCTCCCAGCTCTCCATCGTCTGACCGTTGATGCCGTGCATCAGGTCGATGTTGATGTTCTCGAATCCGCACCGGCGCAGCAGCCGGATGCTCTCCTTGAGCATCTCCGGGTCGTTCGGCCGGCCGATGTTCTTGAGTTCCTCCGGAACGAAGGTCTGCACACCGAGGCTGATGCGCCGAATTCCGCGGTCCAGCAGGACGGTGGCCTTGCGCTCGGTGATGTCGACCGGGGTGGTCTCGATGGAGAAGTCCGCGCCCTCCTCGACGTTCAGGCTGCTGAACATGTGGCCCAGCAGGTCGTCGAGCTGGGGGGCGGTCAGCGCGGTCGGGGTGCCGCCGCCGATGTAGCCGAGGGTGATGACGTGGTCCTGGATGTAGGGCCGCTCGGCGTAGTTGGTGATCTCCGTCTTCAGCGCTTCCAGGTAGGTGCGGGTCAGGTCCCGGTCGGTCTGGTGCTTGATGTACGGGCAACTGAAGCAGAGCCGGTTGCAGAACGGGATGTGGACGTACACACCCATCGGCTTGCGGGCGAACACCTCGTCCTCGTTCACCGGCACGTGCTTCGTCGGGTACTGCCTCACCCACTCGCTGTCGCGCTCCGGGTACTCCTTCCAGAACGGCATGCTCGTGGTCGTGGTGGTGATGCTCATGCGATGTCCTCCGGTTCGACTTGGTCGACGATGGAACGGACGACGTCCGCCAGAGTGGGCTGGAAGTAGGACGCGGAGCGCAGTGCGAGGCCGGCGGCGTGGGCCCGGGCGACCACCTCGGCCAGGGTGCCTTGATGGTCACCGTCGGCGAGGTCGAGCCGCACCCCCTGGTCGGCGGTGCGCACGGAACGGATGAGGCCGCCGGCCTGCGCCTGCTGCCCGGCCCAGTCGTGCAGCCGCGCGAGGTGCGCGTCGGTGAAGGCCTCCAGGATCAGGCTGGAGCGCTCGCCCCACCGGGTGACGGCGTCGAGCGAGGCGTCCTTGATCTGCCGTCCCTGGTGGAGCACCACGACGGAGTCGGCCAGCGCGAGCAGTTCGTCGCGGTGATGGCTGGCGAACAACACGCCGACGCCGTCCTTCTTCAGGCTCCCCAGCAGCTCCAGCAGCGTTTCGCGTGCCGTGGGGTCCAGGCCTGTGGTCGGCTCGTCGAGGATCAGCAGGTCGGGCCGGTGGGCGACGGCGCAGATGACGTGCAGTTTGCGCTGGCTGCCGCCGGAGAGGCTGCGCACGTACTGGTGGCGGTACTGGTCCAGTTCGGCCAGGGCGATCAGCTCCTCGTACCGGCTGGGGTCGGCCCGCCGGAGCTTGAGCTGGTGCTTGACGTACGTCTCCACGCTGACGCCGTCCGGGAGGTCCTTGGCCTGCTGGACGTAGCCGATGTGGCGGCCGACCTGGCCCCAGCGGCGGGGCGGGGTGCCGCAGACGCGCACCTCGCCGCCGGACGGGCGCAGCATGCCGGCGACGAGCCGGATGAGCGTGGTCTTGCCGGCGCCGTTGGTGCCGATGATGGCCACGCCCTCGCCGGCGTGCACGGCGAAGGTGAGGGAGCGCAGGGCGAAGTCGGGGCTCACCCGGTGGTCGAGCCGGGAGACCGACAGGACCGGCGCTGCGGTGCTCGTGGTGTCAGCCATGGCCGATCCTCCTGCGGAAGGCCCATGCGGCGATACCGAGGGCCAGGAACGAGTAGGCCACCGCCAGCACCGACGCCCCGGTGGCCGAGACGTCCGGCGAGGTGGCGGCGCGGAAGATGTCGACGTGCACCGAGAGGGGGAGCTTGTCGAAGACGTCACCCAGCGCCCCGAGGTTGTCGAGGGGGAAGAAGATCCCGGCGAAGTACATGAGCGGGATGACGATGATGTTCACGACCGCCGGGAAGGAGATCTCGTTGGTGTACGTGGCGATGAGGATCCCGAGACCGGCGAAGGCCGTGCACGCGGTGAAGAAGCCCAGCACGAACAGCGGCACCGACTCGATCCGGGCGTCGAAGACCCCGACGCCGAGCAGGAGCACCAGCACGAACTGGAACAGGCACTTGAGCACGACGCCGACGATCCGGGCGAGCAGGAACCCCGAGTACGACAGGGGCGAGAGGATGAGGTCCTCGATGGTGCGGCGGTTGCGGTCGATGATGACCGTGTAGCCGACGGTGTAGGTGCAGCTGAACATGATGCCGGCGCCGATGATGCCGGGGAAGACGAAGCCGAAGTAGTTGGCGGCCGTCGGCGCGGGACTCACCATCTGGTCGGTCGCCGCCCCGAAGGCCAGCACCATCGACACCGACGTCAGCAGCGTCGACACCGCGAACAGACGGTTGTCGAAGAACTGCCGCATGTCCATGACGACAAGGCCGAGCACGTCGCCGAGCCACCCGGACTCCGGCTGCATACGCGTTGCCCTCATCAGGCGCGCCCCCCGTGGATCGTGGTCCAGGTCGAGCGCAGGTCGTCGTGGAACGGCAGCGCGGAGCGGGCCTTGCGCCGCTGCCGCCAGTGCACGTCCGCGTCGATCACCGCTTCCTGGCCGCCCGGGGCGGCCTCGGCGAGGATGTCCGCGTCCGGGTCCTGGCGGGCGTCCTGCACCAGACCGTCGACGATCATGCTGCGGCCGACGTAGGTCATGTTCGCGAAGCGGTTCTCGCCCACTCCGCTGGCGAACACCAGCGCGCACTCGTTGTCGGCGGCCCGCGCGCGGCACAGGGAGCGCAGCGGGTGCGAGAACGGCCCGAAGAGGTTCGCCACGCAGACGATGAGGTCGGCGTCCTGGGCGAGGTACTGCCGGCTCGCCTCCGGGAACCGCAGGTCGTAACTCACTTGCAGGCCGATCCGCCCGACGGGCGTGTCGATCACCTCGCCCGGCGAGCCGGTGGAGATGTACTCGGACTCGCCCGCCCACACGCAGGCGCGGTGGTACCAGCCGAGCGGGTCGCCGCCGGGGCCGATGAGCACGGCGGCGTCGAAGACGTCCCGCCCGGCCGACAGCAGCACGCCCGCGGCGATGTGCATCCCGAGGGTGCGGGCCTGCTCCGCGAGGAATGCGACGACCGGCCCGTCCTCGGCGGTGGCGTCGGTGCGCAGCGTGGGGAAGTTCAGGCCGGTGGCGAAGGTGGCCGGCAGGCACGCCAGGTCGGCCTCGCGTTCCCGCGCGGTGGACAGCAGCTTCGCGGCTCGCGCCAGGTTCTCGTCCCGCTGCCCGGGCTCGATCCGCATCTGCAGGGCGGCGAGCCGGGTCCGGGCGCCACGGAAGAGGCTCATCGCAGCGTCACCTCGGCAGCGACGTCCTGACAGGCCTGCTCCAATTCCGGGAGGAACTCGTCCAGCATCTTCGGTGTCACATGCCGGGTGACGACCAGCCGCAGGGTTTCGCCGAAGCGCTTCGAGGTGGAGACGATCCAGCCCCTCGACTCCAGCAGCTGTGAGATGCGGACCGCGTGCGGCATCTTGACCACCACGATGTTCAGCTGCGGTTCGGCGAACAGCTCGTGCCCGGCCGCGCGCAACCCGTCCACCAGGTACTTCGTCACCTCGAAATTGGTCCGGGTGAGGTCGCGGAAGCCGTCACGGCCGAGGTGCTCCAGTACCGCGTAGGTCGACACCGCGGCGGCGCCGGGGCGGGTGCCGAGCAGGGTGTTGTGCACCGGCGTGTCGATGAAGAACGAGTCGACCGCGAAGCGTCCGGCGTCCTGTGCGCCACGGAACAGGATCGCCCCGGCCGGGACATTGGCCAGTCCGTACTTGTGCGGGTCGATGGTGATCGAGTCGACGCCCTCGACCGTGAAGTCGAACTGCGGCAGATCGTGGCCGAGTTCACGGGCGAACGGGATGATGAAACCGCCGGTGGCCGCGTCCACGTGCAGGTGCACGCCCCGTCCCGCCACCACCGGTCCGATCTCGTCGACCGCGTCGACCACCCCGAACTCGCTGCTGCCCGCGGTCGCGACGACCGCGACGGTGTGCTCGCCGATACGCCGGGCCACCTCGTCGGCCGGCAACCGCAAGGAGTCGTCGACCGGCACCACGACCGGGGTCAGCCCCAGCAGGCCGAAGACCTTGGTGAAGGAGAAGTGCACGGTGCTGCTGACGACGACCTCGGGCCGGTCGGTCAGCCGCCCCCGGGCGCGCGCCGACTCGCGGGCCACCAGCATCGCGATCAGGTTCGCCTCGGTCCCTCCGGACACGAGACTCCCCGACCCGCCGGGGTTGCCCAGCAGATCGAGCAGCAGCTCGACGACCTTGCGCTCGATCCGCTTGGTGCCGCGGAAGATGCGCACGTCACCGAGGTTGGTGTGCGCCGCGGCGGACGCCATCTCCACGCCCAGCGGATGGGGTTCGGTGCAGATGGAATTGAGCACCCGGTTCCACGGCACGTCGTCTGCCATCTCCGTCGCGATCCGCCGTCGGACGTCGGAGGCGGGAGCACCGGCGTTGCGCATCTCAACTCACCTGCGCCGTCAGGTCCGTGTACAGCTCCGTCCGGCGCGCCCACAGCCCGAACCAGAGGGTCTGCTGGAAGCGCAGGTCGGGTTCGCGCAGATGCCGGATCCTCTCGACGTCCCAGGGCGCCTCGATGACGCCCTCGTCGGTGCCCGCCTCGGCGACGAACCCCTCGGGCACCGCCACGGCGCTGCCCCCGCCGCAGCGTTCGCTCAGCGAACCGGCGAAGGCGACCGCCACGGTGTTGAGGGTCGCGATGCCCCACACCGCGGCGCGCTGCGATGCCTGCTGCCTGCCGTCGAGGGACCCGGCGACCAGCAGCAGCTCCGCACCGGCCAGGCATGCGATGCGCGGCGGTTCGACCAGCCAGAAGTCGGGGCCGAGGAGCACCCCGACGTGGCCGAACGGCGTCTCGACGACCGGGAAGTCGTCGCCGGTACCGGTCGTCCCGTCGGCGAGGACGGGCCGTTCCACCCGGGCGCACTCCGATCCGCTCGGATCCAGCAACCTGGACACCTGCACCAGGGTGCCGCCGGGCCCCTCCTCCGCCCACGAGCCGGTGAGCACGTAGGTGCCTCGGGTCCGTGCCAGTGCCGTCAGTCGGTCCAGGCACCGCTCTCGCAGGGGCAGGGGCAGCGCCTGGACGTCGCCGCCGGTGGTGAACGCGTTCTCCGGCAGGACGACGAACGACGCCTCGTCGGTCACCCGGCTGTCCAGATCGTCGAGTACGGCGGAGGCCGTCGCCTCCGGTGTCGCCCGGCGGGCGTGCTGCGCTACGAAGACGGTCACGAGCGAGTCCCCTCACGTGTGCTGGTCGCGGCGACGGGCCGGCCCCGGTCCGGGCCGCCGCCCCCGGTCAGGCTCGCGCGCAGTTCGGCCGCGAGATCCCGGTCCGCTCCGACGTACGGAGTCAGCAGCGCCTGGTAGGCGTCGGGCCTGCGCAGTTGCTGCCAGCGGCGGCCGTCGCCGTCCGCGGGCTCTTCGATGTCGACGACGAGGGTCTCCGGCTCGTCGCTGCCGGCCTGCGCGATCACGCCTTCCGGGCTTGCGACCAGGCTGGTGCCGGCGAAGTGGATCTCCACGAGCCGGTCCCCGCGCTTGCCGCGGACGACGCCGACCGAACTGGCGTAGACGATGTTGACGTCGTTCAGGTACGCCGCCGTGCGCAAGGCGTTCACCATCAGCGGCTGGTTCTGCCCCAGCGTCCCGCCCGGTACGAAGACCGTTCGCGCGCCGGCCAGCGCCAGCAGCCGGACGACCTCGGGGATCCAGAAGTCCGAGCACACGGCGATGCCGATCTGCCCGAACTCCGTCGACAGCACGCCGAGCGAGTCCGTCTGGCGGCACACCACCATCTCGTTGCCGAAGGCGTGTGCCTTGACGGCGCGCCCGGTGATGACGCCCTGGCGGCCGATCAGCAGGGACGTGTTCCGGTACATGCCGTCCTGCATGTCCTCGACCAGCGACCCCAGCAGGATGTGCGTGTTGAGCTTGCGGGCCAGGGACTGGAAGCCGTCGACGATCGGCCCTGGGATCGGCGTGTCGGTTCGCCCTTTCAGGCCGTCCTGTCCTGGCATGTACCACGGCGGGCCGAGCAGGAACTCGGGAAAGCACACCAGGTCGATGTCGCCGGCACCGCAGACGTCCTCGATCGCCTGGTAGGCGTTGCGCAGGCCGTCTTCGTGATCGTCGACCCACTGGGTCTGTACTACCGCTACCCTCATGCGTCTTGTCTCCTCGAGATGCCACCGGTGGATCGGCCGCGGCGACTGCGTGCCGCGGCCGGATGCGGGTCATGACGTGGCGGTGCTCCAGTCCTTCACGCCGACGACCGTGACCTCGGCCTCGACCCCGAGCGCGTCGCCGATGCTGCTGCGGATCGCCCGCCGCATGGCGTCCTCGTCGACCGCCCGAGGGTCGGCCACGGCGCAGGTCACGTGGAAGGTGCCGTCCCGGACGGCGCAGGCGAAGTGCGGTGCGAGCCTCCTGTGGCCGAACACGCTCCGCTCCACGTCGAGCGCCGAGACCAGCCCGTCCGGTCCGCGTACCGCCGAGGCCGTGCTGCCGAGCGGCACCAGGACCCGGCTCGCGGAACCGCAGTCACAGCGGCGGTCCGCCGGCCACAGCTCGACGACCTCACCCGTCGGTGAGCCGTCCAGGAGCAGCTCGCCGCGCGACCCGCCGCGGACCTCGGCCCGCAGCCGGTGATCGCACAGGTGCAGTGCGCCGTACTCGCAGGCGACGGCCACCGTCGGCGTCGTCGGCGTCCCGTACAGGGTGGAGGTCTTCGCCGCCCAGGCGGCGCCGATGCGGTCGAGGCGCTCGGTGGAGCAGGCCTCCCCCACGCAGACGATCGTCCGGATCGTCGAGTCCGCCGGCCGCTTCCCGAGCGACACCGCGAGGCCCGCCAGCTCGGCGGCGAAGCTCGGCGCGCACACCAGGGCCGTCACCTCGTACTGCTCGATCAGCCCGAGCAGCCGCGGCATCGGGCAGATGGTCCCGCTCGTCCCGACGCTGATCACCGAGGCACCGACCATCTCGATCACGCGGTCCACCTCGGCGCCGATGAACGACAGTTCGTACGGCACGGCCGACACGACGACGTCGTCCTCGGTCAGCAGCCGGCCCAGCGCCAGCGTCAGGTCGATCTGGTTCAGGATCCACTCGTCGCGGGTCATCACGATCGGCTGGGATCCGCCCGAGGGGTCGACCCGTTCGCCGTACCGGGCGCTGACCGGGTCGCGGCCGTCGGCCGCGTTGCGGATGTCCGCCGTGTCGCGGGTGAGGAGTTGCAGGAACTGCTCGTAGTGCGTGGCGATGGACGTGGTCGTCGTCACCTGGCCTCCGCTTCCCGGGCGAATCGGCGCCACCCGTAGTCGTCGAGAGCGCTGTCGCCCCGTTCGGCGCGCAGCAGTGGCCGGCGGCCGGTGCCGGCCTCCATGTCGACGCTGACGACCGTCGCCAGGACGAACTCGTGGTCGCCGATCCGGTAGGACGACTTCAGGCTGCAGTCGAGGGTGCCGACGGCGCCCGACAAGCGCGGGCAGCCGTTGGCGGAGGGCGTCCACGCCAGGGCGTCGAAGCGGCTGTCCGGCCGCCCCTGCGAGAAGGCCTCCGAGACCTCGCGCTGGTCCTCGCCGAGGATGTTGACGCAGAACCGGCCGGTGTCCGCGATGGCGTTCCAGCTGGTGCTGCCGGAGCGCACCAGGAAGCCGATCAGGGCGAGTTCGTCGGAGACGACCGTGAGCGAGCCGATCACCAGTCCGTACGGTGTCGGCCCGTTCCGCTGGGACTGCCGTGCCGTGCCGGCGACCACCGTGACGGCCTGCGGCAGTAGCTCTCCGATGACCCCGAGGTCCGGCGCCGCACTCGACCGCCGGCCCTCCACAGGGGCGGGCTCCGGCGTCACCGCAGCGGGTTCGTCGCGCAGTCGGCGTACGAACCGGCCGGTCACGCTGGCCGGGTTGTCCGCGAGTTCCTCCGGCGTCCCGCTGTGCACCACCCGGCCGCCTTCGCGGCCCGCGCCGGGCCCCAGGTCGATCACCCAGTCGGCGATGGAGATCACCTTCACGTGGTGCTCGATGACCACGATGGTGTTGCCGGTGGAGATCAACCGCTCGAACAGGGCCAGAAGATGGCGGATGTCGGCGGTGTGCAGGCCGCGCGTCGGTTCGTCGAAGATGAACAGCGTGCGGCTGCGGCGCTGTTTGAGCAGCTCGCCGGCCAGGTTGAGCCGCTGCGCCTCGCCACCGGAGAGCGTGGTCGTCGAGCAGCCGAGTTGCAGGTAGCCCAGGCCGAACTCGCTGAGCACGCCGAGGGCCTGGACGACCTTGGGACTGTTTCCGGCGTCGAACCAGTCGAGGGCGTCCTCGACGGTCATCGACAGCACGTCGTGGATGTTCTTGTCGCCCAGCCGCACTTGCAGGACATGCTCCTGGAACCGGCGGCCCTCACACTCGGGGCAGACGATGAACTCGCTCTTGAACAGGGTCATCTCGATCTCGGCCAGCCCGAGTCCCTTGCAGGACTCGCACCGCCCCCCGGCGACGTTCGGGCTGAACTCGCCTCGGCCGAGTCCGCGCTCGACCGCCTCGGCACTGGCGGCGAAGGCGTCGCGGATGTGGTCGCTGATGCCGACGTAGGTGACGAGCGTGCTCCGGCTGGAGCGGCCGATCGGGCGCTGCTCGACGTAGATGACGTCGTCCAGGGCGTCGGCTCCCTCGATGCCGGTGCTCCGGTCCGCGGCGCCCGTCGACCGCTGGGCGATGGCCCGGGAGACCGATGCGTGGATGCCGGCCACCAGTGAGCTCTTGCCGGCGCCGGACACGCCGGAGACGCAGGTCAGTGCGCCGAGCGGGAACTTCGCCGCCTGGTCGACCACGTTGTTGCGGGTGATGCCGCGTACCTCGATCCAGGGCGCGCCGGCGAGGTCGGTCCTGGTGCGCGCCGGCCCGTCCGACGCCATCGCGGTCGCCGTCGGTGAGTCACCGGAGTTCAGCAGGTCGGCGAAGCGGCCCTCGAAGACGATCTCGCCGCCGCGGGATCCGGCCCCGGGACCGAGCTCGACGATCCAGTCGGCGGCACGGATCACCGACTCGTCGTGCTCGATGACGATGACCGTGTTGCCGAGATCGCGCAGCCGGCGCAGTGAGTCGAGGATCCTCCCGGTGTCGGCCTCGTGCAGACCGGCGGTCGGTTCGTCCAGGACGTACATGACCCCGGTCAGGTCGCTGGCCAGGTGCTGCGCCAGCAGGAGTCGCTGCAGCTCACCACCGGAGAGGGTGGTCACCGGCCGCCGCAGTTGCAGGTGCCCGAGGCCGACGTCCTCGATGTTCGTGCTCTGTTTGACGATCGCCGCGGCGAGCTCGCGGACCTGCGCCGGCACATCACCGGAGGAGAGTCCTTCGCGCAAGCGGGTGATCGAACGCGACAGTTCGTCGCTCTGGAAGTCGGGGAAGGTGTGCCCGGCCACCGTCGCCCTGAGCGATTCGGGGCGCAGCCTCCCGCCGTGGCAGGCGGGGCAGACTTCCCGTCCGAGGTAGTTGGTGAAGGCGTTCTTGCGGGCGGCGGACGACGCGTTGCGGTACGCCCGTTCCAGGAAGCCCAGGATGCCCTCGAAGCGGAAGTCGTTGGTGACCTTGCGGATCTTGAGCGTGTAGATCGTGTCCGAGCCGTGCAGCACGCGTTCGGTCTGCTCCGGGCTCAGCTTCTCGAACGGCACGTCGAGGTCGAGGCCGATGTCCGCGGCCATCGCCTCGAAGGCCTTGCGCACGTTGGGAACGGCGAACGTCCCGGGGTCGGCACCGTCCCAGATCTCGGTGAGCGTCTTCGACCGGTCCGGGATGATCTTGTCCAGGGAGAAGCCGACGAGTTCGCCGATGCCGTCGCACTGGAGGCACTTGCCTTCCTTGCGGTTGGGGCTGAAGTGCTTCGCGGAGTGCGGTTCGGCGAAACAGCCGCAGTCGTCACAGAACAGGTCCGCACCGGTCGGGCCGAGACAGGCCGGGCAGACCGGCCGCGAACCGGCGCCGAACAGCAGCCGGTACAGGCCGTCGAGTCCGGTGAGGGTCCCCACGGTCGAGCGGGGGTTGGAGTAGCCGCCGTCGCGCTGGCGCAGCGCCACCGGCGGCTGCGTCCCCGCGATCCGGTCGAACTGGTAGTCACCGTCGCCCATGTCGAGGGACTTGCTGGACAGGGCCCCCAGGTAGAGCGTCTTCGAGTGTTCGAAGAGGGTGTCGATGACCAGGGACGACTTGCCCGACCCCGAGACGCCCGCGGCGACGACCAGCTTTCCCTTGGGGAAGGAGACGTCGACCGACTTGAGGTTGTGGGTCGTGACTCCCTCGAGCCGAATGCTGTCGAGACTCATGTGGTGTCGTTCCGCCCTTCGGCCAGGTTTCGGGCCTGGGTTTCGCAGCGCTTCAGGTCGGGATACCGGGCGTAGAGCATCGAGCGGACCCGGGCGGGATCACCCCGGTTCCACGTCTCGTAGAGCTCCTGGCGCATTCCGAAACGGTCGACGGCCAGATCGGCGGCGAGCCGGAAGATCCGGGACTTCTCGTCCACGCCCATCTCGCGCCCGCACATGTACGTGTCCAGCACCGCGCGCAGCTCGGACGTGCCCAGATCGGCGTCCGAGGGCTGCATGATCAAACCGGACGCTCCGATCTGCCGGATGATCTCCGAGCCCCGCGTCGAGAAGCGGCCGGCGACGGCGTCGAGCGCGGCCGTGGAGCCGGGGGCGAGCAGACCCGAGGCGGTGGGCCGGCTCTCGGCGTCGATCGCGGCCAGGCCGAGCCGCACGATCTCGACATACGAGGTGAGTTCGCCGAGAAGGTCGCTGACCTGCCGGAACTTGTCGACTCCGATCGCCTGGGCCAGCAGCGACGCGACACCGAGCATGGTGCGCAGCCGGTGGTAGTAGCGCAGCTGGCCGGTGTAGAGCGACCACTTGTTCAGCTCGCCGAACCCTCGGACGGCCGTCTGGGAGTCGTCGAGCAGGAAGACCCGGTTCATCGGGATGAACACGTCGTCGAACACCAGCATGGCGTCCTGCTCGTCGTAGCGCGCGGAGAGGCCGCCGGAGCCGTCGGCGTACGACGTGCGGCACAGGACGCGAAGGCCCGGCGTCGCCAGTGGAGCGGCGAACCAGCAGACATAGCTGGGGTCTTCGCGCAGGTAGTTCGCGGGCGAGAGGTAGATGAGCACCTCGTGGGCGTACGGCGCCAGGGTGGCGATCTGCTTGGCTCCCCGGACGACGATGCCGTCGGCGCCGCGCCGCACCACCCTCAAGCCCAGTTCCGGCCGGTCGGCGGGCGTGGAGGAACGGTCGATCTGCGGGTCGCCCAGGCCGTGCGTCAGCGTCAGGTCGTTCTCGCGGCAGTAGTGGTAGTAGTTCTCCGCGTTGCGCCCGAACTCGGGGTCCACCTTGGCCAGTTCGAACCGGTAGTCGTACAGGCCGACCACGACGTTCGACATGAAGTCGGGGATCCGGGAGAGCTGGCCGTAGGAGGCCTGTGCCCACCGGTGGGAGTTGGCCCACTTGCGGCTGAGGTCGTCCCGGTCGGCCGGCGCCAGGTACGACAGGCTGACGAGGTTGCCGGAGGCCTCCGACCGGTAGAGCATCTCGTCCGTCCGGTCGGGCAGGTGCTGGGCGTCATGGAGACCGGCCAGCGTGGACAGCATGGGCCGGAAGCCCGGGTCGCCGGTCACGTCGACCCTGCGTCCGTCGGACCAGACTTCCCGCTCGTCCTTGAGGCTGGCGACGTACTCGGTCCCTCGCCAGGCTCCGCCGGAGGAGCCCGGCAGAAGGGCGATCTCGTCGGTGGGCATGGCGCTGTCAGAGGCTGTGGATCCTGTGGTGGTCACCGTCCGCGCTCCTACGGGTTCCGCTCGGCCGCACCGGACCGGAACGGCTGGTAGCTCTGCTCTTGCACCTGGGGGAAGTACTCACGTGTCGCCTCGCCCACCACCCGCATCAGCTCGGAGTCGAGGGAGCTGGGATCGGTGATGAGCTTGGCCAGCGGCGAGTCCGGCACGGCGTTCGTCAGGGGCGTGCGGCGTGCCCGGTGGATCGTCGCCAGGGAGTGCTGGGCGTTGGCCGCGTCCCGCATTTTGTAGACGGCCTGGGGCCCGTCCGGAATGCCGATCATGGACTTGGTGCCGCCGCTGCCCAGGCAGTTGCGGGGCATGTGCAGATGCTCGTGGCGCCACTGCTGATGGGCGGAGTGCAGTTTGAACGCCTGGTCGACCACGGTGTGCCGCAGCCATGCCTCCGGGTCGTCGTGGCGGCGTGCGTCGATGTCCCGGAGGGTCTCCTCGAGCGAGGACCTGCCGAGCGAGCGCAGCCAGGCCTCGAGGTCGTTCCACATGTGCTTGAACAGGTCACGGAACATGTGCTGTTTGATCGACAGCGAGTGGGTGCCGCTCGCGGGTCCCAGGTTGGTCCGGAACCCGTGGTACTCGCCGGTCGCCAGGTGTTCGGCCATCACCCGCTGCGCGTCGACCACCGGATCGAGCAGTTCCCGGCAGGCCGTCAGGTGCTGCGCCGCCCGGCTCAGGGACGAGGTGCGGATCGCCCGGATCGCGACCTCGAGGTGGTCGTTCGCCTCGGCGCAGAGAATCTCCGGGACCTGGTGCAGGGCGACGAACTCGCCGTGCAGGGTACCCGCGTCGAGCTCGGTCGCGGCGACCGCTCGCGCCAGGGTCTCGGCGGAGATCAGCTCGTCGGTGCTCCGGCTCACCCCGATGGGTACGGCGGTGAGGTCACTCTCCCACTTGGACGCGTCGTGGCAGCCGATCCGGATGCCGTGCAGCACGCGGTACAGCGAGTCGTCGATGCTCTTGGTGGCGATGGTGGAGCGGGTCAGCTCAGGTGCTCCTGCCAGCAGCGAACCCTTGGCGACGTCCTCCAGCTCCCGGAGCGCGTCGACGTAGGCCGCGTAGCCGGCGGACTCGGAGATGCTCACGGCCGTGGCCCCGGCGGACCCGCCGGCTCCGAAGACGCTGCGGGCCCCGAACGTCACCGTGCCGAGCCCGCGCAGCAACCGGTGGAAGCCGACGGCCCACTGCACGTAGCGGGAGGCGGCCGGAATGTCGTCGGCCAGCAGGCACGCCTGGGTCCTGCGCGCCAGCCGGGCCAGATTGAGCAGGCACACCTCCGACGCCTGGAGGACGGCGCACACCGTCGAGTCGTACGTGCCCTCCGGCACCCCTCGTGCGGCCCGCGCCTCGCCGAGCAGGTCGATGCGGTGCAGCTGGTCGTAGCTCTCGGCCACCGGTCCCAGTGCGGTCATCTGCCGTCGGCCGGCGCACATGTCGCCTTCTACTGGATCGTCCAGGCTTGACATTGCGCCATCACTCCCCGTCAGGTGCCGCTGAGTACCGGATCGATTCGGTGGGGCAGGATTCGAATGCGTCGAGGACCCGCTCGAGTTCGTCGGGCGTCTCGGGCTGTTTGCACACGTAGTGGACGTCGTTGTCGAGGTCTGCGTCGAAGTTGTCGGGCGCCAGGTCGTTGCAGAGCTTGCAGTCGATGCACGTGTCATCGATCTTGAAGCGCCCGTCGATCGGAATGCGCGTCGGAAGCGGCAGTTCAACCCTCACCGGCGGCCCCTCCTCCCCCGTAGGCACTGAAGTTGCGCATCGTCGGTTTGGCCGAGGTTCGCAGCGCCGTCTCGAACCGGTCGGTGTCCAGCCGGCCGAATCGGGTGGACGCTCCCAGACGGTCACGGACACCGGCCGCGATCGTTGCCCAGGTCGCCTCGTCGGCGCTCGACGGCGGCAGTGCGATCTCCAGGACATCCCCGTAGATGTCGAAGGCGAAGTAGTACGGCGCGGTGGTCATGGCGCTCAGGACGATGTCCTCGATCTCCAGCTGGGAGGTCCAGCGGTCACCGACCGGGATCCGGTCACCGATCCGGCCACGATGGTGCAGCCGGCGCAGCGGGGAACCGCAGCGGCACGGCGCCGGCTCGATCCGGCACACATCACCGGTGCGGTACCGCAGCAGCGGCATGGCCCGGCTCGCCAGCGTCGTCACGGCCAGCTCACCGACGGAGCCGTCCGGCAGCCGCTCGCCGGACTCCGGATCCACCACCTCGAAGAACGTCCGTGTCTCGACCAGGTGCAGCTCACGCTCGCGGCAGAACATGGCCAGCGTGTTGGTCTCGGTCATGCCGAACATCGAGTACGCGACGGCGCCCCACTGGTCGGCCAGGCGCCGCTTCTTGGCCGGCGACGCCCCCTCCCCCGCCATGAGGATCTTCGAGACGGCGAGGTCGCGCCGCGGGTCGATGCCACGGCGGCGGGCGATCTCGCCGAGGAACAGGGCGCGCGTTCCGGAGCACACCAGGGTGGTCGCACCCGAACGCAGCAGGGCATCGACCATCCGGTCCGGAGTGCAGGACGGTGAGGCCGCGCCGAGCGGCACGATCGTGCACCCGAGGATCTCGATCGCGCGGTCGAGGTCCTGGCCCACCCCGGCCAGCTCGTACGGGACGGCGATGGCCGCGACGTCCCGCTCGTCCAGCACGGCGGCCAGCAGCCCGGCGACGGTGAGATTGTTCTCCAGCCAGTCCGCCATCGTGAAGAACGCCGCGATGGGGCGCCCGTTGCCGGTGCCGGAGCTCTCGTCGAACCGGATCACCTCGCGCCGCGGCACGGCGAGCATGCCGAGCGGGTAGGCGGCGGAGAGATGGTCACGCGTCGTGAAGGGAATGGTCTCGAACGCGTGCGGACGGCCCTGCGCGGCCGCCCGGGCGACATCGGCCGGGACGACGTCGGCGTAGAACGGCGAGTTCCGGCAGGCGTGCTCCACGGTCGCGGCGAGCGCCTCCGCGGCCCATGCGTCGAGCGCCTGCCGGTCCAGTGAGGTGACCGCGGCGACCTTCCGCGCGATGTCGACGCGGGAGACGAGGGTGTCGCGCAGCCTGCTGCGCGGATCGTGGCCGGCCGGCCGGGTGAGCGTGGTCATCGGGACGCCTCCTCCAGCCGTGCCATCGCCGTCCGTTCCTCGGCCGCGAGGCTGTCGACGATCGACGCCGCCTCGTCGAGGGAGTGCCGGGCACCGGCGTCGTCGGCGTCGCGCAGCAGGTTCGCCACGTCCGTCCAGTGCCGGGCGATACGGCGGTACTCGACGGCGAGTTCGTCATAGGCCGCGATGCCGGTCAGCTCGTGCGCCTCCTCGAGGAACTGCGCCCACAGCGTCCGGAACAACCCGCCGCCGGTTCCGCCTTCCTCCATGCTGGCGCCGACGGCGGCCATCGCCTCGACGGGACGGTCGAGCCGGTCGGGCCATCCCCGCATGAGCGAGCCGGCCTTCGCGATGCCCTTGAATCCCATGTTGGTGATGGGCGGGGTCAGGAACTCCCGTGCGGTGGCCAGGATCGAGGTCTGGCAGGCCTTCGCGAGGATCGACTCGTCGTACCCGCGCGGGTCCACCCGGACCGACAGGTTGCGCGAGGACATCGGTCCCTTGGCGGAACGGGCCCGGGCGAGGCTCTCCCGTGATGTCGACTGAACACCGAGCGACCGGGTCTCGACGACGACGAACCTGTCGTCCTCGTATCCGATGCAGGCGACGTAGTGCGCGGCGAAGTGATGGTTCTCCCGCGCGTAGTCGAGGTGGTAGCGGTCGAGTTTGAGCCCCACCACATTGCCCTCGTCGAGGGCCTCGATCAGCGTGGCCTCGGCCTTCGCCGCCGAGGACGTCTCCTGGGTCCGCAACTCCAGGGAGAGCGCGTCCGCCACGTTGCGCATGAGGTGGTCGGGCTTGACCCGGCCGGCGAGGAACGGGTTCGGCATCTGTTTCGAGTGCCAGTACAGGAACGACAGTCCTTGTCCCAGCCCGAAGATCAGCGGCTCGCTCAGCTCGATGTCGTGGTTGCGGAGCATGTTGAGCAGCGCGGTGGATTCGCAGTGCTCACCGGAGTACGGCGAGATCTCAATGACCGCCATCGCCGTGCCCCGTTCCGCCGCGCGGCGCCTCGTAGACGATTTCGAGCACGGAGCCGCTGTCGTTGTTGCGCAGGTGCCCGTAGGTGTGGCCGAGTTCGTCCGCCTCGGTGAACGCGATGTTCTCGAGGTGGTCGACATCCCGGTCGAGGACGTCCAGGAGGTAGCGGACGTCGGCGTCGGTGTGCACGTCGATGGCGACGTGCGACATGAGGCGCCCGCGTTCGCCGGCCGGGCGGTCCGCCCAGGGGCCGAACCGGCGGCAGGCGAACATCTCGATGACACGTCCGTCGGAGAGCGCGATCGAGTTCCACCAGCCCGGCGTGCCGTACTGCCGGGGCGAGATGTACGACGGGCCCATCTCGACGGTGGTGATCAGCCCGGACGCCCGATGGTCGTTCAGGTAGGCGTTCCAGCCGAACACCTCGTCGTCGCTGTCGTAGTCGCCCATGTAGATGCCGACGTGGTTGACCCCGGCGAACTTCTCGACGACGTGGTCCGGCGCGTATCCGCACCAGGCCGACAGGTACTGCCCGCAGTCGAGGTCCCGCCACGTGCTCGACGTCTGGAGGATCTCGTCCCAGGTGCGGTCGAAGCCGGCGCGGTCGGGGAAGCGCCCGTCGCGCGTTGCGGTGATGGCCGGCGAACTTCCCGCGAGTGCGTTCATTGCGTTTCCTTCCTGCCCGTGATGACGATCCCCATCTGCACTTCCGTCACGACGGCCGTGTCGAGCGCGGTGCCTCGCAGCAGCTCCTCTACCTCGCTCTTGACGTACGAGGACCGGATCGAGGTGCGAAAGCCCGGGCGCATGTCGGCCGCGATGTTCGCCTTCATGAACTGGAACGTCGTCCGGTCGACGTCCCGGCGCAGGTCGGAGACGCAGTACCGGCCGCCCGGCCTGAGCACCCGGTGCATCTCCGACAGGGCGGTCACCGGATCCGCCCATTCGTGCAGCGAGGACGCGCTGATGACGTGGCCGAAGCGGTCGTCCTCGAACGGCAGGGCCAGCACGGTGCCGCATTCGTAGGCGCAGCGCTCGGCGACGCCGTACCCGTCCGCGTTGGCGCTCGCCCGCCGGAGCATGGCCGGTGAGATGTCGAGGCCGACGAGCCGGGCGGATTCCTCGGCCTGAGTGATCCATTCCAGTCCCAGGTAGCCCGGGCCGCAGCCCAGCTCCAGGACCTCACCGGAGGTGATGCCCGCCGCCAGGATGTCGTCGATCTTCTCCTGGAGCCAGCCGTTGTCCCGGATGTGGCGCTGCATCTCGTCGTACTTGAGGGCCAGTTCGTCGCCCTGCAGGCCCTCGTCGGTTTCCGGCACCCGGGCGGCGACGGTGCCCCGCGCGCTAGCCACGGTCCGGCTCCAGCCGCCGTATTCCCACTGCTACACCTCTCATCGTCGCGCTCCCCATGTGCACGTCGGAACGGTCGTTGCCCGTCAGGAGATTGACCGAGGATCTGAGCGACTCGTCGATTCCGGGCTCGCCCGGATACCACCAGCCGGCGTCCGCCATCACGACGTTCGGTGCGACGGAGTCGGAGATCTTGACCGTCATGCGCACCCCGCGCGCACCGGCCCGCGTGAAGAGGTCCACCTCTTCGCCGTCCGACAGCCCTTCCCGCTTCGCGGTGTCCGGATGGACGGTCACCCGTGCCGTCGTCTGGCCGCGCGAGGTGGTCGGCAGTTGGTGGAACTCGGTGTTGTAGAACTGGCGTGGATGGGCGCTGGTCATCACGTACGGCAGGGCGGGGTCCGCTGCCGGCGGGTGGCGGAAGACCGGGAAGGGCTCGTAACCCATGGCCCGCAGCCCGTGGTTCATCAGGTTCACGCGCCCGGACCGGGTACGGAATCCGCCCTCGCGGTACTTGCGGTACCGCTTCTCGTTCCGGATGTAGCCGATCTCCGTGAACTGTTCCCAGGTGAGCTCGATGCCGGCCAGCTTGGCGTCGAGAGCGGCTTCCAGCGAAGGGAAGAAGTGCCGGCTCAGGCCGAGCCGCTCGGCGAGTTCGAGGATGATCTCCTCGTCCGAGCGGCAGCCGTCGACCGTGGCGATCTTCTGCCGTGCCGCGATGTAGGAGTTGAACTCGACGACCTGGTCCCGCTCGAGCCAGCTGGAGGCCGGCAGAATCACGTCGGCGTACCGGGCGGTCGGCGTCATGAACAGGTCGCACACGACGACCAGGTCCAGCTTGCTGATCGCCTCGCGGACCAGCTCGGTGTTCTCGTGCGAGGCCAGGATGTTGCTGCCGAAGATCACCATCGAGGTGATCGGATACGGCGCCCCGGTCACGATGGCCTCGTGCAGGTCTCCCGGCGCGACCCAGCCGGACATCGAGAGGATCTTGTGCTTGTCGCCGCCGATCCGCTTCTTCGCCTGCTCCTCGGTCAGCAGATCCGACCGGGGGAAGGCACGCCGGCCCTCGATCGGCATCGGCTCCCAGATCACGTCGCCGCCGGGGGCGTCGATGTTTCCGCAGATCGCGGCGAGGAGGGCGATGGCGCGGTGGGTGTCGAAGGCGTTCTCGTTCTGCGACAGACCGGTTCCGGCCTCGATGCACGCCCGTGAGGCGAGGGCGTAGGAGCGGGTGGCTTCGTGGATGAGCTCGGGGGTGAGTCCGGTGGTCTGCGCGACCCGCTCGATGTCGTACGCCTTGACGTGCTCGGCGAGTTCGTCGAACCCGGAGGTGTGCGCGGCGACGAAGTCGCGGTCGTACCAGCCCTCGTCGATGACGATCTTGATCATGCCGAGTGCCAGTGCGCAGTCGGTTCCCGGCTGGATGGCCAGGTGGAGGCTGGACCGGGCGGCGGTCTGCGTCCGTCGTGGATCGACGGTGATGACGCGGCTGCCCCGTTCCACGGCTCGCAGCAGTTTCACGCCGATCACACCGTCGGAGTGGGTGCTCGGCTTGTTGCTGCCCCAGAGCAGGATGACCTCGGGATCGCCGTCGTAGTCGCAGAAGGTGAAGGCGCCGTACGTCATGATCGAGGCCATGACCCGCGGATAGAAGCAGACGTGAGCCGGGCCGACCACGTTCGGCGTCCCGATCGCGTTCGCGAGCCGGAACACCCATTCCTGGTAGTTGCGGTCGGTCCCTTGGCCGAGGACGACGGACTCGGGCCCGTGCCGGCTGATGGTCGCGGCGAGCTCGCCGGCGATCCGGTCGAGGGCGGCTTCCCAGCTGACCGGCTCGAAGGTCCCCGAGCCGCGCGGACCGGTCCGTACCAGTGGCGTCGTCAGCCGGTCCGGGCTGTGCAGGAGGTCCAGTGACGCCTTGCCCTTGATGCAGAAGTAGCCCTGGCTGGTGGGGTTGTCCGGGTCCCCGTGGATGTCGGTGGGGACGCCGTCCACGAGCTCGACGATGGCGCCGCATCCGCCGTGGCACATACGGCAGACGGACTTCACTCGGGTGACCGTCAAGCCGGCTCACCCGCCCGTTTGGCGGCCGAAACGAGCAACCCCTCGAAGAGGGCCTGTTCGGCGTCGGCGATCGCGTCCAGCCGCGCCGCGACGGCTTCCAGTTGCCTTCGCCCGTCGTCCGCACCGCCGTAGGCCATCAGCATGCCGATCGCCTGGTCCCATTGCCGCTGTACGTCGCCGAAGTCCTCGATGAACGGGTCGAGTTCGCAGTCGTCGTACCGCTGCCGGGCCTCCAGCAGGAACTCACGGTAGAGCTTGCGGAAATTCGCTCCCCCGGTTCCCGCGAAGCGCCAGAAGCGGCCGACGCCCGGCACCATCTCGTCGGCGGAGGCGAGTGTGTCGCTCCATCCGGCGATCTCGGAGGCGGCCCGTCGCATGGCGCGGATGCCGAATCGCGGTCCGCGGTCACCGGTCATCCGCTCCGCGGTCAGCCGGATGGCGTTCCAGATCTGCTCGCGCAGGACCGCGTCGGTGTCGGCGGTCAGCCGCGCCGATGGCCGCTCGACGTACAGGTGCAGATGGGGCGACGGCATGAATCCTTCGTCGGAGGCGCGGGCACGGCGCAGCGACTCAGCCGGAAGCGTCTGCGCCCCACCCTGCTGCTCGGTGTCGACGACGTGGGCGACGGAGTCGTCGAGCCCGTACAGCGCGATGTAGTGCGAGGCGAAATGGCTCCGGGACGAGAAGTAGTCGAGGTAGAAGATGTCGACGGACACTCCGACGACATGTCCCGCGTCCAGCAGCTCCGTCGCCGCTGCCCATGCCGATTCCGAGTCGGGCGCCCTTGATTCGCGCAGTTCCATACCCAGGGCCGAGCAGGCGTTGCGGGACAGCAGGGCGGGCTCGATCCGGCCGGTGAGCATCGGCGTACCGTCACCAGGAGCCGGTGCATCCCAGTATTGGAAGTCGATCCCCTGGCCGAGGCCGAACAGCATGGGTTCGGACAGGTCGATACCGGCATGGTGGATCATGTTGCGAAGAGTGGTCGTCTCGCAGTGAACGCCGAGCTGGGGCTGAAATGTCGCCAAGCGCATATGGCTTCCCAATCGCAAGGTGCGAAGATGCCGTGAACGATGGTGCGGCTATGCGTCGAGCAGAACGTCGTTGTAACCCTGCAGATCGAGGAAACCGGAGCCACTGGCCAGGACCACGATCACCGGTTCAAGGTTTTCCGCGTCGGCTTTGGCTACGACATCCAAGGCCGCGGCGACCGCGTGACCGGCCTCGGGGGCGAGCAACAGGCCCTCGGTCTGGAGCAGTAGCCGGCCGGCCTCGAGCGCCGTCCGCTGGTCGAAGGCGACGGCGTCCAGGACACCCTCGCGTCGTAGCAGGCTGACCAGGGCGGAGCTGTGATGGTTGCGCAGACCACCGACGTGGTTGGGCGGTGGGATGAAGCTCTCCCCCATCGTGTAGCCGAGCACCTCGGGGGTGAATCCGCCCAGGTCGGTGCGGCCGTACTCGTAGACACCCCGGGTGAGCCGGGGCGCCGCCGTGGATTCGGCGGCGAGGAAGCGAAGGTCCGCTCCGTCGGTCCTGGCCCGCAAGTGGGGGCCGATGAGACCGCAGAGATTGCTTCCGCCACCCGAGCACGCGATGAGGTGGTCGCCGCGCCCGTCGACGCCCAGGTCCTCGCCGTAGGTTTCCTTGAGCTGCTTCGCGACCTCGAGCCCGAGCAACGTCTGGTGGAGGTAGACGTGCGGCATTCCGCTGCCGGCGAGATACGCGGCGGAGGGGCTGCCCAGAGCATGCTCGATCGCGTCGCTGATCGCGGTGCCGAGACTGCCGGGGTGGTCCGGGACTTCCCCGAGGATCTTTCGTCCGATCGCCGTGTGAGTCGACGGCGACGGCCGGACTTGGGCTCCCAGGAGTTCCATGTAGTGACGCCGGTAGGGCTTCTGCTCGAGCGAGCACCTCACCATGAAGATCTCGGCCCGGAGACCGAACATCTTCGCCGCGAGCGCGACACTCATGCCCCATTGACCTGCCCCGGTCTCGGTGACGAGAGTGGTTCGCCCCTCCTCGGCCGCGTAATACGCCTGGGCTATCGCGGTGTTCAGCTTGAAGCTGCCGCTGGGAAGGACGTCTTCCCGCTTGAGGTAGATCCTCGCGCCCGTACCGAGATGCTTCTCGAGCCGGTGTGCCCGGTGCAGCGGTGTCGGCCGGCCGCATTGCCGCAGCCCCTCCACGACCGGTTCGGGTATCGCAACCCATTGCTCGTTCGGAGCGTTTTGCTCAATGAGAACTCGCGGCCGGACTTGTGCGGATATCTCCGCGGCGGTAGGGCTTCCGGAATCCCTGACCTCGGGCATGGGGCCGGGCAGATCATTCAGGAAGTTATACCAATGCGTTGGCATCCCCGGTAAAGTCACGTTCCCCCGCTCCCCCGCTCCAAAATTGTGAGAGTCACTGTACGAAGCGTTCGAGCGCCGCGCAACCGTTTGACCTCAGGTCGAAAATTCAACAATTACATCTCTCACCCTCGGCTGAGGGCCCGCGCCCGGTTGATCAGCTTCCGGAAACCACCAGGAGCAAAGGCCGTTGTGTTACCCCATCTGCGCGTCAGCGTTTCGCGGAAGAGTCCGCAATAGGTGAGGAGACGACGTCGGTGGAATCAACCGAAGGCGCCGAACCGAAGGCACCGGCAACGGCGCCTGCCGAACCGGCCGAACGCTATACGTCAGCGTCTCGGGAATTGATCCGTTCCGTCAAAGATTCCGCCAGGAGCTGCCAGCTCTCGGCCTGATGCCGTGCCAGCTCGGCGATCAATGGCGCGCAGTGGATGGGCAGGCTGCTCGCCATCGCCGCCCAGTCGTGCGGCTGCGTGGCCGAGGGATCCAGTGTCCGCAGCAGCTTTCGGCCCACCTCCGTGAAACGAAGCGAGGGATCGGCCCGCAACCGCAGGACCGCCAGTGACAGGTCCGCACTCGCCGGGTGCGCCCTGGGACGTTTCGCCATCGCGGGGTGGCCGGCCCCGCCCTCCCGGGCCGGCCCCTTGGGCGGCTGCACCGTCGTCTGCGGTTCTGCTCGAACTGCGCGCGCCCGCTTTCGCGCATCCTTCGCCGTGGTGAGCGAGATGCCCGCGGCGCGCGCCACCTCCTGTGCGGACGCGTCGGGATTGGCGGCGAGGTACACCAGCGCGCGACTGCGGCCTTCGGCCGCGGCGAGGGGGTAGGCCACTCCGTCACGCCCGAGTCGCACGGAGGTCGGGTGCGGAAGTTCCGCACCCGACCTCCGCCTGAGCGCTGCGATGGTCTTGTCCGACAGGCCGACGACCCCGGCCAGCCGCCGGTTGGACCACTCCGGGAAGTCGGCAAGCATGTGGAGGGCCGCGGCCTTGCGGTCGGCCAAGGAGAGCGGCAGTCCGTGATTGCTGTTCAGCTTGACCGCGAGCACGAAGGCTTCCCGCTCGTCACCGTTGAAGAGCACGGCACTTATGTGCGTGGCGCCGCTGTTCTCCACCGCCCTGAGCCGGTGCACACCGTCGATGACGCTCATCGTCTTCCGGTGAAGGACGATCGGCGGCAGTTCGGAGCACACTTCGGCGAGCGCATTGATGTGCCGTGGGTCCTCCCCGACCGTACGGAGTGAGCCCACGACCATGATGCGGCTTATCGGTACCCGGGTGATCTCTGATAAGAGTCCGCCGAGGTGCGGATCCGGGTGACGGAAGTGCTGTTGTATCGGCTTCTGTGCGGATGCAGAGATCTGGTCCATCACTCCTCTTCCTCAAGGAATTCCCAGCGGACTACCAGCTGTCGTGCGACTCATCCAGGTGCGGATGACGTCAGGCAGCGCGGCGAACCACGGGTCGAGGAAAGAAAGAGCTTTCATGGGTCATCGGAAAGATGTACAACATCGAGTCTCCCCCGTGACGCAATGCCGAGAACCGACTCACGAACACTGTCAGGAGGATCGAGTTGATGCAAGACCTCCGCCAAACGCCCCTGTTCCGGAAGCCGATCATTTCTTGATCATTGATCGAGTGACGGCGGAAGTGCAAAGCCCCCCTGCAGGCGGAATGATCGACTCCCCGCAGGCGGACACGGAATATCACCGCTGTTGTACACATGATCCGTCTTGGTCACCCGTACCGGACAGCCCGTTCTCTTGGCCGGCGTGAAGAGCAAAGACGAGGCCACGGAGCTCCGAAAGCGGACGATCGTGGATGTGGTCCACCTGAGAAGGCGCCTCGTGGATGCACCCGACTTACGGTTGAACCGTGAAATTCATTCCACCTTGGGCGCTCAGGGCGGTTGCCGACTGACCTGAGCGGCCAGCAGGGCACCGATCAAAGTGACGACGGCGTCGACAACCGGGTCCGACACGTGGCGGAGGGCCGCTCCTGAGCTCTGGGCCGCGTGGACCCGGTCGTCGGCACGGTGCGGAAGGTGGCACGATCGGCCCCGCCCTCATCGTGCCCGGTACCGCACGCAGCGGCTGCCGGCCGGGGCGCACCATGGCCCTGATCGTGTGCGCGACGCCGGCGATCACGGCCTACGTCGGCCTCTTCGTCGCACAGTCCGTACTGTCCCGGCCTGTACCCGGCGGGACCGGCACTCGGCGGTCCGGTCCGACTTCGAATGTTTCGGACAACCTGACGAATCATGCGAGAGGGATTGACGAGTCTCCCCGGAGCTCTACCATCCAGATTGCCCGGTCGATCGATCCGCGTTCGATATTTCGGAGGAAGTAGCCGCTCCACTCGATCGAAGGAGGGGGTAACCGCGCATGGATCTGTCATGCTCTCGTCAACGGCAGCGGCACCGAACTCGCGAGCGCGGCCCTTTCAGGCGGCCGGATCCGGCTGCGAGCCCGGGCGGACATCCGCCTCGGCCCTGCACGCCCCGGCACCTTCTCCTGCAGCACCGACGGCACCACCTTCACCCGCCTCGGCCCCGCTCCCTGGGCAACGACTGGCGGTTCTTCATGGGCTACCGATCAGCCCTCTTCAACCACGCCACGCAGGCGCTCGGCGGCGCGGTCCGCGTCACGCGGTTCGAACTGTCCAGGCCCTGAACGACGGCATGGATCGCACCACCCAACCCCCCAACCCGAGGAGAACCATGAACCCGCTGAAACGGCTCGGCCGTCGCCGAGCCGCGGTCTTAGCCCTGCTGGCCACAGCCGCGCTGGTGACGCCCGGGACCGCAACCGGCGTCCCCGACGACGCCCGGGCGAGCACTCTGGGTGCCCAAGCGGCCCAGTCCGGGCGGTACTTCGGAGCGGCCGTGGCCGCCGGAAGGCTCGGCGACGGCATGTACACCGGCATCCTGGACCGCGAGTTCAACTCGGTCACACCCGAGAACGAGATGAAGTGGGACGCGACCGAGCGGTCCCGCGGCTCGTTCACCTTCGGTCCCGCCGACCAGATCGTCAACCGCGCGGCGGCCCGAGGCCAGCGGGTGCGGGGCCACACCCTGGTGTGGCACTCCCAACTCCCCGGCTGGGTCAGCTCCATCAGGGACGCCAACACGCTGCGCGGCGTGATGAACAACCACATCACCACCGTGATGAACCGCTACAAGGGCCGGATCCACTCCTGGGACGTGGTCAACGAGGCCTTCGCCGACGGCGGCAGCGGTCAGATGCGCAGCTCGGTCTTCCGGGACGTCCTGGGCACCGGCTTCGTGGAGCAGGCGTTCCGCACCGCACGATCCGCCGACCCGGCGGCCAAGCTCTGCTACAACGACTACAACATCGAGAACTGGAACGACGCCAAGACCCAGGGTGTCTACCGCATGGTGCGCGACTTCAAGGCGCGCGGCGTCCCCATCGACTGCGTCGGCCTCCAGGCCCACTTCGGCACCGGCGGCCCGCCCGCCAGCTTCCAGACCACGCTGTCGAACTTCGCCGCCCTCGGCGTGGACGTCCAGATCACCGAACTCGACATCGCGCAGGCGCCGCCGACCGGATATGCCAGCACGGTGCGAGCGTGCATGAACGTGGCGCGCTGTACCGGCATCACCGTGTGGGGCATCCGCGACAGCGACTCCTGGCGGGCCTCGGAGAACCCGCTGCTGTTCGACCGCAACGGCAACAAGAAACCGGCCTACCCGCCGGTTCTCTCCGCGCTGGGCGGCTCAGCCGCGGTGCAGAAGGCTGACACCCGTTCGCCCCGGTCCGCAGCCGCGCTGCCCTCCCGTTTCTCCTGGAGCTCCAGCGGCACGCTGATCTCACCGAAGCCGGACGCGACCCACAAGGTCGCCGGGATCAAGGACCCGACGGTCGTCCACCACAACGGCAAGTACCACCTGTTCGCCAGCGTCGCCAGCTCCTCCGGGTACAACCTGGTGTACCTCAACTTCAGCGACTGGTCCCAGGCCGGTTCGGCCACGCACCACTATCTGGACCGCAGCGCCATCGGGCAGGGCTACCGGGCCGCGCCGCAAGTCTTCTACTACGCCCCGCAACGCCTGTGGTACCTCGTGTACCAGACGGGCAACGCCTCGTACTCCACCAACCCCGACATCAGCAACCCCAACGGGTGGAGCGCACCGCGCCACTTCTACTCGTCGATGCCGGACATCATCCGCCAGAACATCGGCAACGGCCACTGGGTCGACATGTGGGTGATCTGCGACAGCGCCAACTGCTACCTGTTCTCCTCCGACGACAACGGGCACCTGTACCGCTCGCAGACCACCGTCGGCCAGTTCCCGGGCGGATTCACCAACACCGTCATCGCGGCACGGGACTCCAAGTACGCCCTGTTCGAAGCGAGCAACGTCTACAAGGTGCAGGGCAGCAATCAGTACCTCCTGCTCGTCGAGGCCATCGGATCGGACGGCCGGCGCTACTTCCGCTCCTGGACGACAACCAGCCTGGCCGGCTCCTGGACGCCCCTGGCCGCGTCCGAGAGCAACCCGTTCGCGCGGGCCAACAACGTCACGTTCCCCTCGGGCGCCTGGACCCGGGACATCAGTCATGGCGAGATGATCCGTGCCGGTTACGACCAGACACTCACCATCCCCGCCTGCCGGCTCCAGTACCTCTACCAGGGCATGAACCCCAACGCGGGCGGCGACTACAACCTCCTCCCCTGGCGACTGGGGCTGCTCACCCAGACCAACTCCACCTGCTGACAGCGTGGGCCCCGCCGCTCGTGCGGGGCCCACGCCCCTCATGGCCGGAGGCGCTCGCCTCAGGCGCTCGAGCGGGTGACCAGGCGTGTGGGCAGGATCAACGGGGTGGGGTCCTGTCCGCTGATGACATTGACGAGCATGCGCGCCATCTCTCGTCCGAGGGCGGTGATGGGCTGATGGACGGTGGTGAGGGGCGGATCGGCGACCTGGGCAACGGTCAGGTCGTCGAAGCCGACCACAGCGACGTCGGCTGGGACCGCCCGGCCTGCCGATCGCAACGTACGCAGCGCCCCCGCCGCCATGTTGTCGTTGGCAGCGAACACTCCGTCCACGTCGGGGTGGTCGGCCAGCAGTACGGCCGTGGCGGCGGCTCCGCTGGGCTCGGTGAAGTCCCCCTCCTGCGGCGGCAACGGATCGAGGCCGGCCGCCAGCAAGGCGTCCCGGTAGCCGCGGTACCGGGCGCGCCCGGCCTCGGTGTCCAGACGCCCGCAGATCGCAGCCACGCGAGTCCGGCCGCGCGAAACCAGGTACTCGGTCGCCTCGCGTGCTCCGCCGACGTTGTCGACGTCCACATACCACCGGGGAGCCGGACCGACCGGGCGACCTCCGAACACGACCGGCATTCCCGCCTCTTGGGCCATACCGGGCAGCGGATCGTCCTCGCGCAGCGCCATCATCATGACGCCGTCCGCGCCCTTGGACCGGAAGAGTTCCTCCACCCGCTTGCGGCCCCGGGCGGAAGCGGCCAGGCACAGCATCAGATGGAGGTCGGCCTCATCAAGAGCCTGCGACGCCCCCACGATCACCTGGGCGAAGAACGGGTCCGCGAAGATCGACGGATCCTCTCCGGAGACGACCAGGGCTGCCGCTCCCGTCTGACGGGTGGCCAGAGCACGGGCGGTCGGATTGGGCACGTAGCCGAGTTGCCGGACAGCCCGTTCGACCGCATCCCGTTTGGCACGGCTGACATGCGGAGCGTTGTTGAGGGCACGGGAGGCCACGGAGCGGGAGACACCGGCGAGTTCGGCCACCGCGTCGAGCGTCGGCTGCCGACGCGGCACATCTTCTGCCATGAACCACGAGCCTTTCCCTCACGACCGGACGGGAAGCGTCTCACCCCGGCCCATGACCGTGCCACCCTCCGTCTTGGCCGATCATGGCTGGGAGCGCTTCCAGTCACGCAGCCCCGGAAGGTGTTCCCTCCGTGCGGACAGTCGGATGTGCACCTGCTCTTGACAGCTCAATTACCCCGCCACACCATACCGAGCACACCCCGACGATTTTCCAGTGCTGTCGGGACCGCTTCCAGTGGGAGCGCTCCCAGGTCATGCCGCATCACCGCGCTCGACACACCCCCACCAGGAAATCGAGGTTCAGTCATGCGCCGCAGACTCCACGCCTTGGCCGCGACTCTCTCCGCTGTGCCGCTCGTGCTCGCCGTCGCGCCGTCCGCGCACGCGGCCGACCCGACCACCATGACCAACGGGTTCTACGTGGACCCCGACTCCAGCGCGAAGAGGTGGGTGGCAGCCAACACCGGTGACGGCCGGGCCGCCGCGATCAACGCATCCATCGCCAACACCCCGATGGCCCGCTGGTTCGGCTCCTGGAGCGGCACCATCGGCACCGCCACGGGGGCATACGCGGGTGCGGCGGACCGCGTCGACAAGCTGCCCCTCCTCGTGGCCTACAACGTCTACAACCGTGACTACTGCGGCGGGCACTCCGCAGGCGGAGCCGCCTCGCCGTCCGCCTACGCCGACTGGATCGCGCGGTTCGCCGGCGGGATCGGCAACCGCCCGGCCATCGTCATCCTCGAACCGGACTCCCTCGGGGACTACGGCTGCATGACCCAGGCGCAGATCGACGAACGCGAGAGCATGCTCACCGGCGCACTCGCCCAGTTCAGCCGACAGGCCCCCAACACCTGGGTCTACATGGACGCCGGCAACCCGCGCTGGGCCGACGCGGCGACCATGGCCGGGCGCCTGCACGAAGCCGGCCTCCGGCAGGCCCACGGCTTCTCGCTCAATGTCTCCAACTACATCACCACCGCCGAGAACACCGCCTACGGCAACGCCGTCAACCGTGAACTCAGCGCCCGCTACGGCTACACCAAGCCGTTCGTCGTGGACACCAGCCGCAACGGCAACGGCTCCAACGGCCAGTGGTGCAACCCCTCAGGCCGTCGTATCGGCACCCCCACCCGGCTGGGCGGAGGCGCCGAGATGCTCTTGTGGATCAAGGTTCCGGGTGAGTCCGACGGCAACTGCGGCGTCGGAGGCGGCTCCTCGGCCGGGCAGTTCCTCCCCGAGGTGGCCTACAAGATGATCTACGGCTACTGATGCCGGACTCCCGTGGCCCGGTACGTCCGCGCCCCGCGACCGGGCCACGGACCCCGATCAACCAGAGCCCACCGAAGGAGGACGCCGGATGACGGGCCTTTACACGCCCTGTGCGCCTTGATGGAGACGCGGTCGACCACCCGTGGTGGTGACCATGGTGACCGCCTTGCTCGCGGCGCTCGTTCGGTGATCGGCACCGCCGGGACGGCGCAGGCCGCCACAGTGGACCCGAACGCGTGGTACGTGCTGGTCAACCGTGGCAGCGGCAAGGCCGTCGAGGTCCGGGGCGCCTCCACCGCGGACGGCGCCAAGGTCGTGCAGTACTCCGACTGGGGCGGAGCCAACCAGCAGTGGCAGCTGGTCCGCGTCGGCAGTGGTTCTGGCAGCGGATCCCTGCCGTCGACCTTCCGATGGTCCTCCAGCGGTGTCCTGGCCGGTCCCAAACCGGACACCCAGCACCCGCGCGCCCTGGCGATCAAGGACTTCTCCATCGTGCGCCACAACAACCAGTGGCTGACCTACGCGACGACCACCAGTCCCTCCGGCTGGGGACTGGTTCAGTTCAACTTCGACGACTGCTCCCGGGCCGCCTCCGCACCGCACACCTACCTCGACACCGCCTCGTCCACCGGCCCGGGCTACCGGGCCGCGCCCCAGGTGTTCTATTCGCACCGAAGAACCTCTGGTACATGGTCTACCAGACCGGTCCGCCCACCTACTCGCCCAGCACGAACCCCGCCGACCCACGCTCCTGGTCCGCACCGCGCGCCTTCATCGCCCAGGAGCCGCCGATCGTCACCCAGAACAAGAGGGACGGCACCTGGATCGACTTCTGGGTCATCTGCGACACGACGCAGCCTGGCGAACTTCTCCAACGGGTTCGGTGACACCCAGCTGGTGATGTCGGACAGCAAGAACAACCTCTTCGAGGCGACCAACGTCTACAAGGTCGCCGGCAGCAACCAGTACCTGCTCCTCCAGGAGGCCATCGGCAACACTTCGGGCCGGCGCTCCTTCCGCTCCTTCACCTCCACCAGCCTCACCGGCGGCTGGACCCCCCTCGCCGCCACGGAGAACTCACCCTTCGCCGGCCGCGACAACGTCACCTTCCCCGGCGGCACCCGGACCCACGACATCAGTCACGGCGAGCTGATCCGCGCAGGCAACGACCAGACACTGACCATCAACGGCTGCCGACTGCAGTACGTCTACCAGGGCATGGACCCCACTGCCGGAGGTGACCACCTCCGGCTGCCCTGGCGCATGGGCCTGCTCACCCAGACCGACTCCACCTGCTGAGCGATCTTCGCAGCGCAGGGCGTTCCGCCGACGGAACACCCGTCGGCGGGACGCGTCACCTGTGCGGGACGGGACGGCGAGCGGTGGCGCGGTACACGGGCCCGCCGTGGTTCCAGACGCACCAGGAACACCGGGCAGAGGACCCGTGCTCGACGCCCCCGCGCGCCGGACGCGCACGCCGAGCACGGCCGGGGCGCCGTGCAGCGGGGGTGGATCTAGGCTGAAATCAGCCGCTGGAAAGCAGCCCTGGCGGGCGCGGCGTCGGAAGGGAGTGGCGCGTGGACATGGCCGGCAAACAGGACTCCCCCACTGCCGCCGTCGTTGTGGACCCGGACGGCGTCGTCAGCGGCTGGAGCGAGGCAGGGCGGCTGCTCCTGGGCTGGACGGCAGAGGACACCGTCGGGCGCCCCGTGGCCGACCTGCTGGCCGATCCCCCACCAGCCGGCTTCCCCGGGAGCTACGGCACGGGCCCCGACCCCACGGGTTTCGTCCGCCTGCGTCACCGGGACGGTTTCACGGTGGATGCCGTGGTGGCGGCCCATCCGCTGTCCGGCTCCGACGGGCGGGCGACGGGCCACGTGGTGACCGTCCAGCGCTGGGGACGCCGTCCGGTGATCGCCGACCGGGCCTTCGAGCAGTGCCCCTTCGCCCTGGGCGTCTATGACCCTGAGCTGCGATTTCTCTGGGTCAATGCCTCCGCTTGCCGCGTGATGGCGCACTCCGAGGAGCAAGTGCTCGGTGAGAAGTACCGCGAGCTGTTCCCCGAGCTGGACGACATGGCCTACACCGACCAGCTCTCCGAAGTGGCGAGATCGGGCGTGCCCGCGCGTCTCATCACCGTCTTCCGCCCGCTCGGCAGTAACTACGCCAACGCCTGGGCCACCAGCATGTGGCCCGTCCGGGATGCCGAGGGCACGGTCCGCGCGGTCGCCAACTGGGGATTCGACATGAGCGCCGAGTACTGGGCCCGGCAGCGTCTGCTCATCCTCAATGAGGCCAGCGGCGGTATCGGCCGGACACTCGATGTCATCGGCACCGCCGGGGAACTGGCCAGGACACCGGTGCCTGGATTCGCCGACCTCGTCACCGTGGATCTCTTCGACGAAGTGCTGCGCGGAGAGGAACCACCCTCCTCACCCGCGCGCATCCCCGGCGACACCTTGACGCTCACGCGTGCCGCCCGGCACAGCGCCAAGGAGGACACCGGCCGGCCGCCCGGGCACCCGGTACCGGTCAGCCACGCTCCCGATTCCGTCGCCGCCCGCTGCATGGCGACCGGCAAATCCATGGTTCAGCTCGCCACCGAACCCGGCCAGGGCGGCGAATGGGCCTTCGGACCGGGGCTCGCCGCCGACCCGGCCCACTGGCCGCCCGGCAACCCGTTGATCGACGAGACCATCACCATGGAGGGGCTGACCGGCAGGATCACCGTCCCGCTCCGGGCGCGTGGCGCGCTGCTCGGCGTCGTCGCGTTCTCCCGCAGCGACCGGCCCGAGGCCTTCACCGCCGACGACCTGATCCTCGCCGAAGAGCTGACCGCCAAGGCGGCCGTGGCCATCGACAACGCGCGCCGGTACTCGCGCGAGCGCACGACGGCGCTGACCCTGCAACGCAGCCTCCTCCCGCAGCGACTGCCGAGCCAGGAGGCACTCGAGGTGGCATCCCGCTACCTGCCGGCCGGAACCGGCGCGGAAGTGGGCGGTGACTGGTTCGACGTCATTCCGCTGTCCGGCGCCCGGGTCGCCCTGGTCGTCGGCGATGTCGTCGGCCACGGACTGCACGCCTCGGCCAGCATGGGCCGGCTGCGTACGGCGGTGCGCACCCTCGCCGACGTGGACCTGCCACCGGACGAACTGCTGACCCACATGGACGACCTGGTCATCCACCTGGCCAGCGACCTCCAGCCCGAAAGCCACTTCCAGCCCAGCGGCGAGACCGGGGCCACCTGCCTGTACACCGTCTACGACCCGGTCTCCCGGCGCTGCACGCTCGCGAGTGCCGGACATCCGCTGCCGCTGATCATCTCCCCGGACGGGACCAGGACGCCGGTACCGGCACACCCGGGACCACCGCTCGGCATCGGTGGTCTGCCCTTCGAGGCGACCGAGCTCGAGCTGCCCGAGGGCAGCCTGCTCGCCCTCTACACCGACGGACTGGTGGGCGGTCGCGAGCGCGGCGCCGATGAGGGCGTCTCCGACCTGCTGCGGGTCCTGAACCGTGCGGCCACCTCGCTGGAGGCCCTCTGCGACACGGCGATGGAGACCGTGCTGCCCGGTCACCGCACCGACGACGCCGCCCTGCTGCTGGCGCGCACCCACGCGCTCGATCCCCACCACGTCGCCGACTGGGACGTCGAGCCCGACACCGCGCAGGTACCGCACGCCAGGAAGTTCGCCGTCGACCAGGTGGAATCCTGGGGCCTGGAGGAGGCGGCGTTCGTCACCGAACTGGTCGTCAGCGAGCTGGTCACCAACGCCATCAGATACGGCGAACCGCCGATCAGGCTGCGGCTGATCCGCGACACCTCCCTGATCTGCGAGGTCTCCGACGCCAGCGACACCGCCCCGCACCTGCGCCGCGCACGCGCCTTCGACGAAGGCGGCCGGGGCCTCCTGCTCGTCGCCCAGCTCACCCAGGGCTGGGGCACCCGGCACAGCACCACCGGCAAGACGATCTGGTGCGCGCAAACCCTTCAGGAGTCCGAGCCCCGGTGAGGCCTTGGGCCGCACGGAGATCGCAGGCGTGCCCGTCCGAGCACGCCTCTATTGATGTGCCTGCTGTTTTGATGATGTGCCTGCTGTTTTGATCAGCACTCGTCGCATGTGGATCCATGCCGTCGCGATCGGACCCGTTCGCGGCTCCCAACCTGCACCCTCACCACGTCACCGGCAGCTCCAGGGGAAAGCGCCGGATGGTCTGGGTGTCCCACGGCACGGCCTCGGCCGGTACCGCCAGGCGCAGACCGGGAAGGCGGGTGAACAGGACCTCGATGGCCGTGCTGAGTTCGGCGATGGCGAGTGAGCTGGCGATGCAGTGATGGCCGCCCCAGCCGAACGTCATATGGGGATGAGACGAACGGTGGACGTCGAGGACATCGGGGTCCGCAAACACAGCCGGGTCCCGGTTGGCCGCCAGATAGGAGACGTGGACGAAGTCACCCGCGCGGATCAGCACTCCTTCCAGTTCCACGTCCTCCAGCGCGACGCGCGGGATGCCGACGCCCTTGCGGAAGGGGATGTGCCGCAGGAGTTCGTCCAGCAGCCGGGGCAGTTCTTCCGGACGGCGCCGCAGCAGGGCGAGGAGCTCGGGGCGGGTGAGCAGGGTGTAGGCGATGTTGCTGATCTGACAGGTGGCCGTGTCGTTGCCGCTGAGGATGAGAGTCAGTGCCAGGACGGCCAGCTCGTCGTTGCTCAGGGGCTCCTCCCCCGGGTCGCTGGCCGCCATGGTGTTGATGAGGTCGCTGCCCTCTTCCGTCCGGCGTTCGGCGACGAGCGCGGTGAAGTAGTCGCGCAGGTGCTGCTTGGCCGCGGCCGCCGCCTGCCTGGCATCGGGTGCGGTGGCGAGCATCTGCTGTGTGTACCGCAGCATGAGGGGCCGGTCCGGGTCGGGTACGTCCAGCAGGGCGCAGATGGTGTGGTTGGGCAGCTGCGCGGACAGGTCACGGGCCAGGTCGGCCGGCGGGCCGTGCTCGACCATCTCGTCCACGAGCCGGTGGGCTACGTCCTCGATGGCCGGCGTCATGCGCTTCACGTTGCTCTGCGTGAAGGCCCGGGCGGCAGCATGACGTAGCCGGGTGCTCCGCGGCGGGTCCATGACGTTGAGCGACTCCGGGGAGACGATCGGCTCGGGAGTCATCCGAGGGAAATCACGGCCCACGATGGCGGCCCGGCTGAATCTCGGGTCGGTGGTCACCTGACGTACGCCGTCGAAGGTGGTGACCAGCCAGGCCTCGGCTTCGCCGTAGGGCAGTCGGACACGGCTGACGGGGCCGCCGGCCATGAGCTGTGCGAGGGACGGATCGAAGGCCAGCTGCTCGCTGAAATCGAAGGGGCAGGTGGCGGCGTGAGCCATGTGTACTCCTGAGCGGGTGCGGCGGTGCGGCCATGTGGGCGGAACCGGTCGGCACGGGACAGGGCCGCCCGGCCCACGGGGGACATTTCGCATAGTGCGGCAGAGCGCCGCTCCATGCACCCAGTGCCGGGTCAAACGGCAGAAAGCAGGGAGACGTGTCCGAACCCACTTCTCAGACACCGCCACCTGCCGTGGACGTGCTGGTCGTCGGCGGCGGACCGACCGGTCTCACTCTCGCCTGCGACCTGGCCAGGCGCGGGGTGCGTACCCATGTCATCGAGGCGGCCGACCAGCTGCTTACCGGTTCCCGCGGTAAGAGCCTGCAGTCACGCACGCTGGAGACGTTCGACGACCTCGGCGTCGCCGACGCGCTGCAGGCCGCCGGCGCCCCCTTCCCGCCCATGCAGACCTGGCGCAACGGCGAGCGCCAAGGCGAGTGGCGGCTGATCGAGCCGGACCCCGAGGCCCCGGTATCGCGTCACCCGCACCCGTTGTTGGTCCCTCAGTGGCGCACGCAGGACATCCTGCGCGATCGGCTGCTCGAGCTGGGCGGAACGCTGGAGTGCGGTGCCCGGCTCATCTCCCTTGCGCAGACGGACACGCACGTGACGGCCGAGGTGGAGCACTCCGACGGTGGCCGTCGTCTGATGTCGGTGGCGTACCTGGTGGGCGCCGACGGCAGCCACAGCACGGTGCGTGAGTCCTTGGGCGTCGCCATGAAGGGTGAGGAGAGCGGGCTGCGCTCGGCAGTGGTGGCGGACGTACGCGTCAAGGGACTGGATCGCGATCACTGGCACATCTGGCCCGACCCGGCGGGTGAGCTGCTGCTGTGCCCGCTGCCCGGAACAGCCGACTTCCAGTTGAACGCCAAGATCACCGGCGAGGAGTTCACCGCGACGCCCGACACCGTGCGCAGTCTGGTCGCCGCCCGTACCCACCTGCCCTCGGACGCCGTCACGGACGTGCGGTGGTTCTCGTTCTACCGGCCTCGCACCGCGATGGCCGAGCGCTTCCGCCAAGGGCGCGTCCTGCTCGCCGGGGACGCCGCGCACGTGCACCCGCCCGGCGGCGGCCAGGGGCTGAACATCGGCGTGCAGGATGCCTACAACCTCGGCTGGAAGCTCGGCCAAGTCGTCGGCTGCCATGCCCCGGACACGCTGCTGGACAGCTACGACGCCGAGCGCCGGGCCGCAGCAGCGGACATCCTGGACCTCAGCACCCGCTTGTACCGAACCGGCCGCAGACCTCAGGACGCCGGCGAGCAGGCACGCTACCGGGGGCGGGTCTGCCACCTGCTGTCGGCGCACTACCGCGACAGTGAGCTCTCGATCGACGTGCGCGAACGCCGTTCCGCGACCGGTTCTCGAGCCGGCGACCGCGCGCCCGACCTCCCGTGCGTCACCACCGACGGACCCTGCCGGAATCTCTTCGACCTGTTGCGGGGTCCCGACTTCACACTGCTCGCGGTCAACTGCGCACCACCTCCGGCGACACCGGGTGTCCGCACCCACCGGGTGACCGGCGGGCCGCTCGCACAGGAACTGGGCACCGGGCTGTTCCTCATCCGCCCGGACAACCACATCGGTCTGGCCGCTGACAGCCCTGAGCACCTCAGCCGTTACCTGGCCCGAATCGGTCTGCACAGCACCGAGATGTAGCCCACGCGTGCCCGTCCGGGACCACGTCACGGGTGCTCCGCCCTCCTGCTGTCACCCCTTGGCAAACGCCTGTTCTGGCTCCTGGGCCCGCGGAAGGTCGCGCTCCCGGCGGATCGGGCTCATGGCGAGGATGAGCCACGAGGGCGCGACGACAGCCGTCGTGATCCACATGGCGGGCCGGTACCCGACGGCGTCGCCGAGCACGCCGCCGAGCAGGGATCCGAGCGGGATGGTGCTGTGGTTGATCATCATGGTCGTCGCCACGACCCGGCCGAGCATGTGGGACGGGCAGTAGGCCTGCCGGAAGCTGCCGACCACGATGTTGGCCACGCAGATGCCGATCCCGACGAGGAAGGCTCCCGTAGCGAACAGCAGCAGCCCCGGCCCCGCCGTGGTCATCGGCAACAGCAGCGCGAACGGCGAGGTGACGGCTTGCAGGAGAAGCAGCCCCCGCGCCGTGCCGAACCGCCGGCTGACTCTGGAGGCCACCAGCGCACCCACGATGCCGCCGGTGCTGCCGGTGGCCAGCAGCAGCCCGACCGTGCCCGGGTGCAGCCCGACCGTACGGACCAGGAATACGACCTGGACCGACTGGTAGCCCATCAGCGCCATGTTGATCACGGCGCCCCACGTGACCATCGGCCGCAGGTACTGGTCCCGGGCCACGAAGCGGAGGCCTTCCATGATCTGCCGTCGGAGACGGGCGCGTTCGGCGTCGGGAGCGCTGTCCGGCTCGACCACGCTGATCCGCTTCAGGCAGACCGCGGAGATCAGGAACGTCACCGCGTCGGCCACGAGCGCGGTGACCGCGCCGAACACCTGGGCGAGAAACCCCGCCACCCCCGGCCCGGCGACCTGGGTGGCGGCCTCACTGCCCTGCAGCTTGGCGTTGCCTTCCAGAAGGTCGCGGCCGTCGAGCACGATACGGATGTACGAGTGGTAGGCGGTGTTGAAGCACACCGTCGCGATGCCGCAGGTCAACGCGACGACGACCAGGTGCTGAAAGGTGAGAGCGTCGAGCCAGGCCGCCAGTGGGACGCTCACCAGCGCCGCGGCCGCCACCAGATCGCACGCGACCATCAGTGGCCGCTTGCGCCTCCGGTCCACCCATGCGCCTACCGGCAGACCCATCAGCAGCCAGGGCAGCCACAGCGCCGCGGCGAGCAGGCCGACGGCGGTGGAACCGGCGTCCAGCGTCACGACCGCGATCAGCGGCAAGGCCACCACGGTGACGCTGTTGCCGAGCCCGCTCACGGTCTCACCTGTCCAGAGCAGGCGAAAATCCGGTCGGCCCAGTACTCCCCAGCGCGTTCGCGGCCGGTCAGGCGTGTCATTCACGGGGTCCATCCGAGGCATCATGCCGTGAGTACGCACAACCTGCCGTGCGAGGTGAGTAGTTCCGCCCGGTTCCCGGGCATCGTCCGGAAGTCGTCACCCGATCCACCGCAGCGGGAGGATCTCGTTCCCCGCCGCCCCATACGCCGGGGATAGGTGTAGACCTTTCCTTGATCACGGGCTAGGCTCTGCCGCGCGTATCCCGAGAGCGCTCTCAAGCACTGCCGTTCCACCCCCACCCTGATGGAACAACGAAGGGGCATCCCTTGAGACGCACCACACCCCTGCGCACCGGACTGTCCGTAGTTCTCCTGCTCGGCGCCTGGGCGACCGCGAGCGCCCTTCCCGCCTCCGCCGCGGACGCTCCCGCGCGCTCCACCGAAGCACCGGCCTCCCCCGAACTCCTCTCCGCGATGCAGCGTGACCTGGGGCTGACCCGGGACGAGGCCGAAGAACGCCTGGCCTCGGAGAAGAGCGCGACAGCCACCGAACGCAAGGCGCGCCGCGCCGCCGGTTCGGCCTTCGGCGGCTCCTGGTTCGACGCCGACAGTGGCAAGCTCACCGTCGCCGTCACCCGGGCCTCGCAGGCCGACGCCGTACGGGCGACCGGAGCGGTCGTACACCTCGCGCGGTACGACGCGCGGCAACTCGACGCGGCGAAGAAGAGCATCGACGCGCTGTCCGCGCCTGCCGGAGTCGCCAGTTGGCACGTGGATCCGAAGGCCAACAAGGTCGTCGTGAAGGTCGTCGCCGCGCACCGGGACGACAACGATGTCCGGGTCTTCCTCGAACGAGCCCGCAGGGCCGGGCCCGTAACGGTGCGGCAGACCCCCGCCGCACCGCGTACTTTCGCCGCCGGAACCGTGGGCGGTGACCCCTACTACACCGGCAACGTCCGCTGCTCCATAGGCTTCTCCGTGCGCGGCGGCTTCGTCACCGCCGGGCACTGCGGCTCGCCGAGCGCGGCCGTGTACGGCTGGGACCGTTCCTACATCGGCAACTTCCAGGGGTCGTCGTTCCCGGGCAATGACTACGCCTGGGTGAACGTGGGCAGCGGCTGGTGGACCGTACCGGTGGTGCTCGGCTGGGGCACGGTCCCCGACCAGCTCGTCCGCGGCTCCGCCGAGGCCCCGGTGGGAGCCTCCGTCTGCCGGTCCGGCTCCACCACACACTGGCACTGCGGCACCGTGCTGGCGAAGAACGAGACGGTGAACTACAGCCAGGGCGCCGTCCACCAGATGACGAAGACGAGCGTCTGCGCCGAGCCCGGTGACTCCGGCGGCTCCTTCATCAGCGGCGACCAGGCCCAGGGCGTCACCTCCGGCGGCTGGGGCAACTGCGGCAGCGGCGGCCAGACCTGGCACCAGCCCGTCAACGAGATCCTCAACCGGTACGGCCTGACACTGCACACGGCCTGACCCCCCGTCAGCACGACCGAGCGGGCCCGTCCGGCACCGGCCGACGGAGCCCGCTCGGACGAGCACAGCCCGAGCATCCCTGTCGCACACGGTCCGCAAGGGGAATCGGACCGGATATCGGCGGGAGCGGCGAGCTGCCCAGAACGCGGCCGGAGGCACCGAGTTCTCGGCGACGAGTCGGACCGACGCCGCCGTCGGGGACTCCAAGTGACGACGAGACTGGACGCGCTCGGCAGGAGGCACTCCCCGGTCCGTGCCGGTGACGGCCGTTGGGATCGTCCCGAGCCGTGACAACGACTGAGGCCCGGACGCCGCGCCGCTGATCCGGGACGGCGTCCGAGCAGGTCAAGAGCGCGCGCTCAGACGGACAGCGCGCATTCGGGAACCCGGGCACGCGACGTGATAACCGCACCGTGCGGGTCAGTGCGCCGTCTCGGCCACGTCGCAGGTGTGGCACAGCACCCTGCGCGCCGGGACACGGCCGTACGAAGCGCCCATGCCGATCTGGCGGGTGACCTGCACCTGACGTACGCGGGCGTGATTCTCGCAGGTAGCCAAGCCGCAGCGCGAGCACACGCCGATACCGGCGGTGTCGCTGCGCGCCTCCTGGAGGCAGTCGTAGCACCTCATGTCCAACTCCGATTTCAGTAGGGGCCAGGCGTGGCGGCCGACCAGCATGAACAAACCCACCCGGGCCGCACACCTGCTCAAGGGGCTTGTAAATTAGAGCCAAGATTAGACTTTGTCAAACTTAGGATTCGATCGATCAAGCGGACAGCACGGCGGCGGGCGTCTGCTTTCCGCTTGACCGAGGCACTCAGAGCATCAATCGGGCATGGGAAGGCGTGCCGGGGCCGTGTTGCTCACCTGCTGGAAGATGACCGAGGTGCGGAAGCCGGTGATCTCGCCGCGCTTGCTGAGCCGGTCGGTGAGGAAGGCGTGCAGGCGGTCCAGATCCTGAACGGCGACGTGAAGGAGGAAGTCATCCCCTCCGGCGAGCACGAAGACACACCTCGCTGCTGACGCAGCCCCCAGGGACGGCGAGATGAACGGAGTGGCGGCGTCAGCATGCGATACGCGACCGTGGCGGTCACGGCCGCGCGTAACAGCGCGCACAACGCGAACGGAAGGGCGGACATGAGCGACCCCACCAGAAGAGCCGAACTGTACCGGCGGCACCGACAATGATCGCCGGTTCACCGGGCCGACGACCGGCGACGAACGGCGGATACTCATCGATGTCCTGAGCGCCCAGCGCGCCACGCTGCGATTGAAGTGCGCGGGCCTGGGATCGGAGTTGTCGCTGCGGTCCGTGGAACCATCCACGCTCTCACTCCTCGGCCTGGTCCGGCACCTCGCCGATGTGGAACGCCGTTGGTTCCGGCGGGTCCTGGCCGCGCAGGACGCGCCGGCCCTCTTCTCCTCGACGGCGGACCCCGACGGGGACTTCGACGGCGCCACGGACGACCACGGGGTGGCCGCGGCGGCGTGAGAGGCGTGGCGGACCGAGGTGGCCTTCGCCGAGCAGTTCGTAGACAAGGCCCCCGACCTGGACGTTGAGGGAGAGGACTCCTGGCGCGGAACGGTGTCGCTGCGATGGGTCCTCATCCACATGATCGAGGAGTACGCCCGTCACAACGGCCACGCCGACCTGCTCCGGGAGCGCATCGACGGAGCGATTGGCGTGTGAAGCCGGGACCGGCCCCGGCCCGGTAGCTGACGTCGAGCGTCGTTCCGCACAGCCGGTCCACTGGCTCGACCGCGCCGACCCCTGCCACTCCGCACACCCGACCGACTCACCAAGCTGCTGCTGTCACACCTGCCTTGAAGCAGGGCTCCTCAAGACGGGATGCGGCCCCTGCTGTTCGCAGATCGACCGGCCGGCCTCAGTCACCCACGCCGGCGCGTGCCGTCACCTCGTCGGGGGTGCTCCGAGCGTCAGCCCGGCTTCGGGGCAGTGGTCGATGAACCGGCCCCGTGCCCTGGGACAGGGGAAGACCAGTGGCATGGTTGGCGCAGGAGATGATCTCCGCGGTGACCGGGAGGTCGAGGGCCAGGCGCAGCAGCGGGATGTCGAACTTGGCGTCGTGGGTGAGGACGCAGACGGCGGTACGGGTGTCCACTTCGGTGCGTTCCAGATAGCGGTGGGGCCAGTCCACGACGACCTCGTCCGCGAGTGGAATTCGGGCCTCGGTGGCGAAGACCGGTCGCGCGTCGCAGACAGTGACCCGGGAACCGAGAAAGGCGCCGGCCCGGCTGAGCGCGGCGGCGAAGTCGACCGCACCGAAGATCAGCATGCGCGGGCGGGCTGCATGGACATGGACGAGGACGGTCAGCGGCTCGGGGCAGCCGTCCCCGTTGCCGCCGACCGTGACGCGGGCAGTGCGGCCTGTCCGCAGCAAGGCCCGGGCTTCGTCCGCCATGAGCCGGTCCAACGTCCCGTCACCCGAAGTGCCGTAGGTCATGCTGCCGTCGGAGAGGACGCTCAAGGTGGCGCCGAGGAGGTGGTCGGGGCCGTCGACGACCTGTGCCACGGCCGCGGGCCGGCCTTCCACGACCTCGCTCAGGGCCGCCGCGAGGTGGGGCCCGTCGGACCGGTCGACGCGCTGCACGCATACGCCGAGCTCGCCGCCGCAGGTCAGCCCGACAGCGAAGGCGTCGTCGTCGGAGTACCCGAACCATGCCCGCTGGGGGGCGCCCCTGTCGTGGAGCACCTGCCGGCACAGCTCGTACACGGCACTTTCCACACAGCCGCCGGAGATGCTGCCGACCGCGTTGCCGGACGACGTCCGCGCCGGTGGTGCGGAAGAGGACGGCTCGCCCGCCTGACGCTGCTGAGCGGTTGTTCAGGTCCAGCGCGCCGCGCCTTGGCGACGGCAGCGGCAGCGGCAGCGGCAGCGGCAGCGGCAGCGGCCAAGGCGAGCACCATCTGGGCACGGCAATCCGGTTGATCGTGCCAGCCGAATGGTCACAGTCGGGCGCCTTTCCGGCCCCGCACGGTGCTGAACTTGCCGTTCCGTGGTGCAGTCGGGACATGGTCTCACCGCCTCCAGACGACCAGGGCACCCCGGCCCCGCCCCACACCCGCGAGCGCCCTTCGCGGCTGATCGACGTCGTGGTCGCCCTGTTGCTCCTGGTCGCGGACGCGGTCATCATCGTCACCGCCGCGATACTGTTCGTCGTGGTCGGTATGGGCAGCGCAGAGTCGGCGCACTCCCCCGCCACCATGCACACCCGCGACGTCCCCGTTCTGACGTGGCTCGTCATCTGGGGCATTCCGGCCGTGGCGGCGACCGGCGCCGTCGTGCATGCCCGTCTGCGGATGCCGGTCACCGCCGTTGTGCAGAGCCTGTTCACGCTCACCTGCGCGCTTATGGCCGTGATGTGGACGCGCATGCTGCTGTCGTGACGCCTCGCGTCGATGCCGCCCACCGGTCGTGGATCGCGGACGGCACGGTCGTCCCGGCCGCGACGCTCGGTCGTGGCCACGGCTCGCCCGGCCCCGGCAGGATGGCCGAGGTGCCCATGTAGGGCGCGACTCCGGCCTGCCGGAGCAGCTCACCCGAGCCGGCCGGTCGGAAAGTGGGTGCGGGCCGACGTTGCCGGGGTGTGTGATCGGAGTATGGGAATCGCGTTGAGCAGACCGGGAGTTGACGGGCTGAGCGAGGTTGTGGGCGTGCTGCGGGAGTGGCAGTACGACGAGGCGCCGATGCAACTGCACCCGGGGGACCTGGGCTGGTTCTGGCGCTCAGGTGCGGAAGCGACGGCAGCGGCGGTCAGGACATGGAGCCGGGACGGACAGATCCTCGCCGTCGGCCTGCTGGACGGTCCCGGGCTGTTGCGGCTGACGATCGCGCCGGACGCTCACCGGGACGAGGGCCTGGCTCAGCAGTTGGTCGAGGACGTGACCGAGCCGGAGCGCGGCGTGCTGCCCGAAGGGAAGGCGAACGTCGAGGCGCCGATGGGTGCATTGGTCCAGGAGCTGCTGTCCGAGGACGGCTGGAACGCCGACGAGCCGTGGACGCCGCTGCGACGCGACCTCGCGAAGCCGGTGAAGGACCCGGGCGTGCGGATCGAGGTGGTCGGCCCGGGGCAGGCGCATGTGTTTGCCGCCGTGCACCGGGCCGCGTTCACCGGGTCGAGGTTCACGGGTGAGCGCTGGCAGGCGATGGCGGCCGGTTTGCCGTTCGCCGACGCCCGGTCTCTGCTCGCGTACGACGACCATGGCAACGCGGTGGCGGCGGTGACGGTGTGGTCGGCCGGTCCGGGGAAGCCCGGGCTGCTCGAGCCGATGGGTGTGCACCGGGAACACCGCCGTCGCGGCTACGGCGAGGCGATCAGCGTCGCCGCGGCGGCGGCGCTGAGGGAGCTGGGCTCGTCGAGCGCGATCGTCTGCACCCCGAGCTCCAATGTCGGCGCAGTCGCCGCCTACACATCGTCCGGCTTCCAGCAACGCCCCGAGGTACGGGATCGATACCGGGACGCATAGCGCCTTGTCTTCTCGATCAGGATCGGGGCCGGACGTCGAGTGCGGCAGTGGGGACGGTGCCGGGACGAAGGCGGGCAGACCTTGACGGTGGACGAGGCATGGGGAAGGGCCGCTTCGACCTCCCCAGGTGTCGCAGCCCTTCCCGTCCAGCAGCAAGCGATTACCCCGACATGCGGATCCCACGCCTCCCCCGCCGAGGGGTGGACCGGCAGGGAGTCCCCCGCCCCGCCACCCGTGCGTCCCCCTCGTTTCCCGCATACAGAACCCTTGCGTCAGTCCTGCTGAACCTCCAGCGCACCGATCAACTCGGTGAGCGCCGGCAGCGCCTCCTCGATGGCCCGGCGACTGTCCGGCGTGAGGGCAGTCAAGGCGTGCCGCAGTGTCTCCGTGCTCACGCGGTCGTACCGGCTGAGCAGATCGAGAGCATGAGGAGAGGCCACGAGGGTCACCGTGCGCAGGTCGGTCGATGACGGCTTGCGCTCGACGAGGCCGGATGCGGTCATGGCGCGGACCAGGTTGCTGACCGTCGAGGGAGCAACTCGTAGGCGGGTCGCAACCTCGCGGGGGGCGAGGGCCCCGGCGTCGGACAGGACTCTCAGAAGCTCGATCTGCGCCTCGGGAAGATCCGGCAAGTCCGCCGCGCGGCGGGTGCGAAGCAGCACGGCTCGCCGGAGGGGCCCGATGAGGCGGCCGAGATCAGTCGCGGTGTCCATGCGTTCATGATGCCCTCGATGTCATTTTGCTGCAAAATAGTTTTGTGACAAAATAGATCTTCATCGCAGTGACGCCATCGCAGTGAGCGACGAGGAGGTACCCCGCATGGTCAGCCACGGAGCGCACGAAACCACCGTCCAGAACCCCGTACCACCGCAGCGGCTCTCCGGGATCGTCGGCCACCGGTTCATCTACACCTACGCCAACGGCTGGCAGTACGAGATGTACGTGAAGAACCCGACCACCATCGACTACCGGATCCACTCCGGCATGGTGGGCGGCCGCTGGGTCAAGGGCCAGGAGGTCGACCTGGTCCAACTGGACGACGACCACTACAAGGTCTCCTGGAACGAGCCCACCGGTACATCGGTCTGCGTGAACGTGATGCCCGTCTTCTTCCCGCACTGGGTCGAGGAGCACGGCGAGCGCACTGTGCTCTACCAGAACGACCACCTCGACGAGATGCGCAGGTACCGCGACGAGGGCCCTACGTACCCGATCTACGTGGTTCCGGAATTCGCCGAGATCACCCTTTACGAGTTCGTCGGTCCCGACGACGACACCATCATCTCCACGGCCCCGGGCGACCTCCCGCCGGGCTGGTCCGATCGCACCAACTGACGTCCCGGCCACCCATCCGCAACGGCTCGGCTCGTCTTCCCCTCGTCCGGCGCTCCGGGTGGACGCCCGGCCTTCCTGACTCGACACACCCTCCTGTGTCACCGATGCACCTCATGGTGTGCGGTTCAGCCGCCCATCGAGAATGGTGTGCGGTTCAGCCGCCCATCGAGAGCGGCGGCGAACCTCGCGGACCGGCAACGCGGAACGTACCGAGCCTCGTCGGCGCCAGGAGCCAAGATCGATTGTCAGTGGTGGGTGAGAAGGTAGGAACATCAAGCCGGAACAAGGGGGAGCTGTGATGTCCGAAAGCCAGAATTACATCAATCACGTCGCTCTAGTGCTGGATGCAAGCTCGTCCATGTCGCACCTGAGCCGCAAGGTCGTCGAAGTCGCCGACCAGCAGATCGCCTATCTGGCCCGCCGGTCGAGGGAACTGGACCAGGAAACCCGCGTCACGGTGTACGTCTTCGCCGACAAGGTGGAGTGCGTCATCTACGACAAGGATGTGCTGCGCATGCCCTCGCTGAAGCAGCTGTACCGGACCGGTGGAATGACGGCCCTCCTGGCAGCCGCACTGAAGTCACAGCGCGAGCTGGCTCAGACGGCGCAACTGTACGGTGACCACAGCTTCTTGACGTTCGTGCTGACCGACGGGCAGGAGAACGCGAGCCACCGCTGCGAGGACTCCCCTGCCAGGGACCCACGTCAACTGGTCCGGGCCGTGGCCCAGATGATCGAGACACAGCAGGACAACTGGACGCTGGCTGTCCTGGTGCCCGACCAGATGGGCAAGCGCGAGGCCATGCAGTGCGGTTTCCCCAAAGACAACATCGCCATATGGGACGCCACCAGCACGCAGGGCCTGGAGGAGGCCGGGCAGGTCATCCGGCAGGCCACCGAGAACTTCATGATGGGCCGCACCCAGGGCATCCGGGGATCGCGCGCGGTGTTCTCCACCGGCGCGGAAGCGGTCAACGAAGACACCATCAAGGCAGCCGGCCTCACCCCGGTCGATCCATCGAAGTACCAGCTGATCCCGGTGGCTCGCGATGCGGCGATCAGGGAGTGGGTCACCGAATGCGGGCACACCTACCGGACCGGTGGGGCGTTCTACCAGCTGAGCAAGTCGGAGAAGATCCAGGCGCAAAAGCAGATCGCGGTGTTGGAAAAGAAGACGGACCGTGTATTCACGGGACCCGAAGCCCGAGCCCTGCTCGGGCTGCCCCATACGGAAGTCCGCGTCAAGCCCGACCACAACGACCACTTCACCATATTCGTGCAGAGCACCAGTGTGAACCGGAAGCTCGTGCCCAACACGCGGCTGCTGCTCATGTTCTGACGTGCCGTAAACCGATGGGGTGCCGGGGGCTTCGCCGCCCCTTGCGCCCCACCCCGGCGACACATTCGTCGACCACGGGCGAGGGCCAAGAGAACGCGCCGCGGAATGCGGCCGCCTTCTGTCCCCACCCCGGCTTCGCTCCGGCGCCGAAACGGGCCACCGTCGGGAGGCCTGGCCGGCGCCTGCCTCCCGGAAGGGCCGTCTGATGCCCGTCACGCCCGAAGCCCCACGTCCACATTCCTTCAGCACATGAGCGGCGACAGACCGAGTTCGCGCTCGCCGAGCGGGGTGAAGAAGCGCTCGACATCGGCGTCGGTGACGTCGGCCAGGGTCTTCGGCGACCAGCGTGGCCGGCGGTCCTTGTCGACGACCTGGGCGCGGATTCCCTCCACCAGATCGCGTGTGCCCAGTGCGGCGCAGGAGACGCGGTACTCCTGGTTGAGGACTGGCTCCAGCGAGCCGAGCTCCCGGGCGCGGCGCAGGGAGGCGAGGGTGACCTTGAGGGCGGTCGGCGACTTGGCGAGCAGCGTCTCCGCGGCCTCTTCGGCGACTGGGTCACCGTGCGCGAGCAGCCGGCGCACGATCTCCTCGACGGTGTCGGCGGCGTAGCAGACGTCGATCCAGTCGCGCTGGGCGGCCAAGACCCCCTTCGGGGGTGTCCGCACATGACCGGCCAAGGCGTCCTCCGCGGGCTGCTCGGCCAGGGCGTCGAGGAGGTCCGGCATCGAGGCCACCGGCACATAGTGGTCGGCGAGCCCGCACAGCAGCGCGTCAGCGGCGCCGGTCTGAGCACCGGTCAGTGCGAGGTGGGTGCCCAACTCTCCGGGGGCCAGGGCGAGCAGGTAGGTACCACCCACATCCGGCACGAAACCGATGCCGGTCTCCGGCATGGCGACCCGCGACCGCTCGGTGACGACACGGACGCTGCCGTGCGCCGAGACACCGACACCGCCGCCCATCACGATGCCGTCCATCACGGCGACATACGGCTTGGAGTAGCGGGCGATGCGGGCGTTGAGGCGGTATTCGTCCCGCCAGAACCCGGCGGAGGCAGTGCCGTCGCCGTCGCGGGCGTCGTCGTGGATGGCGCGGATGTCACCACCGGCACACAAGCCGCGCTCCCCCGCGCCGGTGAGGACGACAGTCTCCACGGCGGGGTCCCGCTCCCACTGGAGGAGCGCCTCGTCGATGCGGCGGACCATGGTGTGCGTGAGAGCGTTGAGGGCACGAGGCCGGTTGAGCGTGATGCGGGCGGCGCGCCCGCGGGTATGGAAGAGGACGGGTTCCGATTCCTCGGCTCCGCTCATCGGAACGCCTCCCCCAGGCCGTGGGCCACCATGACGCGCATGTCTCGTCGATTCCTTCCCATCCGGGTGGAGGACCCGTCGTCCGCCACTGCCGGCGACGAACCACCTCGCCACCGCGGACCCTACGGTGCCTGATGACCTACCCGAACGACCCGGTGGGGGGGCGGAGTGGGTGCTGCCCGGATTCCGGACTCGGACCGAGCGAGGCGGCCTGGCACCCGGTCGGCACCGGCGAAGGAGGACGGGCGGGACTGAGGGCTCTGCGGCCCCCGCTCCGGAGTTCGCCGATGTCCAGCCGGTCTTCGAACGGTACGCCGGACTCACCGTCCATGAGGAATTCTCCGGGCACCTGCGCTGCCGCTTCGGCGAGCGCGGGCGATGTACTGAGCGCACGCCAGATCTTCGTCGGCCTGCTCACCCTCGCCGGTGACCACGAACGTGACACGGTCACCACCGCGAGTCCGCAAGAGCCGAGCCGTTGCCTCCGCCACCACGAAGCCGGCGCACAGCACCAGCGACGCCTCCTTGACCGCGAGGGCACCGACGGTCCCTGCCGTGGTTTTCTGCACATCGGTCCGTCCGCCAAAGTCAAGAGACCGCAGTAGCCCGGCGAGTTGACCGTGTCGAACCCGGGCGCGGGCGGACCGTCTTTGAGCGCCAGCCAATCCGGTGGCGAGCCTTGAGGGCCAGGGCCTCGTCCAGCGACTCGGCGAGGACGATTCTTCTCCGCGCCTCCGGCAAAGGCCCAGGCAGCCACCGTGAAAGCACGCATGACTCGACTACGACCGCCACGGACGAGGCTTCGACCAGCTCAGCGATGCCGGGGAAACGAGCCTCCATCCGGTCATGATCGCGCATGTCCGCGACCCGAATCACCCAGCCAGCGATGCGCCTCGCATCGACGGGCTCGACCGAGGGCCGGGCGCCGTTCAGCGGGCAGCGCGTGTGCGCTACATTTTGCCTCTCCTTGACCGCGATCAGTCATGATCTCTACGCTTCGGAGTTGCCAACCCCATGAGCGACATCGTCAACGGACTCGGGCGGGCCACTGCCTACGGCGGCCTGGGACTCGTTCTGTTGGTCCTCGGCATCGTCCTGGTCGACGTGCTGACGCCTGGAAAGCTCGGCCGGCAGATCTGGGAACAGCGCAATCGCAACGCCGCCACAGTCCTCAGCTCCGCACTGCTCGGTATCGGCGGCATCGTGTTCACGTCCATCTGGACGACGTACGAGGACTTCGGCAAGGGACTGCTCTCCACCGCGGCGTTCGGGCTGCTGGGGCTGGTGATGATGGCGGTGGCGTTCTGGGTGGTGGACCTGGTCACGCCGGGGCGCCTGGGTGCGACGCTGGTCGAGGCAGAGCCTCATCCTGCGGTCTGGGTGACGGCCTCCTGCAACCTCGCGGTCTCCGCCGTCATTTCGGCGTCCATCGCCTGAACCGCTGTTCCTGAGGATCACCCACCAAGGCATCTTGAGAGACCTCGCCCCTTCCGCCGGCGGTAACCGAGACGTCCGACCAGCCGGAGCCGACAAGGAGCCCAGGAGCTGTCAGCAGCTTCGTACGATGTAACTCCCGCCGCACAGTGAACGCACAGCCGCTGTCCCTCCTCTTGCAGGGCGAAGCCCCCCAACTGAGAGGAACATGCTGTGCGTTCACGTAGACGTATACGTTCGCGCCTGTACCCGGCCGGGTCGGTGGTCCTGGCCGTCGCTGCCGCGGGATCCGTGCTGGCAGGGCCGAGCGGCTCCGCCTTCGCCGCCGAGGCGGTCGGGCGCGCCGATCTGCGGGCCGATGTCAACCGCGACGGGCGCGTCGATGTCACCGGTGGCAGCGACAGGAACGGTGAGGACAGCTGGTCGGTCGAGCGTGGAGCTGTGTATCTGCCCAACATCGATGACGACGCCGAGCGGTGTCCGGTGACCGGGCCCGGTGGCGCACCACTGTCCGACGCCAAGTTGGCCGCGTGCAACGACGGTTCCGACACGAAGGTCAACGGCGCTGCGGACGCCGCCGACCTCGCCCGTGTCCGTTCCGTGCCCCTCCCCGGCCTCCCTGCGGACGCCAAGGGCAGTCTGAAGATCGCCACGGGAGGCACGCACGCGCACCTCTTCCTCAAGCGTGACGGGAAGTGGATCCTCGTGACGTCCGGGACCCGACTGACGGCCGCCGAGTTGCGCTCCGGTGTGGAGTTCGGTGTCGAGGCCACCGACGTCGTCCGGGACAATGCGAAGTGGGACGGCCGTGTGGTGGTGCGGCTGACGGTGACGTCCGGGCAGAAGTCCACGTCCGACGCCGTGACCCTGCGCGTCGCACCGTTGCTGACACAGCATCACCTGCAGAACACCGAGCAGGTGATGGTGTCCGAGGTCCAGGGTGAGGGCCCGGACAGCCGCCTTCAGCGGGAGTTCGTCGCCGCGCTCGAGAAGGAGGTCAGGAAGGCCGGGATCACTACCCCGCTGGTCACCTTCGAGATGTACGCCGACCGCTGGGCGCAGGACTTCGTCGAACCGGCCTACGTCAGCATGAGCGGGCCGGATGGTCAGCGGCAGGTGATGCGTGTGATGCTGCGTTCCGCTCAGCCGGACCGGGACGCGGGTCGGGAGCTGTTCGAGAGGGTGCGCGGCCGGGACGTCGGTGTCGTGCAGGTGACCGACCGGGCGGAGCCCGACGACTGGTCGCTCAACTCCATGGGGAACCTGGAGACCATCCCGCCCCACGCGCACGGCGGGCGCTCCTTCCCCGCCGGGCGGATCATCATGGGCGAGCGCAAGGACAGCGGGGCGCGTCCGTCGAAGGTGATGCGGACGCTGCTCGAGTCGCAGGGGTTGCAGGACCCGCTGCTGCTGGACACGTCCTGGCTGAGCGTCGGGCACGTCGACGAGTTCGTGCAGTTCCTGCCCGCGGACACCCCGCGCGGCTGGCGCATCGGCGTCGCCGACCCGGAGGCAGGACTGCGGCTCCTGCGCGACGCCAAGCGCGACGGCCACGGCAGGACCAAGATGTTCTCCGTCCCCGGTCGCAGTGACACTCCGGCGCCCAAGGAGACCATCGACCAGGCGCTCGCCTCCCGTCACCTGGTGGCCGACAACGAGATGGCGGCGCGTCGCATCGCGGCCAACCTGGAGATCCTCAAGCGCGAGACGGGCGTCACCGACGCGGAGATCGTGCGGGTGCCCGCGCTGTACACGCGTGACTCGGAGGCTTTGACCGCCGAGGGTCAGGAGATTCCCGTGCCGCGTCTGACGCGCATGGGCGCCGGCTCCGACCTCGTGGACAGTCTCGGGAAGCACGGTCAGCAGAAGTGGCTCGCCGAGAACCCGGCCGCCCGGCGTGAGGCGGCTCTCGCGACGGTGACCACCAGCGCATACGTCCCCGGTGCGGTGAACGGCGTACTCCTGGGGCGCGACCGCTACCTCGCCCCGCGCCAGTGGGGGCCCGTCATCGGCGGCAAGGACATCTTCACGGAAGCCGTCACCGCCGCTTACCAGCGGGTCGGCCTGAAGGTGTCGTACATCGACGACTGGTACACGTACCACCTCGGTATGGGTGAAGTGCACTGCGGCACCAACACCCTGCGCGACGCGACAGCCGCGTGGTGGCAACGTCCGGTGGCGAGCCGCAACGGGGCGTAGGCAGCGCGTTCTTCCAGCAGAAGCAGTTCGGGCATGTGGTCCGAGTCGACGATCGTGCCCATCTCATCATCACTCACCCTCGAGGTCGAACACGGCGAAGTGCTGGGACCACCTCCACCGCAGCCATGCCTCACTATCGCCGGCCTGGACCCGACCGGGGCGGCCAGGCCGGCCTCGGACTTCACCACAGTGCTCGGTGAGTCCGAGGCCGCCTATGGGGGCTGCCCGCCATGCCAGGAGGAAGACGACTTGCCGGACGACGCCGTACGGACAGCGCAAGCGTGTCGCGCCCGGCCACCTGACAACGCCGCTTCACCGTCCGACGCGAACCAGTGGGCGGCGAGCACCAAGCGGACGTTCCGCTGCTCCGTGCGGCTCTCTGCGTCAGGGCGCCGCCCACCTGTCGCGCGACGGCAAGGACGAGAGACCCAGCGGCCAGAGTCAGGTAACCGCCAGGAAAGGCGATGTTGTCATACACGCGAGCCCGGGTGTGTGCTCATGGCAAGAGCAGGACTCGTGGAGCGGAGCAGTCTTGTGCGTGCGACTGCGTGCGCGAGATCGTTTGAGGCGATACTGCCGGTGTCGTCTCTTGGAGGACCTCCGTGACCGATCCTGCGCCCGCGTCGCTACCCGCCCCGCCCTACTACGCCGTGGTGTTCACCGCCGTGCGGACCGCTGGCGACAACGGCTATGCGGAGACAGACGAGCGGTTGATGAAACTGGCTGCCGACCAGCCAGGATTCCTCGGTGTCGATTCCGCTCGCGGTGCGGATGGACTGGGGATCACGGTGTCGTACTGGAGGGACGAGGCCTCGATCGCCGCTTGGCGGGATCACGCGGAGCACGCCCTGGCCCGTGCGCACGGACGCGAGCACTGGTATGCCTCGTTCTCGCTCCACGTGGCCAAGGTCGAGCGCGCTTACCGGTTCACCCGCCCGGTAGATGTGTAGGTGCCACCGCCGCCCCTTCTCGTGGTCAGTTCGACTGACGTAGCCGGGTGAACTCCAAGGAAGGAAGATCTTGCCCACCAGGACACTGCGGATCCCCACCAAGGACGGCCAGGCCGACGCCCTCGCCGCCTTTCCCGACCACGGCGAGCGGCACCCTGGGGTGCTCATGTACGCGGACGGCTTCGGCATCCGGCCCGTGCTGCGGGACATGGCCCGCGAACTCGCCGGGCACGGGTACTACGTGCTCGTCCCCAACCTCTTCTACCGCCACGGCCCGGCACCGGTGATAGAACTTCCGGAGCACATCGGGGAAGAGGCTCGGCCCGCGGTCATGGCCCAGCTGATGCCCTTGATCGAGGCGCACACCACCGAACGCATCCTGAGCGACGCCGACGCCTACCTCCGGTTCCTCACCGCCCAGCCTGAGGTCGGCGCCGGACCGGTCGCGGTGACCGGCTACTGCATAGGCGGCCTTCTGGCGATGCGCACCGCCGCGGCTCACCCCGGCCGAGTGGCCGCCGTGGCCTCATTCCACGGCCCCGTGGGTGCCGACGGGCCCGACAGTCTGCACCGCCTTCTCTCTCAGCTCACCGCCCGGGTCCACCTCGGCCACGCCGAAACCGACATGACGCCGGAGGCCCTCGGTGAGCTCAACCGCGCGCTGGATGCCGCAGGTGTCGACTACACCTCCGAGATCTACCCCGGCACCGTCCACGGCTTCACCATGTCCGACACCGACGCCTTCGACCCCTCGGCACTACAGCGCCACTGGGACCGCCTGCTCCCCCTCCTCGACCGCACCCTGGCCGACAGCTGACCTTCCGACTGGGAAACGAGCGCTGTGACAACCGTCTTGCGGCTCTCGGTCTGAGCGTCCGGGCCTCAGGACGACATCGCAGCGCGTTCGGACTCGCTACGCAGGACGGGCCGTCGAGGGCTACTCCGTGATCGGGGATGCTGCGGTGCACCCGCCGGCGGTCACCAGCCCCTTGGCGCTCTGTTCGTCGAGCACTTTGCCCTCGTGGGTGATCTTGCAGGCGACCTGGGAACCTTCGGGGTCCGCGGCGACCGGCATGACAGCCGCCGGCATGATGCCCCGCAGCGTAACCGTCTTCTTCCAGGGCAGCTTGGGCTTCGACACCGAATCGACTTTCGGCTTCATGGCCTTGCCACCGCCGCCGTGGAATTCGATCGAGTCGATGTTCTTCCCCGTCACCTCGTAGGTGACCTCATACGTCGTGTCCACCGCCTTGTCGACCTCGTCGACCGCTGCGGAACAGGAGCTGAGGCCGAGCGCGAGACCGGCGACGGCGATGGTGTGGACGGCGGCACGGATCGTGCGGCTCATATGGATCCCCCCGGATCATGAAAGGTCGAGTCCGCAGCCAATCGCAAAGAGAAAGCAAGGTCAAGCGATATGCGCCGCGCCCGAGGCTCGCTCGCACGGCCCGAAGGAGATCAGTCCGATCGTTCGGTCTCGCGCTCACGGAGCACGTCGGAGCCCACGAACTCGAACAGCTGGGTGCCGTTGTACTTGTCGTGCCAGGCGCTCCGGTCCATCGCCGCACCCTACGGCTGACCAGGAGCCGCAGACGATCCGATTTCGAGCACCGCAGGGCACCCGTCGCGGTGCGCAAGATGAGCCCCGGTCCTCGACATCAACAGCCAGCGGGCTCCGTCCTGGAAGGTCCGCCATCAGCCATGTGTGGTCCAGCCGTTGCGATCGCGTGCTGCCCGGATCTGGCTGAGCCACTCCGTGCCGAGCCGGCGGCCGTTCGGGAACTGGTCGCCTCGATCCCAGCGCCACGTCGTGACGATCGCCAGCACGACCATGCGGCACTCGCGCAGCAAGTCTTGATCGACACCCGGATAGTGGGCGCTGACCTCTTCAGGCGCATGGGCGAGGTCGAATTCGACGGGGCCACGGCAACACGTCTCAAGATCTACGAACAACAACCCGTCCTTCGTGGTGAGCACGTTGCCAGGGTGCGGCTCGCCGTGCAGCAGCTGCTCGGCGCCGCCGCGCTCACCAATCCTTCGCTTCAGGCTTCGTAACGTGTCGCCGAGCAGCTCCCGGTCCGCGTCGGCAAGCGCCGGAGTGTCATCGCGGCTCGCCACGAGTCGTTGAGCCTGCTCAACCCGATCCGTGAATCGCGGCGTGGCGACATCGAGCGTGCGCATGCCCGAGTGCAGGCGCTCCAGCGCCTCGGCATAGTCGGCTGGTGAGACTCCTCGCGAGGTCACGGAGTCGTAGTAGGTCCAGAACGTGACCACGAAGTCATCACGCTCGTAGACACGTGGCTCCACTCGTGGCTCGAGAGCAGCCACCGGGCACCCGGCCTCGCCGAGCCGCTGAGCAAGCTCGACTTCGAACTGTGCGACCTGTTGCGCCACGGGTGCCACTCGGGCCAGGACGTCACAAGGCAGCAGACGCAGGGTGAGCTTGTTCGAGTCATGTAGAACGATCGCGTCGTCGGCTGTCAGGCCAAGTGCTGAGGCGGTCGACTTGGCCGCGGCCACCGCACGCGGGACCTCTGACACCTGCATGGTCGCCCGGCCCCTCTCCCCGTGTGCGCCGCCATGCTTCTCCGAGCGGGGCAACTTGCGCACCCTACCAAGTCGTTCCAGGAGCGCGGTTGCGCGACGGAGAGGGCGTGACTGAAGCGTTCTGCCACGGCAAGGTTTGTGAGGAAAACGCTCCCGGGCCATTCGCTGCCGGTCATCGGACCTCGCCGCCTCGTCGTCTTCCTGCTCACCACCACCGGGCCCGGCCCAGCCGCATGATCGGATGCCGAGCTCACCCAGGCGGCTGCCGGTCCGGCCGGATCCCGCCGAGCGGTGACGGACACGACGCGCTGCTCGATGGGACACGGCTGTGCCCCCTGCGCGAATGCGCCCGGGGCTCATCCCTCACTCAGAGCGTCGTCAGGGGCTCCGCCCGGGCGATGAGCAGCGCGACGTCGTCATGGTCGGCGGGACTCCGGAGCTGCTGGAGCAGCCGGTCGCAAGTCTCCTCCGCCGAGCGGTACGGCGGTGACAGCAGGCGCAGGAGGGCGTCCAGACGCTTGTCGATGGGGTCGTCGCGGGTCTCTACCAGTCCGTCGGTGTACAGGACGAGTTGATCGCCGGGGTTCATCTCGAGCTCGGAGGTCTCGAAGAAGCCACCGCCCACTCCCAGCGGGGTGCCGGTGGGCAGGTCGAGCAGCTCCGGTGGTCTGCCGGCCCGCACCAGAACCGGGGGCAGATGTCCGGCGCAGGCCACTTGCAAGCGCCGGTGCTGTGGGTCGTAGACCGCGTAAACGCAGGTGGCGAGGTAGGGGTCCAGGCCCTGTGTGATCTTGTCGAGGTGAGTGAGGATCCGGCTCGGGGCGAGGTCGAGGTCGGCGAGGGTGGAGGTGGCGGTACGCAGCCGGCCCATGGCGGTGGCGGCGGGGATACCGCTGCCCATGACGTCGCCCACTGCCAGGGCGGTTCGGTCACCGTTGAGGGGGATGATGTCGTACCAGTCGCCGCCGACCTCGCTGAAGGCCTGCGCGGGCCGGTACCGGGCAGCGATCTCCAGGCCGGGGCGGCGAGGCGAGGGCTGGGGCAGCAGGCTGCGTTGCAGGGTTTCGGCGGCGCTGCGAATGTGCTGGTGGAGGACGGCGTTGTCGATGCTCAGCGCGGCGGACGAGGCCAGCTCGCAGGCGAGGGTGAGATCGTCCTCGTCGAAGGGCTGCGGGTTGCGGGCGCGGGCCAGGCCCATCACGCCGATGATCTGTCCGCGGGCGATGAGAGGGACGGCCATGTCGGTATGGACGCCGGCCTGGGCGAGCAGACCGGCGGCGGCGTCGTCGGCAGCGATACGGCTGAGCTCGCCGCTGTCCAAGTGGGTGATCAGCAGGGGCTTGCCGGTGCGGAGGCAGTGGGCTGCCGGATGGTCGGCGTGATAGGTGGTGAGATGGCCGGGCGCAATGATCGCCTGGGAGGCATCGGTGGGGTAGGCGGTCTTCACCGCCAGGGCGCGGAACAGCGCCGGGCCCCCTCCGACGTCCGGGCGGCCCTTCTGCAGGACGGAGTCCAGGATGTCCACGGCGACCATGTCGGCCAGGTCGGGCACCAGGACGTCCGCCAGCTCCTCGGCGGTCCGCTCCACCTCCAGGGTGGTTCCGATGCGAGCTGAGCCGTCGGCCATCAGGCGCAGGCGCTGCTGGGCCCGGTCGGCTGCCTTGGCGGCCCGGTACCGGTCGGTGACGTCGACCACCACGCTGGCGATCCCCAGCACGTGCCCGCTGTGGTCCTCCAGTCGGTAGAGCGACACGGCCCAGGCGTGGTCGTTGTCCGGGTCGGCGCGGGTACGGCCCACCACCTGCTGGTCCACCAGGGGCCGACCTGTCCGCAGGACCTCCCGCATCTGGTTCTCCGTGGTCGTGAAGGGCGCGCCGGGCAGGATCTCGCGGAAGGGGCGGCCCACGTGGTCGGCCTCGGGAACGCCGTGCATCGAGGCCATGGCCCCGTTGACGGCCACGTACCGCATCTCGGTGTCCATGACGGACAGCCCGATCGGCGCCTGGGTGACGAGCTGGCTGGACAGGGCCACCTTGCGCTCCACCTGCCGCACCGTGGCCCTGTCGGTGGCCAGCCCCAGCGCGTAGTGGTCTCCGAGGTTGTCCGTCAGCCGCATGTTGCGGAACTCGACCGTCCGGGTGCTGCCGTCCTTGTGCCGGACGGGAAACGATCCGGCCCAGCCCCGGCCGGTCTCCATCACCTCGGCGAACAGTGCGATCCCCGCCTCCCGGTGTTCCGGGTGGAGAAGCAGGGTGGCCGCGTACTGCCCGGCCGCTTCGTCACCGGTGTAGCCGAAGAGCTCCTCGGCCTGCGGACTCCACATGTCGATCCGGCCGTCGGCCTCCATCAGCACCGCGGCGACCCCCAGCAGTTCCATCAAGCCGCTGGGACCGGATTCCGCCTCCTCCAGATCACCCGCCTGCTCCGCATGCTGATCGGCTCGGCTCATCACATTCGCCCCTCAGGCCTGTCGATCTCTCCGGCGCACCCGCCTGCCTCGGCAGCCCCTACGGCAGTCCCCTTGCAGGTCAGCAGCCCGTTCAGCGGACAGCCCGGGCGACCAGTACAAGATCCACACCGTGCCCAGCTCCCTGGGTCAGTCGTCACCTCACGTCCACCCTTCCACACACCGACGGCCCATGACGGACGCCGTCGCTGCCCGCGCTCACCGTGGCCGGCCCGGCCTGACTCACCCGGTGGTGAGTCGCGGCGGCTGGGTGGGAGCCACGCCGCCGGATGGCCCATCCCACTGGTTCATGACCTTTGTGCCCATAACCTGCCAAATATGAAGAAAGCCAATATCGCACATCTGGCATGCATGGCGGCGCTGCTCGGCACGGGCCTCGGCGCCGCTCCGCCGACCGCCGCCCACAGGGTCCATCTGGTGAAACCCGGGGAATCGATCCAGAAGGCGGTGGACAGCGCCCGGCCGGGCGACACCGTCTTGCTGGAGTCCGGCACCCACCGCGAGAGCGTCAACGTGACCACGCCCGGGCTCACCCTGCTCGGCATGGGCCGCGGCACGGTGCTCGAGCCGGCGGCGGGCACGGGCACCGCAACCACCGCCCCGGGCGCCGGATCGGGCGCCGTCAAGGCCGCCAACAGCTGCGCCGCGGCCGGTAACGGCATCTGCGTGGTGGGCACGAAGGACCGGAACGTCGACGGTGTCACCATCGCTTCCCTGACGGTGGCCGGTTTCGGCAAGACCGGCGTCTATGCCGATGAGGCCGACAGGCTGACCGTGCGGAACGTCACCGCGGTCAGGAACGGGGTGTGGGGCATCGCCACGGAGCGCTCGGTCCGCGGTGTGTTCCGCTACAACACCGCCCGGGACAACGGTGACGCGGGCCTGTTCCTCGCCAACACGGTGAAGGAGGAGCAGGGTGCCACGGACACCGAGGGAACCGTGGTGGAGCACAACCGGCTGGAGGGCAACCGGATCGGCGTCACCGTCCGCCGCCTGCGCAACCTGACGGTCGCGGGCAACCGCCTCACGGGCAACTGCGCGGCGGTTTTCGTCGTCGGCGACGAGAACAAGCCGAAGGCCGGCTTGGTGACCGTGCGCGAGAACCTCATCGAGCGCAACAACAAGTTCTGCCCGAAGACCGCGCGGCTGGACGCCCTGCAGGGATCCGGCATCGTCCTGACGGGCGCCGACGACAACCTGGTCATCCACAACGTGATCAGGGACAACGTCGGCAAGTCCCCGCTGTCGGGCGGCATCGTCGTGTTCAAGAGCCTCGTGGGCACGACCAGTGAGCGGAACCGGATCAGCGACAACCTGCTGAAGGGCAACTCGCCGGCAGACCTGGTCAACACGGAACCCGGTAAGGGCAACACGTTCCAGGGCAACTCCTGCCGGTCGTCCCAGCCCGCCGGCCTGTGCTGACCGTCCGCCGTTGCCCTGCCTGAACACAGGAAACCCACGAAGGTCCGGTGACCCTCGTGCTTCACGCGACACTAGAAGAAAGGCGGCACATGACGACCGCTCAGCCTGCCCCTCCGCCGTCCATGCGGCTGCGGGAACTCGCCTTCGGGGCGGCATGTGCCGCCGCCCTTCGCGCGGCCGCCCGGCTGGGCGTCGCCGACGCCCTCGGTGACGACCCCATGGCCGTGGAGGACATCGCGGCCGCGGTGAAGACCGAACCCCGCCCGTTGCGGCGGCTCCTGCGGGCCCTGTCCTGCTACGGCGTCTTCGCCGAACGCCCGGACGGGACGTTCGCGCACACCGATGTCTCCCGGCTGCTGCGCGAGGACGACCCCAACAGCCTGCGCGCCATCACGCTGTGGTGCACCGAGCCGTGGACCTGGGACGTCTGGCCGATGCTGGACGAGGCGGTGCGCACCGGCCGCAACGTGGTGGAGGACCTGTACGGCAAGGAGTTCTTCCCCTACCTCAACGAGGACGCCCCGGAGTCGGCCGACGTCTTCAACCGCGCCATGACGACCTCCAGCGTGCAGTCGGCGCGCGACGTCGCGGAATTCCTCGACCTCACGGGGAGCGCCTCGGTCGCGGACATCGGCGGCGGCCAAGGGCACGTGGTGGCGAGCCTGCTGGACAAGTACCCCGCGATGCACGGGACGCTGCTCGACCTTCCCCGGGTGGTGGAGAACGCCGTGCCGAGGCTGCGGGCGGGCGGCGACCTCGCGGACCGCGCGCAGGTGGTGCCCGGCGACGTCCGGACGGCCGTCCCGGTGAAGGCCGACGTCTACGTCATCAAGAACATCCTGGAGTGGGACGACGAGAGCACTGCCCGCACGCTGCGCAACGTCCGCGAGGCCGGCGGCCCCGGGACGCGGGTGGTGGTCATCGAGAACCTCGTCGACGACTCGCCCTCGATGCGGTTCAGCACCGCGATGGACCTGCTGCTGCTCCTCAACGTCGGCGGGGCGAAGCACACCACCCAGAGCATGGTGGACCGGCTGACGGAGGCGGGCCTGGTCATCGACGACATCAGCCCGGTCAACCCGTATCTGCACGCGTTCGACTGCCACGTCCCCGGCTGATCCGCGGACCACCGGTCGCCCGGCCCGCGGCGTCGCGGACCCGGCGACCGGTGACGGCCGACGGCGGTCAGCCGACCGGCTCGCGCTCCCAGAGGTAGAAGCGCTGCGCCATGGCGTCCTTCGGGGAACGCCAGGTCTGGGGGTCGTACGCGCTGACGTAGGCGGCCAGCCGCTTGCTGACGTCCTGGAACTCGGGATGCCCGGTGACCTCGGCGATGGCGGGCCCGGGCTCACGCTCGGACTCGATCAGGTGCATGTACACATCGCCGAACTGGAAAAGGCTGCGCCGGGTGACTCCGACGAGCCGCGGCAGCTCCCCGCGGTCGGACTCCTCGAAGACCTTGGCGATGTCGGGTGCCGATCCCGGGGCCATCCGGGCGACGATCAGAGCTTGGTGCATGGGGCTGTCCTCCGTCCGGCTCAGTCGGTCAGACCGCTGCTCGCACCGCGCTCAGCGGCGATCTTCTCGATGCGGTCGCGGATCAGGCTCAGCTGGATCGCGGAGTTCCGGTTGATGTTGTCCGTCATCCACGCGTCGTCGACCGGCGCCTCCGGCTTCATCGCGAAGTCCTGCGTCCAGACCATCCGGGTGCCGGCCGGTACCTCCTCGTACCGCCAGTGGATGTCCATGTGCGCGAAGGGCCCCGTCTCGACCCGGCGGGCCTTCACGGTGAGCGTGTCGCGGTCCGGTTCGCGCTCGGAGACCCAGCTCCACACGGTGCCGTTCTCGTCCGGGTGCATGGTCAGCCGGAAGGTCGTCTTGCGGCCCTCCCGGGAGAGGATCTCGACGGAGGCGTACTCGCTGAACAACCGCGGCCAGTTCTCGAGGTCGTTGGTCACCTCCCAGACCAGGTCCACAGGCGCCGCGATGGTGATCTCGTTCTGCGTGTGTCCGGTCATCTCACGCTCCTGTCATGAGGGCGCTGTTGACGAGGTCGAGGAACTGCCCGGGCGTCTTGGAGCGTTCGGCGTCGGGTGGCATCGGCGTGCCGTACCGGTTCTCCAGCTCGCCCACGATGCCCAGCAGGCCCAGCGAGTCGACGCCCAGGGCCTCGAAGACCGTTCCCTCGCGGCGGAGTTCCTCCGGGCTGACGGTGGCACCGGCGCACTTCTTCATGAGTTCGGCCAGCTCTTCCACAGTGATGCGGTCAGTCATGCCGTTCCTTTCTCTCCTGCTCCGCGACGCCTCACTACGAGGCGTCGGTGGCGCCGTGCCGCAGCACCAGCGCCGAGTTGGACCCCATGAGACCCCGGCTCAGAACGAGCGCCGTGCGTACCTCGGCGGCACGGGCCCGGCCGGTCACGAGGTCGAGGTCGTGGCAGATGTCGAAGACGTTGGGGGTGGGCGGGATCAGGCCGTGCTCCATCGAGAGCACCGCCGCCGCGGCGTCCGTCAGCGGCGCCGCGCAGTAGCCCCGGCCGATCCCGGTCTTCGGCGCGGTGACGGGCACACGGGTGCCATGGGCTCCGAACACGTCGGCGATGGCCAGGGCCTCCGCGCGGTCCGCCTCCGGAACGCCGAGGGCGTCGGCGAACACCACGTCGATCTCCTCGGGGGCGCAGTCGGCCTCCGCCAGGGCTCCCCGGACGGCCTGGGCCAGACCTTCCCTGGACTCCTCCCAACGGGAGGCTCCCGTGAAGGTCGCCGCATGCCCGGCCAGGTGGGCCCGCACGCGCGCGCCCCGCGCCCGGGCCCCGTCCGCCGCCTCCACCACGACCATGGCGCCACCCTCCGCGGGCACGAACCCGCAGGCCGCGGACGTGAACGGGCGGTAGGCGCGGGTCGGGTCGTCGGCCGTGCTGAGCTCCTGATAGCCGAGTTGGCAGACCACCGAGTACGGCGCGATCGGCGCCTCGGTCGCCCCGGCCACGATCACATCGGTGCCGCGCCGCACGGCCCGCGCCGCGTGGGCGAGGGCGTCCAGGCCGCCGGCCTCGTCGGCGGCGACGACCGAGCAGGGCCCCTTGAAACCGCGGCGGATGGAGATCTGGCCGGTGCTGGCGGCGTAGAACCAGGCGATGGACTGGTACGGGCCGACGAAGCGGCTGCCCTTGCCCCACAGTTGCTGGAGTTCGCGCTGTCCGAACTCGCCGCCGCCGGAACCGGCCGCGGTGACCACACCCACGGAGAACGGCGCGCCGTCGGTCTCGGGCCGGTGAAGCTGGGCGTCGTCGAGCGCGAGGTCGGCCGCGGCCATCGCGAAGTGCGTGAACCGGTCGGTCTGAACCAGGAGGCGCTCCTCGATCGCTGCCGACGGGTCGAAGTCGCGCACCAGGCCCGCCACCCGCAGTGGCAGATGTTCGCAGCCCTCTCGGGTCACCCGGTCCAGGACGCTGATGCCCTCCCTGGTGGACTTCCAGAAGGTCTCGGTGCCGGCTCCGTTGGGCGCGATCACACCGATTCCCGTGACGACCGCGCGCCGCGGACGGGGTTCGCTCATCGTGATTTCTCCCTCGGCCGGTTCATGACCACCGCGGACTGGAAGCCGCCGAAGCCGCTGCCCACCGAGAGCACGCCGGCGAGCTTGCGCTCGCGGGCGACGCGTGGGACGTAGTCCAGGTCGCACTCGGGATCGGGTGTCTCGTAGTTCGCGGTAGGCGGTACCACCTGGTGGGTCAGGGCCAGCACACAGGCGACGAGTTCGATGGCTCCGATCGCGCCCAGGGAGTGACCCACCATCGACTTGATGGAACTCATGGGGGTGTCGTAGGCGTGCGGGCCCAGCACCCGTTTGACCGCGGCGGTCTCATGGCGGTCGTTCTGCTTGGTGCCCGAGCCGTGCGCGTTGACGTAGTCGATCGCGGTCGGGTCGAGCCGTGCGTGGTCGAGGGCGTCCTCGATGGCGCGGGCCATTTCCAGACCCTCGCTGGTCAGGCCGGTCATGTGGTAGGCGTTGCCGAACGTGGCGTATCCGCCGAGCTCGCAGTACACGTGGGCGCCGCGGGCCCTGGCGTGCTCGAGCTCCTCCAGGACCAGTACGGCGCCACCCTCGCCCATGACGAATCCGTCGCGGTCGGCGTCGAAGGGACGCGAGGCGCGGGCCGGGTCGTCGTTGTTCGGGGAGGTTGCCTTGATGGCGTCGAAGCAGGCCATGGTGATCGGGGAGATCGGCGAGTCCGAGGCGCCGGCGATGCACACGTCGGCCCGGCCCTCCTGCACGGTGTGGAAGGCGTATCCGACCGCGTCCAGCCCGGAGGTGCAGCCCGTGGAGACGGTCTGCACCGGGCCACGCGCCCCGAACCGCTCCGCCACCGTCGAGGCGAGCGTGCTGGGCGTGAAGGCGCGGTGCAGGTCCGGGCCCGCCTCCCGGTGGTCCACATCCCAGCGCTGCCCGCCGTGGCTGACCAGGACGTAGTCGTTCTCCAGCCGGGTGGTGCCGCCGACCGCGGTGCCCAGCGAGACGCCGATGCGCCACGGATCCTCGGCGTCGAGGTCGAGACCGGCGTCCCGTACCGCTTCGTCCCCCGCGACCAGGGCGAACTGGATGTAGCGGTCGCATCGTTCCACCTCCCGCGCGTCCAGGCCGTGGGCGGCGGGGTCGAAGTCGCACTCGGCGGCGATCCGCGAACGCAGTCCGGACGGGTCGAAGAAGGTGATGGCCCGTGTCGCCGTACGCCCGGCTGCCAGGAGGTCCCAGAACGCCGGTATGCCTACGCCGCCGGGAGCGACGACGCCTATGCCGGTGACCGCCACGCGTCTCGTCATGACCGGACCTGACGTCGGTCGGCCGCCTCCGCCCCCACCGCTGCGGTCTCGGCGCCGGTTTCCTCGGTGTCGACGTGCCCCAGGGGCGGGCTCGGGGCCAGTGGGCCGAGGTGGAAGACCATCCGGGCCTCCACGTCTCCGACGTTGCGGAAGCGGTGGCGCATGTTGATGGGGATCAGCAGTCCCTGCTCGGGCTGGAGCGGGTGCGGCTCGCCGTCCAGGTCCACCTCCATCTGCCCGCACACCACGTACACGAACTCCTCGGAGTACGGGTGGTAGTGCTCACCGATCCGGTCACCGGGCTGGATGAGGGCCACTCCCATGAATCCGCTGGTAGAGCCCACCGTGGCTGGAGTGAGCATGGCGCGCAGGTCACCGCCTCGTCGGCGGTTGGGCTCGACCTCGCTCATGCTCACGATTCTGGGACGAGATGTGATCACGGGTTCCTCCGTTGATGTGCTGCATCCGATGTGGGAGAGCCAGGAAGGGCTCTCCCACGGGATGACGAATCAGGCGTCGGGCGCCCGGCGGTCGGTGACGAGATCCATGCGCGCCAGCTCGAGCAGGCGCGTGAAGCTGCCGTCCCTCGACGCGGACGCGTCCGTGCTCGCGGCGTCGTCCAGGAGCGTCGTCAGCTCGGCCACCTGCCCTGGTTCGGGCAGACCGAGAATCAGGACGGGGTCGGCGGCCTCGAGTTGGCCGCGCACGTCGATCAGCCGTACGACGACGTCGTCGCGCTGGAAGATCGTGCTGCGCAGGACCGGGCTGCGCGGGTCGTCCGCCGCCGCCTCGTCCTGACGGGCGAGGAGTTCGGCCAGCTCCATACCGCGCTCCGGCCGGGCCGGGTAGTACAGGGCGTGCCGCTCGGCTTGCGGGTGCTGCCGCTCCGCCGTCACATGGTGGACGGCCGGCAGCGCGGCCCTGGTGAAGAAGACCCGGGCGGACTCGGGGTCGTTGAGGTCCCGGTCCTGCTCCAGATGGGGGTTGATGGCCTCCTCGACAGCCCGCACCTCGGGCTGCCGGGCGACGTGGCGCAGTGCGGCCAGCAGGTCGCCCCGCACCTCGACGGCTCGCACCACCCGGTTGCCGTGCATGAACAGCGAGGTGCGGCACAGCCGGGTGGTGTCGTCGACCCGCGGATCCGGCGAGGCGTAGTCGGCGAGGATCTTGGCGACGATCTCCTCGCTGCCCGGCTTGACGGTGAAGGTGAGCGCGTGCCGGATCACACCGTCACCGATCCTGGGCGCCGCCTGGAGCCGGCGCTCCGCCTGATCGGTGCCCGTCGCCGGGCCTCCGGTCTCGCGGACGACGTGGAAGCGCAAGGAGCGGGTGTCGCGCACGCAGCTGTGCAGCGGCTGCACCATCCGCACATGCTCCTCGCTGTTGACCCAGGCGAGGAACGGCGGGGCGCTCTCCCACTCGCTGGTGATGAGCCACTGGGAGGGGTTCTCGATCGACTGGCACAGCTGGTCGCTCACATGCCCGGGGACGGACGCGACCTGGTTGCACAGCTGTTCGTAGGCTTCGAGGAACTCCTGCTGGGCCCCGTCGTGGACGTCGACCAGGAGGACGACTCGGAGCCGGGAACCGTCGAACACGGACTGGGAGACATGGTGCGACGCCTGTCGCGCCCGCGAGCCTGCAACCCGTTCGGAGGTGGTGGTCATCCTGCGCACATCTCCTTCGCGGAGGGGAAAGTGAACGTTTGGCCGCAGTAATGCGACGTCAGCGCTTCTCGATCCTGTGCCCGTCCCCCACATCGCGCGACTCGGATGTAGTACGTGAGTGACTGGGCGCGTGGCGGTCGCACGAGGAGAGCGACGGCGGCCGGGCCGTCCGCGCAGTCCTCGGCCTGCCCGACGCAGTCCCCCGCACGGGTGATGAGCGCGTCCGGGCCTCGGTGGGGTCGCCGTACACCCGCCGGCTGAGAAGCTCGGCCTGGTCGAAGCTCTCCGCCGTGCCGGCCCAGAAGCACTCCGAGGCTCGCGATGATTCAGGCGACTGCCAGCGCGGTCCTCAAGACCTGGCGCAGCACCGCCTCGGCATCCGCGTCCGGACCCGGCGACCGCCAGAGGACGAACCCGTCGGGCCGGACGAGTACGGCGCCCCCTGGGCCGGTGCCGTGGCGCTCCGCCCAGTCGACGGCGTCCTCCGGCACCAGGTCGGCCCCAGGTCCGGTGCCCACCCGGTACGACTCGAGCGGGAGGGACGAGTCGTCGGCGACGCGGATGGCGGCCTCGTGCCATGCGTTCGGCTCAGCGGCGTCACTGAGCAGCACGAGGGACCGCTCGTAGAGGTCGAGCGTCGAGATCCGTTCGTCACCGCGCAGCACCCACAGGTGAGGCGCCCTGGTGCCGGGTGCGCCGGTCAGGTCGAGGCCCTCCGGCACCACCGGGGCCGCGGGATCGGCGCCGACGACGGCGCCCTGCGGGTAGCGGTAGCCGAGGGCGACGTTCAGGATGCCTTGCCGGGGGCCACCGCTGCCCGCTCCGGGCGGCGGGGCGAATCCGGGATGGCTGTGCTCGGCAGACCGGGCCGCGGCCCGCGCGCTGGTGGCCTCGGCCACGGGACGGCGCTCGGCGTCGTAGGTGTCCAGCAATGACTCCCCCGCCCAGCCGTCGAGCACGGCGGCCAGCTTCCAGGCGAGGTTGTGCGCGTCCTGGATACCGGTGTTGGAACCGAAGGCCCCGGTGGGGGACATCTCGTGAGCCGAGTCACCGGCCAGGAACACACGTCCCGACCGATAGCTGCGGGCGACCCGCTGGGCGGCGTGCCAGGGGGCCTTGCCGGTGATCTCCACATCGAGGTCGGCGACCCCGACCGCCCGGCGGATGTGGTCGGCGCACCACTCGTCCGTGAACTCCTCCAGGGTCTGCCCGTGCTCGGGGTGCCAGGGGGCGTGGAAGACCCAGTTCTCGCGGTTGTCCACCGGCAGCAAGGCACCGTCGGCCTCCGGACTCGTCAGGTAGCAGACGATGAAGTGCCGGTCACCCACGACGTCGGCGAGACGGCGGGAGCGGAAGGTGAGGCTGACGTTGTGGAACAGGTCGCCGGGCCCGCTCTGGGCGATGCCCAGTCGCTCACGCACGGGACTGCGCGGGCCGTCCGCGGCGACGAGATAGTCGGCGCGGACGGTGGTGTGCTCACCGGTCTCGCGGCTCTTGACCACCGCGGTCACACCGGTGGGGTCGCTGTCGAACGACATCAGCTCGGTGGAGAAGCGCAGGTCTCCTCCGTATCTGCGGGCGTGGTCGAGCAGGACCGGCTCGAGGTCGTTCTGGCTGCACAGGCACCAGGCGCTGGGGCTGAAGCGGGCCAGTCCGCCGCCCGGGTCGATGTCTTTGAACAGCCATTCGCCGGCGTCGCCGACCAGGGTGGGAGCCTGGAGGATGCCGTGGTTGACGGCCAGGGTGGCGGCCGCTTCCTGGATCGCCTTCTCCACACCCGCCACCCGGAACAGTTCCATCGTGCGGACGTTGTTGCCGCGGCCTCGCGGGTGGATGGAGGTGCCCGCGTGACGCTCCACCAGCAGGTGCGGCACTCCCAGCCGTCCCAGGAACAGCGAGGTCGCGAGGCCGACCAGGGAGCCGCCCACGATGAGGACCGGGACGCTGATGGTGTGGGCGCCCGTCCGTCCGGCTCGTTCGTTCATCACTCTCGCCTCCAGCGCATCGATGCCGCCGACCCAGCCGGATACGGCGGAGATCCTCATGCATGCCCCGGCGAGGTGACACCGGCTCAGGCTTCACCCGCCTGCTGCGGTACGCAGGCCTGTATTGACTCCCGTTTGGGGTTACGTTCCCGAACCGTTCAACCGGTGATCCCCGTCAGCGCCGTGTGCGCTTCCTAGGGTCCATGAGGCTCTCCGAAAGAAGGGGCTCATGGACTCACACCTCGCGATCCGGGCTCGCGGCATCACCAAGTGCTTCGGTGATGTCGTCGCGCTCGACGGCGTCGACCTGGATGTGGCGCAGGGACAGATCCACGGCCTGGTCGGTCCGAACGGCGCCGGCAAGACGACGCTGCTCGGCCTCCTCCTCGGCCTGGCCGTGGCCGACAGCGGAAGTCTGGAGATCCTCGGCACGCCGGTGGGCCGGGCGTTCGAGGCGCCCGGCGGTGTCGCGGGGTTCCTGGACGGGCCGGGGCTGTACCCCTCGCTCACCGCCCGGCAGAACCTCGCCGCGCTCGCCGCTCTGCGGGGCGACGACACGCCGTCGGCCGGCATCGACGACGCACTCGGACAGGTGGGGCTCACGGACGTCGCCGACGACCGCACCCGCGGTTTCTCCCTGGGCATGCGCCAACGGCTCGGCCTCGCCGCGGCCCTGCTCACCAAGCCGCGGCTGCTCGTACTGGACGAGCCCTCCAACGGCCTGGATCCGGCTGGAAAGAGGCACGTCCACGGTGTTCTCACCCGGCTCACGCGGGAGGGAACGAGCGTCGTCCTCTCCAGCCACCGCATGGACGACCTGGAGGCCCTGTGTTCGGAGGTCACCATCCTCGCGACCGGGCGGATCGTCTTCTCCGGGCCGCTGGGCAAGCTGGCCGCCGAGAACGGTGAACTCGACTACCGGCTGACCACGCCCGACCCGGAGCGCGCCCGCCGGCTGGCCGCCGTCACGCCGGGAATCCGCCTGGCCGACGACACCACGGGACGCCGGGGCGGGGAAGGGCTCGTGGTGCGCGCGCTGGTGCCCGCCCTCGACGATCTGGTGGTGCGGCTCGTCCACGAGGGCATCGCTCTGCGCGAACTGGCCCCGGTCGTCTCCCCGTTGGAGGCGGCGTTCCTGGCCCTGACCGAGCGGCAGCAAAAGACCGACGCCCAGCAGCAGGAGACCGGTCGATGACCGCAACCACACCCCCGAGCGCAGGCCCCGGCCTTACCGCCGTACCCACCGCGCAAGCGCACCGCACCGCATCGGGCCGCGTCACAGTTGCCCGGGGCTACCGCTTCGAAGTCGTCAAGCTCCTCTCCCAGTGGCGGATCCGCCTCCTGCTTCTCGCGTGCTGGATCGCGCCGGCGCTCTTCGTGGCCGGGGTGAGCACGCAGAGCACGCTCCCCACGGACACCCTCTTCGGCCGCTGGATGCACGCCACCGGGTGGGCCGGGCCGCTGGTGACGCTCGGTTTCGCCGGCACCTGGGCGCTTCCGCTGCTCACCTCCGTCGTCGCCGGCGACGTGTTCGCCTCCGAGGACCGACTCGGCACCTGGCGCCACCTCCTCGTCGCCGTCCGCTCACCCCGGCGGATCTTCGCGGCGAAGGCACTGGCCGGTCTCACCGTCATCCTGCTGCTCGTGGCCGGACTGGCCGTCTCCAGCACGGTCGGCGGGCTGGTGGCCGTCGGCAACCAGCAGTTGGTCGGCCTCGACGGCCATCTGCTCGCGCCGGGCGACGCCGCCGGCCTGGTCCTGCTCGCCTGGGCCTGTGTGCTCGCCCCCACGCTGGCCCTCGCCGGAATCGGGCTCCTGGGGTCGGTCGTACTCGGGCGCTCCCCGATGGGCCTGCTGCTGCCGGCGATCGTCGCGCCGGCGATGCAGCTCGCCCAGATGCTGCCGCTCCCGGTCGCCGTACGCCTCGCCCTGCCCGGCGACGTCTTCCTCACCTGGAACGGCCTGTTCACCAGCCCGGCGCAGCTCACCCCGCTCCTCATCGGCATCGCTGTCAGCCTCCTGTGGGCAGTGACGGCGACGGCGCTGGCCTATGTCCTCTTCCTGCGGCGCGACTTCACCAACCCCACCGACGACGGCTCGGCGCGCCGCGCGGTCACCATGGCCGCCCTGCCGCTCGCGGGGCTGCTCGGCGTGACGGTCGCGGTCGTGGCGGCGACGACGACGGCCACCGGCTCCGGGATCGAGCAGGCCGAGGTGCAACGCTCGCTCGCCACCGAGTTCGCCCACCTGTACCGCATGCAGACCGATCAGCTCCACCGGCCCGCCGTCACCGAGGCGCAGCTGAAAACCGGGGCGGCCTGCACCAAGGCGGGTGTCCAGGACGGCGCCCGGGGCCCGGGCAACGACTGGCGGTGCGTCGTCTCCTGGCATCTGCCGGGCGTCGCGGCCACCGGGTCGGCCGTCTACCAGCTCGACATCACGGCGGACGGGCGGTTCGTGGCCGACGGCGACGGACCGAAGGAAGTGAACGGCTACTTCCTGGTGCGGACTTCGAACGCAGACGCACCGAACCCGCTGTGGCAGTTCGACGGCAACGTCGACCTGCTCTCCGCCGCACCGGCCACCACGGCTCCCTGAACCGTTCCTCTCCGGCCACCCCCCGAACTCCCCGAATCCCCGCGTCCCCGAATCCCCGAAGGAATGACGTCATGGAGATAGCACGCCGCCGCCGGCAGGCCGAGAAGAAGTACTACGACCTGCTGGGCAGACGCGTCAGCCGCCGGGCCACGCTGGTGACCGCCTGCATCATCACGGCCGCACTGGCCACCGGCACCGCCGTCGCCGAAACCCGCCAGTTCGGCACCGACCAGGTCGGCCAGGTCACCGGCAAGGGCCAGGTCGTCTCCGCCGACCAGTACCTCGCCCCGTACGGAGACCGCCTCGTCATCAACGACGGCAAGATCATGTCGTCGACGGTCAGCCCGGACGGCAGCCACCTCGCCGCCGCGGTCACCGACGGCGACGCCGCTCTGGTCGTCGTGGACCTCGCGACCGGGCGGATCAAGCAGCGTATCGGCACCAACGCCGCCGACGACCTGCGCATCGGCAGCGGCTCCGTCGGCCAGGAGGGCCCGACGTACTCACCCGACGGCAAGCAGCTGTGGCTGGGCCAGGCCGACGGCTACACCAAGTTCACCGTGAACCCGGACGGCACCCTGGCCGACCCGGTGACCGTCACGATCCCGGCCGACGGCGGCAAGCAGGCCCTGGTCGCCGCGGCGGTGTTCTCCTCCGACGGCTCCACCGTGTACGCAGCGGTCAACGGCCAGAACCGGGTGGTGGCGCTCGACGCGGCGACCGGGGCCGTGAAGCAGAGCTGGGCGGTGGGCAACGCCCCGCGCGGCATGGTCCGGGTCGGCGACAAGCTCTACGTCGGCAACGAGGGCGGACGGCCCGCGAAGGCCGGGGACTCCACGCTCAACTCCTACGGCACCCAGGTGCCGGCCGACCCGAAGACCGGCGCCACCACCACCGGCACGGTCAGCGTCATCGACCTGGCCGACCCGGCCGCCGCCGTCGGCACCATCGACGTCGGCCTGCACCCGACCGCCGTGTACGCCCGGCGCGGCGCGGTGTTCGTCACCAACACCGCCGACAACAACGTGTCGGTCATCAACACCGCCAACGGCAAGGTCGTACAGACGATCTCCACCCAGCCGTGGCCGGAGGCCTCGGTCGGCTACGAGCCCGACGCCGTGACCCTCACCGACGACGGCCACCTGCTGGTGACACTCGGCCGCGCCAACGCCGTCGCCGTCTACCGCTACACCTCCCCGCAGGAGCCGGTCAGCTACATCGGCCTCCTCCCGACGGACTACTTCCCCGCGGAGATCACCACTGTGGGCAGGAAGGTCGTCGTCTCCAACACCCGCGGCATCGACGCGCTCCGCCCCGACAGCGCCGGCCGCGGCACCCATGACACGACCTCCAGCCTGACGCAGTTCACCCTGCCCAGCGACCGTGTCATCCGGGCCCGGACCGCCAAGGTCTTCCAGCAGAACGGATGGAGCGCCGGCTCCGTCGCACTGGCCAAGGGCCACGGCCACGCGGCACCGCAGCCGGTCCCGACGCGGATCGGCGACCCGTCGACGATCAAGCACGTCTTCCTGATCGTCAAAGAGAACCGCACCTATGACCAGGTCCTCGGTGACATCCCCCAGGGCAACGGAGACCCGTCACTGACGCAGTTCGGTGAGAACGTGACGCCGAACCAGCATGCTCTGGCCGAGCAGTTCGGGCTGTACGACAACACCTACGACATCGGCACCAATTCCGCCGAGGGCCACAACTGGCTCATGCAGGCCGACAACCCCGAGTACACCGAGTCCTCGGCCGGCGAGTACACGCGCAGCTACGACACCGAGGACGACGCCCTCGGCCACCAGAAGACCGGCTTCCTGTGGACGGGAGCGCAGGCTGCCGGCAAGAGCGTGCGGGACTTCGGCGAGTTCCAGCAGTTCCTGACCAAGCCGTCCGGCGCCGACTGGCAGAACCTGTACTGCGACGCCAGGAACATGGACGCGACCGGCCAGGCCACCGCCTACCCCCTGAACTCCTCCTCACCGATCCCCTCGCTCAACAGCGTCTCGGTGCCCGGCTTCCCGAAGTTCGACACCAGCGTGCCGGACCTGTACCGGTACGAGATCTGGAAGCAGGACTTCGAGAAGAACGGCCCGGCCAACCTGAACATGTTCTGGCTCTCCAGCGACCACACCGGTGGCCCGGCGAGCCCGGCCGCCCAGGTCGCCGACAACGACCTCGCCACCGGCAAGATCATCGACAAGATCTCGCACAGCACATACTGGAAGGACTCGGCGATCTTCGTCGTCGAGGACGACTCCCAGGCCGGCCTGGACCACGTCGACGGCCATCGCGCCCCGGTCCAGATCATCAGCCCCTGGGCCCAGCACGGCACCGTCGACAGCCACTTCTACTCGCAGATCACGATGATCCGCACCATCGAGCAGATCCTCGGGATCCACCCGATGAACCAGAAGGACAGCGCGGCCACCCCCATGCGGGGCGCGTTCACCCGGCACCCCGACTACACGCCGTTCACCGCCCTGCCCAACCGCACCTCACTGACCGACGGCCTGAAGACCCCGCCGTCCTGCGGCGTGGACACCCCTGCCGCCCAGGACCCCAAGGCCGCGGCCGTACCGTCGGCGAAGGTACCGGCGGACCGGAAGTCCCTCGCCGCCGCGTGGGACGCCTGGAAGTCCCAGCAGCACCTGACCGGCCCGCACGCCGTCCCCGACTACGCCAATCCGGCCCAGATGAACCACCTCACCTGGTACCAGACCCACAACTGGACGCGCCCGTACCCCGGCGAGAAGAAGATCTACGCCCCGAACGACGTACCCGGCGCATACATCCCGTCGCCGGAGTCCGACGGCTGACACGCCGAAACGCGGCGAGGACCCCCGCCAGGACGACTGCCTGCCAGGGGTCCTCGCCGTACGTACGATCAGATCTCGTCCGTCGGGAAGTCCTCGTCGGCGAGACCGCTTTCCTCGAACTCGGCGTCCCTCGGCGCCGGTCCGGCGAAGAAGCCGTTCATGAGGGCGTTCAGGTCGAGCGTCGTGGCACCGGCCGGGGCGGTGGGCTTGGTACCCTCGCGCATCCTCAGCGTCAGGCCCAGCTTCTTGACCTTGGCGGTCTCGGCCAGCTTGGCGAGGTCCAGGTCCACCTGGGCCAGCTCACCGTTCTCGAGCGTGAAGTCCGCCGTCACCTTGGCGTCAGGGGCGTCCTTCAGGTCCTTGTCCGTCGGCAGCTCCATGCCCGGCGGCAGGTCCTTCACCAGCGGGCGGATCTCGCCGAGCAGCTCGGTGATCAGCGTACGGAAGGGGGCCGTCGCGGTGACATGCTCGGTGCCGTCCTCGCCGCCGGCTGTCTTGAACTCCACCTCACGGGCGACGACATCGCGGAGGGCCTTCACGAGCTTCTTCTGCGTCTTGGCGTCGAGGGACGGCGCGGGCGCGGGAGTGCCCTCGGCCTCCTGGCCCTCGGCGGTGGCCTTCTCCATCTCCTTGGTGTTGAACTTCACCCACTTGCCCTCGATGACGTCCTTCATCGCCCCGGCCTCCGGGGGCAGATCGCCGGCGTCCGGCAGGGGGCTGCCCATCATCTCGCCCATGGCGTCCAAGTCGGCACGGATGTAGGTGTAATCGCCGATCACCCGGAACTCGGCGAGGTCGCCGTCCTTGGTGCTGACCTTCATGGCCGTGCCGACGAGGTCCTTTTCACCGGACTCGTCGAGCGGCTTCTTCGACTGCACGGTCACAGTGATCTTCGCGCCGCTGAGCAGCTCGGCGACCTCGTCCGGGATCTCCTCACCGGACGCGGGGTCGGACTCGGCGTCCAGCGCTTTCAGGGAGGTGGCGTCGGTGTCCAGGTCGAGCTCGAAGGAGAGTGTGTTCTTCTTGCCGAGCTTCTCGAAGGCCCGGTCGAGCTTCTTGCCGGCGGACAGCTGCTCCACCGTTCCGCAGGCGGCCGCGCCCGCGAGGACGGCACCGACGACAGCGGTGGCGGTCAGGGTCTTGCGTATGGGGTTGATGATGATCTCCTCGTGGCTCCGATCACAACGTGATCGGTCAGAAGACTCACGACCAGCCCGCAGGGTTGTGCTGTCCGTCTCGCGACCTGCGTTCAGACATCCAACGGAGCGGCGGCGAAGGCCTTGACCTGGTGTGCGGTCAGGTCGCCTACCGCCTCCAGGCGGCGCAGGACCTCGGCGCGGCGCTGTTCGGCGAGATCGGGGTGGTGGAGGGGGTCGTAGGCGGAAGGTGCCTGGACCAGGCCGACGAGGAGTGCGGCCTGGGGCCAGTCCAGTTGGGCGGGGCTCTCCTCGAAGTACCCGCGTGCGGCCGCGTCCAGACCGTAGTACCCATGGCCGAAGTACGCGGTGGACAGGTACATCCGCAGGATCTCGCCCTTGGGACAGGCATGAGCGAGCTTGACGGCCAGCGCGACCTGTTCCAACTGGTCGCGCCGGGTGCGTTGCCCGTCGGTGTAGAGCATCTTGGCGAGTTGCTGCTCGATGGTGGCGCCCCCTCCGTCGCCCCCTTGACCGCGTGCCCAGAACACCACCGCGCGCAGCACTCCGGCGGGGTCGATGCCGGGGTTGTGCCAGAAGTGGGCGTCCTCGGTGGCCACCAGCGCCGCGGCGACCTTCGGGGGCGTGGCCGCATCCTGCTCGCTCACCCCGTGTGCGGCGGCCTGTGCGCGCACCCGGGCCTCCGCGTCACCCACCCCCGGGGTGGCCGCCAGGAGGACACCTCCCGCTACCGCGAGCGCCACGCCCGCGCCGAGACCCAGAACGCACCCCCGGATGACGAGACGGCGCAGCCATCGAGGCACCGCGCGCCGGCGTACGAGCCCGTCGACCGCGAGCACGGTACCGGTGGCGGCGGCGAAGACGACAAGGGTGGCAGCGGCGTCGAACCCGTAGTGGCAGAGGGACCGGGCGAAACCGAAGAGCACCGAGGTTCCGGCACCGAGGGCACCGGCAACGACGAACCGGCCGAGTGGTCTGGCGCGACCGACGTGAGTTACGACAGCCATCATGCTCGAACGCCTCCCCTGTACCCGGCACTCATTCCTTATTACGCGTTGTCCGCGTGACATTGCCACAGGGCCCTGGTAGGGAATTCATGCAGGGTTTCTCAACAGCCTCCCGCAAAAGGGTCAAGATTCGACCGTCCTCTACGGTCCGACAGGCGACCGAATTCCAGTGCGTCGGCGGTGTGGTGCATGAGCGACGGCCTCTTTGGCGTGGGCGCCGATACGTTGGCGGCGTTGCAGCGGAACCGGGCACGGGGACAGGCATAACCCCGGCTGCTCGACCGCGCGAGCTGGACGATGCTGCTGCACATCGGCGCGGGAACTGCCGAGTACAACCCCGGCATCCACACCGACCACTAGGCGGAGATCGGCTTCGGTGGCTTCGACGTGTGTCTGGACCGGCCGATCGCGCCGACGGCGCTGTAGTGCCGGAACCCGCCCGGGTTGGGCGGCAGACCTGGACACCTTCTGCGGACGCCTGACACACCCGACCACCTTCCCGGCTTTGCCCGTTGCGTCGACCTCGGAGGCCTCGGCACTCCCCTTCGTGATCGCCGACGAACTCAAGCCCGCCACCGGCTCGTTGTCGGCCGAAGGGACGCTGGGCCACCTCCCGCAGAGCCTCCCCCTGACCGGCGACCTCACCGTCGCCGAGGTGCTCGGCGTCGCCGCCGTGATCCGCGCCCTGGACGCCGTCGAGTCCGGGGACGTCGGCGAGGAGCACTTCACCACCATCGGTGACGACTGGGACATCGCCAGCTCAGCGCCGAGACTTCTGCCATCGCCCCCGATCCGGGGTTACGATCACGCTCTCCACGGCCCGGAACCACCCGGAGCGGTGACGATTCTTGCCCCGTGCGGGAGTCACCTGTCAGGATGGTGATGTGAATCTTGACCATGTTTTCGTCTGCGGGCACCCCGCCCTCGACTTCGCGGCCACACTGCGCGCCCGGCGCTCGACACGGTTCGAGATGTTCGTGACGCCGGAGCGGCTGAACGCCTGGTACCTGGAGTCCGGGCTCGTGGACACGATCACGCCCGGCAAGGAGGACGACGTCCGGGAGGCGACCACCGTGCGCGAGGTGATCTACCGGCTCGTCACGAACCGTCGCCTCGGTGAGGACTTCGACCGCGAGGCGCTCGCCGTGCTGAACGCCGCCGCACGCAAGACGCCCGCGACACCGCAGCTCACCCTGACGGGCCGGCACACCGACGCGACCCCCGAGCAGGCTCTGGCCACCGTGGCCCGGCAGGCGGTCGAACTGCTCAGCGGCCCTGACGTCCCGCTGCTGAAGGAGTGCGGCAACCCGGAGTGCACCCGCATCTACATCGACCGCTCCCGCGGCATGCGGCGGCAGTGGTGCGGCATGGAGTCGTGCGGCAACAAGATCAAGGCGGCGGCGTACCGCGCACGGAAGAAGTCCTCACCCGCCGCGCCGTCGAACTGATCCGTCGATCGGGCAGGGCGCACATGCGGCGCTGAAACAGCAAGAGGCACTCCTCATGGAGATCCTCACTCTTGCTCAGGGGGACGAAGGGCCCTCGGATACGCCAGGGGTGCCCGCGAAGGTGCAGGGTGCTCCCGTCACACCTCAGGCGAGGCGGCTGCCCGCCCAAGCCACGCACTCGCGTCAGCCTTTGCTCGGCGAGCTGTTGGCGGGCCTGCTCGGCGGCCATGACGAGCCCTGTGCGGCAGCGGAGTTGCACGGTTGACCTCGCCCTCCGGCCGGTGTGTGGAGGGGACGCGGGTCTACAGGCCCAGGTCGAGCGCGAGGCACGAGTAGTGCTTCCACGAGCCCTCGGGGTTGTAGGCGTTTCCCCCGCCGCCCGGCGTGGCCTCCGCCTCTTCGGCCATGTCCTCGAAACGGATGCGCTCGGGGAGCTTGCCGAACCGCGCGTGCCGTGCGGCTGCGGCGGGGTCGATCGACAGTTTCTCGTCCATGACCGGTCTCCACTTCGGAATCGCGCTGTTGCCTTGGACGCCGCTCAGCATGCCGCCCTTTGCGTCACCTGTCAAACCGGTGACGCGCAGTTTCGGGGTCGTGCGTCAGACGGTGATGGTCTTGTACTCGGTGTAGGACGCGAGGCCCACCGCGCCGTACTCGCGGCCGACGCCGCTGGCCTTGAAGCCACCGAACGGGCCGTCGAAAGCCACAGAGGCGCCGTTGACCGTGACGGTGCCGGTGCGGACGCGTCGGGCGACCGCCAGGGCGTGTGCCTCGTCGGCGGACCAGACACCGCCGGAGAGGCCGTACTCGGAGTCGTTGGCGATGCGGACGGCGTCGCCCTCGTCGTCGTAGGCGATGACGACCAGGACCGGGCCGAAGATCTCCTCCTGTGCGATGCGCATGGAGTTGTCGACGTCGGCGAAGACCGTGGGCGTGACGTAGTTGCCCTTCTCCAGGCCTGCGGGAATCTGCGGACCGCCGGTGACCAGGCGGGCGCCCTCCTCGATGCCGAGCCGGATGTAGCTGCGCACCCGTTCCTGCTGGTCGGGGCGGATCATCGGGCCGATGAAGGTGTCGGGGTCACCCGGGTCGCCTACCTTCAGCGACTCGACCAGCTTCCTCAGCGCGGCCACGACCTCCTCGTACCGGCTGCGCGGGGCGAGGATGCGGGTCTGGGCGATGCACGACTCGCCGTTGTTGAGCAGGGAGCCGAACTTCAGGCCCGCGACCGCCTTCTCGATGTCGACGTCCGGCAGGACGATGGCAGCCGACTTGCCCCCCAGCTCCAGGCTGACGCGCTTGAGCTGCTCACCCGCGATCGAGGCGATGCGGCGGCCGGCCCGCGTCGAGCCGGTGAAGGCGATCTTGTCGACCTCCCGGTGTGAGACGAGGTGCTCACTGGTCTCCCGGTCCGCGGGCAGGACGCTGATCACACCCTCGGGCAATCCGACCCGCTCCAGCAGCTCCGCGAGGAAGCCCATGCTCAGCGAGTTCTCCGGGGAGACCTTGAGGACCACGGAGTTCCCCGCGAGCAGGGCCGGGATGATCTTCGCGGTGGCCGAGGAGAACGGAGAGTTCCACGGGATCACCGCGGCCACGACGCCGACCGCCTCACGGCGCACCACGCTGCGCACCGGGGATGCCGGGTCGGAGGGCACCAGGGCCTCCTCCCAGCCGAACTCCTCCGCCGCCTTCAGGTAGGCGTTGGCCTGCCGGGTCAGGCCCGGCTGACCGGCCCGGGTGAACCATCCCGCCGAGCCGTTCTCCAGCGAGATCAGGTACGCGACCTTCTCCGCGTTCTCCTCGCGCAGCGCGTTGAACCGCCGCAGGACGGCGACCCGTTCCCCCGGCGGGGTCGTACGCCACACACCCGTCTCGAACGAGGCCCGCGCCGCCGCGACCGCGCGGTCCACGTCGGCGGGCCGCGCCTGGGCCGCACGCCCGATCACCGACCGGTCGTGCGGCGAGGTGATGTCGAGGAGCTCCGGGACGCTGGGCTCCACCCAGGAGCCTCCGATGAACAGCCGGTCGTAGGTGATCATGCTCTGTCTCTCTTCGGAACGGTCCGAGCAGTGACGCTATCTGTCACTTCAATGTAGCACTTCTGCGTGATAGGACCACATGAGTGTGCTCACCGAACAGGGGACAGCCCGACGGAGGGAAGCCGAAACGACGCGTGGCCGGGAAGGGCGATGCCCTTCCCGGCCACGTCGGCGTCCTGGACTAGCCGCGCCTGGGCAACCGCCAGTTCGGGCGCGGGAAGTGGCAGGTGTAGCCCTCCGGGTAGCGCTGGAGGTAGTCCTGGTGCTCCGGCTCGGCTTCCCAGAACGCGCCGGCCGGCACGACCTCGGTCACCACCTCGCCCGGCCACAGACCGGACGCCTCCACGTCGGCGATGGTGTCCTGAGCGACGCGCCGCTGCTCGTCGTCGAGATAGAAGATGGCGGAGCGGTAGCTCAGGCCGATGTCGTTGCCCTGCCGGTTCCTCGTGGTCGGGTCGTGGATCTGGAAGAAGTACTCCAGGATCGCGCGGTAGTCGGTAGCCGTCGGATCAAACGCGATCTCGATCGACTCCGCGTGTTTTCCGTGGTCACGATAGGTGGGGTGGGGCTTGCTGTCGTCACCGCTGTAACCGACCCGGGTGCGGATCACGCCGGGAAGCGACCTGATCAGCTCCTGCAGGCCCCAGAAGCAGCCGCCCGCCAGCAGCGCCCTCTCCTCGACATCGCTCATGGCGCTTCACCTTTCTTGTCCGTATCCGTCCACGCGGGTCCAGCCTCGCACACCGACCCCTGCCCGCAGTCACCATCTTGACAGGTGACGCGCTCGGCTGACAGTTTCGTCACCAGTCAGAGCGGTGACGCCGAGTAAGGACCCGGCGCCCACCGCCGAGACACAAGGCCCACCGCCAGGACAGCTGGTCGGTGAAGACACCGCCCAGCAGAGGGTCGGCGATGCTGGCGACGCCGTAGACCGAGCGAACGGACCCTGGTAGCGACCGCGTTCACTCAGCGCGGCGATGTCACCGACCAGGGCGAAGGTCAGCACGATCATGCCGCCGCCAACCACACCCTGGAGCACCCGGGTGCCGATCAGTTCGCGGAGCGCCTGAGCTAACTGCCACATCAATAGAGCACTTACATGTGAGATATTCACATGAGCGAGGCGCTAGATGCGTCAGGTTCCACAGGCACGGCTAGACTCGGTGCGGTGAGAGCCGACGCAGCACGCAATCTGGAAGCTGTCCTGACCACCGGGGCACGCATGCTCGCCGCCGACCCGGGCGCGAGCATCGCGAGCATCGCCACCGAGGCGGGTGTGGACCGGCGCACCGTCTACCGCCGCTTCGCCTCCCGCGAGGATCTCCTCGCCGCGATCTACGCATCGCGCCTCGAGGCCATCGAGATCGCCATCGAGGACGCCCGGCTGCGCGAGGCACCTGTGGCCGTCGCGTTGCACCGCTACGTCGAGAACATCATCGCCGTCAACCGCGCCTGGCCCGTCGACCTCGCCCGCATGCTCGCCGACGACACCGTCCGCGCCCGTCGGGACGCCTCCGTACGCGAGGTCGCCGCCTTCCTCGAACGCGCCACGAATGAGGGACTGTTGCGCTCCGACCTCCCTGACGGGTGGGCGAACGCACTGCTGCCCCAGCTCATGCACCTCGTGTCCCGGCACATGCCGGAACTGAGCCCCGCGCGGGCGGCGGACGTCGTGGTCGACACCTTGCTGCGGGGCCTCGGAACGCCCTGACAGCCGCGCCGGGCCCGGTACGCGTGCGGCGGCCGGGTAGCCGGGCCGGTCCCCCGTCGGTTGCTCACGCGGAACGGCGGCTGGGTCTCGATCGTTCCGGGCACGGCGGCGGGGCCGGGACCGTGACCTCGTCCACACCGCCGAAGCGGCCAAGACGCTGCGCACTCCGCTGCGTGTGCTGCGCGCCCGGACGGAATCCGGGGAGCCGGAGCCGAGGCCGCGGCTGTCGTCGCAATGCTTCGGGCAGGGAGAGACCAGCGCGGACGCGGATTGCCGACGTGCGCACGGTGCTCGACGCGCTCGGCGTGACCGAACCCATCGGGCCGTAACGGCCTGCTGCTGAGCTGGTTCCCGCGCGGGGGTCCGGCTAGGGACCGACCGCCCCATCGCGGTCTGCCGCCACTCCGCGGCGAGGGCCGCCGTCGGGGCCGTCGGCCAGAGCGATGCGGGCGGTGATGCGTTTGCCCACAGGCTCCCGCTGTACGTCGAAGTCCTCGACCACGGCCTTCACGATCTCCAGGCCGTGCTGGCCGATTCTGCTGGGGTCGGCGGCCCGGGCTGCGGGAACCGTCGGGTCGCTGTCCCACACGATGACTTCCACGGTGCGGGCGGTGATGCACAGTTCCAGCAGGACGGGTCCGGGAGCGTACTTGCGTGTGTTGGTGACCAGCTCGCTGACGACCAGCTGGGTGAGGTCCCTCGCTCGGGCGGATACGGGCAGGTGATGGTTGTCACTGGCCTGGTCGAGGGCGTCCGCGATGCAGCTGTCGTCTCCACCCAGCGCGTACGCGGCACGCATGAGGTGCTCCTCCGCCGGTGCTGTGCAGCCGTCACCGTCGACATCAGATCCCACTGGCCTCGCCCTCACTCCCCGTTCACGCGCGCCGGTACCCCGTTTCGCTGCCCTGCATGCCGCAAGGGTGTTGTTCGGCACAGCCGCTCAGGTGCATCCGGCCGGGGCGGTGGGGCAGAATCAGTCGCGCACGTTCTGACCGGGCAAGCCTAAGCACATTCGAGGAGACGGTGACCCAGATCGAGGAAGCGAACCGGCCGGGCCGGCTCCACGCCGAACACCGCATGGCGGGAGACATCCGTGTCGTGACGCTGCGGGGCGAGATCGACCACGACGTCCAGGACGTGCTCAGCGCAGCCCTGCTCGTCGACGACGGGGCGGCGCCGCCGCGGATCGTCGCGGATCTCAGCGGTGTGACCTTCATGGACTCCAGCGGCATCAACGTCTTCGTCACCGCCCACCAGCAGGTGAGCGGCGCAGACGGCTGGGTGCGCATCGCCGGCGCCCAGCACTCCGTCCTGCGCGTGCTGCAGCTGGTCGGCGTCGACACGCTCATCCCCTGCCACGACACCACCGAGCAGGCCCTGAGCGCCTGACCCGCGGGCTGCGATCGCCGTCCCGCTGCATCTCGATGAGCTGCCGGGCGGCGGTCCAGCACGCGGTCGTGTCGATCACGGCCTTGGGGCTCGTCAGTGGTGTCCCATCCGGCCGTCGTGCCACTCGGCACTCCGCCAGAAGTCGAGCAGGGCCGCTGCGAGAGCCTCGGGTGCCTCTTCGGCCATGTGGTGTCCGGAGTCGATCGGGCCCCCTTCGAGCCGGTCGCCCGCCCAGGCGCGCCAGACGGCCGGCACGTCGCCGTAGAGATCGGCCATGTCGTCCTGGGTGGCCCACAGCACCTGGAGAGGACGGGCGATGCGCCGGCCGGCCCGCTGGTCGGTGTCGTCGTGCTCGCGGTCGACGCCGAGGCCGGCGCGGTAGTCCTCGCACATGGCGTGCACGGTGGCCGGGTCGTGGATCGCACGCCGGAAGTCCTCGTACGCCTCGGCGCCCATCTGCTCGCTCGTGGCGCGGTACCAGGCGTCGGGGTCGGCGTTGATGAGGCGTTCGGCAGGCTTGTCGGTCTGCCCCAGGAAGAACCAGTGCCACCAGCTCGCGGCGAACGTCGCGTCGCAGCGCCGCAGGGCCTCCCCGATCGGCACGGCGTCCAGCACGCTGACGGTGGACACGGCCTGCGGGTGGTCCAGGGCCAGACGGGTGGCCACGTACGCGCCCCGGTCGTGCCCGACGACAGCGAACCGTTCATGCCCGAGGCGGCGCATGACCGCCAGGCAGTCGCCGGCCATGGCGCGCTTGGAGTACGGACGGTGCTCCGGGTCGGAGGCGGGTTTGTCGGACTCCCCGTAGCCGCGCAGATCGGGGCAGACCACGGTGAGGCCGGCCGCGGCCAGCAGCGGAGCGACGCGGTGCCAGGTCGCGTGCGTCCGTGGATGACCGTGCAGCAGCAGCACCGCGGGGCCACTGCCGCCGTGACGCACCCTCAGTCGGACCCCGTTCCCCTCGCATCGCGTCAGCTCGAAACCGTCGAACACGCAGCCTCCCCGGTCCTGGACGTCGCAGTCCTCGTGCCCCTGAGCACACCGTCCATGCGAGGGCCGCCCCTCGCGACCGCACGGCGACGGAACTGGGCCATGATGATCTGGATCACATGGGGTGGACCTCAACTGCGCTTGAGGGAGCAGGCTGTAGGACATCACAGGGCGTGCCACGCAAGGGCGGCCCGATGAGTCCTCAGGAGTACGGTCATGGCCACGCTGCTGCACATCGACACCTCCCTCAATGGCGAGAACTCCCACTCCCGCAAGGTGACCGCCGCCTTCCGCCGGGCATGGGAGAGCGAAAACCCGCAGAGCTCGGTGATCTACCGAGATCTCGACGCCGACCCGATCCCCCATCTGCGGGCCGCCGCCTACTACGCGGGCTACACCGACCCCGCCGACCGATCCCCCGAAGAGCGCGCCGCCTTCGCGCTGCGCGCCGCACTGATCGAGGAAGCCGAGGCGGCGGATGTGCTTCTGCTGAGCGCACCGATGTACAACTATTCGATCCCCTCGACGCTCAAGGCCTGGATCGACCACGTCTTCGCCGTGGGCCGCACCTCGATGACCGAGCACCCCTCACTCGCCGGCAAGCCGGCGATCGTCGTGGCCAGCCGCGGCGGCTCCTATCAGGAGGGCACCCCGCAGCACGGCAACGACTACGTGCAGACCTATCTGCAGCAGGCCCTCGGTACCGGCCTCGGTCTGGACGTCACGTTCATCGTCCCCGAACTGACCTTGGCCCCGACCGTGCCCGCGATGGCCGACCTCGTCCCCCTCTTCGAGACCTCCCGCGCCGATTCCCTCGCGGCCGCCGAGTCCCACGCCAAGGAACTGGCCATGCGTCTGGCCGCGTAGTGACAGGTCGCTGACGGCCGGTGGGGCACAGCACCAGGATTTCGCTGCGCCCCACCGGCCGTCATTTTGCCCAGAGAGTCAGGGCAGGATCTCGATGTACCCGTCGGTCCCGTGCACGCGGATCCGCTGACCGTCCTGGATCAGCCGGGTGGCCTGCTCCACGCCCACGACGGCCGGAAGGCCGTACTCCCGGGCGATCACAGCGCCGTGGGTCATCAGGCCGCCCACCTCCGTCACCAGGCCCGCGATCCCGACGAACAGAGGTGACCAACTGGGGTCCGTGTAGGCCGTGACCAGGATGTCGCCCGGCTCGAGGTCGGCTTGCCCCATGTCCAGGATGACGCGGGCCCGTCCCTCGACGGTCCCGCCGGACACCGCCAGGCCGATCAGGGCACCGGCCGGCACGTCATCGCGTCGGTACGCGCCGTTGACGGTCTCGCCCTCCGATGTGAGGACCCGGGGCGGTGTGAGCGCGTGGTACGACCGGAACGCCTCCTTGCGCTGCTGAACCAGCTGGTCGTCCAGCTGCTTCGAGCGTACGACGTCGCGGAGTTCCTCGAACGTGAGGTAGAAGATGTCCTCCTTCTCACGGAGCACCTCGGCCTCCACGAGGCGCTCGGCCTCCGCCAGGAGGGCCTGCTTGTAGACGAAGTAGCGGCTGATGATGCCGTACTTGGGATACTCCCGGTATCCGATGAAGGTGCGGACCCGGTCGATCATCTTCTTGGTCTCGTCGGCTTTGCTCTCCCCGTCGGGCAGAGCCCGAAGGCGGGTCAGCACGTCCTGTTCCTTCTTCAGCGCCTTCTGCCGGCCCTGCTCGAAGCGCCGTGCGGCGGCGCCCGGCTCGAAGTTTTTGACATTGTCGAGGATCGCCGGCACGAGCGTGCTGGGGCGCTCGCTCCAGCGCGGCCTCGTGATGTCGATCTCGCCGACGCAGCGCATGCCGTACCGGTCGAGATAGGCCTCGATGGCGTCACGCGCCTCGGTCCCGCCCGCGAGCTTCGCCAGCTCGTCCAGGAAACTGTCGTCCTCGACGTTCTGCAGGAACGCCACCACCTCCGCATGAGGACGGATCACGTCCGCGACGTCGAGCAGCGCCAGTCCCATCTCCGACGTGACGTTGTCGGGGGCGGACAGTGTGAGGGTGTCTGCCGCGTTCTTCTCGCCCAGCCACTCGTGCAGGTTGTCGTTGAGCCACCACGTGGACTCCATCCCCGCCATGATCGCCTGGAAGCTCAGCGGATCGGTGAGGACTCGCTTGTGCTCCTCGAAGGCCTCCAGCAGGAAGTCGAACAGAGCCGGTCCGCTCTTCGTGGCGATGTCGCGCCGCAGGGCGGCGACGGACTTCTCGCTGCGTTCGATCAGCCCGGTGACGATGGCCGGATCGGTCTCGATCGGGGCGGGCGCGCGCCCGGCCGGGCGGCCGCCGGGCTCGGGGTCCGGGAGCGAGGGGACGAAGTCGTCGCGGTGGAGGACGGTCTCCAGCGCGTCCCTGGTCAGCGGATCGGACCGTCCTACGAGATCCAACAGGTTGTCGCGGCTCGAGGGTGAGGACAGCGCGCGAGTCGCGTCGACGAAGAGTCTCCCGCCGGCGTCGCGCATCGGCGCCATGGCCGTCAGCTTCCACAGGGACAGGCCCAGCGGCTTCATCGCGTCGGTCATCATCTGCTGATGGCCGACGGAGACATAGACGCGGTTCTCCTGGTCGCCGGACTCCGGGATGGGGAACAGCGTCGTGATCGGCCGGCTCTGCACGATCTGGAAGCCGTCATCGATCAGGCACCATTCGATGTCCTGCGGGCTGCCGAAGTGCGCCTCGATCCGGCGCCCGAGCTGCACGAGTCGCACGACCTGCGCATCGGTCAGCGCCGGCTGCTCCTGCCGCTGCGCGTCGACCGCCACGTCCCGCGTGCCGCCGTCCGGCAGGGCGTGAACGGCACGCTGTTTGGCGGCGATCGTCCTGGCGACGACCTCCCCGTCCCGCACCTTGAAGACGTCCGGGTTCACCAGGCCGGAGACCAGGGCCTCGCCCAGCCCGAAGCCGGCGTCCACGGTGGCGACCTTCCGGTTGCCCGTGACGGGGTCGGCCGTGAACAGGATGCCGGCCGCCTCGGAGAAGACCATCCGCTGCACGACGACGGCCATGTGGACCGTACGGTGGTCGATGCCGTTTTGCCGGCGGTAGGTCACGGCCCGCTCGGTGAACAGCGAGGCCCAGCACCGGCTGACGTGCTGGAGGATCGCCTGCGGCCCCACGACGTTCAGGTAGGTGTCCTGCTGGCCAGCGAACGAGGCTGTCGGCAGGTCCTCTGCCGTCGCACTGGACCGGACGGCGTAGGCGGCCTGCTCGCCGAGCTGGGCGAGCGCGCGGGCGACCTCCGCCGCGAGGTCGCCCGGGATGGCGATCCCTTCGATGGTGTGGCGGATCTGCGCGCTGAGCGTTCGGACGGCCTCCCGGTCGTCCGGCTCCAGGCGCGACAGTTGATCGAGCCGATCCTCGATCGACGGTGCGTCCGCCATGATCCGCCGGAAGGCGTCCGTCGTCACGCAGAAGCCGCCCGGCACGCTGATGCCGTCGATCCGGGACAGCGTGCCCAGGTGCGCGCCCTTGCCGCCGACGACCGCGAGCTGCGTCTCGTCAACCTCTCGGAGGTCCAGTACGAGTTGCTCGGTCATCGCGACACCTCCGAGGCGGCCGTGTTCCGTCGTCCTGCACCGGCCGCTCGAATCCGCAGCCCCGCCAGCGCTGTCGAACCGCTGGTCGAGCAGGTCCTCATTCCCAACACACGCACCTCGTGTCCCCGTTTCCGCAGGTTGTGGCTTCGGTCGACGATTCTGCGCCGTCACGGGGGCCTTGCCGCAAGCCCCCCAATGCGCTATACCTTGGGAGAGGCAAGGAGAGGACTCCTTGCCTTTGTTGTGTTCCGGATCGTTCGCCGGACCGGCCCCATCCCCTTCGGGGAGCGTTTTCCAGCGGTGCTCGCAGTCCTGGGCGCAGTCCCCGTATGGCCTCCTCCAGTGCGCGGTGGGCGTCCTTCGGGCGAGGGGATGGTGTGGATCGCCAGGAACCGGCCTCCCGGCCGGCGTCCAGATCGTCGCCCGCCCGTCAGCTGACCGGGTATGACGGCGCCCGCCGTGCCGGCATGGCAGGGCGGGCGCCCAAAGGGTTCGACCGTTCAGCGGAGAACGCTCTCATCGTCCCGGTAGCCTCACGCTCATGGACCGACTGCCCGCGAGTGTGGACCACGACATCCTGGCGCACCGGAGCATCGCCGCGATCGCGACGATCCGCGAGACGTCGGGCTGCACGGTTCACCAGGCGCTCGATGCCTATGTGCAGCGCTACGAGGAACTTCGTCGTGATCGCCCGGGCGACTTTCGGCCGGACTCGGAAGAGCACGACCGGTCGCAGTCGACACGCGTGGCGGGCGGCGCCCAGAACCCGTAGGTGCGGGCAGGTTCACGTACCTCAGGCGTTGGCGTGGCGACGCCAGGTCGTCCTCCGCGGAGCGGCATGACGCACGGGCTCGTCCGTACGGCGTGCCTGCTGACGCCACAGCCACAACGACGTCATGGCCAGCAGAGCGGCGAAGACCACCAGGAACAGCACAGAGACCCACATCTGCCGGCTCCCGGGGTTGTCCCACCCCGCCGATGCAGCCGTCGCGGCCCACAAGACGGCGCCCCCGGCGTAGAAGGTGCGCATCCTGCGCAGTTGCCGCAGGGCTCGTACGGATTCAGCGTGATCATTTTCCGAGGCCATGCCGACGCAGGTACCCCCGATCCACGCCCCCTATCAGCCCTCGGCACGTTCCTTTCGCGGGAAGAACAGGGCCTCCGTATCTTGGCGTCCATGACAGCTGAGGGAGAGCAGCCGCTCTTTGTGAACCGCTGGGGCGACACGTCAAGCCCAGCCCATGCTTGGGGTGGGGCCCGAAGGGCGGATACGTGCTCGTGCTTCGACCAGTGGGCACCGCACCCGCGGGCCCGGGTCGGTTTCCACGCCGAACGGCAGGACACCTCCGCGCCGGGCTGGCAGCGCCTGCTGGAGCTCGTCGACGAGGCCGCCGCCGACGGACGCGAAGAGTTCCGCCCTCTGACCGAGCTCAGCCCCGAAGAGCGGCGGCAGATCGTCACCCTGCCGCCAAGCATCGCCAAGCTCACCGCGGTCAGGCACCTTGTGCTCTACGGCAGTAACCTCGTCCGGATTCCGCCCGAGATCGGGGCCATGGGCAACCTGGAGGAGTTCACCCCTTACACCTCCTACCGGCTGCACTGGTTCCCCTACGAAATCACTCGATGCCGGAAGCTGACCCGTAGCACGGTGAGCACACGCGCCTTGTTCGGCAACTACAAACTGCGACCGCCCTTCCCACAGCTTCCGCCTCCCCCGGACCTTGGAACGGAACTCGACCTGAGCAACCTGGATCCCCGCCGCTGGGGCACCACCGCCATCGACAACTGCGGTGTCTGTGCCCGCCCGATCGCACCCGGCGGACTTCACCAAGTGTGGATCTCACGGCGCGTGGCCACCGACGTGCTCCCTCTCCTGGTCAACGCCTGCTCGCAGCAGTGTGTGACCGAGCTGCCCGAGGGCGCCGAGGACTACATCCCGACTCCCCACCGGGGTGGCCGAGTCGACCAGCCGGCACCCGACTGGGACTGACCAGCGGCGACCTTGACTGTGCGCGGTGATCAGGACGTCTCGGACGGGGCCGGCCTGTGCCGGTGTCCGAGGAGGTACGGGTCGTCGAGACGTGCGTCGTCGGTGCGGGCGCGTGCGTCGGTGAGGAGCCAGTTCAGCAGTTCCGGGGAGGCGTGGTACTCGTCGTAGAAGCCCATGTGCAGCTCGGTGATCTCGAACTCGACCATCACGTCGTCGATGAGGTCGGTCAGTTGCGCGTCGGCGGCCGGGGTGCGGGTGGCGGTCCATGCGTCCAGCCAGGGGCGCAGGGCGCCGGTGGCGACGGTGAGGAGGCTGAGGACGTTCTTGACGGGGACGGGGCTGGGGTGGGTGTGCAACGTGGCTTGCCACCAAGCGGACCAGACCCCGTCGAGGGCCCGGGTCAGGGGCGCCTCCCAGGTGGTCCAGCCCGCTTGGACCAAGCGTGAGGCGATGAGGTTTTCGTCGACGTGCAACTGGTCGGTGATGACGGAACGGATGATCCGTGGCGTGAGACGGCGGTAGAGACGCGGGAAGTCGTCCCAGTGATCGGGCACCTCCGCTGCCACGGCGGACACCAGATCGTCGGCTATGCGGTGGAGCGGTCCGGAGAGGTCGAGCAGGTCCTGGTCGCCGTAGCAGTACGTGCATCCGGTGACGGGGAAGGGCTCTTCCGAGGCGAAGGTGCGGTCCAGAGCGTCGAGCGCGGTGAAGACCTGCTGCTGGTGGCTGGGCATGGCGACCTGCGGGGGGACTCCGTCCGGAGGACCGGCGAAGATCGCAGGCTATCAGCTCGGTCCTCCTCGTGCCCCGGCCGTGAACGGATGTGCCCGCGCTGCGAGCCCGGCGTCAGGGTGCGTCCGTGTCGGTCAGGTCGAAATCGGCGCGGGCTGTCTCGACTCCGTTGATCTGCAGGGAGATCGCGTGCCGTCCGGCGTGGTAGCGGCGGGTCGTGATCGGGCGGAAGGAGTGCTCCCGCGCCACCTGGATCTGTTCGCCGGGTGCGAGGGTGCGGGTGGTGAGTTTGAAGGTTTTGCCGGTCTGACCGCCGTTGGCTTTGCGGTGGTGCACGATGTAGTCGATCGCCAGCCGCGCCTGGGCGTCGCCGGTGTTGTGGATCGAAGCGGTGAAACGGACGCTGCCCCCGAACGGGACGGTGCTGCGCTCCAGATGAGGTCCGTCGACCCGGAGCGCCGCGGGGGCGAAGCCGAGCAGTTCCAGTGCCTCGGGGTGGCCGCGCTTGACGAGGGTGCGCAGTCCGTGGCGCACCAGGCGTTCCGTGGCGGCGTCGGGGTCGTTCAGCCAGCGGCGGGCTGTGGTGACGACGAGGTCGGGGTGGTCGCGGCCGAGGTCGTTGAGGTGGTTGGCGACCGAGCGGCGCACATCGTCGCTCTCGTCCCGGTAGAGGGCGTCCAGGAGGGGCACGGTCGCTCCGGGACGAGCCATGAGGTCCGGCACCCGCACCGCCCAGGGGAGGTAGGGACGGGTGCCTTCGGAGGCGAGTCTGCGTACGTCGACGTCGGCCGATCCGGTCCAGCCGCTGATGATGCCGAGGGCCCGGTCCAGGTCGTGCAGCAGCAGTGTCCTGAGGGCGAACTCCGCGGTGAGACGCCCGGTGAGGTCCGCCAGCAACGTCATCGCATCGTCGAAGGCGGCGGCGCTGCCGTCCTGGACCGCGCGGGTGGCAAGAGCGCTGGTGACCGGCCAGATCAGCCATCCCGTGAAGTGGGGGGCGTGGTCCCGGGCGGAGCGAATGGCCCGGGCCAGTGCCGCGTAGTCGCCAGGCAGGTCTGTCAGGAGAGCGTCTCGCAGCAGGTCGGCTCGTTCCCTGAGGGGCAGCGGGGCGATCTCCTGCGGGGCTGCGCGCAGTGACGTGAGGTCGGCGTCCGGGGCGGCGGTCTGGATGGCGTCGATGAGGTTCTGGACGGTGTCGCGGCCGATGAGTTCGTCGGCGGATGGCATGTGGTCTCTTCCGTGTGGTGTGCTGGTGCGGCTCGGTGGTGAGCTGCCCGTCGACCCCGTCAGGGGATGCCTCGCGGGGTGCACGCGTGGCGCGCTGTCGCAACAGGCAGTGTGGTTGTGCGGCACGCGCCGCGTCCGGATGCGGGACGGTCAGGGGCTGTCCCCGCAGTAATGGAAGCGGCATGCCACTCCGGGGCCCGTGGTCCGCGGCTCGTCCGGGCCGGGTTCGTACAGCGCGCGGCCCCCGGGAAACTGCCCGAGTTCGGTGGGCAGGGCGGCTCCCGCGTCCATCTCGTCCGGCGTCCAGCCCGTGACGTCCAGCAGCAGTCCGTCCAGCGGCCCGCCGATGAGGTGGGCATATGTCTGCCCCGGGCGGGGGCCCGGGTCGGGGACGTCGTGGTCATGGCCGTAGACCCGGCCGCGCAGCAGTTGCTCATCGCCGTTCATGAGTCCAGCCTTCCACCCACCACCGACAACGGGGGGTCTGCCGAGGGCGCGACGAGTGGTCCGGCCGTGCTGCGGCCGCGTGCCGCTCGCCGGAATCGCGGTCCTGGCGTGCGCGCAGGCTCATGATGAAGGCATGACCGACCGTGACGATTTCCTGGGGTGGGTCGAGACCGCCCTGTACGAGGCTGAGCTCGCGCTGCACAACGGAGATGCGGCTCCCCGCCGGGCCCTCTGGTCACGCGACGAGCCCGTGAGTGTCCTGGGGGCGTGGCGCAACGCCTACGGGCAACAGGAGCTCGACCAGCTCTTCACCGCCCTCGGGAGCAGCTTCTCCGACTGCACCTCGTATGTGTTCGAGCTACAGGCGTTCGACGTGTCGGGAGACATGGCCTACACGGCCGGCCTCGAGCACACCTCCGCCTCGGTCGACGGTGAACCGCGCAGCTACACGCTGCGGGCCACCCAGGTGTACCGCCGTGAGCAAGGCGAGTGGAAGGTGGCCCACCGTCATGGCGACGCGGTGACCGGGTGAGGGTGACCGATAAGGTCGAGGAGTTGTTGCGTGTGCCGGGGCACGTGATCTTCCGCGAGGCCGTCGATGAGGCTCGCCAGGGGAACCGGCTGGTCCAGTACCAGTTCACCGTTGGACACGAGGAGCGTCGGCACCGGGACCGAGGCGGCCTCGTCGCTGAGCAGATCGGCGATGTCGCACAGGAGGACGGCCTGGCGGCGCACGTGATCGGTCAGGGCTGCCCGGTCCGCGTGCTCGGCGATGATCCGGTTCAGGTTCCACGTGTCGAGGCAGATCCGGTTGTCGAAGGTGGGCCGCGAGCCGGCGATGACGCCCAGGGCGGCCGCCGCGATCGACGCGTCGACGCTGAGGAGGTGGGCCAGTATCTGGTCGGCGCCCCACCCACCGTCGGCCGCCTCGCCGAGGTCGGGCCCGGCCGCCACGTCGAGCAGTCGGTCATACGCTCCGCGCAGTGATGCCGTGTCCATGGTCTGTTTCCCCTCAGTCGGGAGGTGCCGGACTGGTATCGCGCTCCGCCGCTTCAGCGACGCGTTTGATGTGGGCCAGCCGTCGGTCCCACTCCGCCGCGAGCGAGGCCATCCACCGGGCTGTCGTGTCCAGCGCCGTAGGCCGTACCGCGTACCGCACCTCGCGTCCGACGCGGTTGCCGGACACCAGTCCGGCTGCGTCCAGGACGGCGAGGTGTTTGACCACCGCCTGCCGCGAGACGGGAAGTTGCCCGGCGAGCGTCGTGGCGGTGGCCTCGCCCTGTGCGGCGAGAAGGTCGAGCAGCCGACGTCGCGTCGGGTCGGCCAGCGCACCGATGACGCTGTCGACGACCTCGGCGGCGCCGGAGCTTTCCTCCGTCACGTGGCGGGCTGTTCGGCACGCGTCTTGAGCGCGTCGAGTTCGAGGGGCCAGCCTTCGCTGTGGTCCTTGCGGTTCTGGCTGCGCAGTTCGTCGGACCCGGCCAGCGCCGCGAACCCGCTCTCGACGACACGGAGTCGAGTCCCGTCGCCTTCCTGGGTCAGCGTGAACTCCACCAGGGTGCTGTTGTTCTCGCGCAGCTCCTCGCCGGGGAACGCGCTGGTCCAGCGGTAGGCCAGATACGTCGGCGGCTCGACCTTCTCCACACGCACCGGGAAGTCGCCGTGCTCGGCGTTCTTCGCCACGATCGACTCGCCCTCCCTCGCCACGGTGCCGGGCAGGCTCGCCTTGTCGGCGACCCAGAACCCAGGCTGGGCCACCAGCGACCAGACCCGCTCCAGGGGTGCTGCGATCAGGGTTTCGCGCTCGATCCGGTCCTCGCTCATGAGGGACTCCTTCTTGAGGTCTCCACATCCTGCAACCCCACAGTTGCACATGGCCCGATCGTGCGCAACCCGCGGGTTGCACCTCGGGGCGGCGAACTTCGGAGCCGCGTCCCGGCATGCCGTTCCAAGCTGTCAGCGTCTGCGCTGGTCAGGGCCCGTTCCAGCGTTCCAACGTCCCATAGTGGCCGCCTTCTGTGGCGGGCGGGACGCATCGCGGAACAGGCTTCGGTCGTCCCAGCAGATCGCTGGACGACCCACTTCGCACCATGGAGATCTCGATGCGTTCGCGCTTTGCCGCCCACTCCGCCCGCCTCGCCCTGGCCGCCGTCGCTGCGGTGTCCCTCACCGCCGCCGCGACCGCCACTGCCACCGCCGACAGCCGAAGCGACACCGTGCGGGCCTGCGGAACCAAGGACCTGACCTTCAAGGTGAACCTGGAGACGCAGGCGGGCGGCTACTACCTCGTCACCGCCAAGGCCAAGTCCGGCGTCACCTGTTACCTGAAGGGCGTCTTCCCTTCCGCCTCCTTCGGCTCCTCCCCCGACACCGAGGTAGCGCCGGCCGAGCACAGCGTCGGCGAGAACGTCGTCCTGTCCGGCTCCAGGGCCGCCTACGCCGGCATCAACCCCAAGACCACGAACGACAACCACGGCAAGCAGTTCGACCGGCTCCACCTCTCGGTCGCCGGGGACGAGACCAACGCCGTCACCCTCACCCTCCCCGAGACCGCCACGGTCGACCGGCCCATCGCCACCAACTGGCACGCCGACCCCGCCGACGCCGTTCCCTTCTCGGGCTGACGCTCCTCGTCCCGAACCGAGGCTCAAGCCGCCCCCGGCCGTGCGACGTACCGCCGGCCGGGGCGGCACGGGGTTCAAGGTCACGGCCTCGCTGCGTCAGCCCCTCCCCGGCCGACTCACGGTCCGGGGAGGCCGGCTTGCCGTATCCGCAAGTTTCCGTGCCGGGCCGCCGGGTGCCTGGCGAGACTGAGCGCATACCGACACGAGGAGGCCCGATGAGCACCACCGATGCGGTCGCGTTCTACATCCGGTACCCGAGCCCGGACGAGGTCGCCGCCGGAATCGGCCTGGATCCTCGGGCGTGGACGGTCGAGCGGGCCGACGCACTCCGCCGGATGGCGACCGGACCGGATGGGCGCACCGCCGAGGTCATCGACCACGTACTCCTCGTCCGCCGCACTGCCTGACGCGCGGGCTCACCGGCGTGTGGGCCGGCTCGGCGGGGTGGACGGACCGGGCCTCGGCGTGAAGTCGCACCGACCGGAATAGACTGCCCCTTCGGGGCCGGTTGCAGATCCTGCTGGGATGCGCTTCTCCATCAACATCCCCACTTCGGCGACTTCGCCGACCCCCGTAACGTCGCAACCGTGGCCGGCGCCGCCGAACAGGCCGGCTGGGACGGGCTCTTCGTCTGGGACCATGTGCTGCACCGGCACCACCAGGGGCGCCCCTTCGGCGATCCCTGGATGTTGCTCACGGCGGCCGCGCCGGCGACCTCCCGGGTCCGGCTGGGCACCCTGCTGAGCCGGTCCCCCGGTACCGTCCGCAGCAGCTCGCCCGCCAGGTGGCCACCCTGGACCATCTCAGTGGCGGCCGGGCGATCTTCGCCGCCGGCCTGGGCGGTCCGGTCGAGGACGAGTACGGCAGTTTCGGCGACGCCACCGAGCCACGCCTGCTCGCCGAGCGGCTGGACGAGGGGCTGGAGCTGCTGAGGCGTTTCTGGTCCGGCGAGCCGGTGAACCACCTCGGCCGGCACTACGAGGCCCGGGACGTGACCCTGCTGCCCGCCACCGTGCAGCGGCCCCGCCCGCCGGTGTGGATCGGCGGGTTCTGGCCACGTCGCCCTCCGATGCGGCGGGCAGCGCGGTGGACGGCGCGGTGCCTCTCTTCGAGACGGCCCGGCACGGGCATGTTCCCGAGGTGACGGAGGTGCGGGATCTCGTCGCCTACGTGCGCGAGCACCGCACGGCCGACGCCGATCGGCCCTTCGAGTTCGTGCTCGGCGGTTCCACGTCCGCGGACACGGCCAAGGACGTCATCGGTCCGCTGCGCGACGCCGGCGCCACTGGTGGGACGAGCGCCAGGTCCAGACAGGTCCCGACCTGGACCGACTGTCCCCGGTCCTGCGCCGGATCGAGGCGGGCCCGCCGGTGATCCAGCCGGCCGTTCGAGGCCGTATCGCCCGCCAGGCCGACAGGCCGACGGGGAGCGGCCTGGCGAAGGTTGCCGAACATCGGGTCACCGGCACCGGCCTCCCCCGACAGGGCGAAGGACCGCACACCGCCAACACGTCGAACAACACCGTGTAGAGGTGGCGCTCCCCGCGCCCGCGACGTCGGTAGGCGACGGCCCGCGCATAGAGGTCGGCGAGGGGGGTCCGCGGAGGTCGACTACCGAGCCGCCAGGTCATCCCCGCCTTCTTGCGCGACCAGATGTGAAGTCGCCGCAGCCCGTCAGTCCGCCACCCCCGCGAGGAGGGTACGGCCGGCCGCGAAGAGTCGAGCGCAGCGCTGAGCCATGGCATCGGGCGACTGGTCGGGATGCTTGACCCACCAGCGGACCAGTGCGGTGCACAGGCCGCGCCAGGCGTACGCGAGCGCGTCGGCGTCCAGCGGATCGTCGGATCGGGTGGCGGCGAGGAGGTCGGCGGTGCCGGTCGCGGCGAGGTCGTCGATGGCGCGGCGGTAGTACGCCGCACGCCGGGCGGCATCACTGTCGGGCGGCAGCGTGGCGTCGTAGAGGACGAACCAGGCCTCGCGCTGCCCGTCCAGGGCGGTGAACAGGGCGTGCAGGACGCGCAGTGCGGTGGGCGGCGCGGCGGGGTCGTGTTCGGTCATGGCGGCGCGGATGGCGTGCAGGAGCCGGTCGCCCACGGGGTTCAGGCAGGCGAGGTAGAGGTCCTGCTTGCTGCCGAAGTAGTGGTGCAGCAAGGGCTTGGTGACGCCGACCCGGGTGGCGATGGCGGCCACGGTGGTGGCCTCGTAGCCGCGACGGCCGAACTCCTCGGTGGCAGCGGCCAGGACCTGTCGTTCGCGCGCGGCCCTGGGGACTCCCTTGGTACCGGCTTTGGAGGAGGGCGTTGGCATGGAACTGATATTACCTTAGGGTAATTTTCCGTTGGGTAAATTCTTGCGCCCGCTGGGAGCACACTCATGCCTGCCTCACCCTCCGGTCCCGGCACCTCCCGCGCCCGCTCCTGGTGGGGCTGGGGGTACGCCGACGCTCACCCGGAAGACGCCGATTGCGCCGCCCTGGGCGCCCTGCTGCCGGGCACTGCGGCCCGACCGTTGCCGATCCCGCGGGTCGCCGACCTGGCGATCGCCCGGCCCGGCGTGACCCCTCCGCCCCCACTGGAGCACCTGGTCACCGCCGATCCCGAGGTGCGCGCCGCCCACGCCATGGGCAAGGCCTACCGCGACATCATCCGGGCCCTGCGCGGCCGGCCGGGCCGGATCCCCGACCTGGTCGCCCGTCCGACCGACGACCGGGAGGTGACCGACCTGCTGGACTGGGCCGGCGAGCGCGGTGTGGCCGTCATCCCCTTCGGTGGCGGCTCCTCGGTGGTCGGCGGCGTGGAGTACCGCGGTGACACCCACCGTGCCGTGCTGTCCCTCGACTTGACGTCGATGGACCGGGTCCTGGACATCGACACCGTCAGCCGCTCGGCCCGGATCCAGGCCGGGGCGCTCGGTCCCGTACTGGAGGAACAGTTGCGGCCCCACGGCCTCACCCTGCGCCACTTTCCGCAGAGCTTCGAGTTCTCCACACTGGGCGGCTGGCTGGCCACCCGGGCCGGGGGCCACTACGCCACCGGCCGCACCCACATCGACGACTTCGTGCAGTCCCTGCGCGTGATCACGCCTGCCGGCCCGAGCACGTCCTGGCGTCTGCCCGCATCCGGTGCCGGGCCGTCTCCCGACCGTCTGTTCCTCGGCTCCGAGGGCGCACTCGGCGTCATCACCGAGGCGTGGATGCGCCTCCAGGAGCGGCCGCGGTACAAAGCCTCGGCGTCGGTGGCCTTCGCCGGCTTCCAGCAGGCGCTGGAGGCGGTGCGTGCCATCGCCCGGTCCGACCTCTCCCCCGCCAACTGCCGTCTGCTCGACCCCGGCGAGGCGCTGCTGTCCAGTGCCTCGCACGATGGCTCCTCCGTCCTGGTCCTGGGCTTCGAATCCGCCACCGGCCCCGTCGACGACCGCCTCACGAGCGCCCTGGACCTGGTCCGCGCTCACGGCGGCCGCGGCGGGGCTCGGACGGCGGACCGTGACGCGCCGGCCGACGCGGCCGTGACGGCCTGGCGATCGGCGTTCCTGCGCATGCCGTATCTTCGCGACGGCCTGGCCCGCATGGGTGCCGTCGTGGAGACCTTCGAGACCGCCGCGACCTGGGACCGGATTCCCGCCCTGATCGACGCCGTCCGCACCGAGGTCGGGGCAGCAGCCTCGAAGGCCGCCGGATACCCGGCCCACGTCAACTGCCGCCTGACGCACGTCTACCCGGACGGGGCGGCCCCCTACTTCACCGTGGCCGTCGCCGGCCGTCCCGGCGAGGAGGCCGACATCTGGGACGACATCAAAGCTGCCGCGAGCGAGGTCCTGCACCGCTACCGCGCCACCATCACCCACCATCACGCTGTCGGCCGCGATCACCGGCCCGGCTACGACCTCCAACGCCCGGAACCCTTCGCGCTGGCACTGCGCGCCGCCAAGGACGTCCTGGACCCGCATCGCATCCTCAACCCGGGCGTCCTGATCGACTGACCGACCTCGGATCCCTGGTGTCGGCTAGGGCCTGTCGTTTGGATCAGGTCGCAGACGCGGGGCCCGGCACGCGCATCTGCGGCGTTGTCGCCGGTCGCCGACTCCCCCGAGCTCTCGACTCCGCTCGAGCAGGGGGGACCCCCATCGCGTCGACTCCTTCCTCCGGCTTGCAGCTCCACGCACCAGGCCCCGCTCACCGGCACCGAGAAGCACCGCCCATTCCCTGCGACCTGATCCCAACGACAGGCCCTAGGGGGTGTCCGCAAAGTCCCGCCTGCCCCGCGACGCCCGGCACGCACTCTCGCCGCACCGGGCGAACACCCAAGTACAACCAGTACGCGGGTGCCCGCCCGGCACGCCGAGAGCACGCACCGAGCCGCGGGGCCCGCCCTCCGGGCGAACGACGCGACTTTGCGGACACCCCCCTAGGCGAGCCAGAGGGAGCCACGCCGATGACGTGCCGGCGGAATGTCCACCAAGTCCGCGTCCGCGATGACGAGTTCGTCGGCGGTGGCATGCATCAGCCTCAGCAGAGTCCCCACTCGGGTTCGCAGCCGCTGCCGCGCCCTGCGTTCCTCCACCGCGGACCACTCGCCGACGGAGCGGTCCCGCTGGTGTCGTGGGAACGAGTAGACCTCCACCGTGCGGCGGATCCTGCGAGGTCGGGGCCTTCTGGACTCTCTTGTCGCTTCAGTGAGGGTGCGCGCGCTGTACCTGAGGTCGTAGAGCACCACGGAGTGCCAGGGGTTTCCTGACGAGCAGTCGTCTGCACTCCGGCATCGTGAAGGGGGCAGGTGGTGGGCGGTGCGAGTCACGGGACTCCGTTCGCAGCGACCGCCAGGTCTCTCCTGGCGGGCTACCGGAAGCCCGTCGGTCCTGTGGAGCGCGCGTTTCCCATGCGCGCCACCCTAACTCCGCCGAGCTCTTCCCGTCGGCGTTCACCGAGGGTCGGGAGACCCACCGGGACGGCCCGGAAGCTCTGGGTGAACTCCTCCGGAGGCACCGGTCCGTGACAGAATGCCCGCATGGTTCTGATCCGAAAGGGCGATGCCGCGTAGGCGTCCGAAGGCCGTCCGCGCTGAGCGGTGGCGGCCGTGCAAGCACTCACCGGTCCGCCGGATTCCGTCCGTATCAGCTCGAACTCGAGCTGCGGTGCGACGCGTTGAGGCCGAGCATCTCTGGCCCGACGCCGTTGCCACGGCACTCAGCCGGTTCGAGTGGGCTTTCCGGCAGCCGGGGCGATATCTGACCGGCCCTTACGAGAGTCCTGGTATCGAGATCGAAGACGGTCGGGACGACCTGGAAGTGGCCCTCCGTCACCTGCCAAGGGGAGCCCGGGCCGATCTGGGTCGCCTGGTGGAGCGGATCGACGAGGAGTTCGAGCGCCGTACGCTCCCGGATCCGGGGTGGGCGAACGAGTGGACGGCGGGCCGCTGGTGGTGGTGGCGCATCCGGGAACGATGACGGCGTAGGGACCCCGCCCCGGCAACGCCGTTCCTGCAAGAGGGACATGTCACGTACCGCGGCGCGAGCGGTGAAGGTGGCGATCTTGGGCAGACGGTGGGAGTGATCTTGCTGTTGGTCCCAAGAGGGGGGAAGACGTGACAGTGCCTGCGCGTCGTACGCCGTTCGCCAAACGCCGCCGGTACGGGTTCGATCTTCGATCGACTGCCCTGTTCTTCGTGTTTCTCGCTGTGGTCGTGACCGTCCTGGGCCTCGCCGCCCGCGTGGTGGCGGGTGCTGTCGAGCGGCGTCCTGCCTGGGTGGTCGTGCTGGTCGTGGTGGGTGTCGCGGGGTGCCTGGGCCTGCGGCGCCGGGTGCACGTGGCGAGGGCGGCTCGCCGGGCCGCGGCAGCGCTCGACGAGGCGGCGAGGGAGGCTGCCGACGTGTTGGAGGCTCCCGCGGTTCCCCGTCAGCGGGCGGCGGTCGAGGTCGCCGTCGACTACGACGCCCTGACGCCCGAGGAGTTCGAGGAGGCGATCGCCGCACTCTGCGCACGCGACGGCTGCTCAGGCGTCGAAGTCGTGGGGGGTGCCGGGGATCTGGGCGCCGATGTCGTGGCCGCGACGCCCGACGGGCGCCGGATCGTCATCCAGTGCAAGCACTACGACCCCTCCCACCGCGTCGGCTCCCAGGACCTGCAGCGTTTCGGCGGCACGTGCTTCACCGTGCACGAGGCCGATGTCGCCGTGCTCGTCTGCACGAGCGACTTCACAGCGCCGGCGGTGGAGTACGCCGAACAGTGCGGGATCGTGTGCATGGACCGGGAAGCCCTGGAGGCGTGGACGGAGGGCACCGGTCCCCGGCCCTGGGAGGCCGCCCTGGGCGGCGGGGCAGCCGGGTGCGAAACAGCCGGTGCCGAGTACTGAGGCGTACGGGCGACGCGCCTGCGGGTCCACGGAGCCGGCGGGGCTCGGCGGTAATTCGCTTGATCGGGTGGGGTGCGGACGTGACAGGCTTCTGGCGTGATACCTGTGCTGACCCCTGCGTTCCTGAGCTGGGACGAGGTGGACCCCGCCCGTCACCCCTTCGACGCCGAGTCGGTGGCGCGGGTGGTCCACTCGCTCGGACCGGCCAGGCGCGTGCCGCGTCGGCCGGATGTCGCCTTCGCCGATCCGGTGATGAGCACCTGGAGTCGGGACGAGGCCGAGTTGTGGGCCGATGCCATGTCGCATGCCTTGGTGCAGCACTACGGCCGTTGGGCCACGGGCTGGCGCTGGTCGCACGACGAAGGGGACTTCGACGGAGGGCCGGTCGGGCACTGGTGCTGCCCGCGCGACTCGATCACCACCCCCGAGGAGACGCTCGCCCGAGTGGTCGCGGCATTGTGCGAGTGGCGCGCATGGCTCGAGAGCCTCGCCGGATGGATCGAGGCGTACCCGCTGGATCTGGACACCGTCGAGGACAACCGGATCGTGTGGGAGCGGGCCGCCCGCAATCTGATCCTTCAGGTGACCGACCGCACCGGGTGCGGCAGCGGCTGGCACGGGCACTGCCACCAGGTGCTCACCTGGTTCCTCGACCGCTGGTCCGTCGCATCCGATGTCGCGGAGGATCTGGTCCACCGCGCGATCGGCGGGCGGTTCGAGAGCTGGACCGGCCCTGACGACGCGCTGGTCGACGAGGTCGCCGAGCGGCTCGCGCTCTCCCTGCGGCCGGAGGACCACGCGCCGCTTCCCGAGCCGCTGCCGGACCATCTCGAGCACTGGCTCGCCGTGCGGTCGAGCGTGCCTTGGCAGCAGGCCTCGGACAGCGGCGCGGACGGACCGGTGACGCCGTATCGCGACGGCGTGGCCGAGGACATCCGCGGCTTCGACGGCGCCGTGGACCCTGCCCGTGCCCATGGTCTGCTCGCCGCCCTGGAGGAGCTGCGGGCCGACGCCTCGCGCGGCGCCCGCCTCGACTTCGGGCTGCTGCAACGCTGGCAGCGGCACGTCCTGGGTACCCCGCAGCCCCCGCCGCTGCGTAGCCTTCCCGCCTTCGCCAAGGGCGGCCGGGAGCGCTACGGCATCGGCCCGGACACCCGAGCACGCCTGGATGCCTGCCTGGCCGAGAGCGCATTCGACGCAGAACGGCCCCTCCCTCTGACCGCTCGCGCCGCACGTGCCTACCTCGACGTCTGCTTCTTCCACCCCTTCGACGACGGTAACGGTCGCTCCGCCCTTCTCACCCTGATCTTCGTCCTCGCGCGCGAAGGCATCGCCCTCGACGGTGTCATCCTGCTGCGCCGCGTCAGCTTCCGGGCCGACGATCCACGGGACGCGCTGACCCTCGCCCGGTACATCGACGTCCACATCACCGAGACCCGGCGCCGTGCCGCCGCCCCCGAGTGAGCGCACCTCGCATGAGTGGCTTTACCCATCCGTGGTGATGCGGCGGTAATCCGGGCGCGGCGGGGTAATGGGATGTCGATCAGCCACCTGTTGAAAGGGAGCCGCGGATGACCGACGACGCCTACCTGTTCCTGCTTGACGACGCGTCCGCGCCGCTCGGTGTGGCGCCGGCCGCCGTCGGTGAACTCGCCTGCATGGAGACTCCCGCGGTTCGCGCCTGGCTCGACGCACAGGGCAGTACGCCGACCTCGCCACATCTGCGGCTGCTGCCCCCGGAGGAGACGGCGGCCGTGCCCGAGGGGGCGGAACGGCTGCCCGTCCCGCTCAGCGACGAGGAGCTGAACCGCCTCCGCCACCAGCTCGCACCGGAGCCGCTGGCCCGGCTGGAGGAGGAACTGCTCGCCTACCGGGACTGCGCCGACGGTCGCGACGGCCTGATCGGACGCGCACTGGCCGCCGGTGTCGCACCGCACCGCATCGTCGAACTGACCGGGGTGGATCCCGCCGCGGTGACCGCCGCCGCCAGGGGGTGACCACTCGGCGCGCCACCCTCGTGCACCTCAGAGCAATCGGCCCCGCCGGGCAGGAAGCACCTGGCGGGGCCGATCACATGCGCGGACGTGAAGGGCGGTCGGCGCTGCGGGGCTCTGCGCGCGCCTCGTGAGTGGCGCCACTCGGTTCCACATCTGGCGCCAGCCGATGCCACCCGGCACGCCCGAGGCAGTCTCTCGGCGCATGGCGCCACCATGCCCTCCGCCGCGATGGACGAGATCACCGGTGAGCTCGCCCCCGGTTCGGTCGACGTACGGCTGCGCGGGCGCGATCCCGGCGTCGCGGTGGCACACGCCACCGACCGGCAGCGGCGCCCCCCGGGCCCCACCGCACCCATGCCGGTCAACGCGTGGCTGGTGCGGGCGGTGTTGGCCGCGGTCGACGGCGGGGCCCGGCCTCACACACCCCACGACGAAGGCGATCCGGATCAGCTGCCGCGGGTGAAGACCTTGTTCCGGATGGAGCCGTCGGCGCAGAGCTTCTTCTCGTCGGCCGTCATCTCGCGGGACTTGACCACGACCGCACTGTGCTTGCCGTCCGTGCCGTTCGGGGCCGGGCCGGTGACCGTGTCGGGGACGAACCAGCGGATTCTCTTGGGCGCAGCCGCCCACCGAATATGACAAGGCCACTGGCGTCGCGATCAGCTCGCGGCGCCAGTGGCGTGGACAGACAGGTCAGTTGAGGGGTTCGAGGGTGAGGTAGGCCTGGCGCGGGTTGCCGTCGTGCACCAGTGATTCGTGGTGGCCCACGTCATCGAAGGCGAAGGCGTACGCCTTTCCGTCCGCCATCTGGGCGTGGATCTTGCGCGCGTAGTGATTGGTGACGTTGTCCTTGTAGAAGTCGGCGGAACCGGCGTCGGGCTGATTGGCGTTGATGAGCAGGGTGGAGCGGTTGAAGCCGGCGCACAGGGTGCGCGAGATCGGGCCGCGTACCTGGTCGTTCGGGGCGTCGAGCCTTCGGTGGCAGCCGAAGACGGAGGAGGCGTCCGGCTTCTGGAAGCTGGTGACCACGGTCCCGGCGCTGTTGGTGAAGTTCATGACGCCGCCGGAGACCCGGCCGTAGTACTTGGTGCCAGGCTGGTCGGCGAACGGGGTGACCGTCAGGGTGGAGGTGGAGTACTTCTGCCAGACGCGGTTGATGTAGTCGTCCATGACGGTGGCCGGCAGCGCGCCGGTCTCCAGCCCGTACAGCGGTGACAGGGCGCGCAGTACGGTGCCGTCGGGGCGGGTCTGGATCAGGTTGGCCCAGCCTCCGGGCTGCCCTCTGAGAGCGTTGAAGAAGCCGTTGTAGCCGCCAGGCTTGAGCCGGCCGGTGCTCGCGGTGCTGCCGTCGGCTCGCTGCACTCCCACCGCGTACGGGGCGGAGAACATGTCGACCTGCGTGCTGTTGATCCACAGGCCCGAGTCGTTGAGCGTGTACTCCGACCAGTTGAACAGGATGTTCCGGTTGGGGTCGGTCGGGTTCTGCACGGCGGGCTGGACCAGGCCTCCGGTGGTGAGCTTGAAGACCAGTTTCTGGCCGTAGGAGAAGTACACACGACCGGAGAACTTCGGCATGCGGATCGTGGCCGACTGCCCTGCCGCCGGGCCCGGGATCGAGGCGTCAGGGGCGGGAGTCGGGGGGTTGCCGCCCGCCGGCCAGGGGTGGAAGGTGCCGCCCGCGTCGGCCCAGCCCTGGCGTCCGGTCGAGAGTTCCGTGCCGAGGTTGTAGATGTACAGCTGCTCGCCGCGGGCCGAGTTGTTGGTGATCTTCAGGGGGATCGTCGCCGGGACGGCGGCGTGGGCGGGCGCACCCGCTCCGGTCGCCAGCAGGGAGCCGGCGAGGACCGTGGCGAGGGACAGCCCCGCAGCCGTGACCCGGCGTCTGAGAGTTCGGAACACGCTCTGCCTCCGTTCGACAGTTGGCCGATTCGAGAAGTTTCTGAGAGCGCTCTCAGCGTTCCGCGTTGGTCCGTACCTGTCAATGCTTGGAGCGCACTCGGTCGGGTTGGGCAGCCGTCACGCAGGGGAGGTGCGCAGACAGGAAAGGACGACCACGAAGGGCCAGACCGACTGGATCGTCGTCACCGCGCGCTCGGCCGCACCGGCCGCGCCGTGGAGGTGCAGCTCGATCAGGAACCAGGCCGCCCCCGCCGCCATCACGGCGGTCGCCCCCAGGCAGGGAAAGGGGCGCAGGGCCCACGGCACGGCCGCGCCGGCCCTGGCGGCGAGGACGGGCCATGCCGCCAGGACGGCGAAACCCACGGCGGCCACCGAACCGTGGCTCAGGGAGCCGCCGCTGCTCGGCGCCGGGACCACCGCCACAGCCAGCGCCGACACTCCCCCGGCCGCCAGGGCCATCCGTCCCGCGGTCGCTGCCGGACGCAGCCCCCAGGCCGTCAGCAGGTGACAGAACCCCAACGCGATGAACGCCGCCGTCATCACCCAGGAACCCGAGTTTCCGGGGGCCGCCAGGACGCTGATCGTCTGGGCGGCCGGATCGTAGGGGGGTCCCTGCAGTGACGCCGCCACCAGCCAGCCCATGATCAGGACAACCGGCGCACACCCCGACGACACCAGCGCCCACATAGGAACAGATCGCATCAGGACACCGTAAAACGGGGTATTCGTGTCACCGAGTTCCCGCGAGGGGCGCGCCCCACGTGGCGTAGTCGCACAGTCCGCTCCGCCGGGGTGAGCGCACGATGGAACCGTGCGGCCGGGCGGCGAAAGGTGATCGGCATGGAGCTCAGTCTTGTGGTGCTGATCATCATCGTCGGTCTGACGTTCGACTTCACCAACGGATTCCACGACGCCGCGAACGCGATCGCCACCTCGATCTCCACCAGGGCCCTGACTCCGCGTGTGGCGCTGGCCATGGCCGCGGTGATGAACTTCATCGGGGCCTTCCTGGGTACCGGGGTCGCCCAGACCGTCGGCAGCGGCATCATCGGGGCGCCCGAGGAGACCTCGGGGCTGTTGCTGGTCCTGTGCGCGCTCATCGGCGCCATCGGGTGGAACGTCTTCACCTGGTGGCGGGGGCTGCCCACCTCGTCCTCGCACGCCCTGATCGGCGGGCTGGTCGGTGCCGCGCTCGCCGCGTCCGCCACGGTGCACTGGTCGGGCATCTGGGACAAGGTCATCCTGCCGATGCTGCTGTCCCCGCTGGTCGGAGTGGCGCTGGGGTACCTGCTGCACACGGGCATCCTGTGGCTGTTCCGCCGTTCGACACCTCGGCGCACCATGCGGCGGTTCCGTATGGCGCAGACCGTTTCCGCCGCCGCGATGGGGCTGGGGCACGGGTTGCAAGACGCGCAGAAGACCATGGGGGTCATCGTCCTGGCGCTGGTCACCGCCGGCTGGCAGGACGACTTCTCGGTGCCCGTGTGGGTGATCGCCGCCGTGGCGGCCGCCATGGCGGCCGGTACGTACGCCGGCGGGCGGCGGATCATCACCACCCTGGGGCGGCGCATCGTGCACCTCGATCCGCCGCGCGGTTTCGCCGCCGAGACCGCTGCCGCGGCCGTCCTCTACACGACCGCGTTCCTGGTGAAGGCGCCGATCTCCACCACGCAGACGATCACCGCGGCCATCCTCGGTGCCGGTGCCACCCGGCGCTTCTCGGCCGTACGCTGGCAGGTGGCTCGTTCGATCGGCACCGCCTGGATCCTCACGTTTCCCGGCGCGGGGATTCCGGCCGCGGCGCTCTATCTCTTCCTGCACGCCGTCGCCGGTCTGTGATCGGAGCCGGAGGCCGTTCATGATCGCTCTTCCTGGCCGTCAGGCGTCCGCGGAGTCCCCGGCCGGGGTCCCGGACAGCCTTCCGGTGCCCGGGCGTTTCGCCCATCTGCACCCGGAGGACGGCGCCTGTCTGATGGAGGCTGCCGCCCTGCTGTCCTCCGGCCGTTTCACCGACAGCCCGGCCGGGACGCATCCTGCGCTCGCGGCCCTGGCACGGGTGGTCAACGACTGTGTCGGTGACGGCGCCCGGCACGCCTTGTGGCCGCTGGCCGCCGACCTCGCCGACGCCTGCCCGGCGGGCCGTGGCTACGCGCCGCTGCTCGTCGGCACGGTCGTCGATGCGGCGCGTCCGGTGCGCCCCGAGTCGCGGCGCCTGGCGCGGCACGGCCGTGCGTGCCGCCGCAGGGCGGAGCGACTTTCCCACACTCCGGCGGGCGGTCCGGCGGGCCGGGTCGCGGATCTGCTGTGGTGGCGCGGGCCGGGGCGTCGGCACCTCGAGCATGCTCTGCGGGTGCTGTGCGCCGCGCCGGACGCCGAGGAGCGGCTGTCCCGGCTGTTGCGGCATGCCGTGGCCCAGGCGCGGGACCACGCGGACGGCCGGGCGCCGAGCGCGGAGGTTCGCTGCAACCGGTAGGCGCACGGTGCCGTCCTACAGGGCACCATGATCCCTGCAAGCCTCCCCGGCCCCCTGGCCGCGCCGGTTCGCCAGCTGCTCGCGTTCGCCTGGACACAGACGCGGGCCTGTGCGTTCGCCATCGCTCTGCTGTCCGGCGTGGCCGTGTCCGCGCTGCTGCCCGAACTGCCCGTGGCACGTTACGACCTGCTGGTCGTCTACGGGGTGCTGCTCACGCTGGTGTTCTGGGCCCGCGGCTGGGAGAGCGGGCGGGACGTCGCCGTCATCGCGGCCTGCCATGTCATCGGTCTGGCCTTCGAGCTGGTGAAGGTGTCGCTCGGCTCGTGGAGCTACCCGGAGCCGGCCGTGCTGAAGTTCGCCGGTGTCCCGTTGTACGGCGGGTTTCTGTACGCGGCTGTGGGCAGCTACGTCTGCCGGGCCTGGCGTCTGTTCGACCTGGAGCTCGTGCGCTATCGGCCGCGTGCGACGGCCGTGGTCGCCGCGGCCGTGTACGTCAACTTCTTCAGCCATCACTGGCTGCCCGACGTGCGCTGGGTGCTGGCCGGGCTGCTCGTGGCCGTGACGCTGGGGACGTCGGTGCGGTTCACCGTACGAGGGGTGCGCCGGCGGATGCCGCTGACGCTGTCGTTCGTGTTGATCGGTTTCTTCCTGTGGGTGGCGGAGAATCTGGCGACCTTGGTCGGTGCGTGGCGCTACCCGTATCAGGAGCACGGCTGGGAGCCGGTGGGGGTGGAGAAGTTCGGGGCCTGGGCGTTGCTCATCAGCGTGACGTTCGTGCTCGCGGCGGTGGGACGGCGCACGGATTCCGAGGCGGCGCGGCAAGCGCGGTGAGGGCTCCGAGAAAAGCGTGAAGTCGTCACAGAGACCTTCGCCTGAGTATCATCCTATGGACGTAAATCAGGTGATTTGCCTTCGCGGGTCGTCACCTATCGTGGCCCATCCTCGCCGGAGTGATCAATGTCCCGCACCGGCACGACGGACGACGGCGACGAGCTGCTGACCAGGCTCGGGGCCCTGACGGCTCAGGCGCGTGCGCAGGCCGAGATGCAGCGGTCCCGCGTCGAGCTGGCGATCGCGCTGCAGCGCGGCATGCTGCCGAGGGACCTGCCAGTCGCCCGGCGGCTGCATCTGGCCGTGCGGTACGCGCCCGCGTATCAGGGCCTCAACGTGGGCGGCGACTGGTACGACGCCTTCACGCTGGGCGACGGCCGGATCGGTCTGTCCATCGGTGACGTCCAGGGCCACAACATCGAGGCGGCGGCCTTCATGGGGCAGGTGCGGGCGGGGCTGCGGGCGCTGGCCTCGGTCACCAGCGAGCCGGGTGAGGTGCTGGCCCGGACCAACGATCTGCTGCTGTCCCTGGGCTCCGACCTGTTCGCCACCTGCACGTTCATGCGGCTCGACCCCTGTGCCGGCGTACTGGAGAGCGCGCGCGCCGGGCATCTGCCCTGTATCTGGGCCACGGCTGACGGGAAGTCCGGTGTCACCGAGGACGAGGGCGGGCCGCCCCTCGGGGTGCAGGCCGGGACGCCGTATCCGGTGACCCGGTACGAGATGACGACCGGCGGTGTGTTCGTACTGCTCACGGACGGTGTCGTGGAAGGGCCGTCGATGCGGCTGGAGGAGGGACTCGACCAGGTGACGCGGCTCGCGGGCATCGCGGCGGTCGCGGGGATGGACGTCGACGCGCTGGCTGCCGCCGTGATCAAGGGTGCCGAGCGCGTGGGCCACGACGACGACGCCGCCGTCCTGGTGGTCGGCCTGGACGGGCCGGACGCTCAGCCATAGGGCCGCACGACGCCCGCTCCCGCCTCGCCGAGGCGGCGGGCCCGGTGTCTCATGGCTGCTGTGGTGGGTAGCCAGGATCTGCGTAAGCCGGTCGTCATCGCTCTGCAGACGCTGGCCGTCGCCGCCTGCTACTACGTCTCCGGCCGGCTGGGGCTGCTGCGGGAACTGGTCGTCGAAGGGGCGGTCGTCACCCCGATCTGGCCTCCCACCGGCGTCTCGGTCGCCTGCCTGCTGCTCCTCGGGCTGCGCTGCTGGCCGGGGATCGCCCTGGGCGCCTTCTTCGTCATCCTGTCCCTCACCTCCCCCACGCCCTCGGCGCTGGGCGTCCTGGCGGGGAACACGGCGGCCCCCGTCGCCGGGTACCTGCTGCTGCGGCGGGCGGGTTTCCGCACCGATCTCACCCGGCTGCGGGACGGTCTCGCCCTGGTGTTCCTGGGCGCGTTCGCGGCGATGCTGATCAGCGCGACCACCGGCGCCGGAATCCTGATCGGCACGGGCAGGATCGAGTGGCCGGGCTTCTGGGCGGTGTGGCTGGCCTGGTGGGTGGGTGACGCGATGGGCGTGCTGATCGTCACGCCGGTGCTGCTCATGCTGTCCCGCGTGCGCCTGCCGCTGCCTCTGTCGCGCTGGCGGGAAGCCACGGGGCTGGCGCTCATCGCCTGCTGTCTCGTGCCGCTGGCCGCGCAGAGCTCGGTCAGCCTGCTGTTCCTCGTCTACCCCCTGCTGATCTGGGCGGCCCTGCGGTTCCAGCTGGCCGGCAGCTTGTTGTGCGCTCTGTTCGCCTCGGTCATGACCACGGTTGCGGCGACCGACCGGGTCGGGCCGTTCGAACGGCTCAGCCGGGTCGAGGTGATGATGAAGCTCCAGGCCTTCAACGGGGCGATGGCGCTCACCGCCCTGATCCTTTCCGCCGTGATCACCGAGCAGATCCTCACGCGCCGTTCCGTGGAGCACGCTTGCCAGGAACTGGTCGAGGTCCTGGAGCACCTCACCGCGGGCGAGGCGGCGGACGGCCGCGCCCCTCTGGAGGACGGCGGACCCGGGCGGCGGCAGGAGGAGTGACGGACCGCGGCGCGTCGGCGGCGGCCCCCCGGACATAGGGTGGGCGGCATGGCCGAGGTGGAGGTGCTGCAGCTGCTGGTGTCACCCGCCCACCGGCTGGCGGGGCGGCCGTCCGACGGGCCGTCCCCCGGCCCCTCCGACGAGCGCGTCACGCGGGTGGAGGTACGCCGGGAGCTGGGACTGGTCGGCGACCGCTACTACGCCCGGCCCGCCCACCGGAACGCGGCGGTGACCATCATGGCCTCGGAAAGCCTCCCGCCGGACGCCGATCTGCGGCACACCCGCCGGAACATCCTGCTCAAGGGCGTCGACATCGACTCCTGCGTCGGCGCGACGATCTCGCTCGACTGCGGCACGGGGCCGGTGGTGTTCGCCGTGAAGCGTCCCGCCCGGCCCTGCGCGTGGATGGACGTGACCATCGGCCCCGGCTCACAGCGCGCCCTGCGCGGCCGGGGCGGTGTGCGGTGCACCCCGCTGAGCGACGGGGTGCTCACGCTCGGCCCGGCCACGTTCCGGGTCGTGGCCGGGGCCGACGCCACGCCGTGAGACGCCCCGGGGCGCTCAGCCGCCTGACGGGGGCGTGCGGATGGCAGCGATGTCGAGCTGAAGGCGCACCTTCTCGCTCACCATCGCCCCGCCCTCGGCCAGCCTGCTGTTGTACGTCAGGCCCCAGTCCGAGCGGTTGATGGTGGTGGTGCCGTCGAAACCGACCCGGTCATAACCGAAGGGGTCGGTGACATTTCCGATATAGGTCATGTCGAGCACGACAGGCCGGGAAACGCCTTTGATGGTCAGCTCGCCCGACATGCTGAACAGGTCGGGGCCCGTCTGCTCCACCGCCGTACTGGTGAAGCGCATACGCGGATAAGTCACGGCGTCCAGAAAGTCACGGCCCACCAGGTGAGCGTCACGTTGTTCCACCCCGGTGTCGACGCTGGAGGTGAACAGGGTGATGTCGGCCTGTGACCGTGTGGGGTCGTACGCGTCGAAGTAGAGCCGGCTTTCGTACTCCAGAAAACAACCGCGCACGGTCGTCACCATGGCATGACGGACGGAGAAGCCGATCCTGCTGTGCGCGGGGTCGACGACCCATTCACCGGACAGATTCGCCAGGTTGGGGTCCGGCAGCACGGCAGTGGAGGATGCCGATGCGCCGACGGGGCGCTGTGGGGGGAGCGGTGCCTGCCGGCGGGACGGCACCACACGGTTGAACAGGTTCATGATTCATCTAGGTACTTGAGTTTGGTTTTGGCCGCAAGTCCCTGGCTGATGTGTGGCTGTTGAGAACGGGCCCCCTGCCCCCCTTTTGCCGCCGCTTCGCACAACATCCACACATCGCTGTCGCTGCGCATCACCGAAACGGCCACCCGAAACTCCAGGAATTTTCATTTCGGGCATATCGGCGAATCGGGCTTACGTCACCTCCATCGCGAGGTCGTTGTCGACGGTGTAGTAAGGGCACAGGGTGGATCCGTCCGCCTCGATCGCCGGGTAGACGTACACGTGCTTGCGATCCGCCACGTCGTCGAGCAGCCGGCCGACCCTGATCGGCGGCGCGCCGGCGGTGGGCCGGACGAAGACGTCCCAGATCCGGGCCGCTCCCCCACCCTCGTCCGCCAGGGCACCGGGACCGGCGGTGAAGGAGAAGCCCCTGCCGTCGTCGTCGATCCGGGGGCGGAGGGTTCGTACGGTGTCGGTGCCCCGCAGGCGCAGGCGCACGGTGGCGTCCTCGTGGAGGTCGGCACCGTGCAGGCGGGCCGTGACCGTGACAGCCCGGTCCGTGACGTCGATGGTGCGGGCTTCCGCGTGGGCGGTGCGCCGCCACGCCCTGAGGGCGAGGAAGCCGTCCTTCGTGACGTACGGGATCCTGACCTCGACCGGCGAGGGGCGGTCGCGCAGGTGCCCGTCGAGGAGAACGCGCAGGTCCCGCAGACCGGGGCGCAGCCGCCGGCGTTCGGCTCCGGGTTCCGGCAGGAGGTACACGTCCCAGCGGCCCTCGTCGAGGGCCGGATGCGATTCCAGTACCGCGTGCGGGCGACCGTCGGACCCGCCGGGCTCCAGGTCGAGGACGTGGCGGGTCGTCTCGGGCCGGCCCTTCTCGGGCCGCAGCCGCAGGAGCAGCCGGGGGTGTGCGGCCGGGATCGGCGGCAGCCGGAAGGTGATCCGCCCGTCCGTGTCGATCGCGCAGTCGGCACGCAGATGCGTGTCGGGGGTGTCGTCCCGCGAGCTCGTCGGCGTGCCTTCCGGCGTGCCCGGTGTCATGCCCTCGTGCGTGCTGGTCGTCTTGTCCTGCGGCGTTCTCATCGGCGTCCCTTCCGTATCGTGCGCAGTACACCGGAGGCAGCGGCATGGGCGGCGTCGCGGGCGGCGTGGCCCCGGCCGGCCAGGGCGCTCCGGGCGCTGTGGTCCTGCGGAGCCGCCGTCCGGCCGGTGCTCCTGGCCGCGGCGGCGGTCTCCAGGAGGCGTTCGGCCTGGGCCACGACGGGGCCCGGGGCGAAGCGGTGCGCGCGATCCAGGGCGGCCCGGCTCATGCGGCGGCGGCGCTCGTCGTCGCCGACAAGTTCCAGCAGAGCCGCGGCGAGTGCGTCGCGGTCCCCGACCGGGACGAGCCGGCCGTCGGTTCCGTCCTCGATGATCTCGCCGGGGCCGTAGGGGCAGTCGGTGCTGACGACGGGCAGCCCGCAGCGCATCGCCTCGACGATGGTCATACCGAACGGCTCGAAGTTCGACGCGGCCGCGCCGATCGAGCCCTTGGCCCATTCGGCCTCCATGGGGATGGCGGCCCCCATCAGGAACACGTTGTTCCACAGGCCGAGCCGCTCGATGAGCTCCCGGAGCCTGGGCTGCTCCTCGCCCTTGCCGTAGATGCGCAGCTGCCAGTCCGGGTGCGCGGCGGCGACCTGGGCGAAGGCCTCGATCAGGAGGTCGTAGCGCTTGACCGGAACCAGGCGGCCCGCGGCGATCACCACCTTGGCGGTGCTGTCGGCGGGAGGCAGGACGGGGTCGGGGACGCTGTTCGGGAGGGCCTCGACATGAACGCCGGGCAGCCACATCTTGCGCCGGTAGGCGGCTGCGTCCGCTTCCGTGACGGTGGTGATCACGTCGAGGCGGCGGTAAGCGCGGCGCAGGGCGGTGCGCAGCCGCGGCGAGTGGTTGTCGAGCGTGAGGTGCTCCTGACCGACGCGCAGGACGTGGGGCGGGGCCTGGCGGGCGATGTGCACGTTGAGGCCCGGGCGGGTGCCGATGACGACGTCGGCGTCGAGGGCTTCGAGGCACTCGCCGATGCGCTGATCGGTCAGCTCGCTGTACTGACGGTGGCGGTACTCGGCCGGCGGGAACACCTTCGCCGGTCTCTGGTGCAGCGGATGGTCCGACTCCTTGCGCAGGTCGACCAGCGCTCGCAGCCGTACCCGTGGATGGAGGACCAGGTTGGGGTGTTCCCGGTGGCGTAACGCGGAGACGATCTCCACGTCGTGCCGCTCGGCCAGGGCCCCGGCCAGGTTGAACGTGGTGGTGATCGTGCCTCCGATTCCGTAGGCGTTGTGAAGGAGGAAAGAGATCTTCATGGTGGCCTAGACCGTGTCGACGACCCGTTCGTTGTTCGCCGTTACCACTCTGTGGCCGGGCCCGGCGGGCGGGCCTGGTCGGCCGATTCCGGAATGATCTCGGGCATAAGTGGTCTGGGCCATACCGGTTTGCCCGCGATGTATGCATAGCTTGGTGTGTTTGCCCGCGCATCGTCGCGTCTTCGGGTGCACCCTCGTATCGATTTTCAGGAGACCCATGCGCCCCCGTTCAGGCTCCCTCCCGCGCATCACCTCTCTCCCGTCCGTCGCCCTGGTCGGCGGCGCGCTGGCGGTGGGAGTCGGCGGTCTGTATCTCGCCGGGTTGCTCCTCACGGGTGGGGAGATCGACTCCGGTACGACCGTGCGCGGGGTGGAGATCGGGGGGCTGAGCCGAGCGGAGGCAGTGCGGAAGCTGGAACGGGCCCTGGGCGCGGCCGGCGCGCGGGACCTCGCCGTGAAGGTCGGTGACCGCACGGGCACGGTCGATCCGAAGGAGGCGGGGCTCTCCTACGACGTCCAGGAGACCGTCGACCGCGCGGCGCGCACCGGCGCCGATCCGTTGAGCGTGTTCGGCGGCCTCTTCCGCTCGGGAGGCGACATCGAACCGGCCGTCCGCCTAGACGAGGGCAAGGCCCGGGCGGCCCTCGGGCAGCTGGCCGACGGGCTCGACCAGAAGGTCAGGGACGGCGGCGTCGCCTTCGACGACGGGCGAGTGAAGACCGTCGCACCGCGGACGGGGTACGCGTTGAACGTGAACGCCGCAGTCGGTCCCCTGCGCGACTCCTTCCTGCGCGGCGACACCCGTACGGCCACCGCCCTGCCCACCCGCGAGACCCGGCCGAAGGTCACGGCCGACGAGGTACGGCGGGCGGTGCGCACCTTCGCGGAGCCGGCCATGTCGGGGCCCGTCACGCTCACCGCGGCCGGCGAGCGGTTCCCGATAGGCCAGGACGCCCTGGGCGAGCATCTGAGCATGCGGCCGGACGGCAGCGGTGAGCTGAGACCGGAGCTCGACGCGAAAGGGCTGCGCGCCGAGCCCTCGGTGTCCGGTCCCCTGGACGACATCACCTCGACCGCCGAGAACGCGAAGCTGCGACCGGAGGGCGACAAGGCCGTGGTGGCCGAGGATGCCACGGTGGGCCGGTCGGTCACCGACAAGGCGCTGGGCAAGGCCGTGCTGCCGCTGCTCGGCAAGTCGGGCGCCGCCCGCAGCGGCGAGGTGGAGGTGCGCGAGACGCGGCCGGAGGTGACCCGCGAGAACGCCGTGGAGCTGGGGCTGACGGAGAAGATGTCCTCCTTCACCGTCCACTTCGAACGGGCCGAGTACCGCACGAAGAACATCGGCCGGGCGGTGGAACTCATCAACGGCTCCGTCGTCATGCCGGACGAGACCTGGAGCTTCAACCGGACCGTCGGGGAGCGCACCGAGGCCAACGGCTTCATGGACGGCATCATCATCCTCGACGACAAGTTCACGAAGGCGTCCGGCGGCGGGGTCTCGTCCGTGGCGACGACCGTGTACAACGCGCTGTTCTTCGCCGGGGTCGAGCCCGTGGAGCACGGAGCGCACTCGTTCTACATCGAGCGCTACCCGGAGGGCCGCGAGGCGACGGTCGCCTGGGGCAGCCTGGATCTGCGGTTCACCAACGACTCCGGCAAGGCCATCTACATCCAGGCCGAGTCCACGGACACCTCCGTGACCGTCTCCTTCCTCGGCACCCGCAAGTACGACGAGATCAAGTCGGTCACGGGTCCGCGCACCGAGGTGAAGAAGCCGGAGAAGAAGGTGAGCGATGACAAGGAGTGCGTGCCGCAGACACCGCTCGAAGGGTTCGACGTCACCGTGGAGCGGGTGTTCTACAACGACGGGCGGGAAGTGAAGCGGGAGCCGTACCGCACGCACTACACACCGCGTGACGAGATCGTCTGCGAGTGATCCACTCCCGGTTCTTCTCCTCCTGCAACTCCTCCTTGCGAACAGAGCGTTGACCCGGCCCCGAAGCGCCAGCACAATGAGCGCGCACTGGTTGAGAGCGCTCTCAAAGGAGATCCATGACTGGCAGACAAGGCCCGGCGCTCAGCCGGCGTTCGCTCATCGGTGCCGGACTCGGCATCAGCGCCGCGGGGCTCACCGCCGCCGGCTCGGGGCAGGCCTTCGCCGCCGGTTCCGCCGGTGCGCGCCCCGCATCGGCCCCGGCCCGGGGGCACGCCTTTCTCGCCGCCGCCATGGACGCCTACCCCGACCACGGCAGCATCCGCCTGACGCAGAGCTACACCGACCAGGCCGGCCTGTTCAGCACCGCGTTCACCTACGACAACGCCCTCGCGATCCTGGCCCACCTCGCAGCCCGGACCTCGGCCGGCCTGACCAGGGCCAAGGCGCTGGGCAACGCCCTGCTCTACGCCCAGGGCCACGACCCGGCGTACGACGACGGCAGGCTCCGGCAGGCCTACAACGTCGGGCCGTACACCTTCTACGACGGCTCGCTCCAGCCCGACGGCTTCGTGCGGACGGACGGCACCGCCAACGTCGGTACGCAGTTCGGCTTCACCGGCACGGCCGTGGGCGACATGGCCTGGGCGGGCATCGCGCTCAGCGCCCTCGCCCGCCGCACCGGAGCGCGCCGCTTCCTCGACGGTGCGGTGCGGATCGGCGAGTGGATCGAGCGGACCGGCCGGACCGACGAGCCACTCGGCGGCTACAAGTTCGGCGTCGACGGCGCGAATCAGAGGCTGCCGTTCACCTCGACCGAGCACAACACCGACCTGATCTGCTTGTTCGGCCGGCTCGCCCGGCTCACCGGCGACCGGGTGTGGCTGGAACGGCGTGGGCGGGCCGAGGCTTTCGTGCGGCGGATGTGGGAGCCGTCCGGCGGCTTCTTCCATACCGGCACCAACGACGGTGTCACGGTCAACACGTCCCCGATCCCGGAGGACACCCAGACCTGGACGCACCTCGCGCTCGGCTCCGGCCGCTCCTCCCGTTCGCTGGACTGGGCCGTGTCCGAGCTGGCCGTCCTGGACCACTCCGAACGCGTCAACAGCACGGTGCCCACGGGGCAGTCGTACGAGGGTGTCACCTTCAGCTCGGCGAGCCTCGTCGCGAACGAGGACGCCCCGATCGCAGCCGGCCAGCCCAAGCCCGACCGCAACGGCGTGTGGTTCGAGGGGACGGCTCACCTCGCGCTCGCCCTGCGCGACCGGGGGGCGCGGGGCGACGAGGCGCGCGCCAGGCGTCTGATCGCGTCCACCGAGGAGGCCCAGGATCTGCTGGGCGACGGCCAGAGCGTCGGTGGGAAGGCGCTGCCCGAGCGCTGCGGGGTGGTGTCCGCGAGCAGTCCGCTGGACACCGGATTCGGCTTCGGCTACTACCCGTACCGGCACACGGGGGCGACCGCCTGGTACCTGATGGCGGCGGCGCGGTACAACCCGCTGCGGGCGTGAGGGAGCGGGCCCGGTCCGCTGTCTCGTGCAGCGGACCGGGCGGGTGGTCAGGCCAGGCGGTGGACCGCCTGGGTGGTCAGTTCGTAGCGGGCGCCGACGATCGCCAGCTTGCCGGTGCCGATCCTTGAGGCCAGTTCGGGTTCCGCGGCCAGCCGGGAGCGCACGAGCCGGACGTTGGCGCTCACGGTCGCGTCGATCCGGGCGTCCCCCTCCTTGCCGTGGTCGATGGCCGGGCCTATCTGGTCGACGAGGTACTGCATGTGGGCGGGCAGCGTGGTTCCGGACCGCTCCGCCTCGACGGCGGCACGGACCGCGCCGCACGCCTGGTGTCCGAGGACGACGACAAGGGGTATGCCGAGCTCCAGGACGCCGTAGGCGACGCTGCCGAGGACGGCCTCGTCCAGCACCTCGCCGGCGGTGCGCACGGTCATCAGGTCTCCCAGGCCCTGGTCGAAGACCAGTTCCGGGGGCACGCGCGAGTCGATGCAGCCGAGCACCACCGCGAAGGGGTGCTGGCCGGTGGCCAACGTGCGGCGTACGGCGGGGTCTTCGTGCGGGTGGCGTTCCCGGAAGGCGCGCCAGCGGCGGTTGCCCGCGGCCAGCTCCTGCAAGGCTTCACGGGGGGTGCCGGGCCGGGGGTGTGTGTCCCGACTCGGGGTGGCGGCGGTGGCCGGCCGGGCGGCGCCGACGCCCGCGCCGAGCGCTGCGGCCCCGGTCAGGGCGGTGCGCAGGAGGGTGCGGCGGACGGTACCGCCGGTGGGCCGTGCACCGGCGAAGGGGTGCGGTTCACGGCCGGCGCCTCTGTGGGCAGCGGAATCTGTGTTCACGACCCGAACGTATGCCCGGGCCCGGGCGCGGTCGCGTTCCTTGCCCTTTCATGGTGAGAGTTGGGTAAGTGATGTTCTTACCTTGAACGGCTTTTGACGATCCCTCAGGCAACGCTTCCCCGAGGCAACGCAGGACGCCCCGGGCCGACCGGCCCGGGGCGTCCTGTCATGCGCAGATGATCAGACCAGGTCGAACCGGTCCAGGTTCATGACCTTGACCCACGCCGCGACGAAGTCGTTGACGAACTTCTCCTTCGCGTCGTCGCTCGCGTAGACCTCGGCGAGGGCGCGCAGCTCGGAGTTCGAGCCGAAGACCAGGTCGGCGCGGGAGCCGGCCCACTTGACCTCGCCGGTGGCGGCGTCACGGCCCTCGAACGTGGTCTGGTCCTCGGTCGTCGACTTCCACGTGATGCCCAGGTCGAGCAGGTTGACGAAGAAGTCGTTGGTCAGCGAGCCGGGCGTCCTGGTGAAGGCGCCGAGCTGGGACTGCTGGTAGTTGGCGCCCAGCACCCGCAGGCCGCCGACCAGGACGGTCATCTCGGGAGCGCTCAGGGTGAGCAGGTTCGCCCGGTCGAGCAGCAGGAACTCGGCCGGCAGGCGGTTGCCCTTGCCGTGGTAGTTGCGGAACCCGTCGGCGGTCGGCTCGAGCGCCTCGAACGACTCGGCGTCGGTCTGCTCCTGCGTGGCGTCCACACGGCCGGCGGCGAAGGGGACCTCCACCTGGAAGCCGGCTTCCTTGGCGGCCTTCTCGACGGCGGCGGAACCGCCGAGGACGATCAGGTCGGCCAGCGAGACCTTCTTGGCACCGGAGTTGAACTCCTGCTGGATGCCTTCGAGGACCCGCAGGACCTGCGCGAGCTCGTCGGGCTCGTTGACCTCCCAGCCGCGCTGCGGCTCGAGGCGGATACGGGCGCCGTTGGCACCGCCGCGCTTGTCGCTGCCGCGGAAGGTGGAGGCCGAGGCCCACGCGGTGGACACGAGCTGCGAGACGGACAGACCCGACTCGAGGAGCTTGGTCTTGAGGGTGGCGATGTCCCCGGCGTCGATGGCCTCGCCCTCGGCCTCCGGCAGCGGGTCCTGCCACACCAGGGTCTCCGCCGGAACCTCCGGGCCGAGGTACAGCGACTTCGGGCCCATGTCACGGTGGGTCAGCTTGAACCAGGCGCGGGCGAAGGCGTCCGCGAACTCCTCCGGGTTCTCGTAGAACCGGCGGGAGATGGGCTCGTAGATCGGGTCGAAGCGCAGCGACAGGTCCGTGGTGAGCATCTTCGGACGGTGCTTCTTCGAGGAGTCGTGCGCGTCCGGGACGATCTCCGGGGCGTCCTTGGCCACCCACTGGTTGGCGCCGGCCGGGCTCTGCTCGAGCTCGTACTCGAACTCGAAGAGGTTCTTGAAGAAGCCGTTGCTCCACTGGGTCGGCGTGCTCGTCCAGGTGACCTCCAGGCCGGAGGTGATGGCGTCGCCGCCCTTGCCCGTGCCGTAGGTGCTGCGCCAGCCCAGGCCCTGCTCCTCCATGGAGGCGGCCTCGGGGTCGGCGCCGACGTTGTCGGCGGGGCCGGCACCGTGGGTCTTGCCGAAGGTGTGGCCACCGGCGATCAGGGCGACGGTCTCCTCGTCGTTCATCGCCATACGGCGGAACGTCTCACGGATGTCGCGGGCCGCGGCGATCGGGTCCGGGTTGCCGTTGGGGCCCTCGGGGTTGACGTAGATGAGGCCCATCTGGACGGCGCCGAGCGGGTTCTCCAGCTCGCGGTCGCCCGTGTAGCGCTTGTCGTCGAGCCAGGTGGTCTCGGGGCCCCAGTACACGTCCTCCTCGGGCTCCCAGACGTCCTCGCGACCGCCGGCGAAGCCGAAGGTCTTGAAGCCCATCTGCTCCAGCGCCACGTTGCCGGTGAGGATCATGAGGTCGGCCCAGGAGATGCTCTGACCGTACTTCTTCTTCACGGGCCACAGCAGACGGCGGGCCTTGTCGAGGTTGCCGTTGTCCGGCCAGCTGTTGAGCGGGGCGAACCGCTGCTGGCCGGCGCCGGCGCCGCCGCGGCCGTCGCTGATGCGGTAGGTGCCGGCGCTGTGCCAGGCCATACGGACCATCAGGGGGCCGTAGTTGCCGAAGTCGGCCGGCCACCAGTCCTGCGAGGTGGTGAGCACCTCGGCGATGTCGCGCTTCACGGCTGCGAGGTCGAGGGCCTGGAACGCCTCGGCGTAGTCGAAGTCCTCACCGAGGGGGTTGGCCACCTCGGGGTTCTTGGCGAGGATCTTCAGGTTGAGCCGCTCGGGCCACCACTGGCGGTTGCCGCCCCCCTGGGTCGGGTGCAGAGCGCGGCCGTGGGCCACGGGGCAACCGCCTCCCGCCTCCTCCGACTTGGGGTCGGTGACGATCGCGTCGTGGTTCTCGGTCATGGAAATCCTTCCGGACGGGTGGATCACGGTGCTCGGGTGGATCACGTGCTTAGGAACGCTCGGGTGGATCAGGTGCTCGGGAACGCTCGGTGGATCACGTGCTCAGGAACTGCGGGCGGTGGAGCAGGCGGGGCACAGGCCCCAGTAGATGACCTCGGCCTCGTCGACGGCGAAGCCGCGGTCGTCGGACGCGGTGAGGCAGGGGGCGTGGCCGACCGCGCAGTCGACGTCGGCGACGGCTCCGCACGACCGGCACACGAGGTGGTGGTGGTTGTCGCCGACCCGACCCTCGTAGAGGGCCGGGCTGCCGGGTGGGTCGAGGCGACGTATGAGTCCCGCCGCGGTGAGTGCGTGCAGCCCCTCGTAGACGGCTTGGACGGAGATGTGGCCCACGCGGCCGCGCACCTCGGAGGCGATGGTCTCGGCGCCGAGGTGGTCGCCGTCCCGGACGGCTTCGAGCAGCGCGACGCGGGCGGCCGTCACCCTCAGGCCGGCACCGCGCAGCTCCTCGGCGGTGGTCGGGTTCCCGGATGCGGTCATGCGGCCAACCTAGCCACACAAACACGAATGGTTCAAGAAAACGAACGGTTCAATTTTGGTGTCGAGCGCGTAAGGCTTTGTGGGACGGCTTACTTGCGGCATGTGAAGTCCGTCACAGTCGCCATGATTGCGCCCGGACAGGCGGCCGGGCGTCACGCATCGCCGTCCCGTGCCGGCCTGTCGGTCACGCATCCGGCGCGGTCAGGCGTTCGAGCCGGGCGGCGGCCGTCGCGGCCTTGCGGCCCGCCTCGCGGACCCGGCGGTCTGCCGTGCGCGCCCGCTCCCGGGCCGTGCGCTCGGCGAAGCGGGCCTGCTGGTGCTCGTTCCTGGCGCGTTCCAGCTCTTCCGTGAGTTCGTCCACACGCCGCTGGAGAGCGTCCACCTGCCGTTTCGCCTCCGCCGCTTCCTGCCCTGCGGTCGCGGCCTCCTCCCGCAGCTGCCCCAGCTCGCGCTCGGCGGCTACGGCGTCCTTGCGGGCCTGGGCGAGCCGGCGCCGCTGCTGCTCGTCCGCCTTCCCGCCCGGGCGGGAGGGGGCAGGAGCGGGGGCGGGGCGCTGCGGCCGGGACCCCTCGGCGACGGCGGGAAAGCCGACGGCCGCGTTCAGCGGCTTGGCCAGACGGCCGCTCGCCCAGGCCCGGGCGGCCTCCGGGTCGGCCAGGACGGCGTGCAGGGTGTTCTCGACCTCGCGCTGCACGGCCTCGCCGATCGGATGACCGGCCTCCTTCGCGAGCTGCCGGGCCTGGAGGGACAGGGCGCGGATGAGCGCGTGCTGCCGACGGCTCAGCTCGCGCAGCTGTGCGCCGTCCAGGTCCTGGTGGGCCTGCCGCAGCCCCTCCCCCAGGCGGAGCAGGGGCTCGACCTCCCCGGGGCTGCTGCGGACCAGCAGATTGCTGACCCAGGCGGCGAGACTGGGCTTGCGCAAGGTACGGATCCGTTCGGCGAGTTCCCGGTCACCGGCGGTACGGGCGGAGGCCACGGCGGAGGCACGGGCGGCGGTGAACTCCTCCGGGCGCAGGGCGTACAGCTCGTCGGCGACGGAGTCGTAGTCCATGAGCACCCCTTTCGCACGGAAGATCCGCTTTCGATCGTCTCAGGCCCTGCACCCGGAGGCGCGCGGAGAGACCGCGGAACGCATCGGAGGCACCCCGTTCATGATCAGGAAATCGACGGTTTAACATATGAGCGCCGCCTAGCTCGAAAGATGGACTCGTGACTGTCAACGACGACTCGTTCACCAACTGGAAGAACCGCGAGGAGATCGCGGAGTCGATGATCCCGATCATCGGGAAGCTGCACCGGGAGCGGGACGTGACGGTCCTGCTGCACAGCCGCTCCCTGGTGAACAAGTCGGTGGTCAGCATTCTGAAGACCCACCGGTTCGCCCGGCAGATCGCCGGGGCGGAGCTCTCCGTCACCGAGACGCTGCCGTTCCTGCGCACGCTCTCCGAGCTCGACCTCGGGCCGTCCCAGATCGACATCGGCATGCTCGCCGCGACGTACCGCGAGGACGACCGCGGCCTGTCGATCGCGGAGTTCACCGCCGAGGCCGTCGCCGGTGCCACGGGCGCCAACAAGATCGAGCGCCGCGAGGGCCGGGACGTCGTCCTCTACGGCTTCGGCCGCATCGGCCGGCTCGTCGCCCGGCTGCTCATCGAGAAGTCCGGCTCGGGCAACGGTCTGCGGCTGCGGGCCATCGTCGTGCGCGGTGGCGGCGAGCAGGACATCGTCAAGCGCGCCTCGCTGCTGCGCCGCGATTCCATCCACGGCCAGTTCCAGGGCACGATCACCGTCGACGAGGCGAACAGCACGATCGTCGCCAACGGCAACGCGATCAAGGTGATCTACGCCAACGACCCGTCCGAGGTCGACTACACGGCGTACGGCATCAAGGACGCCATCCTCATCGACAACACCGGCAAGTGGCGCGACCGCGAGGGCCTGTCCCAGCACCTGCGCCCCGGTATCGACAAGGTCGTGCTGACCGCGCCCGGCAAGGGCGACGTCCCGAACATCGTGCACGGCGTCAACCACGACACGATCAAGCCGGACGAGCAGATCCTGTCCTGCGCGTCCTGCACCACGAACGCGATCGTGCCGCCCCTGAAGGCGATGGACGACGAGTTCGGAGTCCAGCGCGGCCACGTGGAGACGGTCCACTCGTTCACCAACGACCAGAACCTGCTGGACAACTACCACAAGGCCGACCGTCGCGGCCGGTCCGCGCCGCTCAACATGGTCATCACCGAGACCGGTGCCGCGTCCGCCGTCGCCAAGGCGCTGCCCGACCTCAAGGCGCCGATCACCGGCAGCTCGATCCGCGTCCCGGTCCCGGACGTCTCGATCGCGATCCTCAGCCTGCGCCTCGGCCGTGAGACCACCCGCGAGGAGGTCCTCGACCACCTCCGCGACGTCTCCCTGACCTCGCCGCTCAAGCGCCAGATCGACTTCACCACGGCTCCGGACGCGGTCTCCAGCGACTTCATCGGCTCGCGCCACGCCTCGATCGTCGACGCCGGCGCCACCAAGGTCGACGGCGACAACGCGATCCTCTACCTGTGGTACGACAACGAGTTCGGTTACTCGTGCCAGGTCATCCGCGTCGTGCAGCACGTCTCCGGCGTGGAGTACCCGACGTACCCGGCCCCGGCGGTCTGATCCCGGAAGACGAAAGCGCGGGGCGTGCGGGCCCCGCGCTTTCGTGTGTCAGCGGCGGGTCAGCTCGATCCTGTACTCCCGTGTCTGTGAGCCGTCTTCGCTGGTCACGGAGACGACGTGGGCAGTCCCGCCCCCGGACGCGTCCCTGCGGACCGTCACCTTCGCGTAGGGGTCACGCGGTGTGGCCGTGATCCTGGCCCGGTCGGGGCGGTCGACCGCCACCCGGTAGCCGGTCCGGTCCGGGTCGAAGCCGCTCAGGGACTGACCGTCCACGTCGATCGACGCGGCCGCCGCGTCGGGGGAAGCACCCGGCGCCTTGGCGAGGACCTCGATCTCCCCGAGCGTGATGTAGCCGCCCGGGCGGGCCGTCATGACCACGCGCACGCCGGTCGCCGGGCCGGTCGCACGCACCGGAACGTCGGCCACGGGCGTGCCCTCGGTGCCGACGGCGACCTGGTCGCTCGCGTCGGACCAAGTGCCGTCGGCGCCGCGCACCTGCACCTTGAGGGACTCCGCGAAGCTGACGTTGGTGCCGTCGCGGTGGAAGTGGGTCACGACCCGGGTCAGATCGCGTGCCTCCGGCAGGGCGAAGGTGACGGTGTCGGACGGGTTCTTCGTGCCGGACCTCCAGTTCGACCAGGCCTTCTCGGACGTGGTGCCGTTGCGCAGGCCTTCGGCGGAGTACCCGCTCTCGGTGTAGGTCGCGCCGACCGTCACGCCCTCTTCGCGCGCGGAGTTGGTCTCCCGCGGTGTGGTGACCTGGACGCGTACGGTCGCCGCGGCCGTGTCTCCCCCGGGGACCCGGGCGGTGCCCCGCAGGGTCACCACGCCGTTGTCGTCGAACGCGCCGTCGGGAGCCGGGTCCCAGGTGACCGGGAGGTCGGCGGTTCCGCCGTGCCGTCCCACGCCGGTGACCGTGGCGGGCAGTTCGGGCCGTCCGCCGGGGTAGGTCTTGGCGCGGCCGGGGAGCGTGGAGGCGACGGTGTCCACGGTGACGACCGCCTCGGCCGGCACGGTGCGCCCGAGAGCGTCGGTGGCCCGGCCCTTCACCCGTACCGTTCCGGGTTTGCGCCAGCGCGACTCGGAGGGCAGCGTCCACTCGACCGGCAGCGCACCCCGGGCACCGTCACGGAAGACGGGCGTCACCCTTCCGGGCAGTTCGGGGGCGCGCCCGGGGACGGTGAACGCCTTGGCCGGTTGCGTACGGAGCACCGTCTCGTCGGTCACGCCCCAGCGCTGGTTGGCGTTGGAGGTCGGGAGGAACGCCGAGACGCGGGCACCGTCAGCCGTCGACTGGCCGACGACATCGAGAAGACGGCCCGTCGCGGCGTTGACGAAGGTCCAACTGCCGTCACCGGTGGTCGACATGATCCACTGTGCGGCCGGTGTGTCCCCTTCTTCGAGTACCGCCTCGTTGTCGCGCACGGCGAGGCGCCTGCCGTCGGCGGCGTTGAGGAGGGCGTAGCGTTCACGGTTGCCGTCGCCCCGGGTGAGCTGCTTCACGGACCAGAGCTGGGACTTGGCGGCCGGGTCGGCCGTGCGCACGACGACGCCGTCGCCCTCGGCGGAGGGTGCCAGGGACTTGCCGCTCTGGGTGCCCTGGAGGCGGTAGACGTGGCCGGGCTGGACGAGCGCGGCGTCCTTCGCGGTGCCGGACACGCCGTCGACGAGCAGGGTGGTCACCGATTTGGCGGGGACCTTCACGGTGGCGGAGTCGTCCTCGACCTGCACGGGCGTGCCACGGACGAGCGCGCCGTCGGCGCTGGTCACCACGGGCGTCACGGTGGCGCCGGGGGCGACCCGCCGGAACTTCGAGAGGTCCAGGGTCACCGCGCGCGGGGTCGTGCCGTTGTTGACGTGTACCACGGTCGCTCCGCGGCCGGACTTGCGTACGGCGGCGACGCCGGAGGGATCGTCGGACTTGACGAAGTGGTCGCCGGGGCGGATGTGGTGGGTGAAGTTGCGCAGGGTGTGGAACTTGGTGTTGGCCTTGATCGGGCAGGTCTCCGCGGTGTCCTGGGCCGTGCAGTTGAACGGGATGTGGATGCTGCCCCAGTTCTTGCCGGCCTGCGCCTGGGGGATCGAGTCCTCGATCGGCTGCCACAACACCCAGGCAGAGGGCTCCAGTTCACGGATGTCGTCGACGACCCGGGTGGCGATGCCGAGCCCCGGTTCCATGCCGGTGAAGTCGGTGCCGGTCCCCCAGGTGCCCTCGACCTCGCTCATCCAGAACGGCCGGTCCGCGGCCTTGGCGCTGTCGCGGGCGCTGGTGCGCATGCCGGTGCCGTAGGTGTGCACGTTGAGCTGGTCGACGGCGGCCCGGGCGGAGCTGTCGTAGGCGTTCCAGTTGCGGACGAAGGTGCTGGGGTTCGTCTCGTCCATCGCGGAGATCTTGGCGCGGGTCCTCGACTTCTCCAGTGCGCGTTGCAGGGCCAGGACGACTTTCTGCTGGAGTTCCGGGCCGGCGTGGGCGCCCTCCTGGCGGCCGCCGGTGGGCTGTCCGTCGGGGCCGATCTGGGTGCCCCAGTAGTTGGTGTTGGGCTCGTTGAGCGGGGCGATGGTGTCGAAGTCGATGCGGTGCTTCTTCTCCAGGTGCTCGGTCACCTTGACCAGGTAGGTGGCGAAGTCGTCGACGCGGTCCGCCCGTATCTGGTCGGTGTTGGCGTCGAAGCCTCCGGAGACGTAGCCACTGACGGTCTGGAACCAGGGCGGCGAGTTGCTGAACGCCTCCCAGCGGGTCACCTTGTTCTTGACGCGGTCCACCCACCAACGCTGGCCCGCGTCGGCGGACCAGTCCCAGTGCCCGGGGTCGTCCGGGTTCCACCAGTCGGTGTCCTCCCTGGTGGTGCCCGCGGGGGCCTTCCAGAAGCCGTCCATCGTCGCGCCGGTCTTCATGTAGTCCTTGCGGACGTCGGGGGCATTGCCGCCGCCGATGTTGTAGCGCGCGATGTTGAGGCGGAGCCCGTCCTCGCCGAACAGCATGTCGGCGAGCTTCTGCCGGATGGGTTCGGGGTAGCGGCCGGTGATGTTGGCGAACCAGACGAGGCTCGTCCCCCACCCTTCGAACTCCTGCTGCCGGTAGGACGGGTCGATCCGTACCGTGACCGCACTCGCCGGCGGGTCGGCGGCAGCGGCGGGAGGCCCGGTCATGAGACCCGCGCCGAGTGCCAGGGGGACGGTGACCGCCAGTGCCGTCCGGGCGTGGCGATGTCTGCTGGACATGGATTCCCTTCGAGAGCGAACAGAACCGCGCAGAATCAATCGAGCTTCCCGAATGTTTTAGGACGGCAATCAACACGTCAAGAGGTGGGGCGAGTTGGGAACCGGCTACTCGAAGAGGGTGAGACGAACGTGGCGGGGGGGGGGGGGGCGGGGGGGGGGGGCCGCCCCCCGGCGGGGGGGGGGGGGGGGGTTGGGTTTGGGGTGAGGCAGGGGGTGGTGGGTATGGGGGGCGCGGGGCGCCCCCCAGTCGGAGG
>NZ_JBIWIV010000005.1:0-39553 GCF_044764825.1 Streptomyces sp. NPDC093598 | reverse complement strand
AAAACAATCCTCCCACCATTTTTTATTTCGCCCCCAAACCAACCCCCCGGGGGGGGGGGCGGGGGGCCCCCCCCCCCCCCGGCCGCCCGCCCCCGGGGGGGGGGGGGCCCCCCCCCCCGGGGCCCCCCCCCCCGCCACGTGAGTCAGTGCTTCGGTCTTCAGTGCTTGAAGACGTCCTTGGTCTTCTCCTTGGCCTGCCGGGCGTCACCCTTCGACTGCTCCGCCTTGCCCTCGGCCGTCAGGCGCTCGTTGCCCACCGCACGGCCGATCGTCTCCTTGGCCTTGCCCTTGGCCTGCTCGGCCTTGGCCTTGCCCTTCTGCTCTCCAGCCACGGTTCGTTCACTCCAAGTCGTGTCCGACTACGGGGTCACGGCACGAGTGACCGTAGAGCGGCAGCTCAAACGTCCCTCACCTCCGATCCCGGCCCGCGGGTCAGTGGCAGCAACCGTCGGCAGCCGGGGTGACGTCCAGACGACAGAAACAGGACGCCTGGATCGGTACGTCGGCCAGCGCGGTCGCCGTCTTGAGCTGGTGGGCCACCAGGGCCGCCTCACCGGTCTTGCCGGTGCGCAGCAGGCACTCGTGGAAGCCGTGCAGGGCCCAGACGTTGCCGGGGTGCTGGAGGGGGCGGGGCAGGGTGTCGTCCAGGCCGAGGTCGGCACGGTAGACGGCCTCGGCCTCCGCCACCCGGCCCTGCTCCAGCAGCAGCGCTCCGTAGGCGTGGCGGGTGGGCTGCATCCAGCCCCACGGCTCGTCGTAGGGGAGGTTGTCGTCCAGCTCGATGGAGCGCTCCAGGGCGGCGAAGGCGAGGTCGAGGTTGCCCCTGCGGTATTCGAGTTCACCGTCCAGCATGGCCGCGGCGATGGCGAGGATGTCGTGGCACGTGTTGTTGAACAGCATCCGCGTCTCGGGCACCCGGCTCACCGCCTCGCGGAAGAGCTCGCGTTCGGCTGCCGCCCGGTCGACCTCGCCGGTGGCGGAGAGGGCGACGCCGCGGGCGTAGTGCCGCATGGCGACGGTCGCCGCGTACAGCTCCGGGTCGGCGGGCGCGGGGAGCTCGAGGATGTCGGCCCAGCGGCCGAAGCGGATCAGGACGTGGACGCGCATGGCCAGGAAGGCCTCGAGCCAGTCGGCCATCGGTGGGCTCGGCACGCGGAGCAGGTCTTCCGGGATGGCGGCTTCCAGCCGGGCGGCGGTGTCGAGGGCGACCTGCCCCTGCCCGAGGAACATGGCACCGTAGATCTTGAAGTGATAGTTGTGCGCCCGGTAGAGGGTGTAGAAGTTCATCGCGCCGGCCTGCCGGTGGTACTTCTCGTCGGCGGCGATCGCGTCGCTGTTGGCCGCGACGACCTGGCGGTAGTCGCCGCACAGGACGTCCAGGTGTGAGGGCATGTGGAGCAGGTGCCCGGCGTCGGGCACGAGGCCGCGCAGCCGGTCCGCGACGGTGAGGGCCTGCTCCGGCGCCGGGGACATCTCCATCAGGTGGATGTACAGGTGCAGGACCCCGGGATGCCGCACGCCGGCATCGGTGGCGAGGGCGCTTTCCAGCACGGCCCTGGCCTCGGTGGTCCGAGCGCCCTCGGCCGGCTCCCCCGTCCTCAGATCCCACAGCTGCCAAGGGGTGAGGTTCATCGCGGCGTCGGCGTGGAGGGTGGCGATGTCCGGGTCGTCGGGGGCCAGGTCGTAGACCACGCGCATCGCGTCCGCGTAGGGCTCGTTCCACACCGAGCAGTCCTCGACGGCCTCCGACTGCGGATAGCGGGCCCGCAGTGCGCCGATGAGGGCTTGTTCGACCGGGGTGGCGCGCGCGGCTTTCGCATGGGCCCTTTCCACGGCGCTGTGGGTGCGCTCGACGGTCCGCACCAGTTCCTCGCCGTCGAAGAATTCCCAGGGCTTGTTGTAGTTCGGGCCGAGCGCGTAGGCGATGCCCCAATACGCCATCGCACACTCCGGATCAGCCTCGGCCGCCTTTTCGAAGCAGGTGACGGCTTCCTCGTGGTGGAAGGCGTACGTCCAGACCAGACCGCGGTCGAACCAGAGTTGAGCATCGGCGGAGGACGTGGTGACGGGACGGCTGTGCGTGCCGAGATCGTAGTAGTCGCCCATGAGTTTCTCCTGGGAAAGCGGCCGGGGCCGTGAGAATAGCGGTTGTGGACACGCCCTCGACTTCGATCAATTCTCGTATTTCCAGATTAGCGGCTCGGATAGCGTGACCCGTCGACTATCGGCTCGACGCTCCGAAATGGCAGTTTCTGTGGGCCGTGCGGACGTGGGTCCTGCACGGCACGGGCGATCCGGGGGTCCGGCGGTTCGAACCGCGCAGCCCGCCGGCTCGCTCGCGTTCAGCGTGGAGCCCGTCGCCCGGCTCCAGGTGTGGTCCGGGACACGACGACGCCGTGCTCACAGCACACGCGGCCGCCGACCCTGGCGGATTCCCCCTGGTTCGAGGGCCGGCACCGGGCATGGTTGCGTCATGACCGACTTCCCGATTTTCCCGCCCGGCTTCGTGTTCGGGGCCGCGACCGCCTCGTACCAGATCGAAGGGGCGGTGCACGAGGACGGGCGTGGGCCGTCCATCTGGGACACCTACAGCCACACCCCGGGGCTGGTGGCGAACGGCGACACCGGTGATGTCGCCTGTGACCACTACCACCGGTATCCGCAGGACGTGGCCCTGCTGCGCGAGCTGGGCGTGACCTCCTACCGGTTCTCGATCGCCTGGCCCCGGATCGTGCCGGACGGGTCCGGCCCCGTGAACGTCAAGGGGCTGGACTTCTACTCGCGGCTGGTCGACGAGCTGCTCGCGGCAGGGCTGGAACCCGCCGCCACGCTCTATCACTGGGACCTTCCGCAGGCCCTGGAAGACGACGGCGGCTGGCGGGTACGGGACACCGCCGAGCGGTTCGGTGAGTACGCGGCCGTCCTCGCCGGGCACCTGGGCGACCGGGTGCCGCGCTGGATCACGCTCAACGAGCCGTGGTGCAGTGCCTTCCTCGGCTACTCCGTCGGCCGGCACGCCCCGGGCGCCCGCGAGGGCCGCGGCGCACTGGCCGCCGCCCACCACCTCCTGATCGGGCACGGCCTGGCCGTACAGGCACTGCGGGCGGCCGGGGTGCGCGAGGTGGGCATCACCCTCAACCTCGACCACCACCTCCCCGCGACCGGCTCCCCGGCCGACCGGGCCGCCGTCACCCGCGCGGACACGCTGCACAACCTGGTGTGGACCGAGCCGATCCTCGCGGGCCGCTACCCGGCTGCCGAGGAGGAGACCTGGGGCGAGCTGATCGGCGGCCAGGACTTCCGGCGGGACGGTGACCTGGAGCTGGTCTCCCAGCCCCTGGACTTCCTGGGCATCAACTACTACCGGCCGATCGTCGTGGCCGACGCCCCGTTCCGCGAGAGCGACCCGGCGCGGCGCGTCGCGACCGACAACCGGTACGAGGAGGTGCCCATGCCCGACGTACGGCGCACGGCCATGGGCTGGGCCGTGGCACCCCACACCTTCACCGACCTGCTCGTGGCCCTCAGGGAGCGGTACGCCGATGCCCTGCCACCCGTCCACATCACCGAGAACGGCTCCGCGGAGGACGACGAGGTGAGTCCCGACGGGGCCGTCCACGACCGTGACCGGGTCGCCTATCTGCGCGACCATCTTTTCGCACTGCGGGCCGCGATGGACGCCGGCGTGGACGTGCGCGGCTACTACGTGTGGTCACTCCTCGACAATTTCGAGTGGGCCTTCGGCTACGACAAGCGCTTCGGGATCGTCCGCGTCGACTACGCCACGCAGCGGCGGACGCCGAAGGACAGTTACCACTGGTACCGGGCCATGATCGCCGCGCAGCGCTCATGACGGACCGGGTCAGACGCTGGTCAGGAGCCGCGGCGCCAGGACTCTGATCATGGGTGTTGGTCCAGCGGAGCTGCCCGAGCGTCTGCGGATGGCAGTCGGTGACCAGGGCCAGAGCCGCTCGTCCCGGGTGGCCTGTGCCGCCTGGGCGCGCAGCCCGGTCTCGGGGCGCCGGCCGAGGGCTTCCGAGGCCTTTTCCCGGAGGGCGGCGAGCGCCCCGGGTGACGGCTTGCCGCGTGGGCCGGACAGGTCGAGGCCGTGATCGCGGCCCGTGTCGGCGAGACGGGTGGCGTGTTCGCGGGACCAGCGGGCGATGTCGAGGGCGACATGGTGGAACTCGTGGTCGGTGCGGTGCCGTGCGGCGGCGGCCGGCAGCCGGGCTCGTACGGCGTGCACGAGCCCCAGACGTCCGTGATCCGCCCGGTCGCCGGTGACACAAGTGTGTGAACGGGTGCATAACACGCAGGGGGCGGCGCGGGCGACGATCATCTTGTCGTTCGATCGTGGGCACCTTCGCCAGTGGGCTGGCATCCCCCAACTCCCGCTCCCTAGGATGTACTTCCTGTCCAGCCAGTCCGTTGGCGCGGCACCTTGCAGGGGGAACGATGCACTCCGAGAAGCAGCTGTCCACCGAGATCGACGCGAACGTGCCGACGGCAGCGCGCATGTACGACCACTACCTGGGCGGCAAGGACAATTACGCGGCCGACCGTGCCGCGTGCGAGGAACTCGACAAGGTCGTCCCCAGCACACGCCGCCTGGCCCTCAACAACCGGCGCTTCCTCCAGCGGGTCGTGAAGATCCTCTCCGAGGACTACGGCATCCGGCAGTACCTGGACCACGGGTCCGGCCTGCCGACGCAGGACAACGTGCACCAGGTCGCCCAGCGCATCGACCCCACGACCCACGTGGTCTACGTCGACAACGACCCGATGGTGCTGGTCCACGGCCGTGCGCTGCTGGAGCAGGACGAGCGGACGACCGTCATCCACGCGGACCTGCGCCAGACCGACCAGATCTTCGGCCACGCCGACACCCAGCGGCTGATCGACTTCTCCGAGCCTGTGTGCGTGCTGTTCAACTCGGTGTTCCACTGCATCCCGGACAGCGACACCGACGGACCGCTGGCGGTGGCCCGGCGCGTGCGGGAGCGGCTCGCGCCCGGCAGCTTCATGGTGATGTGCCAGCTGGTCAGCGAGGACCCGGAGGTCCGTGACTTCGTCACGAACTTCATGGACCAGGCGACCCAGGGCCACTGGGGCCGCGTGCGGGAACCGAAGGACGTGGAGACGTACTTCGAGGGCCTGGAGATCCTGGAGCCGGGGCTCGTGGAGGTGTCGACCTGGCGTCCGGACACCGAGGTGGCGCCTCGTCAGCTCACCCACGAATGGATCGAGTTCGGCGGTGTCGGGCGGATTCCCCTGGAGAAGTGACCGCGGGGGTGCCTCGTGCGGCACGGACGTCGTCCCGCACGGGGCGTCCGTGCGTCAGGGGTAGCGCTGCTCCATGGTCTGCCGCAGCAGCTCCAGCGAGTCACGTGGCTTGAGCGCCTCGTCCGCGAGCCGGTCCAGCGCGATCCGGTACTCCTCCGTCTCGTCGCGGTCCTCGAGGAAGTTCGCGCTCTTGATGTGCTCCAGGTAGACCACGTCGGGAAGATCGAGGCCGCCGAAGCGGAGATACGTGACCGGGATGGCCGGTGCCGAGGCGTTGGTGACGCTCAGCGGCACGATCTGCACCGTCACGTTGGAGCGTTCGGCCATCTCGGCCAGGTGCGCCAGCTGTTCCCGCATCACGTCGGTGCTGCCCAGAACGCGCAGCAGCACGGACTCGTCGATGATCGCCCACAGCTGAGGGGCGTCCACCCGCGACAGCAACCGGGCGCGGTGCCTGCGCAGTTCGACGCGCCGCTCCACCTCGCCGGCCGGCGCGTTCGGCAGACCGCGCTCCACCACGGCCCTGGTGTAGGCGGGTGTCTGCAACAGGCCGGGCACGTACTGGATCTCGAAGGTGCGGATGGTGGCGGCGGCCTCCTGAAGCCCCACCAGCCGGTCGAACCACTCGGGCATCAGCCGCTTGTCGTACCGCTGCCACCAGCCCGGCTCTCCGGCGCGCTGCAACAGCTTGAGCAGCACCGAGGCTTCGTACCCGTCGGTGCCGTACAGCTCCAGCAGCGCCCGGACATCGTTCTCCGTGGGCGGGCGGCGTCCCTTGCCCGACTCGATGCGGGACAACTTCGCGGCACTGAACCCGACAGCGCGCGCCGCCTGGTCCTGGGCGAGCCCGGCGTCCTCACGGAAGCCGGCGAGCTGTACACCGACCAGCATCTTCAGCAGAGTCGGCGCCGGCTCGGGCCTGTCCAGGTAGGGTTCCAGACGGGAGATGCGATGCGACGCGGCGGACATCCTGACTCCCAGCAGACCGGCACAAGGGCGACTTACACTATCGCACTTCACCGGGTCTTCACGCATCCGCCCGCAGCGCCCGCGCAGAAGTGGGGAGTTGCACTCCGCTTCTCCCTGAAGGCATCACATCGCGGGTGAGACGACTCCGCTCCTCAGAGCAGGTGGTCGAACTCGCCGTCCTTCGCGCCGGCCAGGAAGGCCGCCACCTCAGCCGACGTGTAGACGAGAGCGGGTCCGTCGGGGTCACGGGAGTTGCGCATGGCGATCCCGCCGTCGACGAGGGGGGCGACTTCCACGCAGTTGCCCTCGGCGTTGCTGTGCCGGCTCTTGATCCAGCAGGCGCTCAACGAGCTTGCCTGCACTCCGTTCTGCACTGGTGGCACCGCAGTCTCCTTGCTGTTCTCGTTCCCCGCCGCGCACGGTGTGCCCGGCCGTTCGGCCGAGCGCGGCCGCGTCCCTTCGACCGCACTCGTCCCGGCTTGCGTACCCACCACGGCTTGTTTTTCACGCAATTTCTCGTGCAATTGCACGCGGGCGCCTTCAGCGTGGATAATAGCTGCGGCGTCAACCCCCGGGCCGACGCCGCGTCCTGACGTCGCATCGGGGAGATGCCGTGTCATCACCTGCGCAGCACGTGCTCCGGCCGCCGAGTGGGGCTGCGGCACTCGCAGGCACACCCGCGGCGGCCCACGCGTTCCCAGCCGGCCCGCACGCGGTCACGCCGTGCGGGGCCCCGCCCTCGGTGCCGAAGACGTTGCCGCAGTTCTCGGGTGCCCTGTCCGCCTCTGCCGCCCTGCGGATCGAGTGCAGCCGGCAGGGGTTCGCCCGGGCCCGGACCTTCACCCGGGAGACACTGCACGGCTGGTCGCTCGACCACCGCTGCGACGACACGACCCTTGTCATCACCGAGCTCGCCGCCAACGCCGCGACGCACGCGGCGCCGGGGGCCCTCGGTGCTGCGGGTATGCCGGAGATCCGGCTGGGTTTCCTTCTGGACCCGGCCCACCTGCTGGTCACCGTCTCCGACCTCGACGACCGTCCGCCCGTGTACGCGCCGACCGGCGCGGACCTGGAGGAGCACGGCCGGGGCCTGTGCATCGTCGACGCCCTGTCCGAGGAGTGGGGGTGGTCCCCCAGCCCTCCGGCGGGCAAGACGGTCTGGGCCAGGATGTCGACCCGCCCGTCCACGCCCTGTCCACCCATCTGACACGACTGCCGCGGAAAGGCCCCTCGCCATGCGCAGCGCTTCGACGGAACATCCGAGCAGCGAGCGCCCACAGCGCCCCGACGCCCCGGCCGGAGTGGCCCGGAACACGTGGCTCACGGCACTGGACCGCGTGCCGTGGGGCGAGATCCAGGACTCCACCGGCTCGGCGGCGGCCATTCCCCTGCTGCTCAAGGGCATCGCCGGGGGTGATGCCGACACCGCCCGCTCCGCGCTCGACGACTTGAGGAAACGGATCTGCCAGTTCGGTTTCGTCGTGGAGCAGGCGACCGCTGCCACGGTTCCCTTCCTGTGGGAACTGGCGAAACTGCCGCAGGTGACCTGCCGGGCCCAGATCATCCAGTTGCTCAAGAACATCGCCGAGGCCCGGCAGTGGGAGAGCACCGCCGCCGTCTATCCGAAGCTGCTGAACCATCGGGAGAACCCGGTGGTGTGGGAGCGTGCCGCGCGCCAGGCGGTGCGGGCCCGGCGCGGCGAGCTCGGCGGGCTGATGGCGGACGAGGACGGCGAGATCGCCCGGGCCACGACCGAGCTGGCCCGCTCGCTGGGCGCCTGAGAACGTCGTAGATTTTCCCGTGGGGCAGGGAGCCCGTGCACGCCCGGAGACGTGACGAAACGGTGAGGACCCCCTGCCACCATGGGTGATGCCCCTCGCCTCCCGGGGCCCGGCAGTGTAGACATGGCACATGGTCCGACTCTTGGGTCGATCCGGGACTCGATCGCCCCTGCGGCCCGGCGCTGCGCCGTCCGCACGGCAGCGGCGGGAGGCGGGCCCGCCGCGGTGGCAACCGGCGGCGGGGCTGCGGTCGGTGCTGGGCGGACGCAGTGTCGCCGGACAGGTGTTCCTGCTGGTCGTGGTGATCGTGCTGCTGCTGGTCGTGGCAGCCGTGGTGGCGCTGGTGCTGCAGGTGCGGCACGACACGACGCAGGAGGCCCGCAACCGTTCGCTCGCCGTCGCGGAGACCTTCGCCAACGCGCCGGGCACCATCGAGGCGCTGGAGAGCCCCGATCCCACGGCCGTGCTCCAGCCGCGCGCCGAGGCCGCCCGTGAGCGGTCGAAGGTCGACTTCATCGTCGTCATGAACACCGACGGGATCCGCTACACCCATCCCAAGACGGACCGGATCGGGAAGCAGTTCGTCGGGACGATCGCGCCGGCGCTGGCCGGGGAGTCGTTCACCGAGGAGATCGAAGGCACCATCGGCCAGCTCGTCCAGGCCGTGGTGCCGGTGAAGAACCCGGACGGCCGGGTCGTGGGGCTGGTCTCGGCGGGGATCACGACGAAGAACGTCGGCGGCACCGCCGACCGCCAGCTGCCGCTCGTGCTGTCCGCCGCCGCGGCGGCGCTCGCCCTGGCGACAGCGGGTGCCGCGCTGGTGAGCCGGCGGCTGCTGCGTCAGACCCATGGGCTCGGGCCGCACGAGATGACCCGGATGTACGAACACCATGACGCCGTGCTGCACGCCGTACGGGAGGGCGTGCTCATCGTCGACGACGGGGGCACCCTGCTGCTCGCCAACGACGAGGCGCACCGGCTGCTCGGGCTGCCCGCCGACGCCGAGGGCCGGCACGTCCTCAGCCTGGGTCTCGACCCCGGCACCGCCGACCTGCTGGCCTCCGGCCGGGTCGCCACGGACGAGGTGCACCGGGTCGGCGACCGGCTCCTCGCCGTCAACCAGCGGACCACGGACCGTGCGGGCGTGCCGCCCGGCAGCGTGGCCACCCTGCGCGACTCCACGGAGCTGAGGGCCCTGTCCGGGCGGGCCGAGACCGCGCGGGAGCGGCTCAACATGCTGTACGACGCCGGAGTGGCGATCGGGACCAGCCTGGACGTGACCCGTACGGCCGAGGAACTCACGGAGCTGGCCGTGCCCCGGTTCGCCGACTTCGTCACCGTGGACCTGTTCGACGCGGTGCTGGGCGGCGGGCAGCCGAACGCGGTCGCCGCGCTCAGCCGGACGGCGGTGAGCGGTATCCGCAAGGACGCGCCGCTCTACCCGGTGGGCGAGCGGATCAGATTCGTCGACTCCTCACCCCAGGGCCGCAGCCTCGCCACGGGCGGCCCCGTCCTGGAGCCCCGGCTGAGCAAGGCCACGGGCTGGCAGGCGCAGGATCTCGAGCGCTCCGCACAGATCGTCGAGTACGGCATCCACTCCCTGATCACCGTGCCGCTGCGGGCCGGCACCCTGGTGCTCGGGGTGGTCAGCTTCTGGCGCTACGAGAAGCCGGAGCCCTTCGACACGGACGAGCTGGCCCTGGCCGAAGAGCTCGTGGCGCGGGCCGCCGTCTCCATCGACAACGCGCGCCGCTATACCCGCGAGCACAGCATGGCGGTGACGCTCCAGCGCAGCCTGCTCCCCCGCAACCTGCCGGAGCAGGGCGCCCTGGAGATCGCCTACCGCTATCTGCCCGCGCAGGCCGGGGTGGGCGGTGACTGGTTCGACGTGCTGCCGCTGTCGGGGACCAGGGTCGCGCTGGTGGTCGGAGACGTCGTCGGCCACGGGCTGCACGCCGCGGCCACGATGGGGCGGTTGCGCACGGCGGTGCACAATTTCTCCGCGCTCGATCTGCCGCCCGAGGAACTCATCGCACTGCTGGACGAGTTGGTCGGCCGTATCGACCAGGATGAGACGCAGGAGGAGGGCAGTGCCCCGGTCACCGGCGCGACCTGTCTGTACGCCGTCTACGACCCGGTCTCCCGGCGCTGCACCGTCGCGCGGGCCGGGCATCCCCCGCCGGCGCTGATCCACCCGGACGGCAGTGTGGAGTTCCCCGACGTGCCCGCCGGCCCCCCGCTCGGTCTCGGTGGTCTGCCGTTCGAGACGGCGGAGCTGGAGCTGGCGGAGGGCAGCCGGCTCGTCCTCTACACCGACGGGCTGGTCGAGGACCGGGAGCGGGACATCGACGTCGGGCTGGAGATGCTGCGCGAGGCGCTGGGCCGGGCCGGGCAGTCCCCGGAGGACACGTGCCGGGTCGTGCTGGACTCGCAGCTCACGGCCCGTTCCAGCGACGACATCGCGCTGATCGTCGCGCGCACCCGGGCACTCGCGGCCGACCAGGTCGCCGAGTGGCCGGTGCCGGCCGACCCGGCGGCCGTGGGCGAGGTGCGGGCGGCGGTCGGCCGGCAGCTGTCCGAGTGGGGCCTGGACGAGCTGACGTTCAGTACGGAGCTGATCCTGAGCGAGCTGGTCACCAACGCGCTCCGGTACGGCGGGGGCCCCATGCACGCCCGGGTGCTGCGCGACCGCAATCTGATCTGCGAGGTGTTCGACAGCAGCAGCACCTCGCCGCGCCTGCGGTACGCGACGTTGACGGACGAGGGCGGGCGCGGTCTGTTCCTCGTCGCGCAGCTCGCGGAGCGCTGGGGGACGCGTTATCTGCCCGCGGGGAAGGTGATCTGGGCGGAGCAGCCCCTGCCATAAGCGCTACCGTGGGCTCCCCATAAAGTAGCCTTATGAGCTCATAGACCGGACCCCCGTACCGACTTAGGCTTGCCTTAGTTTAGGCTTCCCGTCGAGATCGCTTGTCGCCGCTCGAAGGGAACCTGACCATGCCCCGCCCCCTGCGGGTAGCCATCGTCGGATCCGGCCCCGCCGGGATCTACGCCGCCGACGCCCTGCTCAAGTCCGAGGTGGCCGCCGAACCCGGCGTTTCCATCGACATCTTCGAGCGCATGCCGGCGCCGTTCGGACTGATCCGTTACGGCGTCGCCCCCGACCACCCGCGGATCAAGGGCATCATCACGGCCCTGCATCAGGTGCTCGACAAACCGCAGATCCGGCTCTTCGGCAACGTCGACTACGGCACCGACATCGGCCTGGACGACCTGCGGGCGTTCTACGACGGCGTGATCTTCGCCACCGGCGCGATGGCCGACCGGGCGCTCTCGCTGCCGGGCATCGACCTCGACGGCTCGTACGGCGCCGCGGACTTCGTGTCCTGGTACGACGGCCACCCGGACGTGCCGCGCACCTGGCCGCTGGAGGCGGAGAAGGTCGCCGTTCTCGGCGTCGGCAACGTGGCGCTCGACGTCGCCCGCGTGCTGGCCAAGACGGCGGACGAGCTCCTGCCGACGGAGATCCCCGGCAACGTGTACGAGGGTCTGAAGGCCAACCGGGCCAAGGAGATCCACGTGTTCGGCCGCCGCGGCCCGGCCCAGGCGAAGTTCAGCCCGATGGAGCTGCGGGAGCTGGACCACTCCCCCACCATCGAGGTCATCGTCGACCCCGAGGACATCGACTACGACGAGGGCTCGATCGCCACCCGGCGCGGCAACAAGCAGGCCGACATGGTGGCGAAGACCCTGGAGAACTGGGCGATCCGCGACACCGGCGACCGGCCCCACAAGCTCTTCCTGCACTTCTTCGAGTCGCCGGTCGAGATCCTCGGTGAGGACGGCAAGGTTGTCGGTCTGCGCACCGAGCGCACGGAGCTGGACGGCACCGGCAACGTCAAGGGCACCGGCACCTTCCACACCTGGGACGTCGGCGCCGTCTACCGCGCGGTGGGCTACCTGTCCGACAAACTCCCCAAGCTGCCGTGGGACATCGACTCCGGCACCGTCCCGGACGAGGGCGGCCGGGTCATGCAGGAGTCGGGCGAGCACCTGCAGTCCACGTACGTCACCGGCTGGATCCGGCGTGGCCCCATCGGCCTCATCGGGCACACCAAGGGCGACGCCAACGAGACGGTCGCGAATCTGCTGGCCGACTACGCGGACGGTCGGCTGCACACGCCCGCCACCCCCGCTCCCGAGGCGGTCGACGCGTTTCTCGCCGAGCGCGACGTCCGCTTCACCACCTGGGACGGCTGGTACAAGCTGGACGCCGCGGAGAAGGCTCTGGGCGAGCCCGAGGGCCGCGAGCGCGTGAAGATCGTCGAGCGCGAGGACATGCTGCGGGCCAGCGGCGCCTGACGTCCTCCACCCCGCGGGGCGGGTCCGGTGGCAATGTCACCGGACCCGCCCTTCTGCGTACTTGAAGCGTGTACGATCCGGATGCTTCACCGAACCATCACATCGCCTTCATCTGAAGGCCATGCAGGGGGGACGAACGTCCATGCGTATACGCCTTGTCGCCACCACGGCCCTCGCCGCCGGGGCCCTGACCGCTCTGTCGGCGGTTCCGGCCCAGGCCGCCGAGTACAACTCCGCGCTGAAGATCCGGGGCATCCAGTACGACGCTCCCGGCAGCGACTCGAACCGCTGCTCGGGCGGGAACACCGACGAGGAGTACCTGACCATCAAGAACTACTCGCGCTCCACGACGGTGAACCTCAAGGGGTACGTCGTGAAGGACGCCGCGGGGAACAAGTTCACCTTCACCGCGAGCCACACCCTTCAGCCGGGTGACTACGTGAAGCTGCGCGGCGGCAACGGGGCCGACTCCGACACCAAGAACGTCGTCTACCGCGACAACTGCAACTTCATGTGGAACAACGACAAGGACACGATCTACGTGTACAAGCCGTCCGGCAGCCGTGCCGACGTGCACTCGTACACCAAGCGCGGCTCCGACGCCGACGGCAACGGGTACATCACGTACCACGGCTGAGCCTGTTGCCGGACCGGCAACAGGCTTCGCGTGCGGCGCGGCGGGCGCTGGATGATCGGTGGACCGAGCGCCCCTCCGGATCGCGGGAGGATCCATGCCACAGACGTCCGCCGCCGACCGCACGCATCGCCTTGTGTCCACACCAGCCGGCCGCACCCACCTCGTGGAGCAGGGTGCCGGACCGCTCGTGCTCCTGCTTCACGGATTCCCCGAGTGCTGGTACGCCTGGCGCCACCAGCTGCCGGCTCTGGCCGCGGCCGGCTATCGCGCGGTCGCCGTGGACGTACGCGGCTACGGACGCTCGTCACGGCCCCCGGAGGCGGACGCATACCGGATGCTGGAGCTGGTGGAGGACAACGTCGCCGTGGTGGAGGCCTTGGGCGAGCCGTCCGCCGTGCTCGTCGGGCACGACTGGGGCGCGACCATCGCGGCGACCTCCGCGCTGGTCCGGCCGGAAACCTTCCGCGCGGTGGGGATGCTGAGCGTGCCGTACACCCCGCCGGGCGGGCCCAGACCGAGTGAGGTCTTCGCGCGGATGGGGGGTGACGAGGAGTTCTACGTCTCCTACTTCCAGGAGCCGGGCCGGGCCGAGGCGGAGATCGAGCCCGACGTGCGCGGCTGGCTCGCGGGCTTCTACGCGGCCCTGTCGGCGGACACGCTGCCCGAGGCCGACCCCCATTTCGTGGCCCGCGGCGGTCGGATGTGCGACCGGTTCCCCGTCGGCCGACTGCCGGAGTGGCTGAGTGAGGCGGACCTCGACGTCTACGCCGCGGAGTTCGAGCGCACCGGACTGACCGGGGCGCTGAACCGCTACCGGAACATGGACCGCGACTGGCAGGACCTGGCGGACTTCGCCGGTGCCCCTGTCACCCAGCCGTCGCTGTTCATCGGAGGCGGCCTGGACGCGTCCACGACCTGGCTGGCCGACGCGATCGAGGCGTACCCGACCACGCTGCCCGGGCTGAGGGCCTCGCACGTTCTGGACGGCTGCGGTCACTTCGTTCAGCAGGAGCGTCCAGCCGACACCAACCGGCTCCTGCTCGAGTGGCTCGCCGGCCTCTCCTCCTAGGGGGTGTCCGCAAAGTCCCGCCTGCCCCGCGACGCCCGGCACGCACTCTCGCCGCACCGGGCGAACACCCGAGTACAACCAGTACGCGGGTGCCCGCCCGGCACGCCGAGAGCACGCACCGAACGCCGCGGGGCCCGCCCTCCGGGCGAACGACGCGACTTTGCGGACACCCCCTAGGGGGCCGGCAGCCAGCGGTCGAGGTAGGTGCGCAGGCCCGTGAGGTCCGTGCCGCGTGCCAGGTGAGCCACGTATCCGTCGGGCCGTACGAGGGCGTGGGTGACGCCGGGCCATGGGCTCCGCGCACCCAGGTGGTGCACGCTCACCAAGCCGTGCCGTTCGCCCAGCGGCGGGTCCTGGGGCCAGAGGTGGGCGGGGCCGGTGAGCAGGAGGTGGTAGCCCGGTCCGGCGATGCGTCGCTGGAGTCCGGCAGGGGTGTCGGGCAGCCGGTCTCCCGCGCGTGGGCCGCTGCGCGGCCGGATCGGTCCGGTGACGGAGGCGGGGCCCCGGCGGTAGTGGACGGCGAGTTCGGAGACCGTGCGGAACAGGCGTGCCCGGGCGCCGGTCGTGCGCAGGAGCAGAGGGGCCACATGCGGGGCGAGACGGGTCCGTGCCAGCCGCAGGGCCGGGTGGCTGCTCGTACCGACGGTGAACGCGCGGTCGGTGAGGCGGCGTACGCCGTGCCCGACCGGGGCGCGCTCCGCCTCGTACGTGTCCAGCAACTCCCCGGGTGCGGCGCCGCGGCAGACGTGGGCGAGTTTCCAGCCCAGATTGAGCGCGTCCTGGATGCCGGTGTTCATGCCCTGGCCCCCGGCCGGGCTGTGGATGTGCGCCGCGTCGCCGGCGAGGAAGAACGGGCCCTTGCGGTAGTGGGTGGCGCCGCGGTTGTGGATCCGGAAACTCGTCATCCAGACCGGATCGCGCAGGAAGAGCTTGTCGGGCGTCCAGTCGTCGGCGATCCGCTGGAGGAGGTCCAGGGTCACCTCGCCACCGGGGGCGCCCGGCGGGTGCATCGCGATCATCCGCCAGGTGGCCGGGGTGCCGAGCGGGAAGAAGAACAGCAGGCCCGCCTCGGTCATGTACGTGTGCGCGGCACCCGGCTCCAGTCCGTCGGCCTCCAGATCCGCCAGCAGGAACGTCTGCGGATAGGCGTAGCCCTCGAAGGCGATCCCAGCCTGGACGCGCACGGTGCTGTGTGCGCCGTCACAACCGACGACATAGCGGGCGCGTACGGTCTCCTCGCTCCCGTCCCGGCCTCGTAGACGGCAGATGGCGTGGTCGCCCTGCGGTTCGGCGCTCAGCAGCTCCGTGCCCCGTTCCACCGTCACGTCCCGTTCGGCCAGTCGGGCGCTCAGAGTGGCCTCCGTCTCCGACTGCGGCAGGAAGAGCAGGAACGGATACGGCGTGTCGTCGCAGCCGACGTCGAACACCGGCACGTGCAGCACCCGTCGGGGCAGATGCAGGTGCAACCGGACCGTCGTACTGCCCCGGTCGACGAGATCGTCCGCCACGCCGAACGCGGACAGCATCTCCAGGGTCCGGGGCTGGATCGCCGGGGCGCGTGACTCCCGGGCGCGGTCCAGTGAGCGGTCCACGACCCGGAACGGGGTTTCGCAGGCGCGCAGTTGGGTCGCGAGTGCGAGCCCGGTGGGGCCCGCGCCCACCACGAGCACGTCCAGAGGTGCCGTCATGGCACCCACCGTAGACGCGGCCGGCTGCGCGCATGCCGTCGCCGCGCGACATGGAGGGGGCCCTCCGCGACGTGTCCGTGGCGGAGGGCTCCCGTCCGGTACAGCCGGTCAGACCTCCAGGTCGGCTTCGATGCGGCGCAGCTGGTGGCGGGCCATCGCGAGGTTGGCCCTGCTCCCGTCGAGCACGAGGTAGAGGAAGAGTCCGCTGCCTCCGCGCCCCTTGAGGAGGCGGATGAGGTGGTACTGGGTGTTCAGGGTGATCAGGATGTCCTCGATCTCCTCCTTCAGCCCCAGATGCTCCATGGTGCGCAGCTTGGACCGCACGACGTCGGTGTTGCCCGCGGCGGCGACTTCCAGGTTGAAGTCCTTGGTGCCGCCGAGGGTGCCGAGGGCCATGCCGCTGGTGTAGTCGACGAGTGCGGCGGCCGTCGCTCCGTCGATGGAGCTCAGGCATTCCTTCAGCGCGGTCTCCGTGTTGGCCATGCGCTCGGTTCCTTTCCTTCGGTCTTCTACTACGTGGGTGGGTCGGGCGGTTCGGACGGCTCAGATGCCGGTCTGCGGGCGCGGCTGGTGTGGGGGCCGCTGAGGGGTGCGTACCGGGAGGGTGCCGATGGGGCGGTCCGTGGCCGGGGGCACCGTGGCGAGGTGCTCTTCGGGCGCCGGCCGGTCGGCGTGGCGGCCGGTGCCCGGGCCCACACGCGTGGTCACCAGGTCGGCGATCCGGGCGCCGCTGCGTCGGCCTTCGAGGTGGAGGCGGCCGACGTTGACGCGGTCCTCGGCGAGAAGGGTGAGGACCGCGGTCGTTCCGGCGGCGTAGGTCGACACGTAGCCTCCGGAGCCCCGCACCAGCAGTTCGCGGAAGTCGCCGCGGGCGGCGGCGTCGGTCATGCGGTAGGCGACTCCGAGGGCGGCGGCGGTGAGCGCCGCGAGCCCCTCCGGCTCGGTGTCCGGCACGTCGTGGGCGAGGACGAGTCCGTCGACGGTGGCCGCGAGGGAGCCCGTCAGCAGGGGTATGCGGGTGCGGAGCCGACGCAGTTCGTCCAGGACGTCGGTCTCGACGGCCATGAGCAGTCTCCTTTCGGCACGCTGCCTTCGCGCGCGGATCACAGTGCCTCCAAGGCGTGCAGGAGCCGTCGCAGCAGCGCGGTGTCGGGCTCGTCCGGTGCCGCGGGACGAGGGGCGGAGCCCGGCCCGGCGGACACGGTGGCGGGGGCGGACGCTGGGCCTGGGGCTGACGAGGGGGCGGGAACCAGGGCCGGTGCGGGGGCCACCAGCCCGGCTGCGGCGAGGCGGCGGAGTTCGACGAGGGTGTGGAAGGTACGGCAGGCGAGGGCCGTGGCGATCTGGGCGGCGGTGCGGACACCGTCGACCTGGGCCAGCGTCCGGCCGCGGCGGGCCGGCAGGTCGGCGGCGTCCGGTCCGGGCACCCGGGCGAGAGGCGCGCGGTCGACGGCGGGCTCGGGCCATATGCGGTGCAGCAGTTCGCGGCGGCGTCTGGACTCGCGCAGGACGGTGTCCACCGGTACGGATCGGACCGCGCCGAGCCAGTGTGCGGCTCCGGGGCGGAACCGGAGGGCCGGTCCGTCGTGGGCGAGGACGAAATACGCCGCGTCGAAGAGGGCGCCCAGATGGCACAGTTCGAGCGCGCCGGCGGCGAGGTGGCCGCTGTCCACCAGCTGCCGTCCGACACGGCAGCGGCGGCCGGCCCGGTCGATCGCCTCCCACCAGCCGTCCGGGGCGAGCGCGCCGCTGTGGGTGAGCAGGTCGCCCAGGTCGGGTGTGACGGCGGATTCGACGTGGACGATGTGTCCCGCCGCGAGGTAGACGATCCCCGACTCGGTGGACAGGGCGCCGGTCGCGCCCTGCTCGGCAAGGGTGCCGAGCAGGGCCGAGGCGGGTTCGTCCGAGCGCAGCGTCCGTGTTGACGTGGTCATCCCAGCACCAGCCGGTCCGCCATCTCGGCCAGCCGGATACGGGCCAGGGCCAGGTTCCCTTCGCCGCGGTCGAGCCATAAGTGCACGAACACGGTGCTGTCGAAGGTCGTGGTGACGAACCTGAGCAGGTGGTACGAGTCGGCGCTGGTGATGATCAGGTCCTGGACGGGGGGTTCCTTGCCGGACGACCCACCCGGGTCGCCCTCGGGCAGTCCACCCGAGTCTCCACCGGTGAGGGCGAGGGTGCCGCTCTCGGTGGCGAGGCGGGCGAGTTCGGCGGTTTCCGCAGCCGTCGCCTCCACGTCGCCACCGGGTGCGTCCCCCACCGCGCCCAGCGCAAGACCACTGATCCAGTCGACCACCGACGCCCCTCGAGCACCTGGCAGCCGCATGGCCTCCAGCAGACTCTCGTCGATTCCGGGCACGCCGAATCCCCTCCCCCTGCACGGCCGTTCCCGCGAACGTGAGCACGACACTACGGAACGTGCTCGGCACAGGTGAACGCTTTGGCATTTTCCAAATGAATGTGCAGGGAAGCGGGCGGAGGCGAGCGGGTCAGAACGGAAGCGAGCAGGAAACGTCGCGAATCGCTATCCCGCCCGCGCCCACGGCCGGAGTTTCTCCGGGTTGCGGACCGCCCAGATGCGGGTGACGCGTCCGCCGGAGACCTCGAACGCGGCCACGGTCATGACGACGCCGGCGCGCTGGGCCACCAGGCCGGGCACACCGCTGACCGACCGCTCCACGAGTTCGAGCCCCGGAGCCTTGTCGGCGATGGCGATCATGTACTGGGCGATGCGCGCACCGCCCTCGATCGGGCGCAGGACCGTACCGACCATGCCGCCTCCGTCGGCGGTCATCACGGCGGCCGGGTCGAGGAGACCGACGAGGGCTGCGATGTCCTTGCTCTCCCATGCCTCCTTGACATGCCTCACGACGTCCGCCCGGCCGGTCGCCGTCACCTCAGGGGGCGCGACGCTCACCCGCCGCCGGGCCGAAGCGGCAAGCTGCTTGCAGGCCGCGGGCGTTCGGCCGAGAACGGCGGCGATCTCGGCGAACGGGTACCGGAAGACGTCGTGCAGGACGAACGCCACCCGCTCGGCGGGCGTCATCGACTCCAGGACGACCAGGAAGGCCACGGTCACCGACTCGTCCAGCACGATCTGGTCGGCGGGGTCGGCAAGGCCGGTGGGGCCGGCGCCGCCCCCGTGGCCCCATTCGGTGCGGTCGGGCAGCGGCTCGGGCAGCCACGCGCCGACATAGCGTTCACGGCGGACCCGGGCCGAGCCGAGCAGGTCCAGGCAGATGCGACCGGTCACCGTCGTCAGCCAGGCGCCGGGGGAAAGGATCTCCTCCTGGCGGCTTCGCGGCAGGGCGTACCAGCGTGCGTAGGCGTCCTGCACGGCGTCCTCGGCCTCGGTCACCGAACCGAGCAACCGGTAGGCGACATTGATCAGTTGTCGTCGCTCGCCGGCTGCCTCATCCGCCCCGCCCCCCACGGTCCCCATGCTTTCGGCCGCCCCCTCGCCTTACCTTTCGCGGGCCCGTGTCGTCGGACCGGTGAGACCTTATCGATCTACCGCCACGAGGGCGGAAAAAGGGGACTGTGACATGGCCACCGACGTGACGGCGACGGCGAACGCACGGCGCGGCGCGACGTTCCTGCGGAGCACGATCGCCCTGCAGACTCTGACCATCTTCCTTCAGGCGGTCTCCGCCGGACTGCTGCTGACCTCGTCCCACGGAGAGATCGCGCACAGCGTGGGAGCCCGGGTGATGTACGGGGCGTCGATGCTGTACCTGCTCGCGGCGGTTCTGGCCTGGAAGCCGGGCGGTGGCTCGCTCCGGCCCGTCTGGCAGGCGTCCGGTTTCCTCGCCCTCGCCTCGGTCCAGGTCGTACTGGGCATCGCACACGTCCCGTCGGTCCATCTTCCCCTGGGTGTCTTGATGTTCGGCCTGAGCATGCTGGCGCTGGCCCGGCGATGATGCGGGGAGGGAGGACCTCTCGGTCCTCCCTCCCGGGCACCCGCTTGAGATCAGGGGCGGCGTCGCCGGTCTCCTGACTCGTCGGTTCCCTCGGTTTCTATGCGCTCCTTGCGCACCTCGCCGGTGACGGTCTCCTCCTCGGTGACCTCTTCGGTGGTCAGGCGGACCCGCTCCTTCGGCACTGCCCTGGTCTCCACCACGGGCTGTTCCTCGTAGAGGGTGACGTCGTGTTCCGCCTCGGTGATGTCCGGGCCGGTCATGGCCCTGTCCCGGTTGCTGTCGGTGATCGGCTCGCGCTCGACGCGGACCTCTTCGTGGCGTACGGGGACGGTGTACTGCTGCTCCTCGGTGACGACGTACTTGCGCAGCCGCGCCCGGCCGGCTTCCCGGCGTTCGACGCCTACGCGCATTTCCTCCTCGGACCGCGTCATGGCGTTCTCGGCGGTGTCGGCGGAGCCGGGGGCGTCGGTGACCTGGCCGGTGTCGGACGGGGCGTCCTGCCCGGCGGCGTTCCAGTCGATGCCGTAGTGCTGGTACAGGCGCTGCTCCTCCTGTTCGGACAGGTGGCCGCCGGAATCGACGTCGACGTTGGGCGCGTCCTTGACATGGTCCTTGGCGAACGGCACCTCGAGGTGGTCCTCGACGACGGCCGCGTCGTGGATGGGCACGAAGGACTCGCTGGTGCCGAACAGGCCGGTCCGAACGCTGACCCACTCGGGCTCGCCGGTCACGTCGTCGAAGAAGACGTGCCTGGCATCGCCGATCTTGTCGCCCCTGGCGTCATGGACCGGGTGGTCCAGCACGGTGGGGATCTGCTCTCGGGTGATCATGCTGTTTTTCTCCTGGATTTCATATCGTGAGGTCTCGGTCGTGCATGCCGGGTTGGGGGAGATCAGCGGCCGGCTCCGGCGTATCCACCCCCGGACCTGCTCTGTCCGCTCTTCGCGGAGCGCATGGCTCCCGCGCTGGCGGCGAGGGCGAGCAGCACGGCGATCACGCCCGTGATGATGTTGTTGACGACGGTGCGGGTGGTGTCGACATTGCCTGCCACCACCCATGGCGCGACGATCGTCCACAGGCCCAGGGCGCACGCGGCCCAGGCCATGCTGTGCGTGCGGTCGTAGGCACGGCCGAAGCCGCCGCTCATCAGCAGGGCGTAGCCGATGCCCGTGATCAGGTTGGTGACGGCCAGCCGGGTGAAGCCGCCGCCGTTGAATCCGACGATCCACGGGGAGGCGGCGAGGTACAGGCCCGTGAGCAGGGCCAGCGTCTCTATCGTCTGCGCCCGCGAGGTCGTCGTGGCGCGCTCGGCCATCGCGTGGCGCTGGCGCATGTCGAGGATGTCTGGGTGGTTCTCCATGGTCGACCCGGAACTGGGTGACGTCACTGCAATCGCCTCCGGAGACAGTGGGATGTTCAAGGTCGGGGGCTGCGGGTCTGCCCGCGTGCTTCCTCGGCCGTGGTCTGTGCGGACTGACGGGCCTGGTCGGTGACCTGACCGGCTTGCTCCCTGGCCTGTTCCTTGGTGGTGCGGGCTGCTTCCGAAGCGGTGTCCTTGACCTCCTGGGCGGCCTGGCGGCCGGCCTGGGCGGCGTCCTCCTTCAGTTGCTGCGCGGACTCCAGGGCAGCCTGTTTCACCGGCTCGACGGCCTGTCCGGCCCGTTCCGCCGCCTTTTCCTCGGCCTGTGAGGTGGGCAGCAGTGAGGCGGTCAGCAGTCCCGCACCGAAGGCGATCAGGCCGGCCGCCAGAGGGTTGCCCTGCGTCTGCCGCATCGCTTGCTCAGGGGCCTGCCGTGCCGCCTGACCAGCCTGCTCGGCCGCCTGACGAGCGGTGTCCGCGGCCTGGCCGGTGGTGTCCTGCACCGACTGGGCGGCCCGCTGCGTGCGGTCGGCGGTCTGCCCGGTGATCTCCGAAGCACTGCCCATCACGCGCTCCCTGGCCCCGTGGAGCGCGCCGCGGACGCGCCGAGTACGACGCCGTACGATCCGGCGGGGGCGGGCGCGGTCGGCCAGCCGGGAGACGTCCTCGGACAGCCTTTCCCGCGTGTTTTCGATGTCGGCCCTTATCTGGTCGGGTGCCGTGCCCATTGCATGTCCTCCTTCAGCGTCTGCAGGGTCTGCTCCGGCTTCGGCGACACGGTGCGCATCTGCGTTCGACCTCGGCGGTAGAGGATCAGGCCGATCACTGCCCACACGGCGGTGACGATCAGCGCGGCCCATCCCAGATCCATGACGTTGGCCAACGCGAACATCGCCGCCAGGGTCAGAAAGACGGCCACCATGTAGCCGGCGAAACCGGCGCCGCCGAACATTCCGGCGGCCTTGCCCGCCTTGGTGGCCTCTTCCCGGATCTCGGCCTTGGCCAGTTCCGCCTCCTGGTGCAGCAACTGCTGCACGTCCGATGTCACCGTCGACAGCAGCTCCCCCACCGAGCTGTCCTCCTGCCCGCGGTGCTTCGGGGCGTGTCGCTGCGGGGCGTGTGGCATGAGCGACGACATCTCACGCCTCCCCGTAACCCGGCCGCTCCAGCGGCGTCGCGTCCTCGGGCAGGCTCTGCTGCGGGCCGGAGGTGCGTTGCTGCGCCGGCGGTCCGGAGGTGCGTTGCTGCGCCGGCGGTCCGGACCCGTTTGCTTTGCTGCCGGCCTTGGCGAGCCGCCCGACGGCGAACCCGGCCAGTACCGCCCCGCCGAGGAAGGCGCCGGGCCGACGGCGGGCGAAGTCCTGCAAGTCGCCGACCAGCCCTCCGACACCCCGCGAGTCCAGGTAGTCGGCGGCCCGGTGACCGCGGTCGGCCGCCTGTGTCACGAGGCTCTTGGCGGGTGAGTCCGTGTCAGCGCGGTCCGCGAGCCCGGACAGGTCGTCCGCCCACTGCCGCACCACCTGCGCACCGCGTCGCGCCTGGCTCTCGGCCTCCTCGGTGACCCGCGACCGCAGGTCACCGGCCATCGCGCCGGCCTGCGCCCTGGCCTCACCGGTTACGGCTCTGACCTGCTCGGCGGCCGTACCGACGACCTCACTCGCCCCTTCCCTGGCCTGACCGGCCGTGGCCGACGCCTCCTGCTTGGCCGTCTGACCGGCCTGCTGAGCACGCCCGGTGCTCACATTCGCCATATCGCTCATGGGTCCTCTCCCTCAGGCACCGCCCGTGAATCTGCTGTCGTCAAGAACCGGACCGCCCGCGGTGACGGCATACGCCGTCCACGGCCGCGCTCCGGCGCGTCCGGCCGGGTGCCGGGGGCTCGCCGCCGGCCGCTCGTGCACCGGCGTCCGTCCCACACGCACCCTCCTCGATTAACCACACCCGACAGGACAAAACTGCAAAAAGAGGATTTTTCGGACTAGACGGGTGTCTCGACCGTCATGGGGCCGTCGGCCCCTGCGTCCCGAGCCGCACCGCAGGACGCCGCCATGCCGCCGGCCTGCGGAGGTGACGGGGCTACAGATTCAGCCCCGGAGGGCCGCCGGGACCCCCCGTGCCACGGGGCGTTTCGAGCCTCCGCGATTCGGCCAAACCCGCTCCCCCGGGATCGGCCCCAGCAACGGGCCGCCCCGGTCGATCCCTTGTGCGGCAAGGGGCCTGGCACGTCCGGAATCGAGCGCGTTCGATTCGGTCGCCACGTCGTTAGGCCGTGCACCGCCGAGCCGACCGGGCCCGGCACGGACCTCCGGGAGGACCCAGGTGACGATGCCCGACGCCTCGGCCGCTGACGAGACCACTCCGCCCCCTCCCCCACCCGCGACCCTGACGTTCGGTGGGAAGTACGGCAAGAACCCGCTGGCGGACGCCGGTTTCGGTGCGATGTGCCGCCGCCTTCCGTCGGTCCTCGGGCACACCGCGCGGATGGCGTGGGCCGTCGACAGGACCGGCGTCGTCCTGCTCCTCGCGTGCCAGCTCCTCACCGGCATCGCGGCGGCCGTCGTCCTGGCGTTCACCGCGCAGGCCATGACGCACCTCCTCGGCAGCGGCGCTGTTCCCGAACGCCTGCACGGTGCGCTGCCCGCCCTCGTCGTGGTGACGGCAGCCGCGGCCGTCGGCCGGGTCAGCAGCGCCCTGGCCTCCTACGCCGACGGCCGGATCACTCCCCTGCTGACGACGGAAGCGGACATCGCCCTGGTCGCCGCCGTATGCCGGGTGGAGACCTCCGCCTACGGCGAGGACGGCTTCGCGGACCGGCAGGAAGCCGCCGAAGTCGGGGTCACCCGCACCCGGATGATGGTCCAGGACGCCCAGCGGTTCATGTCCGCCCTGATCCGCATGATCGCCGCGAGCGGAGTCATCACGGCACTGCACCCGCTGATGCTGCCCCTGCTGCTCCTTGCCGTCCTGCCGGCCGGGGCCGGAGCCGTCCTGTCCGCGCGCGTCGACTACGAGACCCACTACCTCAACGTCGGCGACCGCAACGTGCGTTCCATGATGCGCTGGTGGGCCACCTACTCCCGATTCGGCGACGAGGTCCGTGCCAACGGCATGACCGGCTATCTCATCTACTGGTACCGGGCCCTGTCCGACCGCATCGACCAGCGCACCCTCACCGCCGCCCCGCGTCTGCTGCGCATCGTGCTGACCACCAGCGCCCTGGGCGGGGTGTTCCTGCTGTGCACCTGGGCCACCCTCGCCTGGCTGGCCGCCGACGGCCGGGTCGCCCTGCCCGTCGCCGCCACGGCCGTCGTCGCCGTGCAGACCACCCTCTCCGCGCTCAGCCAGTTCGTCATCCACGGCGCCGCGATGTTCCATACCTCGCTCTATCTGGCCGACATGCGCGCCTTCCTCGACATGGCCGCCGAACGCGCTCCGCAGCGCGGCGAGTTGACGATCCCGGAACGCGTCGACGAAATCCGCCTCGACGAGGTCGTCCATCGGTACCCGGGCAAGGACGAACCGGCCGTCGCCGGGGTGTCCCTGACTCTCCGCCGGGGCGAGATCCTGGCGATCGTCGGGGAGAACGGCTCGGGCAAGTCCACCCTCGCCAAGCTCATCACCGGCATCCTGCTGGCCGACAAGGGACGCGTGCTGTGGGACGGCGTCGACCTCGCTCAGGCCGATCCCGACGCCGTGTGGAAACGCACCGCGCTCGTGCCGCAGAACTTCGCCTGCTGGCCCCTGCGCGCCCGCGAGAACATCACGCTCGGGCAGCCGAAGACGGTCGACGACGGTCCCGTGTGGGACGTGGTCGACGCCGTCGGCATGCGTGAAGCGATCGAGAAACTGCCCCGGCAACTCGACACCCTTCTCGCCAAGGAGTTGTGGGGCGGCGCCGAACTCTCCGGCGGGCAGTGGCAGCGCCTGGTGTGCGGACGCGCCCTGTACCGCCGGACGCCGCTCCTCATCCTGGACGAGCCGACTTCCCAGATGGACGCCCGCGGCGAACACGCGATCTTCCTCGAGATCAAGAGGATCGCCGCCGAGCGCATGACGATCGTCGTCACCCATCAGCTGGAGAACACCCGCCTCGCCGACCGTGTCCTCGTCATGGACAAGGGCCGGGTCGTCGAGCAGGGGACCTACGAGGACCTCGTCAACGCCGGCGGACTGTTCGCCGAACTCGTCGCACTGGCCAAGGACCGCTGACCCGTACCAGCGGGCCTGTGGCTTCGCGCCGCGGGCCCGCCCCGGCCGTCTCGGGTGGAACAATCGGCCGTACGAGTCCGAGCCGAGGAAGTCGGTCATCACGCCGTGGAACGACCAGCCGCCCCCTTTCCTCCCTCGCCGTGGCACCTCACCGGCGACATGATCGTCTCGCTGTGGCGTGTCCCCCCGGGCGATCTGCCGTCGTGGCCACTGCCGCCCGGGGTCCGCCCCTGGGTCGTGCGACGCCGCGCCACCCTGGCCACCTTCTGGGTCGACTACCGGCCCGGCGGCGCCCTCGCCTACCGCGAATTCCTCATCGCCCTGGCCGTACGCCACGGACACCGCCTTGCCGCCGGCACCGTGGCCGCCTGGGTCGACGACGAACAGTCCCTGGCCGGGGGGCGCGCACTGTGGGGCATCCCGAAGGAACTGGGCACGATCACGTTCCGCGCGGACGGCCGGAACGCCCGGGTGGAACTGACCACCGCCGGCACTCCGCCTGTCCGCCTCACCTACCGGGATGTGCTGCGGCTGCCCTTCCGGCTGCCCGCCCACGGCCATCTGATCCAGCAGTTGTCCGACGGCACGGTGTGCCGCGTCCCCATGCGGATCAGCGGACGACCGGCCCTCGGCCGCAGCCGCGTCACAGCCGCGGGCGAGGCTCCCTTGTCGGTCCTCACCCGGCACCGGCCGCTCCTGACCGTTGCCCTCCGCGACTTCCGCAGCACGGTGGGCGGCTCAGCCCCCTCCGCGGACCACTGAACGCTCCACCTCTGCGCGGCGTCGCCGAGGGCCGTCCAGAGTTGCGTCTTCCCGCTGCCGGGGCTGAGGGCCTGGCCGGTCAGGCGGTTGACGAGGGTCGGCCCAGGCTTCCTGGAGCGGCGGGAGCGTCGGGCCGGTGCGCCGACGCGACGCACCGAGCGATCGTGGACGTGCTGGTGATTCCCGAGCGGGCCAGGTTCCAGGTCATCACCGAGCACGACGCGGCCCATGTCATCGCCCTCGACGCCGGACCGGTCCTTCGGATACGGGCGTGCCCAGTACACGGAAGGTCTGCCGGCCCTTCCCGGGCGCTGGCGACGTTCAACAGCAGCGGCTGTGCGTGCTCGTCTCCTGGTGCCGGGTGCGGAGCACCTGGTATTCGCGGCGGGTCGGCACCGGGGCGAGCGGGTGGTGGCGCCGGTGCCGTGCGCAGTGGCGGTCGTACTCGGCCTCTCCGGTCAGCTCGCGCAGGTACCAGCGCACGGCCCGTGCCCAGCGCCGGATCCTCACGAGCGGGCTCCGGCCAGGGGTTCGACGGTCCGGCCGGGTGCGTCGATGCGGGACTCGACGTACGGGGCCTCGGTGGTCGGCAGGGGCGTCGCGGACCGTATCGCCCGCACGCAGACCACCGCCGCGTTGCCGATCACCACGGCGACCAGGAGCAGGAAGAGGGCGATGAGGACGCCGTCGACGGTGGAGTTGGTGACCACGGTGTGCATGTCGGCGGTCGTCTTGGCGGGGGCGAGGATCTGACCGGCGTCCAGGGCGTCGGCGTAGTGGGCCCGTTGGGCGAAGAAGCCGATCTTCGGGTCGGCGGAGAAGATCTTCTGCCAGCCGGCGGTGAAGGTGATCGCGGTGACCCAGGCCAGGGGAACGCCCGTGACCCAGGCCCAGCGCAGCCGCCCGGACTTGATGAGGACGGTGGTGCAGACGGCGAGGGCGATGGCGGCGAGCAACTGGTTGGCGATGCCGAAGAGCGGGAAGAGCTGGTTGATTCCGCCGAGCGGGTCGGTGGCGCCGGTGTGGAGGAAGTAGCCCCAGGCGGCGACGACCAGGCCGCTGCACAGCCAGATGCCGGGCTTCCAGTTGACCCGGCCGAGCGGCTTGAAGACGTTGCCGAGCATGTCCTGGAGCATGAAGCGTCCGACCCGGGTGCCGGCGTCCACCGTGGTCAGGATGAACAGCGCCTCGAACATGATCGCGAAGTGATACCAGAAGGCCTTCATGGCCGATCCGCCGAAGACTCCGGAGAAGATCTCCGACATGCCGACCGCCAAGGTCGGGGCGCCGCCGGAGCGGGCGATCAGGGTCTGCTCCTCGACCGCCTTCGCGGCCTGGGTGAGCTGGTCGGGGGTGATGGTGAAGCCCAGGCCCGCCACCGCGTGGGAAGCGGACTCGGCGGTCGCGCCGAGCAGACCCGCCGGTGCGTTCATCGCGTAGTACAGGCCCGGCTCCAGGGTCGCCGCCGCGATCAGCGCCATGATCGCGACGAACGACTCCATCAGCATGGCGCCATAGCCGATCAGCCGGACCTGGGACTCCTTCTGGATCAGCTTCGGGGTCGTTCCGGAGGAGACCAGGGCGTGGAAGCCGGACAGCGCGCCGCAGGCGATCGTGATGAAGAGGAAGGGGAACAGCGACCCCGCGAAGACCGGGCCCGCTCCCGACGTCGCGAAGTCGCTCACCGCGTCCGCCCTGAGCACGGGCGCGGCCACGATCACCCCGACCGCGAGCAGTGCGATCGTGCCGATCTTCATGAAGGTGGAGAGGTAATCGCGCGGAGCCAGCAGCATCCACACCGGCAGCACGGAGGCGACGAAGCCGTAGCCGATCAGGCAGAAGACGAGGGTGGTGGGGCTGAGGGTGAAGGTGCCGGCCAGGGAGGAGTTCTGCACCCAGCTGCCGCCGACGATCGCCAGGAGCAGCAGCGCCACGCCGATCAGGCTGGTCTCGACGACCCGGCCGGGACGGATCCGGTGCATCCAGAAGCCCATGAAGAGGGCGATGGGCACCGTCATCGCGACGGAGAACGTGCCCCACGGGGAGTGGGCCAGCGCGTTCACCACCACCAACGCGAGCACACCCAGCAGGATGATCATGATGGCGAAGACCGCGATCAGGGCCGCCGCCCCACCCGCGCGGCCGATCTCGTCGCGGGCCATCTGCCCGAGCGACTTTCCGTCCCGGCGCATCGACAGGAACAGCACCACCATGTCCTGCACCGCTCCGGCGAAGATGACACCGGCCACGATCCACAGGGTGCCGGGCAGGTAGCCCATCTGTGCCGCGAGTACCGGTCCCACCAGTGGCCCGGCGCCGGCGATGGCGGCGAAGTGGTGGCCGAGCAGCACCCGGCGATCGGTCGGCTGGAAGTCGACGCCGTCCTCCAGACGTTCTGCGGGCGTGGCCCGACCGTCGTCCGGTCGGAGCACCCGGCGGGCGACGAACCGTGCGTAGAAGCGGTAGGCGATGGCGTACGAACCGAGCGCGGCGACCACGAGCCAGACCGCAGAGATCTTCTCGCCCCGGGCCAGCGCGAGGACGCCCCAGGCGACGGCACCGAGCAGGGCGACACCGGTCCACAGGAGGACGGACCGGAGTGACATACGTGACTTCTCAGGTGCGGGGAGGTCGGTTTCGGGCAGGGTGGACGCAGGCATGGCGGCTCCTCATCGGGGCGGGTGCGGGACACCTCGTGACACGAGGTGGCTGGAGATCAGCGACAGCGGCTCTCCCGTTCGCTGCCGGTCTGTGCAAGAGTTGCCCACCCGCCGGAACCGGTTGACAGCGAATTTCCAGAAAGTTTCCCGCCGGTTCCGTGTCCTCCTTTCGGGCCACCCGCGCAACTCTTGCGCGAGGGATCAGGCACACCAAGGACGGTGACCCATGGCCGACGGCACCATGACCGCGACGTTCCTCGCCGTGATCGGCGGAGCGTCGCTGCTCGCCGTCACCGCGCGGCGCCTGCGGCCCAGTGACCGGCTGCCGTCCCTGGAGGGCTGGGCGCTGGCCGACCGCAGCCTGGGCCCGGTGTGGACCTGGTTCCTGCTGGGCGGCACGATCTTCACCGCGTACACCTTCACCGCCGTGCCGGGTCTGGCGTACGGCAGCGGCGCGGCGGCCTTCTTCGCCGTGCCGTACACGGTGATCGTCTGCCCCCTCGCCTTCGTGCTGCTCGGCCGCCTGTGGACCGTGGCCCGCGCCCATGGCTATGTCACCGTCGCCGACTTCGTGCGCGGACGATACGGGTCACCACCCCTCGCCCTGGTCGTCGCGCTGACCGGGATCCTCGCGACCATGCCGTACCTGGCGCTCCAGCTGCTCGGCATCCGGGCCGTGCTGACGGCCGGCGGGGTGTACCCGCGCGGTGCGGCCGGGGACCTGGTGATGGTGGCGCTGTTCGCGGGGCTCGCCGTGGCCACGTACCGGCACGGGCTGCGGGCGCCCACGGTCATCTCGGCGCTGAAGGCGGTGGCCGTCTTCGTGTCGCTCACCGCGGTCACCTGGCTGGTCCTGGAGCGGCTCGGCGGGCCGGGTGCCGTCTTCGACGGAGCGGCCCGGCGGCTCGGCGGCCACGCGCTGGCGCTGACCCCGGACCAGCAGCCCGCCTACGCCACCCTCGCGCTGGGCTCCGCGCTCGCCCTGCTGATGTACCCGCACGTGCTGACCGCGGGGTTCGCCGCCGACGGGCCACGCACCCTGCGCAAGGTCTCGGTGGCGCTGCCCGCCTGGACGGGGCTGCTCGCGCTCTTCGGGGTCCTCGGCTTCGCGGCGCTCGCGGCCGGGGTGCGGGCGCCCGAGGGCGGGGCCGAGGCGGCCGTGCCGATGCTGGTCGACCGGCTGATGCCGGGGCCGCTGGCCGGGCTGGTGTTCGGCGCGATCACCGTCGGAGCGCTGGTCCCGGCGGCGGTGATGTCGATCGCGGCCGCCACGAGTTTTGTGCGCAATGTGTACGTCGAGTACGTGCATCCGACGGCCACGCCCAAACGGCAGGTCCGCATCGCCAAGGCCGTCTCCCTCATCGCGAAGGCGGGGGCGGTCGCGTTCGTCTTCGGGCTGCGGGACCAGGACGCGATCAACCTCCAGCTGCTCGGCGGGGTCTGGATCCTGCAGATCTTCCCGGCCGTCGCCGTCGGCCTGTTCACCGGGCGGCTGCATCCTCGGGCCCTGCTCGCCGGGTGGGGCGTGGGCATGGTGGCCGGGACCTTCCTGGTCGTGCGCGAGGGGTTCTCCTCCATCGTGCGCCTCGGTTTCGGGCCGCTCGAGGTCTACGCCGGGCTCGCCGCCCTCCTGCTCAACCTGACCGTCGCGGTGGCCGGCACCGCCGTACTCGAACGTGTCGGTGTCCCGCGCGGCGCCGACCTGACCGATCTGCCGTCCCGCCTGACCGTCAGGCGGCGCCCGGAGACGGGAGCGAACCAGCCGTGAGACGCAGACACCCGATACCGGTGCCGGAGCCGCACGTCGAGGCACTGACGCCCGCGCCTGCCGACCCGGCGGAGCTGGAGCGCGAGGCCGGACTGGCCCGGCTCTTCGCGCTGCACTACGCCTCGATGCTGCGCCTGGCCGTGCTGCTGGGCGCGGACGACCCGGAGAACGTGGTGGCCGAGGCGTACTACCAGATCTACCGGAAGTGGCGGCGTCTGAGGGACACCGAGGCAGCGGAGGCGTATCTGCGCTCCACGGTGTGCAATCTGACCCGGATGCGGATCCGCCATCTGCAGGTCGCCCGCAAGCACGTGGAGAACCCGCCCGAGGAGACCGTCGTGTCCGCCGAGAGCGCGGCGCTGCTCCGCGACGACCAGCGTGTCCTGATCGACGCGTTGCAGCAACTGCCGGCCCGGCAGCGCGAGGCGCTCGTGCTGCGGCACTGGCTCGGACTGAAGGAGGGCGAGATCGCGGCCGCGATGGGCATCTCCTCCGGTTCGGTGAAGACGCACACCGCCCGCGGCCTCGCCGCGCTGACCCAGGTGATGGAGGCCCGGCGATGAACCACACCGACCCGGACCGCACGGAGCGGGAGCTGACCGAGGCCCTGGCCGCCCTCGCCGACGGGGTGCGGGCCGCGCCGGACGCCTACCGCACGGCCCGCGGCGAGTGGCTGCGCCGCGAACGCCGTCGCCGCCTCGTCCTCGCCGTTCTCATCACCGTCGTGTTCGCGCTGGCCACGTTGATCGGCCTGTGGGTGCTGAACGAGGCACCGTCACATCCGGGAGTGATCTTCTCGGGCCTTCCGGGCCCTCAGGGCAGCACGCGGTAGGTCAGGTGCGTGACCCGGCTCGCCGCCCGCGACGTCACCTGCTCCAGTCTCAGCGGCGGGACGCCCTCGAACAGCCGCGTGCCGGCGCCGAGCGTGAGCGGCACGATGTGCAGGCGCAGCTCGTCGATCAGACCGGCGGCGAGGTACTGGTTGAGGGTGGTCGCACCGCCGAGGACGGTGACGTCGTCGTCGCCGGCCGCCGCACGTGCCTGGGCCAGGGCCGACGCGATACCGTCGGTGACGAAGTGGTACGTGGTGCCGCCGTCCATCGGCTGCGGCTCGCGCGCGTGGTGGGTGAGCACGAACACCGGCGCGTGGAACGGCGGATCGCCACCCCACCAGCCGTTCCACGGCCGATCCCACTCGCCGCGCACCGGGCCGAACATGTTGCGCCCCATGATGAACGCACCGGCCGTGTTCAGCCGGTCGATCTCGGCCCGGTTCTCATCGGGTGTCTCGAACATCCAGGCGTGCAGCCCGGCGCCCGAGCCGTCACCGCCGTCGTCTCCGAACGGGCGTTGCTCGGTCTGGTCGAGTCCGGCCGCGTACCCGTCGGCCGAGATCGTGATGTCGCAGACCACCCTGCCCACCGGCATGGTCATGGCCCTCTCCTCCTCATGGCGTTCGGGGATCCAAAACTACGCGCCGGACACCCGCCCCGAGCGCTCTGCCAGGCGACGCGCGGATGCGACAGTGTGATCGCCCGCACGGACGCAATGGAAGGGAATCTTCGGCATGGCCGTCATCCACAACACCACCCTTACGCCGACCAAGCTGGAACTGCTCACTTCCTGGCTGCCCTCCCGTCCGTGGTACCGCGGTGGCGCCGCGGAACCCGAGCCGGCCAAGGCCGGCGGCTTCCGGCTCGACGATCCGCGGGGCGAGGTGGGGATCGAGTTCATCGTGGTCACCGACACCTGCGGCCCTCAGCCGACCACGTATCTGGTGCCTCTCACCTATCGCGGTGCCCCTCTCGAAGGGGCGGAGCACGCCCTCGTCGGCACGATGGAGCACGGCGTGCTGGGGCGGCGCTGGGCCTATGACGGCTGTCACGACGCCGTGCTGGTCGACCAGTTGGTGGCTCTGATCCAGGGGCGGGTGCAGGCCCAGGACCAGAACCACAGCGACGTCCCCGACCGAGAGGTGGTCGCCTCCGGTACTGGTGACGTCTCCCTCTTCACGGACTTCACCACCGCCGACGATCAGGAGGGCACCGCACTGACCACGCCGCAGGGCACGACCCTCCGCTTGCACAGGGTCCTGCAGCCCGCTCCGGACGGCTTGTTCGTCCCTCCGCAGGGGGCGATCGGCCATGTCACCGGCTCCTGGCAGACGCCGGACGGCACCCGTGCCCAGGGGGTGTTCGCCGCCCTGCACGGCGCCGACCAGGCGTAGTTTCCTCCGGGATCAGCGCGTCCGCGAGCGGAACGTCCTGCGGTACGCGTCCGGGGGCACGCCGACCGTGCGGTTGAAGTGACGGCGCAGCGTCGTGGCGGTCCCCATGCCGGTGGCCGCCGCGACGGCGTCGACGCTGTCGTCGGTCTTCTCCAGCAGTTCCTGGGCGTGACGGATCCGCTGGGTCAGCAGCCACTGCAGAGGGGTCGTGCCGGTCACCGCTCTGAAGTGGCGGCCCAGGTGACGGGAGCTCATCCCCGCGCGGCGGGCCAGGTCCTCCACGGTCAGCGGCTGGTCGAGCCGTTCGATGATCCACGGAAGCAGCGCGGCGAGCGGGTGGTCGTCCCGGTCGGGGACCGGGGTGGTGACGAACTGGGCCTGTCCGCCTGCCCGGTGCGGTGGTACGACCAGGCGGCGGGCGACGGCGTTGGCGACCGACGAGCCCAGGTCGAGGCGGACGAGGTGCAGGCACAGATCCAGCGCGGCGGCCTTGCCGGCGGAGGTGAGCACGCTGCCGTTGTCCACGTAGAGCACGTCCGGGTCGACCTCCACCCGGGGGTGGCGGTCGGCCAGAGCCTCGGTGTGCGCCCAGTGCGTGGTGGCGCGCCGCCCGTCGAGAAGCCCTGCCGCGGCCAGTACGAAGGCGCCCGTGCACAAGGAGACCACGCGTGCGCCCGCCTCGTGTGCCTCGCGCACCGCGTCGACCAGGTCGGCGGGCGGGTCCTCGTCGATGTCGGCCCAGCCGGGGACGATCACGGTGCCGGCGTGCCGGAGCCGGTCGAGTCCGGCGTCGGGCTCCAGCCGGAACCTGCCGACCCGGACGGCGGCCGGTCCGCAGACGGTGAGGTCGTACCAGGGGACTGTCACCCCGGCCGGGGCGGCGGCGAACACCTCGTGCGCCAGGGACAGTTCGAAGTGCAGCATCCCGTCGGTGGCGGCGAGCGCGACGGTGGTCATGTCCGTAATTGTATGCGGCGTGTCGTTCCGGACACTCACGGTCGGGGGCTCCCCGCCGTCAGGATGGCCGCAGTTGGATCATTCGAGCACAGGGGAGAGCTCATGGGACCGGGTCAGACGGTGACGGTGTTCGGCGCGTACGGGCACACCGGGCGGTTCGTGGTGGCGGAGCTGCTGGGGCGCGGGTTCGTCCCGGTTCTCTCCGGCCGCGACGAGATCAAGCTGAAGAATTTGGCGGCGTCGCACTCCGGGCTCGAGGTCCGGCCGGCGTCGGTCGACGATCCGGACGCGCTCGACCGCGCGCTGGCCGGGGCAGCGGCGGTGGTCAACTGTGCCGGGCCGTTCGCCACGACGGCCGCTCCTGTGATCGAGGCGGCTCTGCGTGCCGGCGTCCCGTATGTCGACGTGGCAGCCGAGATCGAGGCGAACGCGGACACGTTCGCGCACTTCGCGGACCGCGCCCGCGCCGCAGGGGCGGTGATCGTCCCGGCGATGGCCTTCTTCGGCGGACTCGGTGACCTGCTGGCCACCGCGGCGATGGGCGACTGGACCGCGGCCGACGAGGCACACGTCGCCTACGCGCTGAGCGGCTGGCAGCCCACGGACGGGACCCGGGCCGCGGGCGCGGTCTCCCGGCAGCGGCGGGACGGTGCGCGCGTCGTGTACCGGAACGGGCGGCTGGACTACCGCCGGGACGAGGCGACGACGCAACAGTGGCCCTTTCCCGAGCCGCTGGGCTCTCGTGCGGTCATCGGGGAGTTCACGATGGCCGATGTCGTCACCATCCCGAGCCACTTGCCCGTTCCCGACGTCCGCACCTACATGACGGCCGAGGCCGCCCGGGACGTGTCGGCCCCCGACACGCCGACGCCGGCCGCCGTCGACGAGCACGGGCGGTCCGCACAGACCTTCCTCGTCGACGTCGTCGTGCGCTCCGGCGGCACCGAGCGGCGCGCTGTGGCGAGGGGGCAGGACATCTACGCCGTCACGGCGCCGCTCGCGGTGGAGGCGGTGCACCGCATCCTCACCGGACAGACCCGCACGGTCGGCGTCGCCTCCGCCGGCGAGATCTTCGACGCGGCCGACTTCCTCCGTGCGCTGTCCTCGCACCTCTCCGTGGAGCTGCCTCGGTAGGGCCGACGAGCCCTCCGGTGCGCGGTGGTGTGCGTCGCCTTCGGTCCGGCTCAGAAGGCGGGTTCCGCCTGCTCGGCGGGCCGGCTCTGGTGCCGCGCTCCGAGCACGGCGTCCCTCAGCCGTTCCTGAGCCAGCGTCAGGCAGGCGTACACCGCTCCCTGTGCCGTCGACAGACCGATCAGATGCTGCACCGGCCTGATCTCGGGGGCGGCCGGCAGGCTCCGGTCGAGCCGGCCGCGCACCTCGTCAAGCACTTCGTCGACGAGCGGACGCAGCCGGCCCACGAAGTAGACCGACTCCGGGTCCAGCGTCACGGCGACAACGCTGACAGCGGTCACGATCGCCGTGGTGAACGCCTCGAGCACGTCGGCACGCGGAGCCGCGGGGTGCGGCTCGAGCCAGAGGTCCTCGACGCGTTCGAGGTCGAGCCCGCGTTCACGCGCGAACCGGAGAAGGCCCCTGGTGCTCAGCAGCTCGTCGAGGATCTCGTTTCCGGCCCCGGAAGACAGCACACCGATGTCGCCGAAGGTGGGCGTACTCCCCCGGGCAAGCTCGTGATCGGTGCAACTGGCGAAGTTCAGTATGGTGCTCACGTTGAAGAGCGCGGCGTTCCTGATGCTGGCGTCGTTGGTGAGGATCCCGAGCAGGGCCGCATTGGCATCGCTGTCGAGGAGCACCGGGGCGTCGACCAGGTCCTCGATGGCCCGGTGGAGGTCGGAGCCCGCGAAGATCTTCATCGACTCCGCGGGGCCGAAGATCTCCCTGCCGTTGCGGACCCGGCCGGGCACCGCGGCGACGATCTGGCGCAGAGGGCCCTGCGCGGATTCGGCGGCCTGGGCGATCAGATCGACCAGCCATCGTGCGGCGTCCCCGACCTCCTGGTGCTCGGCGGTGGGAACGGCCAGGTTCTGCACCTCGCGGCCCCTGAGGTCGGTCACCAGCACACCGGTGGTCTGCGCGCCGAAGCTGACGCCGACGACATGCCCGGCCGCGCCGGGCAGGTCGAGATAGGTGGACCGGCGGCCGCGGCCGGAGACCTCGTCCATTCCACCGTCGACGACGAAGCCGTCGGCCCGGAGCTCCTCCACCGCTCTGGACACCGTGGCCTTGCTCAGGCCCGTCAGCTCGATGAGCTGGTTCCGGGTCAGCGGCGCATGGGAGAGCACCACGTCGAGGACCGACGCCTTGTTGTAGTCGCGGGGGGTGGGGTTAGAGGTCACGTGATGACCATAGCGAGCCCCGTACGCCGCTCTCGCCGGGACCGGCCTCGGCGTGATGATCGTGGGCTTCGCCGGGGTGACGCGAGGCTGTTCGCGAAGGTTCGGTGTCGTCGCATGCGCGTCCTGAAGGGGGCCGTCATGGCCCTTGCCCCTGTCTCCTGCTGTGCCGGACGGTTCTCGGCTCATTTGTCATGCACTCCGAAGGGTCCCCGAAGCACTCCAGGCAGGATCGCCGCACTGCGGCGCAGGCTGGGAGGCTGGGGGTCGATGACCAACTGACTGTCGGCAGCGAGCATCAATCAGACGGTGGACCCCTGTGCGGTCAGCCGTCGCGACGTAATGACGTCGCAGGACTGATCACCCCTACGCGAGGGCGACTTGACCGCCTGTCGGCGAGCGTACCACTCGCGATCAGCGCCTTTCCGTCCATGCGCGACTGCGCGCACGAGGCATCTCCTCTGCACAAGACGCTGGTCGCCCGCCCACTCGACGTCTACATTGAGCCGCTACATACGGATCCACAGCCTCCGGATCCCCACAGGCTCGCCACGTCCAGAGCACGCCGCCCCGCACTCGCCTCTCCGATCACACCTTCAGTTTCTTGTTTCAGACTGGAACTGGAACTAATAGTGGTAGGGTCTGGGCGCAGCAGCGAGCAGCTTCCGACACCCGAGCGGCCTCGGCACTGGCAGGAGAGAGCAGCGATATGAAGTTCACCCCCTATTGGCTCGACACCGCTCCCCAAGGTCCGGACCGGTCGAGGACGCACATCGGCGGGCGCGTCGACGTGGCGATCATCGGCGCCGGCCTGACCGGCCTCTCGGCGGCACTGCACCTGGCGCGAAAGGGCGCGAACGTACACGTCTTCGAGAAGGACACGGTCGGGTTCGGAGCATCGGGCCGTAACGGCGGCATGGCCACCTTGGGCATGTCGATCGGCTTCCGCTCCGCGATCTCCCGCTACGGGTTCGACACGGCGAAGGCGTACCTGCTGGCCTACCACGACGCGGTCGACACCATCGAGAACCTCGTCAAGGAAGAGAACATCGACTGCGACTTCGCTCGCACGGGCAAGCTGAACCTGGCCTCGAAGCCGGCCCACTTCGACGGCCTGCGCAAGACTCACGAGATCATGTCCGGCAAGCTCGGGATCGAGACCCGCCTGATCCCCAGGAGCGAACTCCACACCGAGGTCGGCTCCGACTGCTACCACGGCGGCATGGTCGACGCGAGGAGCGCGGGGCTGCACGTCGGCAAGTTCACCAAGGGCCTCGCCGAGGCGGCCGCGCGGCTGGGCGTCACCATCCACGAGAAGGCACCGGTCGAGAAGATCGACAGGCTGGGCGGCACGAAGCACAAGCTGGTCACTCCGCGCGGCACCGTCGAGGCCGACCAGGTGCTCGTAGCCACCAGCGGCTACACCAGCAGGCCGTTCCGATGGCACCAGGTCAGGATCGCGCCCGTCGGCAGCTTCATCATCGTGACGGAACCGCTGGGCCAGGACGTCTGCGACATGCTCCTGCCGAACCGGCGGATGGCATCGACGTCCCTGAACCTGCTCAACTACTTCCGGATCACTCCGGACCACCGGCTGCTGTTCGGTGGCCGCGCCCGGTTCGCCGGGTCCAACCAGCAGTCGGACGCGAAGAGCGGGCGCATCCTGCACAAGGCGATGACCGAGGTCTTCCCGCAGCTCGCGAAGACCCGCGTCGACTACTGCTGGGGCGGCCTGGTCGACATGAGCATGGACCGGATGGTGCACGCCGGCGAACAGGACGGGCTGTTCTACTCGCTCGGCTACTCCGGCCACGGCGTCCAGATGGCGACGCACATGGGCAAGCAGATGGCCGAGTACATGAACGGGTCCCAGGGCGCCAACCCGTGGAGCGACCTGCCCTTCAAGCGGATCCCGGGCCACTTCGGCCCGCCCTGGTTCCTGCCCTTCGCAGGCGGCTTCTACAAGTTCATGGACGTCATCAAGTAGGCGTCGGACAGACGCTGAGAGCATGGGTGGTGGACCGATGAGAGCCCCCTTGAGATCCCTTGTCGCACGTCTCGCCGAGCTGGCGCCCGGTCTGCGGGTGGAGACGGGCCCGGGGGCCACCGGCTCCTACGCCTACGACGCTTCCAACTACCGCGTGCCGCCGCGGGCGGTGGTCTTCCCGCGCAGTGCCGACGACGTGGTCGCGGTGGTGCGGGCCTGCCGGGAGGCGGGTGTGCCGGTGACGGCCCGGGGTGGCGGCACGAGCATGGCCGGTAACGCGGTCGGGCCGGGGGTGGTGCTGGACTTCTCCCGGTACATGAACCGGATCCTGGACATCGACGTCGAGGCGCGTACCGCGCGCGTGGAGGCCGGTGTGGTCCTGGATGCGCTGCGGAGTGCGACCGCCCTGCACGGGCTGGATTTCGGACCGGATCCGTCCTCGCACAGCCGCTGCACCCTCGGCGGCATGATCGGTAATGATGCGTGCGGCAACCGGTCGGTGCGCGACGGGCGGACCAGCGGGCATGTCGAGGCCCTGGAGTTCGTGACGGCGGACGGCGTGCGGGCCGTCGCCGACCACGCCGGGCTGCGTGCCGCCGAGCCGGGCGACGCCGAGGCTGTGCGGCGCGTCGCCCGGCTCGAATCCGACCTCAGGCGGCTGGTCGCGGACAACCTGGCGCTGATCCGGACCGAGCTGGGCCGGATCCCGCGTCAGGTCTCCGGCTTCCAGCTGCACCACCTGCTGCCGGAGAACGGGTTCGATCCGGTGCGTGCCCTGGTGGGCACCGAGGGCTCCTGTGCGGTCGTCACCGCGGCGACGGTCCGCCTGGTGGCGACCGCACAGGCATCCACCCTGCTCACGCTCGGCTACGACGATGTGGTCGAGGCGGCCGAGGACGTGCCGGAGATCCTGCGCTGGTCACCCAGCGCGGTCGAGGGCATGGACGAGGCGATCGTCGCCACCATGCGTGCCCGCAGGGGTGCGGATTCGGTGACCGGTCTGCCCGAGGGGCGGGCCTGGCTGTATGTGGAGCTGGAAGGTGATGATCAGGCGGCGGTGAACGCCCGCGCCGCTGAGCTGCTGCAGGTGCTCAAGGCCCGGGGGCGGCTGACCGGCGGGCGGGTCGTGGACAGCCCCGCGGAGCGGCGGTCGTTGTGGCGGGTGCGTGAGGACGGGGCCGGGCTGGCCGCCCGGCTGGTCGACGGCGGGGAGTCCTGGCCCGGCTGGGAGGACGCGGCCGTCGCGCCCGAGAACCTGGCCGCCTACCTGCGTGACTTCCGCAAGCTGCTGGCCTCGCACGAGCTGACCGGTGTGCTGTACGGGCATTTCGGCGCGGGGTGTGTGCATGTGCGGATCGACTTCGACCTGGCGACCCAGGCCGGGCAGGCGGTCATGCGCCGCTTCCTCACCGAGGCCGCCGCCCTGGTCGTCGAGCACGGCGGCACGCTCTCCGGTGAGCACGGTGACGGACGCGCCCGCAGTGAACTGCTCCAGGTCATGTACAGCCACCGCATGATCGCCGCGTTCGCCGCGTTCAAGAAGACCTTCGACCCCGACGGGCTGCT
>NZ_JBIWIV010000004.1:494622-703662 GCF_044764825.1 Streptomyces sp. NPDC093598 | reverse complement strand
TCCCAGTAGACGACTGGGTTGATAGGCCGGATATGGAAGCACGGTAACGTGTGGAGTTGACCGGTACTAATAGGCCGAGGGCTTGTCCTCAGTTGCTCGCGTCCACTGTGTTGGTTCTGAAACCACGAACAGCCCCACGTGCCACACGTGGTGCGGCTGACAGTTTCATAGTGTTTCGGTGGTTATAGCGTAGGGGAAACGCCCGGTTACATTCCGAACCCGGAAGCTAAGCCTTACAGCGCCGATGGTACTGCAGGGGGGACCCTGTGGGAGAGTAGGACGCCGCCGAACAATTTTTGGGAAAACCCCCGCATCTTCGGATGCGGGGGTTTTCTGCGTTTAGGCTCCATGTATGCGCTATGACCTCGTGATCTTCGACAACGACGGTGTTCTCGTCGACAGTGAGCCCATTTCCAACCGGTTGCTCGCGGCATACCTCACCGAGCTGGGGCACCCCACCTCGTATGAGGAGTCCATTCGGGACTACATGGGATCGGCGATGCACCGGATTCATGAGCTGGTCCTCGAGCGGACGGGGCAGCGGCTGCCGGAGAGCTTCGACGACGTCTTTCACGCGCGGGTGTTCGCGGCGTTCGAACAGGAACTGGTGGCCGTGGCCGGTGCCTCCGAGGTCCTGGAGAAGCTGGCCGCGGACGGGGTGCGGTACTGCGTGGCCTCGTCCGGAAGCCATGAGCGGATTCGAGTGGGGCACCGGACGACGGGCCTCGACCGGTGGTTCGACGAGGGGCGGATCTTCAGTTCGCAGGACGTCGGGCGGGGGAAGCCCGCCCCCGATCTGTTCCTGTACGCCGCCGAGCGGATGGGGGTCGCGCCGGAGCGGTGTGTCGTCGTCGAGGACAGTCCGCTGGGCGTGCAGGCGGCGGTCGCGGCGGGGATGGACGTCTACGGGTTCACCGCCATGACGCCGGCGGACAAACTGGCCGGGGCCGACCGGCTCTTCTCCGACATGGGTGAGCTGGCCGATCTGCTGGCGTCAGCCGATCCCGGGGCCCGGCAAAGCTGAGGCCAATTCATCTTCGGCTGGATCTACCCACGGGTAGGCCGGGGCCCTACGCTCGCCGCCATGACTGATGTGCTGCGGCACGGCAGGGGCTCGTTGGCGTTCAGCTTCTTGGTGCAGGGGGTCGCCTTCGCTCTGCTCGTGACGAGGATCCCGGCCATCCAGAACCGGTACGGGGTCTCCGACGCGCTGCTGCCCGCGTTTCTGGCCGCCGTCCCGATCCTCGCCGGGATCGGGAGCGTGACCACCGAGCGGCTGGTGAAGCGGGTGCGGCCGAGCCGGCTGCTGCGGTGGTCGCAGCCCGTGGTGCTGCTGGCGCTGCTCGGGGTGGGGGCCGGGGAGCGGATGGTGGAGCTCGGGGTCGCGCTGGCGGCCTTCGGGCTCGCCGTCGGGGTGCTGGACGCGTCGATGAACATGCTCGGGGTGAGCCTTCAACGGGCGTACGGGCGCAGCATCATGCTCAGTTTCCACGCGGTGTACAGCCTGGGCGGGATCGTCGGGGCGTCGCTGGCGTGGGTGGGGGCGCACTGGCATCTGGCGTTGTGGGTGTCGTATCTGCCGGTCGTGCTGGTGCTGTTGCCGGCCGTGCTGGTGGGGAGCCGCTGGTATGTCGACGACCGGGGCGGTGCGGTGGCCGAGGTGGCGGAGACGGCGGGGGAGGGCCAGGTCGTCGTCTTCAAGTGGCTGCTGCCGTTGTGCCTGGTGATGACGGTCGCGTACATCGGGGACTCGACGGTTTCCAACTGGAGCGCGAAGTACCTCCAGGACGTGCTGGGGTCCTCGGAGCAGATGGCGACCGTGCCGTACAACGTGTACATGGTGACCACGCTGCTGGGGCGGGCGATCGGGGACCTCGGGGTGCGGCGGTTCGGGGCGGTCGCGGTGGTGCGGTGCGGGGCGCTGGTGGCGGCGGGTGGGTTCGCGGTGGTGGCCGGGGCGCCCGGGGCGTGGGTGGGGATGCTGGGGTTCACGCTGCTGGGGCTGGGGTTGTGTGTGCTGGTGCCGCAGACGTTCGCGGCGGCCGGCCGGCTGTTCCCGGGGGCCTCGGATGCGGCCGTCGCTCGGCTGAATGTCTTCAACTATGTGGGGTTCCTGATCGGTTCGCCGTTGGTCGGGGCGCTCGGGGATCTGTGGAGCTACCGCGGGGCCATGCTCGTGCCGATGGTGTTGGTGCTGGTGACGCTGGTGTACGCCCGGTCGTTCGCGGCTCAACCGGACCGATACGGTGGCGGGCATGAGCGGCCGCGCACAGCTGATGTGGGACGAGGCAGTAACGGGCTATGACTTCGGTCCGGGGCATCCGATGGACCCCGTCCGGCTCGCCCTGACCCGGAGACTGGTCGATGCCTTCGGGCTGGACCGTGAGGTGGAGGTGGTCGCCGCCAAGGCGGCCGGGGAGTCGACACTGCGGCTCGTCCACCGGGAGGACTACATCGGGGCGGTGAAGGCCGCGTCGGTGGATCCGGCGGCGGCGGACCAGTCGTACGGGCTGGGGACGATGGACGATCCGGCGTTCGCCGGGATGCACGAGGTGTCGTCGCTGATCGCCGGGCAGTCGGTGGGGGCGGCGGAGGCCGTGTGGCGCGGTGAGGCGCTGCACGCGGTGAACTTCGCGGGCGGGCTGCACCACGCGATGCCGGGCGGGGCGTCCGGGTTCTGCATCTACAACGACGCCTCGCTGGCCATCGCGCGGCTGCTGGAGCTCGGGGCGGAGCGGGTCGCGTACATCGACGTCGACGTGCACCACGGGGACGGAGTCCAGGCGGCGTTCTGGGAGGACCCGCGGGTGCTGACGATCTCGCTGCACGAGCATCCGCGGACGCTGTTCCCGCAGACCGGGTGGCCGGAGGAGACCGGGGCGGACTCCGCGGAGGGCTCGGCGGTGAACGTGGCGCTGCCGGCCGGGACCGGGGACGCGGGGTGGCTGCGGGCGTTCCACGCGATCGTGCCGGAGCTGATCGCCGACTTCCGGCCGCAGGTGCTGGTCACCCAGCACGGGGCCGATACGCACTTCGAGGATCCGCTGGCGCATCTGGCGGTGTCGCTGGACGCGCAGCGGGCGGTGCAGGTGGCCTGTCACGACCTGGCGCACGAGTACGCCGACGGGCGGTGGGTGGCGCTGGGCGGGGGCGGTTACGCGGTGGTCGACGTCGTGCCGCGGTCGTGGACGCATCTGGTCGCGATCGCGGCCGGGCGGGCCGTGGAGCCCGAGGCGATGATCCCCGAGGGCTGGCGACAGGAAGTGTTCGCGAGGACGCGGCAGTTGGCCCCGGCGCGGATGACGGACGGGCGCTGGCCCGTGGCCTGGAGCAGCTGGGAGGAGGGCTACGACCCGGCGGACCGGCTGGACCAGGCGGTGCTGGCGGCCCGGCGGGCGGTGTTCCCGCTGCGGGGGCTGCTGGCGTGAGGGGGGGACGCCGGGCGTAGGCCGACCGTGCGGTGTTCGCCGGTTCACGGGACAGGCGGAGTGCCGATCACGCACGATCTTTCCGTGCTGACCACCGAAGCCCTGCGTGCGCACCTGGTGGGCGCACGGCTCGCCGGGACCGTGGCGACCTCTCGTGAGGTCAGCCTGCGCAGCTATCGGCTCTTCGCCGCCCGGGACCCTCGGGTGCTGCTGGGCATCGATCCCGAAGGGGTCTGGAAGCAGGGGGAGTTGATCGAGCTGATGGCGGACAGGTGCGGTGTTTCGGCCGATTCCCGGCAGGTTTCCGGCCAGGACGTGATCGATCCGGAGCGGACCCTGGCGGCGCTGGACGCCTTCGCGGAACGCCTCGCCGAGGCTGCCCGGCGCCGTGCCCCCGTGCTCCTCGGCACCGGGCACCCGCACCGGCTGCTCGGTTTCTACGGCGCTCTGGCAGACGCGCTGTCGGCGGCGGGATGTACCGTTCTCACCCCCGCGCAGGGTCGCCGTGTCGACATAACGACCCGGTTCGGCCTACGTACGTACAACCTCGACTACGTACGAGGAGTCGCGCTGGTGCGGACCCCTGGCGCGGAACGCCCCGGTTGTGAGCCCGGCGCACATACGCACTCACCTCTCCCGGTTCGTACCGTACTGGCCGCTTGTGCGGAGGCCGGCGGGCCCCTTCCCGAGCTGGTGATCGGGGACCACGGGTGGGTCTGCGGAGCAGGTCAGCTGGGGTTCGAGGCCATCGGGCCGGCCGATACGGACGACCCGGCGCTGTTCGTGGGGGAGGCCGAGGGGTCCGTGTCCGTCGTCGTTCCACTTGATGACGGCGTGCGGTCTGATTACTACCTGCCGCTTACCCGCTACGTACTCAATCGGGCGTGTCTGTCACAGTAGGCCGCCGATGGGTGCACCTCTTCCCCACTCGCATCACTGGCCCCTACATTGGGGAGTGAGCACGCAGCGACGAAGAGTCACCGGAAGGGGAAGCCGGTGGCCGTCGAGTGCGGAAGGTTCAGGTGTGTCATGGCTGCAGCTGGCGAGAGGCCTCTGAACGAGGTTCAGTTCCTTACCGTGGCGGAAGTCGCCTCGGTGATGCGAGTGTCGAAGATGACCGTGTACCGCTTGGTGCACAGCGGTCATCTGCCCGCGATCCGTGTGGGGCGGTCCTTCCGCGTCCCGGAGCAAGCGGTTCACGAGTACCTCCGCGAGAGTTACGTGGGGGTGGAAACCGCCTGACGGCAGGGCCGGGGCGATCCCCCACAGGGCACTTCGGGATCCCCCCGGCCTCCTCGATTACGACCTCAGCGCTCGGACGGGTAGGCTAGCCCCTCGTAGGTCGTATGGGCCCATGGCGCCCAAACACCGAGTGATGAGAAGTGAGCGAGGGTAGTCGTGGGCTCTGTTATCAAGAAGCGGCGCAAGCGGATGGCTAAGAAGAAGCACCGCAAGCTGCTCAAGCGCACGCGCGTTCAGCGTCGCAACAAGAAGTAAGTTCGCGACGCGGACGCCGCGAGAGCGTTGCTGTGGCCCCCCACCCACCGGTGGGGGGCCACACGCATATCCGCTCCTGCGTCCGGCTGGCTTCGGTCACTTCGCGCATCGGGCGGTCATCACAGCGCAACGACGAACCGCTAAGTTGGCCCCAGGGGGGAACGCGGCGGGACAAGAGGTTCTGGAAGGAAGGCGCTGATCTTGGGCAAGGTCGTGCTCGTGACCGGAGTGGCCCGCCAGCTGGGGGGCCGGTTCGTCCGGCGGATCCAGCGGGACCCCGAGGTGGACCGGGTCGTCGCCGTGGACGCGGTGCCGCCCGAGCACCATCTGGGCGGTGCGGACTTCGTCCAGGCCGACATCCGGCAGCCCGGCATCGCGCGGGTGCTCGCCGAGACGGGCGCCGACACGATCGTCCACCTGGACGTGACGGGCACGCCGCTGGGCAGCGGCAACCGGGCGTCCCTGAAGGAGAACAACGTCATCGGCACCATGCAGCTGCTCGGTGCCTGCCAGAAGTCCCCGGCCGTGCAGCGGCTGGTCGTGAAGTCCAGCACCAACGTCTACGGCTCCGCACCCCGCGACCCGGCCGTCTTCACCGAGACGACCCCGCCCAAGTCCCTGCCCAGCGGCGGCTTCGCCAAGGACACCGTCGAGGTGGAGGGCTACGTCCGCGGCTTCGCGCGCCGCCGGCCCGATGTGGCCGTGTGCGTGCTGCGGTTCGCCAACATCCTGGGCCCGACCGCGGACACCCCGCTCGCCTCGTACTTCGCGCTGCCGGTCCTGCCCACCGTGTTCGGCTACGACCCGCGGTTGCAGTTCGTGCACGAGGACGACGTGATCGAGGTGCTGCGGATCGGCTCGCACGAGCCCCGGCGCGGCACCCTCAACAGCGGCACCTTCAACATCGCCGGCGACGGCGTGCTGCTGCTCTCCCAGTGCTCCCGGCGCCTCGGGCGCCCCACTGTGCCCCTGCTGCTCCCGGCCGTCACCTGGGCGGGCTCGCTGGTGCGTACCCTGGGCATGACGGACTTCTCGCCCGAGCAGATCCGGCTGCTCACCCACGGCCGGGTCGTGGCGACGGGCCAGATGCGCGAGACGCTGGGATTCCAGCCCAAGTACACAACCGCGGAGACGTTCGCGGACTTCGCCCGCAGCCAGGGTCCCGGACTTCTTCCGCCGGAGGCCCTCGCGGGGGCCGTCGACCGGATCGCCGACCTGCCTCTCGCGGGCGGCGGACACTCCCCGACGCAGAGCGCCAACTGAGGAGCGCATCAACGATGGCGGACGCCAAGGTCATTCCGTTCGACGACGACCGGTCCCGGGGGAGCGCCGCGCAGCGCCCCCAGCGGCGCCGGAGCGCCGGGAACCGCCGCCCGGGCGCCGAGTCCGTGCCGGTCCGTGAGGTGCAGCCCCTGCCCACCAGGGCCGTTCCGCAGGATGATGTTCCTGTGACTTCTGAGGAACACCCGCCGGAGCCTGCCCGGGACGGCGACGGCGGCCTGGAACGGCGGATCGCGGGCGGCCTGGCCTTCCTGCGCCGCCGCCTCACCGGGGACTACGAGGTCGACGACTTCGGTTATGACGAGGAGCTCACCGACCAGGTCCTGATGTCCCTGCTGCGCCCGCTGTACGACCGGTACTTCCGGGTCGAGGTGAAGGGCATCGAGAACATCCCGTCCGAGGGCGGCGCCCTGATCGTCGCCAACCATTCCGGCACGCTGCCGATGGACGGGCTGATGATGCAGGTCGCCGTGCACGACAACCACCCGGCGGGCCGGCATCTGCGCCTGCTCGCCGCGGACCTGGTGTTCATGCTGCCGGTGGTCAACGAGCTGGCCCGCAAGCTCGGCCACACCCTGGCGTGCGCCGAGGACGCCTCCCGGCTGCTGGAGCAGGGCGAACTGGTCGGGGTGATGCCGGAGGGGTTCAAAGGCCTCGGCAAGCCCTTCGCGGACCGCTACAAGCTGCAGCGCTTCGGCCGCGGCGGTTTCGTCTCGACGGCTCTGCGCGCGAGGACGCCGATCGTGCCCTGCTCGATCGTCGGGGCGGAGGAGATCTACCCGATGATCGGCAACGCCAAGACGGTCGCGCGGCTGCTGGGCTTCCCGTACTTCCCGCTCACGCCCACGTTCCCGTGGCTCGGGCCGCTCGGGGCGGTTCCGCTGCCGACCAAGTGGACGATCCAGTTCGGGGAGCCGATCCCCACGGACGGTTATCCGCCGGAGGCGGCCGAGGACCCGATGCTGATGTTCAACCTGACCGACCAGGTCAGGGAGCAGATCCAGCACACGCTGTACAAGCTGCTGGTGCAGCGGCGGTCGGTGTTCTTCTGACGCCGACGTTCGCAACAGCCCGCCGGTCGCTCGGAGCCGCCGGACGGAGTCCGGCGCAGCCGTCCGAAGCCAGCGGAGCAGTGCGAGGGCAGCAGACAGGAGGGGCCAAGCTGCTGGTGCAGCGGCGGCCGGTGTTCTTCCGACCCTGCCCGCGGACGACGACGGGGGCGCCCCTTTGCACAAGGAGCGCCCCCACGGTCGCCGTCTAGTCCGCGTCCTCGCCGTCGATGCCCAGGCCGGGCAGCAGTCCGGGCAGCAGCGGCGGGAGCGTCACGTCCGGCCGGGGGACCGGCGTGGTGCCCTCCGCCGACGGGGAGGTGCTCGCCTCGCTGTCCTTCGGCGGGTCGAGCAGGCCCCCGGTGTTGCCGCCCAGCAGGCCGTCGCTGTCGCTGCCGGAGCCGGCCGAGCGGCTGGGGCTGCCGCTGCCGGTGCGGCTCTCGTCGCTGTGCCGGCCGCCGCTGTCGCTGGGGCGGGCCGAGCGGCCGGTGCCCGAGGAGCCGCTGGGGGCCGACTCGGAGGCGCCCTGCCGTTTGCTGCCGCCGCCGCTCGTGGCCGGGGGCTCGGGCAGCAGGGACCGCAGCGGGGCGACGTCCTCCTCTATGGCGTCGAACACCGAGGAGACCTGCTCGCTGACGTCCCCGAGCTGGACGGGCAGTCGCTCGCGCAGTTCGCCCCAGGCTTCGCGGTGGGAGCGGGAGAACGCGGACAGGGCCTGGATGGGGCCGAGTGAGTCCGGGTCGTGCTCGTACGCCTCGCTCAGCAGCCGGTGGCCCTCGGACGCGTCGTGCCGCATGCCGGACAGGGCGCGGCGGATCTCGCCGAGGGACTCGTGGTCCAGGGGGCCGCTGCGGCCGCGCTCCATCAGGCGCCGGGCTTCGCTGAGCCGGGTGGAGGCGTGGTCGAGGTAGACCCGGCCGCGCTCGTCCGCCCCGTCGGCGAGGCCGAGCTTGACGTCCTCGATGCCGCGCTTGAGGCCGTAGAGCGAGTCACCGGGCAGGGCGTCCGAGCTGGCGGCGGAGACTCCGCCGAAGGCGCTCGCGGCCACCCCGACACTGAGTCCGCCCGCGGTGAGGCCCTTGGCGAGCCGGGAACGCGGCCGGAACTTCTTCAGCGAACTTGCGCGGTGCGCGCCACGGGTCCGGGAGCGCTGCTCGGGGAGCGCGCCGTCCGTCGCCCCGCCGCCTGCGGTGCCCTCCTGCAGCATGGCCTCGAAAGCGGCCACCAGCTGGGCCCGCTGGACGACTTTGACCTCGGGGTCGAGCTCCGGCTTGGGCAACGCGCCGAGACCCGAGGCGAGCGCCAGATGACGCGCCTGTTCGCTCGGTTCCGCGGCTGCCGGGGCCGGTGCCGATCCTTCGGGCTGTTCGGCCGCCGGGCCCTGCTCGGACTGCTCCTCCAGGGCCTGGGCGAAGGCGTTCGCCCGCCGGTGCGCCGATACGTTCGCGATCACTGGCGGCACCTCCTCTCGTCATGACGGTCGACTCCCCAGGGGGTCCTGAGGGTTGCACACCCTGACTACGACCACACGATCGAGTGATCGGAGTCGGCCGGGGGGTGACCACAGGGAGCCTGCATCCCGCACAACGAGTGGCGCGGCACTTGGGTTACGGACGTCGGCTGATCGGATGCCGAAGTCAACGGACTTTCACGGAACGTGAGTTGGATGTCGCCGAGCGTGCGGGGCGGTCAGCGGGCGTCTTCCGGGAGGAGGCGGGCGAGGGTGCGGACGGCCCGGTACTGGAGGGTCTTGATGGCGCCCTCGTTCTTGCCCATCACCCGGGCGGTCTCGGCGACGGAGAGGCCCTGGAGGAAGCGGAGCGTGACGCACTCCTGCTGCTGGGGGTTGAGCCGCCGTACGGCGTCGAGCAGGGCGGCGTTGGAGAGGGACTCCAGGACGGAGTCCTCGGGGGAGCGCTCGACCTCGTTGGCGTCGAGCATCTCGCCGGTGGTGACCTCGAGGCGGAAGCGGCTGGACTTGAAGTGGTCCGCGACGAGGTTGCGGGCGATGGTGACGAGCCAGGCGCCGAAGTCACGGCCCTGCCAGGTGAACGTGCCGATGCGGCGCAGGGCACGCAGAAAGGTCTCGCTGGTGAGGTCCTCGGCGGTCGCCTTTCCTCCGACCCGGTAGTAGATGTACCGGTAGACGGTGTCGCTGTACTGGTCGTAGAGGCGGCCGAAGGCGTCGGACTCGCCCGCCTGGGCACGCTCCACGAGATCCATCATGCGGGCGCTGTCGCTGTCCGCGGCAGGCCGGCGTGCGGTGGCCGCGCCGGACGGGCGCCCTCGTCTGCCGACCGCGGCGCTGCCGTCGGCCAGTGCGTAGCAAGGGCCTACGGGCGCGGCGGTGGCGAATGCGGGGACGGCGTACGCGGTGGGGACGAAGCCGCGCAACAGGTCTTGGACCGTTGCGCGCAGCGTAGCCAGGCCCGAGGCGTCAACCCCGACGTGTGGGTACACGGGACTCCCAGAGGCAGAGCTTCCATCACGTGCAGTGCGGGACCTTTCACCCGTCGTAGCGACGGAGGGGTACCGGATTGCGTCTGAGGAGAATAACGCTTCGTGCAGGCACTGCTACACCGAGTTGCTCAAATCATCGATTACGTCGCTTCCGTAACCGATTGACGCCGGATCAAGTGCCGGAGAGTGAGCGGTTGTTGATCGGAAGGGTTCGGATTGTGGCTATGTCCAGGGCGTGTTGTGGCCGTGTGCAGCCAAGAGGACTGGAAACGAGGTTGTGGGGGTACGCCAGTTGGATTTACGGGGCTTGTCATCCCGTAAACGATGGTGTCCCGCTTTGATCGGCTGGTCAGCGGCGCCGGCGGTGCAGGGCGATGGCGGCGGCCGTGCCGCCGGCGACCGCGCCGACGCCCGCCGCGGCCGGGATGCCGACCTTGGCCGCCTTGCGGCCCGTGCGGTAGTCGCGCAGGCGCCAGTCCAGCTTGCGGGCGTGCTTGCGCAGCTTGCTGTCCGGGTTGATGGCGTAGGGGTGGCCGACCAGCGACAGCATCGGGATGTCGTTGTGCGAGTCGCTGTAGGCGGCGCAGCGGCCGAGGTCCAGGCCCTCGGCGGCGGCCAGGGCGCGGACCGCCTCGGCCTTCGCGGGGCCGTGCAGCGGTTCGCCGACGAGCTTGCCGGTGTAGACGCCGTCGACGGACTCGGCGACCGTGCCGAGGGCGCCGGTCAGGCCGAGGCGGCGGGCGATGACCGTGGCGATCTCGACGGGGGCGGCCGTCACCAGCCACACCTTCTGGCCGGCGTCCAGGTGGGCCTGGGCGAGGGCGCGGGTGCCGGGCCAGATGCGCTCGGCCATGTACTCGTCGTAGATCTCCTCGCCGATCGACTGCAGTTCGGCGACGCGGTGGCCCTTGACGATCGACAGGGCCGACTCGCGGGCCTCCTGCATGTGCTCGGGATCCTCGACCCCGGCGAGCCGGAACCACGCCTGCTGCCAGGCGAACTTCGCGAGGTCGCGCGTCTCGAAGAACTTCCGCTTGTACAGGCCCCGCCCGAAGTGGAAGATCGCGGCGCCCTGCATGACGGTGTTGTCCAGGTCGAAGAAGGCGGCGGCCCGGTCGTCGCCGTGCACCGGGAACTGCGGTTCCTCGGCGGTGCCGGCGACTTCCTGTGAGGACTTGCGGGCAGCCTCCGCCGAGGCCTCGCCTGCCAAAACGCTCCGCGCCGTGGCGGAGCGCCTACGGGGAGTGAGCCATCCGAGAGCGGCCATGGCGTGAGCATAGCCAGTTCGTTCGGGGGTTCCGGAGTCGTGAGGTCGGGAGCCTGTGAACTCTCGGCAAGCATGTCGTTAAAGACGTCGCGCGGGACGGGCGCGCCCGGCGTGTCCCCTGGCGCTTTCGTGAGGGTCCCCTTGTCCACGGGCGCGGGACAATGGCCGACATGAGTCCCCTCTTCCGTCGCAGGCCCCCTCGGGACCGGCTCGTCACCCTGATCCGCAAGCCCGGCTGTCATCTGTGTGATGACGCACAGGTCGTTGTGGAGAAGGTGTGCGGTGATCTCGGAGTCCCCTGGGAGCAGAAGGACATCACCGAGGATCGGGAACTGCACGACCAGTACTGGGAGCAGATCCCGGTCGTGCTGGTGGACGGCAGGCAGCACACGTTCTGGCGCGTGAACGAGGACCGCCTGCGCAAGGCGCTGACCGACTGATCCCGCCAGGTGAGCGACTGACCGATCAGTCCAAAGTGGCCGCCCGGTCGCTTAGGATCGATGGTGACTTGGTCTCGGGGGCGGGATTCGCTGAGGAGAGTGTGCGGTTTTGCCCCCAGAAGACAAGGAACGGTGGTGCGTATGCGCCGGTTCCCTGCGTATGCGCCGGGGGCGCGTGACCCCGGTCACGTTGGCCGGGCAAATCGGACACCATCTTTGTGCACGCGTTCACAAAGACATAGCCTGCTTTCGACGGGGCGGTCATGTAGGGACGTATGACCGCCTACAGCCCCGCTCTACCCGCAGGAGCACCGTGGCAACTGGCCGAACTCACCGACCGGCGACCCGCAGCCGAGGGATTCCCGAGGCCACCGTCGCCCGGCTTCCGCTGTACCTCCGCGCTCTGACCACGCTGTCGGAGCGCTCGGTTCCCACGGTCTCCTCCGAGGAGCTCGCGGCCGCGGCGGGGGTCAACTCCGCGAAGCTGCGCAAGGACTTCTCCTACCTCGGGTCGTACGGGACCAGGGGCGTCGGCTACGACGTCGAGTATCTCGTGTACCAGATCTCCCGCGAACTGGGGCTCACCCAGGACTGGCCGGTCGTGATCGTCGGTATCGGCAACCTCGGCGCCGCCCTCGCCAACTACGGCGGTTTCGCCTCCCGTGGTTTCCGGGTCGCCGCGCTGATCGACGCCGATCCGGCCATGGCCGGCAAGCCCGTCGCCGGGATCCCGGTGCAGCACTCCGACGACCTGGAGAAGATCATCCAGGACAACGGCGTGTCCATCGGTGTCATCGCCACCCCCGCCGGTGCCGCCCAGGCGGTCTGCGACCGGCTCGTGGCCGCCGGTGTCACCTCCATCCTGAACTTCGCGCCGACCGTGCTGTCCGTCCCCGAGGGCGTCGACGTGCGCAAGGTCGACCTCTCGATCGAGCTGCAGATCCTCGCCTTCCACGAGCAGCGCAAGGCCGGGGAGGAGGCCGCCTCCGACGGGGGCGTCCCGGCCGCCGCCGCCCGCACCGAGTCCGCCGACCAGGGGCCCGACGGGGACATGCCCGCCGTGATGCCGGCATGAGTCTCCTCGTCGTCGGTCTGAGCCACCGCAGCGCCCCGGTCAGCGTGCTGGAGCGGGCCGCGCTGAACGCGGACGCGCAGGTCAAGCTGCTCCAGGACACGGTCGCCGCCGAACCGGCCTCCGAGGCCGCGGTGCTCGCCACCTGCAACCGCATCGAGCTCTACGCCGACGTGGACAAGTTCCACGCCGGTGTCGCCGAGCTGTCCACGCTGCTCGCCCAGCACAGCGGGGTCGGCCTGGAGGAGCTCACTCCCTATCTCTACGTGCACTACGAGGACCGCGCCGTCCACCACCTGTTCTCGGTGGCCTGCGGGCTGGACTCGATGGTCGTCGGCGAGGGGCAGATCCTCGGCCAGATCAAGGACTCCCTGGCCCGCGCCCAGGACCTGCACTCCGCCGGCCGCCTGCTGAACGACCTGTTCCAGCAGGCCCTGCGGGTCGGCAAGCGCGCCCACTCCGAGACCGGCATCGACCGCGCCGGCCAGTCCCTGGTCACCTTCGGCCTGGAGCAACTGGCCCGGGGCGGCGACGTACAGCAGTGGGCCCGCGGCAAGAAGGCCCTGGTCATCGGGGCCGGGTCGATGTCCTCCCTGGCCGCGGCCACGCTCGCGCGGGCCGGTGTCGCCGAGATCGTCGTCGCCAACCGCACCTTCGACCGTGCCGAGCGCCTCGCCCAGATCCTCATGGAGGGCGACGACACGGACGTGACGGCCCGCGCGGTACCGATGGAGTCGGTGCCGGCCGAGCTGACACGTGCCGACGTCGCCGTCTCCTGCACCGGCGCGACGGGCCTGGTCCTGACGGCCGAGTCGGTCGCGGAGGCGGTCGAGGGCCGGGTGCCCGCGCCGTCGGCCGTGCCCGGCGACGGACCGGTGGCGCCGGGCGGCGAGTCCGGCCCCGCGGCCGCTTTGGGCGCGCAGCGGGGCGGTGCGCCGGGCGCCGGCCTCGGCGGCGAGGACGGCTGTCCGCTGGAGCTGTCCGCGGTGCAGGGCACCGCCGGATTCTCCGTGCTGGGCGAGGCCGCCGTGGCCGGAATGGCCGCCGCCGACCTGGAGCAGCACGCGGCGTGGGTGGACAACGGCACGGTGGGCGGCGCCCAGCGCGCGGGCGGCCCGGCCCGGCCGGGAACGGCCCGCACGCTCGACCCGGCCGCGGACACCGACGCCATCGCCGCGCTCGCCGCGACCGTCGCCACCGTCGGACGCATCCCCGAGCGGCGCCGGCCCGAGCCGGTCGAGGAGCCGCAGCGGCCCGAGCCCGTGCTCTTCCTGCTGGACCTGGCGATGCCCCGCGACATCGACGCGGCCGTGCACCGGCTGGCCGGGGTGCGGCTGGTGGACATCGAGTCGCTGGCGGAGGCCTCCGCGGGCGCTCCGATGGCTGCCGATGTGGACCAGGTCAGGCGTATCGTCTCCGACGAGGTCGCGGCGTTCGGGGCAGCACTGCGGGCCGCGCACATCACACCGACCGTGGTCGCCCTGCGCACCATGGCCGCCGATGTCGTGGCCGGCGAGATCGCCCGGCTGGACGGGCGGCTGCCCGGTCTCGACGACAAACACCGAGCGGAGATCACCCAGACCGTGCGGCGCGTGGTCGACAAACTGCTCCACGCGCCGACCGTGCGGGTCAAGCAACTCGCGGCCGAACCCGGCGGCGCCGGGTACGCGGACGCGCTGCGGACCCTGTTCGACCTCGACCCGGAGACGGTTGCCGCCGTCTCCCGGGCCGAGGACAGCACCCCCGAGAAAGACCGAGGGCCGGCATGAACGACAAGGCGCTACGGCTCGGTACCCGGCGCAGCAGGCTCGCCATGGCCCAGTCCGGGCAGGTGGCGGAAGCCGTGAGCAGGGTGACCGGGCGGTCCGTCGAGCTCGTCGAGATCACCACGTACGGGGATGTCTCGCGTGAGGCGCTCGCCCAGATCGGCGGCACCGGCGTGTTCGTGACCGCCCTGCGCGACGCGCTGCTCAAGGGCGAGGTCGACTTCGCGGTGCACTCGCTGAAGGACCTGCCGACCACGCAGCCCGACGAGCTGGTCGTGGCCGCCGTGCCCGTGCGGGAGGACCCGCGGGACGTGATCGTCGCCCGGGATGAGCTGAAGTTCACCGACCTGCCCTCCGGGGCCCGCATCGGTACGGGTTCGCCGCGCCGCATGGCGCAGCTCAACGCGTACGCCCGCAGCCACTCGCTGGACATACGGACGGTCCCGATCCGCGGCAACGTCGACACCCGCATCGGGTTCGTACGGGGCGGTGAGCTCGACGCCGTCGTGCTGGCCGCCGCCGGACTGAACCGGATCGGCCGGGGTGACGAAGTGACCGACTTCCTGTCGGTCGACACGGTTTTGCCCGCCCCCGGCCAGGGGGCACTGGCGATCGAGTGTGCCGCGGGCAACGCGGACCTCATCGCCGCGCTCGCCGAGCTCGACGACCCGTTCACGCGGATCGCCGTGACGGCCGAGCGATCACTGCTCGCCGCCCTGGAAGCCGGTTGCAGTGCCCCTGTGGGCGCACTGGCCGACTTGCTGGCCGACGGGCAGATTGTCAAGGAAATGCGCCTGCGCGGCGTCGTCGGGACCCCCGACGGCACGCGCATGGTGCAGCTGTCCACCACCGGTCCCGCGCCCGAGACGCACGACGGGGCAATGGCGCTCGGTCGCGAACTCGCGGCCGAGATGCTCGCCCAGGGCGCGGCCGGTCTGATGGGGGAGCGAGCACATTGAGCCCCACCACCCTTTCCGCCGGTCCTGAACACGGGCACGTCACCTTCCTGGGTGCCGGACCCGGAGATCCGGGACTGCTGACCTTGCGCGCCGTGGAGGCGCTGGCGAACGCGGACGTCCTCGTCGCCGAGCACGAGGTGCTCGACGTCGTACGTCAGCACGCCAGGCAGGGCGTCTCCGAAGTGCATACGGATCCGGATCCTTCCCAGGAGCCGGCTCCGGGCACAGGAACGCCCCAGCTGACGGTAGTTGACGGCACGTCAACCACCGTGGCCACCCCCGCGGTGCGGGATGCCGCACATCTTGTCATGGAGGCCGCGCGGGGCGGCAGGCGGGTCGTGCGTGCGGTGTCCGGGGACCCGGGCCTCGACACGTACGCCGCCGAGGAGATGCTGGCGTGCGCCGCCGCCGGGGTGCCCTTCGAGGTCGTCCCCGGCATCGCGAGCGCCGTCGGTGTGCCCGCGTACGCCGGTGTGCCGCTGCGGGACGCGCAGGGCGCGGACGTGCGGTTCGTGGACGCGCGGACGGCGTCGGACCGGTGCTGGACGGAGGTCGGGGCGTCGGACGGCACGGTCGTCGTCTCCACGACGCTGGACTCCGTCGCGGCGGCGGCCGGCGAGCTCGTCTCCGCCGGGCGCAAGCCGGACACCCCGATGACGGTCACCGTCGCCGGTACGACCACCCGGCAGCGCACCTGGGCCGCCACGCTCGGCACGATCGCGCAGACGCTGAAGCAGGCCAAGGTGCTGCCCTCGCCCGACGGCGGCCGGCCGGTGATAGCCGTGGTCGGTGAGCGTTCCGCCGCCGCCCAGCGCGACCAGCTCGCGTGGTTCGAGTCCAAGCCGCTGTTCGGCTGGAAGGTGCTCGTGCCGCGTACGAAGGAGCAGGCGGCGTCGCTCTCCGACCAGCTGCGGTCGTACGGGGCCGTGCCGCACGAGGTGCCGACGATCGCCGTCGAACCGCCGCGCACGCCCCAGCAGATGGAACGGGCGGTCAAGGGCCTGGTGACGGGCCGCTACGAGTGGATCGCCTTCACCTCGGTGAACGCGGTCAAGGCCGTGCGGGAGAAGTTCGAGGAGTACGGGCTCGACGCGCGTGCCTTCGCGGGCATCAAGGTCGCGGCCGTCGGCGAGCAGACGGCGAAGGCGCTGATCGCGTTCGGTGTGAAGCCGGACCTGGTGCCGAGCGGTGAGCAGTCGGCCGCCGGTCTGCTGGAGGACTGGCCGCCCTACGACCCGGTCTTCGACCCGATCGACAGAGTCTTCCTGCCGCGCGCCGACATCGCCACGGAGACGCTGGTGGCCGGGCTGATCGAGCTCGGCTGGGAGGTCGACGACGTCACGGCCTACCGGACCGTGCGGGCCTCGCCGCCGCCGGCGGAGACCCGGGAGGCGATCAAGGGCGGCGGATTCGACGCCGTTCTCTTCACCTCCTCGTCGACCGTGCGGAACCTGGTCGGCATCGCCGGCAAGCCGCACAACGTCACGGTGATCGCCTGTATCGGCCCGGCCACGGCGAAGACCGCCGAGGAGCACGGGCTCCGGGTGGACGTCATGGCTCCGGAGCCGTCCGTCCACAAGCTGGCGGAAGCCCTGGCCGACTTCGGCGCGAAGCGCCGGGTGGCGGCGGTGGAGGCCGGCGATCCGGTGACGCGGCCGAGCGAGCGGCGGCCGGGGGCTCGGCGGAGGCGTTCGACGACGTAAGCGCATCCGGTGCTGTCGCTGCGGCTACGCGGGTGTCACCGCGTGGCCGTAGCGCAGCAGGTTCGACGGGTCGTAGGTGGCCTTGTCGTGGCGTAGGCGTTCGTAGACCTCCGGGGTCCAGGCGCGGGCGCGGTCCTGTTCGTCGCCCGGGGTGCCGTGGATGTTGACCATGGTGCGCCCCGTGCCGTACGGGGCCATGGCGGTGTACAGGCGGCGCGTCGCCTGTTCGACGGCCTCGGCCACGGGTGGGGCGGGCATGATCCCGACCGACTCCATGAAGTAGCGGGCATCGCGGGCGCAGACGGCGTCCTCGACGGCGGACGGGCGGGCCAGTGCGCCGCCCATGTGGCGCACCGAGGCGACGAGGAGTGGGTGGTCGGGGCCGGCTCCGGGGCCGACCTGCTCCAGGTACGTGGCGATCGCGTCGGGGGTCAGGTCGCGCAGGAGCATGCAGCACTCCCGTGCCGGGAGCGGGTCCTGGGGTTCCATGTGGATGCGGTCCAGGGCCGCGTAGTCCATCTCCTCGACCGTGTCGACGGCCACGGGGGCGGCTTGGCGCAGCGGCGCGATCAGGGCTTCGCCTTCGGCCGTGTCGCCCGGCCAGGCGATCGCGACCCGGGCCCAGAAGCCGCCGCGCAGGGGCTCGGGGATCTGGGGGATGGGCGGCAGACGCAGGACCGAGAACATGCTGCACATCTCGTCCGGGACGGTGCGGGTCCAGTCCGTCCAGGCCCGGAGCAGGGTCTCCGTGTGTTCGGCGTGGCAGTGGATGCCGCCGCCGTAGAGCCGTGACAGGGGCAGCAGTTCGGTGACGAGCGAGGTGACGATGCCTACGTTGCCCTTGCCGCCGCGCAGGGCCCAGAACAGTTCCGGTTCGTGCTGCGGGTCCGATTCGCGCAGGTGCCCGTCCGGGGTGACGACCTGGAAGGAGCGGACCAGGTCGGCGGCGTAGCCGTAGGCCCGGCCGAGGACCGGGAGTCCGCCGCCGAGGGTGTAGCCGATGACGCCCGCGTCGGTGGAGGTGCCGCAGAGGCCGGCCAGGCCGTGGGGGGCGGTCGCGGCCATGACGTCACTCCACTTCGCGCCCGCGGCGATGGTGGCGGTGCGGGTGGTGGGGTCGATCGTCACGTCCGTCATGCGGGCCGTGTTGATCAGCAGGCCCTGTTCGATCGGGAAGTTGGCGCCGTGGCCGGTGGCCTGGACGGCGACCGGGGTGCGGGTGGCGTTCGCCCAGCGCATGGCGGTGACGATGTCGTCCGGGCCCGTTGCTCCGATGACGACGTCCGGGGTGTGCAGGGCGGCCACGTTGAATCCGGTGACCTCGTCGGCGTAAGCGCGTTCGCCGGGACGCAGGACGGGGCCGTTGATCTCCGAGAGGGCGAACAGGTCGGGGGTGTGGTGGGTGGCGGTCATCGCGTCCTCCGTGGGGGCGGTACGGAGGGACGGCGGCGGCGGGGGCGGGCCGTCGGGGTCCATGTCCTTGTCGTTGTTGATTTAAGGATGGACCTCGGTGCACGGGGGCGCATTGTGGGGGTGTGCGGCCGGTGGAGTTCTTGCCCCGAGCGCACCGACATCGCGTCGGCATCGGGGCTTTTCGGGCGGGCGTAGCGTAGGGGGCATGACGACGTACGGATCATTTCCCGGTACTCGGCCGCGGCGGTTGCGGAGCAACCCCGTGATGCGTCGGATGGTCGCCGAGACCCGGCTGCACCCCGCCGATCTCATCCTGCCGGCCTTCGTGCGGGAGGGCGTCAGCGAGCCCGTGCCGATCGCCGCGATGCCGGGGGTCGTGCAGCACACCCGGGACAGTCTGAAGAAGGCCGCCGCCGAGGCGGTCGCGGCGGGGATCTCCGGGATCATGCTGTTCGGTGTGCCGGAGGAGTCGAAGAAGGACGCGTTCGGCACGCCGGGGACCGATCCGGACGGGATCCTCCAGGTCGCCCTCCGGGACGTGCGGGCCGAGGTCGGCGACGACCTGCTCGTCATGTCCGATCTGTGTCTCGACGAGACCACCGATCACGGGCACTGCGGGGTTCTGGACGCCGAGGGGCGGGTCGACAACGACGCGACCCTGGAGCGGTACGCCGAGATGGCGCAGGTGCAGGCCGATGCCGGCGCCCATGTCGTCGGGCCCAGCGGGATGATGGACGGGCAGGTCGGGGTCGTCCGCGACGCCCTCGACCAGATCGGGCGGGAGGACGTCGCCATCCTCGCCTATACGGTCAAGTACGCCTCCGCCTTCTACGGGCCCTTCCGGGAGGCCGTCGGCTCGTCGCTCCAGGGCGACCGGAAGACGTATCAGCAGGATCCCGCGAACGTCCGGGAGTCGCTGCGCGAGCTCGCCCTCGACCTGGAGGAGGGCGCCGACATGGTGATGGTCAAGCCGGCCGGGCCCTACCTGGACATCCTCGCCCGGGTCGCGGACGCCGTGGACGTGCCCGTCGCCGCCTATCAGATCTCCGGCGAGTACTCGATGATCGAGGCCGCCGCCGAGAAGGGCTGGATCGACCGGGACCGGGCGATCCTGGAGGCGCTGACCGGCATCCGCCGGGCGGGTGCGCGCAGCATCCTCACCTACTGGGCCACCGAAGTGGCCCAGAAGCTCAAGGATCAGTAGGTCTCAGGCTTCAGTAGGACAGCGCGTGGTCCCTGTCGCGCAGCCAGTAGGTGACCGTCAGGGTGCTGTCGTAGTACACGCCCTTGGCGGGCAGGGCCGGGAGCGCCGAGGGGCCGCCGTCGCTGTTCGGCGTGCGGCCCTGGAAGCCGACGGTGAGCTTGTGACTGGTGGTGCCCCACTCGCCGCTGCCGTCGGCCGCCGACAGTGAGACGCCCGCGTAGCCGGACTCGCCGGGGGCCAGGGTCGTCACCGCCTGCGGCTTGGAGTCCTTGATCGGCTGCGGGACCCACTGCATCTCGCCGAAGCGCAGCACCGGGTAGTAGTAGAGGTCGCACGTCTTCGAGCCGGTGTTTCTCACGGTGAGCAGCATGTGGTTGACGGGACGGCGGACCGGCTGGGCGGTGACGGTGGTGTTGGAGCCGTTGCAGGAGACGCGGGTCGCCGTGGTGCTCTTCGCGGAGCCGGTGCTCTTGGCGTGTCCGTTGTCCTTCGTGCCCTGCGTTCCGCTCGTGTTCCGCGTTCCGCTCGTGTTCTGTGCGCCGCTTGTGTTCCGCGTGTTGTTCGTGGCCGTCGCGCCGTTCGAGCCCTTCCCGCTGTTCCCCTCTTCGGCCGGGTGTGTCGCCGTGACGGTCGCCGAGGCCGACTGGGGCTGGGCCGCGCCCTCGTCCTTCGTGCCGGTGCCGTCCTGGCACGCCGTCAGGGCGAGGGCGGCGAGGAGTGCGACGGGGAGGGCGTGGTGCTTGCGCATACTTGCGTTTCCTTTCGGACAAAGGCGGTGGGGAAGCACGCTCAGGCGGGTCGCGCTGCCGGTGGGCCGGGAGCGGCGTGCTTGGATGACCAGAGCTTGTGCGGTGATCCGTCCCGGCCGCCGGACCCGGCGGACGATCAGGGACGTTGGAACGCCCGCGCATGCTCTGACCAGGGAGAACAGTCATTCCCTGGAACGGGGGAACGGGACACGGGGCATGGAGGAACGGTGTCGGAAGGCACGGCCGCGGCTGATTTCGCCGCGCTGCTGGGGGAGTTGAAGGAGCGCTCGGGGCTGAGCTACGGGGTGCTCGCCAAGCGGCTCCACATGAGTACGTCGACGCTGCACCGGTACTGCAACGGGGATGCCGTGCCGACCGATTACGCGCCGGTGGAGCGGCTGGCCCGGGTGTGCAAGGCGTCGTCCACGGAGCTCGTCGAGTTGCACCGGCGGTGGGTGCTGGCGGATGCCGGGCGGGTGCGCAAGGGGAGCGGGGGTGTGGGGAGTGGCTCTTCGGAGGTGACCTCTCCGGAAGTGGCCACTTCGGGGGCCGACGTTCTCGCGTCGGAGGCCGGGGTCGAGGATGCCGACGTTCTCGCGTCGAAGGAACCCGCGGTCCGGCGCCCGCGCCGTGCGCTGCTGGCCGGTGTCGCCGCGGCCGTGGTCCTCGGCGGCGTCGGTCTCGCCGTGGCCGTTCCCTCGGGCGGATCGGACGACGAGGGGCGGCGTGGCGCGGCGGCGGTCTCCCGTGGCGGTGGCGGGCAGGAGGAGCAGGGGACGGCGGCTTCCGTGTCGCCCTCGGCCAGTTCGTCCGCCGCGGGCGGCGAAGACAAGAACAAGGGGAAAGGCAAGGACAAGGGCGAGGGGGCTGCCTCCGCGTCCCCCTCCTCAGCCTCCCCGGGCAGCGGCAGCGGCAGCGGCACCGGCACCGGCGGCGACCGCCCCGGGCGTGACACCGCCCCCGCCTCCGCTCCCCTCACCGTGGACACGGAACCGCACGCCTGGGAGAGCCCGTGCTCCCAGCGCTATCTCGTGAATCTGCCGCCGGGGCGGGTCGGGCCGCCGCCGCCGGAGCAGGACGCGCCCGGCTGGGTGGCGGCGACGGGGGCCGTGCCGTCGGGGGAGCAGTTCCTGAAGCTGACCGTGCAGGGGACGGGGAAGGAGACCGTGGTCGTCAAGCGGCTGACGGTCCGTATGGCCGGCAAGCGGGCGCCGCTCGCCTGGAACGACTACGCCATGGGGTATCCGGGCGTCGGCTGCGGCGGTGGCGTGCCGACCCGGTTCTTCACGGTCGCCCTCGACGCCGCACGCCCGGGAGTCGTGCCCGAGGCGGGGCACGCGAACTTCCCCTTCAAGGTGAGTGAGAGCGACCCGGAGGTGTACTACATCCGGGCCGATGCCTCCGCGTACGACGTCAGCTGGTACCTGGAGCTGGCCTGGTCCAGCGGCAACCGGACGGGCACGCTGACCGTGGACGACCACGGCCGGCCCTTCCGGACCAGTGGCAACAACGGGCGTCCGGCGTACGAGTTCCCGCTGGACGGCGAGAAGTGGGTGGAGGAGGGGACCACGGAGCAGTCCTGAAGGCACAGGCTCAGTGGAACTCGTGGACCAGCTCGATCCTTCCGACGATGTGGGCGTTGAACTCGTCGAGTTCCTCGGCCGGGACCCACAGTTCGAGGATGGTGCGGCCGCCGGCCTGCTGGACCGGGTAGCGGGCCAGGAAGTCGGAGTCGACCTCGAAGCGGGTGACGAAGCCGGCGCCGTCGTGCTTGACGTTCCAGTCCCGGGCGATCCTGACCGCGTAGTCCTCGTTCAGGACCGGGTAGAAGATCGGCTGCTCGGGGAGCCGGGGCGGCCAGGCGCGCCAGTCGAGGTCGCGGACCAGGTCCAGTTCCGCGGGGCCGGTGGGGCGCCAGAGGGTCGTCGTCGCTCGCGTGTCACTCCGCACGGGCACCATCAAATCAGTTGAACCGTTAGGTTGTTGACCGTCGTAGTAGTTGCTGATTGAACCACCTACTCTTCAGGGAGACGTCCATGTCCGGTGACGCCCTCAGCCAGGATCCCGCCGAGCTGCGCAGGAGGATCGACAGCAGCAAGGCGCACCCGGCCCGGGTCTACGACGTCTTCCTCGGCGGCAAGGACCATTACCCTGCCGACCGGGACGCGGCCGCCGCCGCGCTGGCCGCCAACCCCCGCGGGTACCTCGACGTACGTCACAACCGTGACTTCCTGCGGCGTGCGGTGACCACGCTCGTGGAGCAGGACGGCATCCGGCAGTTCCTCGACATCGGGACCGGGCTGCCCACCGCCGAGAACGTGCACCAGATCGCGCAGCGCCTCGCGCCCGAGTCGCGGGTCGTGTACGTCGACAACGACCCCGTGGTGCTCGCGCACGCACGCGCCCTGCTGACCAGCGGCCCCGAGGGGCGTACGGACTACATCGACGCCGATCTGCGGGAGCCGGCCCGCATCCTCGAACAGGCCGCCAAAACCCTGGACTTCGACCAGCCGGTCGTGCTCTGCCTGGTCGCGATCCTGCACTTCGTCGCGGACGAGGAGGCGTATCCGCTGGTGCGCGGGCTCCTCGACGAGCTGCCCGGCGGCAGCCGGCTGGTGCTGAGCCACCTCACCGATGACCTCAACCCCGAGAACATCCGCGCGGTCCAGCGGACGTACACCGAGCGCGGGTTCACCTTCGTGCTGCGGTCCCGGGCCGACGTCGAGCGGTTCTTCACGGAGAACCGGCTGGAGATCGCAGACCCGGGGGTCGTCCCCGCGCACCGCTGGCGGCCCGACCACGCCGCCCCCGTGCCCGAGCAGCCGGAGGAGTCCTTCCTCGCCGGACTCGAGGAGATCGAGAAGGTGCGGTACCGCGACATCAACGACGTCACGGACGCGGACATCAACGTGTACGCGGCGATCGGCGCCAAGGAGTGAGCCGTCGGGCCCCGGGCCGACCTCCGTGCACGCCCGGCGTCCGGATCCCGGAAACCTGCTTGTAGGCGGCACGTACTTCCTTAGGCTGCGGGGCACCAGGCGTCACCGCAGCCGAAGGAGCCGTGTCATGACCACCGCCGAGCCCCTGCTCACCCACTCTCCCGTGCCGCCCCTGGCCGCGCGGGCGCGGGCCGTTGGCGGCTCTCCCGTACGGGACATCCTCGCCGTCACCGCCCGCCCCGAGGTGATCAACTTCGCGGGCGGGCTCCCGGCACCGGAGCTGTTCGACACCGAGGGCATCGCCGCCGCGTACGAGGCGGTGCTCGCCGAGGCACCCGCACGGGCGTTGCAGTACTCCACGACCGAGGGCGAACCCGCGCTGCGGGACGCGCTCGCCGCCCGCACCACCGTGCGCGGCCTGCCCACCGGCCCCGACGACCTGCTCGTCACCACCGGCTCCCAGCAGGCCCTCTCCCTCCTGGCCACCGCGCTCCTCGAACCCGGGGACACCGTCCTCGTCGAGAACCCCTGCTATCTGGCGGCACTTCAGGCCTTCGGCTTCGCCGGAGCGCGGATCGTGGCCGTGCCCGGCGACGAGCACGGCGTCGATCCCGAGGCACTGGAGGAACTCGTCGTGCGCGAGCGGCCCAAGCTGCTCTACACCGTGCCCACCTTCCAGAACCCCACCGGCCGGACCCTGCCCGCCGAACGGCGCGCCGCCGTGGCAGCCGTCGCCGCCCGGCGCGGGCTGTGGATCGTCGAGGACGATCCCTACGGGGAGCTGCGCTACGACGGTGAGCGCGTGCCGTGGATCGCCGCCCACCCGGGCGCCGGGGACCGGACGGTGCTGCTCGGCAGCTTCTCCAAGGTCATGGCGCCCGGGCTGCGGCTGGGCTGGCTGCGGGCACCCGGGGAGCTGCGGCGCGCCTGTGCCGTCGCCAAGCAGGCCGCCGACCTGCACACCCCGACGCTCAACCAGCTCGCAGCGGCCCGCTACCTCGCCGACAACGACCTCGACACCCATGTCGCCCGCGTCGCCGGTGTGTACCGCGACCGCCGCGACACGATGCTCGCCGGGCTCGCGGGGGCGCTGCCCGAAGGGTCGGTCTGGAGCCGGCCCGAGGGCGGCATGTTCCTCTGGGCGCGCCTGCCGGAGCCGTACGACACGACGGCCCTGCTGCCGCAGGTCGTCCGCCAGAACGTGGCCTACGTCCCCGGCGCCCCCTTCTACGCCGGACCGCCCGACCGCACCACCCTCCGGCTGTGCTTCGTGACGCAGACGCCGGAGGAGATCGGGGAGGGGCTGCGCAGGCTGGGGGAGGGGCTCAGTCCCACCAGAAGTGCCACGTCGGCTGGTTGAGGACCTGCTGCTCGGCGTAGGCCCGGAGGGTCGGGGCCGTGCCCTGGCGGATGTTATCCGGGCAGAACGCGAAGTGCTCGGCGGCGACGGCTCGTGCGGCGGCGGGGGTGGTGGGCGGGTTGGCCACGGACACCAGCAGGTGAGCGAAGCCGAGCGCCGTGACCCGTATGCCGAAGCGGTCCTCCCAGGAGCGCAGCACCGCGCTGAGCCGGGCCGTGTCGCTCTCGTGGTTCGCCGGGCCCGTCCAGCCGATCGCCGCCGGGATGTCCGCGCTGCGGCGGGCCGGGACGAGGGCGAGACGGGGATCCTTGAGCGGGCCGCCGTCCCCGAGCAGGGCGTCCACGATGCCGATGGCCGCGGAGTCCGGGTCCTGGTCCCCGGGGGCGGCATCCGCAGGGCCGGGCCAGGCCTCGCCCTGCGCGGCCTGCTCCTCCCAGTACTCCGCCAGGACCTCTTCGGCGTCGTGGTCGCCGGGGTAGGAGACCTCGCCGGGCATCAACTCCCAGCGGTCCGGCCCGCCATGGCCGTCGCCCGTCTCCAGGACGACCGGCAGCAGTCCCGCCCGGCGGGCCGGCTCCAGCGCCGCCCAGCCGCCCGGGAGAGCGCGCCCGTCCCCGCACCACAGCAGCGGCTCGTGCCAGGAGCCCTCGTCGGTGGTGTCGACGAGTACCCCGGCGGGGAGTTGAAGCCCGAGCGCGCGGCCGCTCGGGTCTGCCGCCAGCTTCGGCAGGGGGTTCGGAAGAGTCGCCATGGGGGTGACTGTAGAGCCGGCCACTGACAATCCGACCGGCCCGGTGATCCGCAGTAGCGGCCAGTACCTGACCTAATGGCTCCGTACGGTTCGGACATGACCTTTTCCTCGGAGAAGACGGACCTGCTGGCCTCGTTCGCGGAGCAGCGCGCGTTGCTGCTCATCACCGTGCGCGGACTCACCGACGCGCAGGCCGCGCGGCGCACGACCGTGAGCGAGCTGACCCTCGGCGGAATAGTGAAGCACCTCGCCCAGGGGGAAGAGGTGTGGACGCAGATCATCACCGAAGGGGACGGTGAACTGCCCGACGGCATGCTCGACTCGGGCCAGTACCGCATGGCCGGGGGCGACACGCTCCCCGCGCTGCTGGAGCGTTACGCACGAGCCGCGCGGGCCACCGAAGAAGCCGTGGCGGCGCTGCCGGACCTGGGCCTCGGCGTGCCGCTGCCGAGGACGCCCTGGTCCCCGCCGGAGCCCGAGTACTGGTCCGTGCGCCGGATCCTGTTGCACCTGATCAGGGAGACCGCCCAACACGCGGGGCACGCGGACATCGTCCGGGAGGCCCTGGACGGGGCGAGCACCACGGCGCAGCGCTGACCCGGTGCGGCATCAGACGCGGGCGTCGAAGCACTCGGGGCCGTCTCCCGTCATGGGGTCGTCTCCCGTCATGGGGCGGAAGCAGGCCCCGATCGTCGTCCCGGGGCTCGCCTCGGACATGGGGTGCAGACGTACGACCAACTGCCGCTGGCCTGCGGCCCGTAACGCCCGAGGGCGGCACTCGAACGGGGGAGTGCCGCCCTCGGGGCTGTCGGGAGCAGCCGGACTCAGAGCCGCTCAGGCGTCCGGATGCCCAGCAGGGCCATGCCCTGGTGGAGGGTGCGGGCCGTGACGTCGCAGAGGAACAGGCGGTTCTCGATCTGCTCGGGCGTCTCGGCCTTCAGGACCGGGCACTTGTCGTAGAACGTCGTGTAGAGGGACGCCAACTGGTACAGGTACGCCGTCAGCTTGTGCGGGGCGTGCTCCGCCGCCGCCTCCGCGACCGTCGCCGCGAACGAGTCCGCGTGCAGACCGAGTGCGCGCTCCGCCTCGTGCAGGTCCAGCTCGGGGTGTGCGACCGGGCGGGAGGCGCCGGCCTTGCGCAGGATCGACTGGATACGGGCGTAGGCGTACTGGAGGTAGACGGAGGTGTCGCCGTTGAGCGAGACCATCTGGTCCAGGTCGAACTTGTAGTCGCGGTTGGCCGACGTCGACAGGTCGGCGTACTTCACCGCGCCGATGCCCACCTGGGTGCCCCGCTCGGCGATCTCCGCCTCGGAGAGGTCCTGGGCCTTCTCCCGGACGACCGCCGAGGCACGGTCGATCGCCTCGTCGAGGAGGTCGACCAGGCGGACCGTCTCGCCCTCACGGGTCTTGAACGGCTTGCCGTCCTTGCCGAGGACCGTGCCGAAGGCGAGCTGGACCGCTTCGACGTCGTCGTTCAGCCAGCCGGCACGGCGGGCCGTCTCGAAGACCATCTTGAAGTGCAGCGACTGCCGGGCGTCCACGACGTAGAGGAGCGTGTTCGCCTTGAGGCGGAAGACGCGGTCGCGGATCGCCGACAGGTCGGTCGCCGCGTAGCCGTAGCCGCCGTCCGACTTCTGCACGATCAGCGGGACCGGGTTGCCGTCCGGGCCCTTGACGTCGTCGAAGAAGACGCAGAGGGCGCCCTCGGAGCGGACCGCCACGCCCGACTCCTCCAGGAGGCGGCAGGTCTCGGCGAGCATGTCGTTGTAACCCGACTCGCCGACGATGTCCTCGTCGCGGATCTCCATGTCCAGCTTCTCGAAGACGGAGAAGAAGTAGATCTTCGACTCGTCGACGAACTTCTGCCACATGGCGAGGGTCCGCGGGTCGCCCGCCTGGAGGTCCACCACCCGGCGCCGCGCACGCGTCTTGAACTCCTCGTCGGAGTCGAAGAGCTTGCGGGCGGCCTTGTAGAGGCGGTCGAGATTCGACATCGCCTCTTCGCCGGAGACCTCGTCGGCCTTGTGGTCCAGCTCGTGCGGGTGCTCCTCCAGGTACTGGATGAGCATGCCGAACTGGGTGCCCCAGTCGCCGATGTGGTGACGCCGGACCACGTTCTCGCCGGTGAACTCCAGCAGCTGCACCACCGAGTCGCCGATCACCGCGGAGCGCAGGTGGCCGACGTGCATCTCCTTCGCCACGTTCGGCTGGGCGTAGTCGATGACCGTGGTGCCCGGCTGCTCCGCGGTCGGCACGCCGAGGCGGCCGGTGTCGTCGGCGTAGCGCGCGGCGAGGTTCTGGATGATCGCGCGGTCGGTGACGGTGATGTTCAGGAAGCCGGGACCGGAGACCTCGACGTCCTTGATCACGTCACCCGACTCGACCCGCGAGACGACCTGCGTGGCCAGCTCGCGCGGGTTGGCCTTCTCCTTCTTCGCGAGGGCCAGGATCCCGTTGGCCTGGAAGTCGGCCCTGTCGCTTCGTCGCAGCAGCGGGTCCGCGGAGCCGGCCTGCGGCACAGCCGCCGACAGGGCCGCCGCGAGGCGCTGGTGGACGGAGTCGGTGAGGGACGTGACCGAGGCCATAGGTAGGGGTGCCGTTCTCCTCGAGGGAATCGATAGACACGCCCAGTATCCCATGGGGGTAAAGCCGTTTTTCCGGGCGCACGGTGGTCTGGGAGAATGGTGCGGTCAGCCGTGCGACCGTACCGGCTGCCCGATGCAGAAAGAAGGACGTGCCGATCGTGGCTCAGAGCACCGAGACCACCGACTGGGTCTCCCGTTTCGCGGATGAGGTCATCGAGGAGTCGGAGCGCCGGGCCCCGGGCAAACCCGTCGTCGTCGCGTCCGGCCTGTCGCCGTCCGGCCCCATCCACCTCGGGAACCTGCGCGAGGTCATGACCCCGCACCTGGTCGCCGACGAGATCCGCCGCCGGGGCCACCAGGTGCGGCACCTGATCTCCTGGGACGACTACGACCGGTACCGCAAGGTGCCGGCCGGTATCGCGGGCGTCGACGACGGCTGGGCCGAGCACATCGGCAAGCCGCTGACGTCCGTGCCGGCGCCCAAGGGCTCCTCGTACGCCAACTGGGCCGAGCACTTCAAGGCCGCGATGATCGAGTCGCTGGCCGAGCTGGGCGTGGAGTTCGACGGGATCAGCCAGACCGAGCAGTACACCTCGGGTGTGTACCGCGAGCAGATCCTGCACGCCATCAAGCACCGCGGCGACATCGACGCGATCCTCGACCAGTACCGCACGAAGAAGGCCCCGGCCAAGAAGCAGCAGGGGCAGAAGCCGGTCGACGAGGCCGAGCTGGAGGCCGCCGAGGGCTCCGGCGCGGCCGCTGAGGACGACGGCAGCTCCGGCACCGTCGGGTACTTCCCGTACAAGCCGTACTGCGGCAACTGCGAGAAGGACCTCACCACCGTCACGTCCTACGACGACGACTCCACCGAGCTGACGTACGCCTGCACCGCGTGCGGCTTCTCGGAGACGGTCCGGCTGAGCGAGTTCAACCGCGGCAAGCTGGTCTGGAAGGTCGACTGGCCGATGCGGTGGGCGTACGAGGGGGTCGTGTTCGAGCCCTCCGGTGTCGACCACTCCTCGCCGGGCTCGTCGTTCCAGGTCGGCGGGCAGATCGTCGGGATCTTCGGCGGGAAGCAGCCGATCGGGCCGATGTACGCCTTCGTCGGGATCTCCGGCATGGCGAAGATGTCGTCCTCGAAGGGCGGCGTGCCCACCCCGGCCGACGCCCTGAAGATCATGGAGCCGCAGCTGCTGCGCTGGCTCTACGCCCGGCGTCGGCCCAACCAGTCCTTCAAGGTCGCCTTCGACCAGGAGATCCAGCGGCTCTACGACGAGTGGGACCGGCTGGACGCCAAGGTCGCCGACGGCAGCGCCCTGCCGGCCGACGTCGCCGCGCACTCCCGTGCGGTGCGGACGGCCGCCGGTGAGCTGCCGCGGACGGCCCGGCCGCTGCCGTACCGGACGCTGGCGTCGGTCGCCGACATCACCGCCGGGCACGAGGACCAGGCGCTGCGGATCCTCAGCGAGCTGGACCCGGAGCAGCCGCTGGGCTCGCTGGAGGAGGCACGGCCGCGGTACGACAAGGCCGAGGCCTGGATCAACACGCACGTCCCGGCCGACCAGCGGACGATCGTGCGGGACGAGCCGGACGCCGAGCTGCTGAAGTCGCTCGACGAGCAGGGCCGCGAGTCGCTGCGGCTGCTGCTCGACGGGCTGGCCGGCCACTGGTCGCTGGACGGGCTGACGCACCTGGTCTACGGCGTGCCGAAGGTGCAGGCCGGGTTCTCCGCCGACGCCACGCCGAAGGAGCTGCCGCCGGAGATCAAGACCGCCCAGCGGTCCTTCTTCGCGCTGCTGTACCACCTGCTGGTGGGCCGGGACACCGGGCCCCGGCTGCCCACGCTGCTGCTGGCGGTGGGGCAGGACCGGGTGCGGTCCCTGCTCGGGGAGTAGGGGAGTACCGGCGCGGTGAAGGAAGGGGCCCTCAGGTGAGGGCCCCTTTCCTTGTGCGGTTCAGGCGATGTGCTCGTCCGTCAGCTCCGCGTTGAGGCGGTTCGAGAAGCGTTTCATCATGCGCTTCACCTCGGCCTCGTCCAGGGCGACGCCGTACGTCGCCTCGACGTCGGAGATGAACCCACGCGGGGTCGGCGCTCCGTTCCCGCCCTTGGTCGACTCACGGAAGACCTGGTAGTAGTCCTCCTCGGACGGCTCCGGCGGGCCGCCGCCGTCGCCCAGTTCACGGGTGCGGCCCGGACCCACGGGGATGGGGAAACCGCCGGTGTCCTCCGGGGAGGGCTCCTGCTCGAACCGGGCCTGGTACTGCTCGGCCTCCTGCTGTTCCGCGATCCACTGGGCGTACTGGTCGGGGTCGTAGGACGGGTCGTAGCCGCCCTGGTACTCGACCTCGCGGGGGGTGTTGAACCACGGGCTCTGCTCGGGCTCCGGGACCCGGTCCGGCTGCTCGGCGCTCTGGTTGCTCTCGAGCTGCGGCCGCTGCTCGGCGGAAGGCGCCGCCCTCTGCGGGACAGGCACCGGCCCATCGGCACGACCGTCCGCGGCCACGTCGGCCTGCTGCGGCGCCGGGGGAATCAGCGCCGGCTCTATGCCCGCCGCCGCCAGCCCCGCCGGAGCCGTCTCCGCCAGCGGCACCCCGTACCGCGCCAGCCGCAGCGGCATCAGGGACTCCACCGGCGCCTTCCTGCGCCACGCCCGCCCGAACCGCGACCGCAGCCGCGCCTGGTACACGAGGCGCTCCTGCTCCAGCTTGATGACCTGCTCGTAGGAGCGGAGCTCCCAGAGCTTCATGCGGCGCCAGAGGAGGAACGTGGGGACGGGGGAGAGCAGCCAGCGGGTGAGGCGGACGCCCTCCATGTGCTTGTCGGCCGTGATGTCCGCGATGCGGCCGATCGCGTGCCGGGCCGCCTCGACCGAGACCACGAACAGGATCGGGATCACCGCGTGCATGCCCACACCGAGCGGATCCGGCCACGCGGCCGCGCCGTTGAAGGCGATCGTCGCCGCCGTCAGCAGCCACGCCGTCTGACGCAGGAGGGGGAACGGGATCCTGATCCAGGTGAGGAGCAGATCCAGGGCCAGCAGGACGCAGATGCCCGCGTCGATGCCGATCGGGAAGACGTAGGAGAAGTTCCCGAAGCCCTTCTTGAGGGCCAACTCGCGGACCGCCGCGTACGAACCGGCAAAGCCGATACCGGCGATGATCACGGCGCCTGCCACGACCACGCCGATGAGAACGCGGTGCATCCGAGTCAGCTGCAGTGGCGCGGCCACCCGTACTCCCCTCCCCTTGCGTGCTGTTGCGCGCAACAGGGTGGCACATGTGTGCGGAGGGCGGGTGGCCGGTTCCCGTCGGAACTGCTCAGCTCTTCGCCGCGGGCTTCTTGGACGGCGACTTCGAGGCGTCCTTCGAGGGCTCGTCCGAGGCCTCCTTGGACGCCGACTTCGAGGGGGACGTCGACGGCGACTTCGAAGGGCTGCCGCTCGCCTTGCCGCCGCCGGTGCCGTTCGCTTCGGACACCGCGGCCACCGCCTCCTTGGCGGCCTTCTTCGCGTCCTTCAGCATGTCGCCACCGCTCGGCGTCTTGTCGCCGGCCAGCCCCGCACCGTTGTAGTCGAGCGTGACGACGACGTTCTCGACGCGTGCCACGATCGTCTGCTGCTTGAAGGTGCCTTCCTTCTTCTTCAGGTCGTAGTGCACGGCCGTCGCCTGGTCGCCCGTGTCCGTCACCGGCTCCGTCTTGACGCTCTTCGCGCCCTCGACGGCCTGGGCCTCCTGGACCTGCTTCTCGAAGTACTGCTGGGCCAGCTTGTCGGCCGGGCCACGGGTGACGTCCGACTCGAAGCGCAGCATCGACACGTTCAGCCAGCGGAACTGCGAGCCCTTCACGCCGTTGTTGTCCAGGCTGTTCCAGGAGCAGCTGCCGCGGGTCGAAATGTCGTCCGACTTGCCCTCCTTGCCGGACTTGCTCTCCGGTACGAGGTCCTTCAGCGTCTTCTTCGAGAACGCCTTGCACGGCTCCGGAAGCTTGCTGTACGCCGCCGCCTGCACGGTCGGCTCCGGGCTCGCGGACGCCGACGCCGCGGCCTTCTCGGCCTTGTCCGTGCTGTCGCCGGAGCCGGAGTCCGAGGAGCAGCCGGCGGCGACCAGCATCACGGGGACGGCGGCCGCGCAGACAAGGACGCGGTTGAGTCGCTTCGCTCGCTGGTCTCGCTGGTCTCGCTGTGCTCGTCGCTGCATGGTTCCTTCACTCATGACGCTCGTGGTTCCCTGCGGTCGGAACGGGTCCGAGTGGTCACGGTACGCGGTGAGGCACCGGTGTGTTCTTCCTTCGCGCGCTTTGCGGGTACGGGTGAAGGGGCCGTGAAGGGGCCTCAGTCGCCCAGCGAATCCGCCAGCTGGGAGGCCAGTTTCTGCGTCCTGTCCTGCATTTCCTTGCTGTCCGGGACGACGCCCACGGTCGCCGGCTGCTCCGTGTACTCGATGGTCACGATGACGTTGGACGTGCGGAACGCCACAGTCACCGTCCGCTGCTTGGCCGTCGAGCCGGAACTGCTCAGCCCGTCGTCGAGGAAGGCCTCGTCGCCGAGGTCCTCCAGCACCCGGGGCTGCAGGTCGGTCGGGGTCACGGAGGGGGACACCGAGGGCGAGGAGGAGCCGGACGGAGAAGGGGAACCGCTCGCGGACGCGGCCGAACCGCCCGCCGGGGTGCTCCCGGTGACCGCCGTCTCGGTGGCGGTCGGCTCGGGCAGGTGGGCCGACGCCTCCTGCTCCGCGAAGAGCTGCTCGGCCTGGCTTTCGTCGCTGACGGAGTTGTCGTAGGCGACGACCCGCTCGAAGTCGATCAGCAGATGGTCGGTGGCCTCCGGGGAGTCCACCTTCCAGCGGCAGCCGACCTTGCGGTCGGTGTCGAACGTGCTCGTCGGCTCGCCCTCGTAGGCCCTCTCGCGCTGCTCCTCGTCACGGATCCGCCGGATGCCGGGCAGGAGTTCGTCGAGCGTGCTCTCGCTGACCGCGGCGCACGGCTCGGGAAGCGTGCGGTAGCGGCCGGGCTCGGCGGCGGGCGATGCCGTGCCGGTGTCGCCCGGGTTGGAGTCGTCCGCCGGGCCGCCGTCGCCCGAGCCGCCGGTGCAGCCGGCCAGTGCCGCCGCGAGGAGCACGGCGATACCGGGTACGTACGCCTTCCGTTGCACGCGGTGGCTCCTCTCGACACGGATATTGGCTTGCCGCCGTAAGGCGGGCGATGAACACAATGTGTATCGCACGCACTGCCGTGGACGCCGGTCCGATTTCCCTTTCGTCGACCTTGGCTCCGGTATTTGCTGTTGAAGACTTCTGTTCGTTACGGGGGATTGAGGGTGTTATGTCGTATGTAGAGATACCGGGTGCGAAGGTACCGATCCGGATGTGGACCGACCCGGCCTCGGTCGAGGGCTCGGCGCTCCAGCAGCTCCAGAACGTCGCCACGCTGCCGTGGATCAAGGGCCTGGCCGTCATGCCCGACGTGCACTACGGCAAGGGTGCCACGGTCGGCTCGGTCATCGCCATGAAGGATGCGGTGTGCCCGGCGGCGGTGGGCGTCGACATCGGCTGCGGAATGTCGGCCGTGAAAACGTCCCTGACGGCGAACGACCTGCCCGGCGACCTGTCCCGGCTGCGGTCGGGGATCGAGCAGGTGATTCCGGTGGGGCGGGGGATGCACGACGATCCCGTGGACCCGGGGCGGTTCCATGGGCTGGCCACGGCCGGGTGGGACGACTTCTGGTCGCGGTTCGGCGGGGTGGCGGATGCGGTCAAGTTCCGCCAGGAACGCGCCACCAAGCAGATGGGAACGCTCGGTGGAGGCAACCACTTTGTCGAAGTTTGCACGGACACGACCGGTTCTGTCTGGCTGATGCTGCACTCCGGTTCCCGGAACATCGGCAAGGAACTGGCCGAGCATCACATCGGCGTGGCCCGGAAGCTCCCGCACAACCAGGGCCTGGTCGACCGCGACCTCGCTGTCTTCGTCGCGGACACCCCGGAGATGGCGGCGTACCGCAATGACCTGTTCTGGGCGCAGGAGTACGCCAGGCACAACCGCTCGATCATGATGGCGCTCCTGAAGGACGTGGTCCGCAAGGAGTTCAAGAAGGCGAAGCCCACCTTCGAGCCGGAGATCAGCGCGCACCACAACTACGTAGCCGAGGAGCGCTACGACGGGATGGACCTGCTCGTGACCCGCAAGGGCGCGATCCGGGCCGGTTCCGGCGAGTACGGGATCATCCCCGGCTCGATGGGCACGGGGTCGTACATCGTGAAGGGCCTCGGCAACGCCAAGTCCTTCAACTCCGCCTCGCACGGCGCCGGTCGGCGCATGTCCCGCACCGCGGCCAAGCGCCGGTTCTCGACGAAGGACCTGGAGGAGCAGACCCGGGGCGTGGAGTGCCGCAAGGACTCTGGCGTCGTGGACGAGATTCCGGGCGCCTACAAGCCGATCGAGCAGGTCATCGACCAGCAGCGGGACTTGGTGGAGGTCGTGGCGAAGCTGAAGCAGGTCGTCTGCGTCAAGGGGTGACCTGCCCCGCTACGACTCCCGGTGCACCTTCGTGTTCGACGCCTGGGCGCGGGGGCGCAGGACCAGGAGGTCGACGTTGACGTGGGCGGGGCGGGTGATCGCCCACGTGATCGTTTCGGCGACGTCGTCGGCCGTGAGGGGCTCGGCGACGCCCTCGTAGACCTTGGCCGCCTTGTCCTCGTCGCCGCCGAAGCGGGTCAGGGCGAACTCGTCGGTCTTGACCATGCCGGGGGCGATCTCGATGACGCGGACCGGCCGGCCGACGATCTCCAGGCGGAGGGTCTCGGCGAGGACGTGGGCGCCGTGCTTGGCGGCGACGTAGCCCCCGCCGCCCTCGTAGGTGCCGTGGCCCGCGGTGGAGGAGACGACCACGACCGTGCCGTCGCCGCTCGCGATCAGCTTGGGCAGCAGGGCCTGGGTGAGGTTGAGGGTGCCGAGGACGTTCGTCTCGTACATCCGGCGCCAGTCGGCCGGGTCGCCGGTCGCGATCGGGTCGGCGCCGAGCGCGCCGCCCGCGTTGTTGACCAGTACGCCGATCGTCTTGAACGCCGTGGCGAACTCGTCGACCGCGGCGCGGTCCGTGACGTCGAGGGGGTACGCCGTGGCCTGGTGGCCGGCCTTGGTGATCTCCTCGGCCAGGGCCTCGATGCGGTCCTTGCGGCGTGCGGTCAGGACGACGCGGTAGCCCGCCGCGGCGAGCTGCCGGGCCGTGGCGGCGCCGATTCCGCTGCTCGCACCCGTGACGACGGCGATGCGGGAGGCTGCGGGCGGGGCGGCGGTGGCCATGGAAGCTCCTCGGGCGTGGTGTGCGGGGCGGTGGTGCGCAGGTGCTTGCGGCCAGGATAGGTGGGCCCCGCGGTGGGAGAATGAGGCTGGGTGGTCCCCTGTTTCCCGGAGGTGGATCATGGGTGAGGCACGTGAGGTCATGGACCGGCTCACGGACGCGGTCACCACACACGCCGATCTGAAGGTTCTCGGCGAGCTCTACGCCGAGGACGCGGTCGCCTTCACCCCCGACGAGGGTGAACTGCGCGGGCGCGACGCGATCGTCGAGTACTGGCGGACGATGACCGAGGCGGTCCCCGAGGCGACGTTCGAGGTGCTGCACTCCTACGAGGCCGGTGACACGGCCATCGACGAGGGGATCTACAGCGGGCGCAACACCGGTCCGCTGGAGCTGCCCAACGGTGAGACGCTGCCGCCGACGCAGAAGGAGGTCCGGATCCGCGGGGTGGACATCGCCACCGTGAAGGACGGGCGGATCGTCGACTACCGGCTGTACTTCGACGAGATGGACTTCCTCGGGCAGCTGGGGCTGCTGTCGGACGAGCCGTTCTGAGGCCCTCGCGGGGGCCGGTCAGTTTCCTCGCGGGGCGTACATGATGATCGCCATGCCCGCGAGGCAGACCAGTGCGCCCGTGATGTCCCAGCGGTCCGGGCGGTAGCCGTCGGCGACCACACCCCACAGGATCGAACCGGCGACGAAGATCCCGCCGTAGGCGGCGAGGACGCGGCCGAAGTGGGCGTCGGGCTGGAACGTCGCGACGAAGCCGTAGGCGCCGAGCGCGAGGACGCCGCCGGCCGCCCAGAGCCAGCCCTTGTGCTCGCGCACGCCCTGCCAGACGAGCCACGCGCCGCCGATCTCGAGGAGGGCGGCGAGGACGAAGAGGGCGGCGGAGCGGAGAACGGACATGGCGGTCAGCTTCGCATGCCCGTTCCCGGGCGCCGACGAGGCGGTCGTGGCGGAGCCGGGCGGCGCGGTGGACGAGCCGGCGCCGGGGGAACAGCCTCACGTGGGCCGCCGTTCCCCAGGTATGGTTGAACCGTAAACAACCTGGAGGGTGAGCGACCATGCAGTTCGGGATCTTCAGCGTCGGCGACGTCACGCCCGACCCCACCACCGGCCGGACACCGACCGAGCGCGAGCGGATCAAGGCCATGGTCGCCATCGCGCAGAAGGCCGAGGAGGTGGGGCTCGACGTCTTCGCGACCGGTGAGCACCACAACCCGCCGTTCGTGCCGTCGTCCCCGACCACGATGCTCGGCTACGTCGCGGCCCGCACCGAGCGGCTGATCCTCTCCACGGCCACGACCCTGATCACGACGAACGACCCGGTGAAGATCGCCGAGGACTTCGCGATGCTCCAGCACCTGGCCGACGGCCGGGTGGACCTGATGCTGGGGCGCGGGAACACCGGCCCGGTCTACCCCTGGTTCGGGCAGGACATCCGGCAGGGCATCCCGCTCGCCGTGGAGAACTACGCCCTGCTGCACCGGCTGTGGCGCGAGGACGCCGTCGACTGGGAGGGCACGTTCCGCACGCCCCTCGAGGGCTTCACGGCCACGCCCCGCCCGCTGGACGGCGTACCACCGTTCGTCTGGCACGGCTCCATCCGCTCCCCGGAGATCGCCGAGCAGGCCGCGTACTACGGCGACGGCTTCTTCCACAACAACATCTTCTGGCCGGCCGACCACACCAAGCGCATGGTCGAGCTGTACCGGACGCGCTACGCCCACTACGGGCACGGCACGCCCGAGCAGGCGATCGTCGGGCTCGGCGGGCATGTGTTCATGCGGAGGAACGCGCAGGACGCGGTGCGCGAGTTCCGGCCCTACTTCGACGTCGCGCCGGTGTACGGGCACGGACCGTCGCTGGAGGACTTCATGGACCAGACGCCGCTGACCGTCGGCTCCCCGCAGCAGGTCATCGAGAAGACGCTGGCCTTCCGCGAGTACGCCGGCGACTACCAGCGCCAGCTGTTCCTGATCGACCACGCCGGGCTGCCCCTGAAGACCGTGCTGGAGCAGATCGACCTGCTGGGCGAGGAGGTCGTGCCGGTGCTGCGCAAGGAGTTCGCCGTGGGCCGGCCGGCGGACGTGCCGGACGCCCCGACGCACGCGGCCCGGCTCGGCTCCGCCCGGGGGTGAGAGGACGGTAGGGCCCGGCTCCCGGTTGCGTCGGCCCCGGTGAGAGGGCAGTAAGAAGGACGCTCCGGCGCCGCGCACAGGGTTCCAGGGACCCGGCGGCTTGGCACACTGGACGCGTGCCCCACACCGTGCTGCTCGCCGAAGACGACCGCGCCATCCGCCACGCCCTGGAGCGTGCCCTGACCCTGGAGGGCTACCAGGTCATGGCGGTCGCCGACGGTGTCGAGGCGCTGGCGCAGGCCCACCGCAACCGTCCGGACGTGCTCGTCCTCGACGTGATGATGCCCGGCATCGACGGGCTCCAGGTGTGCCGGGTGCTGCGCGCCGAGGGCGACCGGACGCCGGTGCTGATGCTGACGGCCCTCGTGGAGACCGCCGACCGGATCGCCGGCCTGGACGCGGGCGCCGACGACTACGTGGTGAAGCCCTTCGACGTGGAGGAGGTCTTCGCCCGGCTGCGTGCCCTGCTGCGCCGCACCAGCCCGGTGGCCGCCGGGAGCGCACCGGCGGCCGAGGCGCCCAAGCCGCTCCCGGAGCGGTTCATCGACGCGGCCGGGATCCGCATGGACCCGCAGGCGCGCCGGGCCTGGCGGGGCGCGCGCGAGCTGGAACTGACCCGCACCGAGTTCGAGCTGCTGGAACTGCTGGTGCGCAACGCGGGCATCGTCCTCGACCACTCGACGATCTACGACCGCATCTGGGGCTACGACTTCGGGCCCGGCTCGAAGAACCTCGCCGTCTACGTCGGCTATCTGCGCCGCAAGCTCGACGAGCCGGACGCGCCGCAGCTGATCCACACGGTCCGGGGCGTGGGTTACGTGCTGCGGGAGGACTGAGTGGGCCGCCTGCGCCCGCTGCTGACCGGGCGGCGGCCGAAGCTGGTCTCGCTGCGCACCACGTTCGCGGTGTCGTTCGCGGCGGTGACGGCGGCCGTGACGATCCTGGTCGGCATCCTGTCCTACAGCGCCGCCGCCCGGCTGGTGCGGGTGGACCAGCAGACGGTGTTCGACGAGGTCGTGCAGGACCTGCGCGGCGAGGTGCGGCAGAACCACATGACACCCGGCGACTTCTCGTCCGCCGCGCCGGGCCACGACCTGGTGCGTCCGGCCCGCACGGACGTGCAGGTGCTCGGCCCGGACGGGCATGTCGTCGACGCGGGCAGTCCTGGGCTGCCGGTCACCGGAACCGACGTGCGGATCGCCGCCGCGGCCTCGTCCGGGGAGGTGGCCGAACACAAGGACGTCGACGTGGGCGACGACGTCTACCGCGTCGCCACCGTCTCCCTCGGCGGCGGGCGGGGTGCGGTGCAGGTCGCGCAGGAGTTCAGCGACGTCGAGGATCTGCTGCGGGTGCTCCAGCAGCGGACGCTGCTGCTGGTGGCCGCCGTGGTGATCGGCGCCGGGCTGTTCGGCTGGTGGCTGGCCCGGCGGATCACGCGCCGCCTGGTCGTGCTGACCGACGCCGCCGAGGACGTCGCCCGCACCCGCCGGCTGGGCATCCAGGTGCCGGTGGCCGGTCATGACGAGGTGGGCCGCCTCGGCCGGGCCTTCGACCGCATGCTGGGCCGGCTCGCCCAGTCCGAGGAGGACCAGCGCCGCCTGGTCCAGGACGCGGGCCATGAGCTGCGCACGCCGCTCACCTCGCTGCGCACCAACATCTCCCTGCTGCGCCGGATCGACGAACTCCCGCCGGAGACGCGGGAGGAACTGGTCGCCGACCTCGGCCAGGAGGCCAGGGAACTGACCGACCTGGTCAACGAGCTGGTGGACCTCGCGGCCGGGCAGTCCGACACCGAGCCGCCGCGGCAGGTGGACGTCGCCGACATCGCCGAGGAGGTGGCGGGGCTGGCCCGGCGCCGCAGCGGCCGGGAGATCCTGCTGCGCGCGAGCGGCGACACCACGACCGACGGGCGGGCCGGCATGCTGACCCGGGCGCTGTCCAACCTCGTCGAGAACGCCGTGAAGTTCGACCAGGGCGGCCGGGCCCCCATCGAGATCGTCGTCTCCGGGCCCGCCCGGCCCGGCAGGATCCGGGTCGAGGTCCTCGACCGCGGCCCGGGCATCGCCGAAAGCGACCTCACCCGGGTCTTCGACCGCTTCTACCGCGCCGCCGACGCCCGCTCCCTGCCGGGTTCCGGCCTGGGCCTGTCCATCGTCCGCGAGGTGGCCCTCGCCCACGGGGGAGCGCCCTTCGCGTTCCGGCGGGAGGGAGGCGGGACGGCGATCGGGTTCACGGTGGGCGGGGGCCTGGACTGACTCCGCGGGCCTTGCGGCAGCCCGTACGCGCCGTGGGCCGGTCAGTCCCCGAGAGAGTAGAACCGCATCGGGGAGTTGGGCCGGAACCCGATCCTCGGGTACACGGGCGCTCCGGCGGCGGTCGCGTGCAACGTCGCCCGGGTCAGCCCGGTCGCCCGGGCCCCCTCGTAGAGCGCCTTGCGGGTCACGGCCTCGCCGTACCCCCGCCGCTCCCACGCCGGGTCGGTGGCGACCAGCGCGACGAAGAGCCGCCCGTCGGCCTCGACCGCGGCGGCACAGGTCACGGGGACTCCGTCCCGCACACCCAGGTACGCGAACACCTCGCTCTTCCACCACGCGGACCCGGCGAGCCCGTCCCGCCCGTCCTCCAGCGGGAATCCGTAGGCACGCGAATTGATGTCGGCGTAGGCCCGCAGCAGGTCGTCGTCGGTCACGCGCACGAAGGTCAGCTCGGGATGGACGGGCTCGGGAATCGGCAGCAGGTCTCCCGCCATGCCGGTGCCGGGGAAGGCGTAGCGCAGGCCCGCCCGCTCGGCGGCTTCTGCGAGCCCTGCTCGCGCCTGCGGGTCGAGCAGATCCTCGAAGACCCACAGGAACCCGGGGTGGGTCTTCGACCGCATGATCTCGGCGGTCTCGTGCAGCCGCTGCTTCAGCAGCCCGGCGTCCGCGCCGACGTCGGTCAGGGTCACGCAGTTCCAGAAGGCGAACCGGCAGTCGGCCCACCGCACGGCGACGCCCGGCAGGTCCCGCACATCGGCCTGCGGATCCCGGTCGAGCACCATGGTCCGCCAGACGGTGGCGAGCTGCTCCATCGATTCGATCGAGTCCGCGAGATCACGCACAAGGGCCCCCTCAGGTCACGGTCGGCGACGGCCGCCGTACTCGTCCCGCCCGTCACGGGATGCCTTGGTGCGACCCCACGACGCGTACAGATCCTGCCCCTCGGAGGGGAGGCTCTGCGCGTCACATTCCGGCCATCACGCCTCGGGCGGCGGTCGACGGACGGGGCGATCCGCCGGCGCGGCGCTGTTCGGAGTTGAGGTGCCGGGCTTCTTCGAGCTGGTCTTCGAGCATGATGATCCGGCAGGCGGCCTCGATCGGCGTGCCCCGGTCGACGAGCCGACGGGCGCGGGCGGCGGTGCGGAGTTGGTGGCGGGAGTAGCGGCGGTGGCCACCCCGGGAGCGCAGGGGTGTGATCAGGGAGGCCTCGTCGAGGGCACGGAGGAAGCCGGGAGTGGTGCCGAGCAACGCGGCTGCCCGGCCCGTCGTGTAGGCGGGGTAGTGGTCGTCGTCGAGACGGGCCAGTGTCTCGTCTGCTGTCATCTCACCTCTCTGGTGGAACGCGTAGAGGGGCCCTGGCGCCGTACGGCACCAGGGCCCCGAAGGGACTGCAACACCATCTGCCGGCCCTAATACCTCGCCGGCCTTCTGTTTCCGCCCTGCCGTCCGATACTCCGACGGGGGTGCGGGGATCGCGGATGCGTGACCGGAGACCACCTGCCTATCGATGTCCTGCGGCACCCGGACTCATGTCTTGCGCCCGGGCGATCCTGATGGCGCTCGCGTCCTCCGTTCTTCCCTCTGAATCCATCATTTGCCAAACGGGAACTGCGTACTGCTGATGGCAGCCCCTCGTCCTGCGGGCCACCCGGTCCGGTCGCCAGTTCCGTCGCCGTCGTGCAACCACCTGGCTTCGAAACTCCACCACCGCACCGTCATGCGGGTACTGCTGCCCGGCAGTTCGTGTCTGCCGGGCCTCACTGGATCTCGGCTACGAGAGAAACGATAAAGAGTCGAGTCGAGAATGTCTACTCTGGCGAGCACAGATTTTGGTCTGCTCGGCGGTGAGGTTCCGGGTCGGCCGATCTGCGCGCACCGAGGGGCCGCCCGCGACGCCCGGGACGTCCGGGCTTCCGGCGGCGCCACGGGGGCCGCCCGTTACGTCTCGGTAGTGCCACCACCCGAGGCGCCCGGACGAGCCGGTGCATAGAATCCGGTCCCATGCGGAAGCCTGACGAGCTGATCGTTGACATCGCTGCCCTTGTGGAGTCCGGGCAGAGCAACCAGATGTCCTTGACCGTGGTCGCCGGTGGTGCTGTCATCACAGGTCGGCTGGCCCCAGAAGCCGTGTGGAGGCAGAGGGTTTCGGAGGTGCTGACCAACTCCGCCCGACTCGGCGAGTTTTCCACTGTCTTCGACACCCCCACGAAGAAGGACGGTCCGCCCACGCATCTGCACTTCCATGTCGCCCGCATCCTCCAGGGCACGGTGGGGATCCCGGAGACGGGCGGGATGTACCGCGTCGCCATCGAGGATGTCAGCGCCTGGACCGTGGGGGACTTCAGCTACTCCGACCACTGAGCCACCGACCCGGCATCAGACATCCATGTGGGAGCAGTCCGTTCCCGCATGGATGTCCCCTGACGCACCCCTCACCATGGCCGTAGAGATACCCCGGTCCGACGGGGGGCCCTCGACGCCGTCAACCGCAACGCCCGCTCGAGGGCTGTCGGGCGATGAGGCGAGGCGGTGGTGCAGTGCTCCGGGTGCTTGCGCGGGCGAAGAAGTGTTCCTCGCTCCCGGCACACGACGAAGGCGGGGTCCGAAAACCCCGCCCGAACCCGAAGAACCTCAGCTCAGGGCCACACAAGGCAATACGGCTGATGCCCGGCCTCATGCAACCGATGGCTGAAGTCCTGCCACTCGTGCAGTAGTTGGTAGACGTTGAACGCGTCGCGGGGGCCGCCGCGGTCCGGGACCGTGGACCAGATGAAGGCCGCCGCGCCCACGGCCTCCTCGCCGATGCCGCGCAGGGGGTCGACGACCGTCATGGGGAGTTTGACCACCGCGTAGTCGGGGTGCAGGACGACCAGTTCCAGGGGCGGGACCTTGTGCAGGGGGACGCCCTCGATGCCCGTGAGGACCATGGCCGCCATGGTCTCCGGCTTGATCTTCGTGAACATGCCGTTCATGCCGAGCTCGTCGCCGCCGAGCTCCTCGGGGCGCATCGAGATCGGTACGCGGGCCGCGGTCGCGCCGTCGGGCGCACCGAAGTACTTGTACGTCACCCCCACCCGACCACCATTCCCGCTGCTCCCGGCCCGAAGATCGTCCACCCGACGTTCAGTACGTCCGGCGGTCCGCTCCGGTTCACTCGGTAGACCCTGTGTCGGACGCGGCTCCTGAGCGTCCTCCGCCTCGCGCCGGTGCCTTCCCCGCCGGGCACGTCGAGGACCCAGGTCATCAGTCCCCTCGCCCAGTCCGCCACCGCGATGCATATCTCCACCCGACTGCTTTTCTAGGACGCGTCGCCCCCGCCGCGCAACCCGATCATCGTGTCAGTGACCTCCCCCACGGCCGCCCGCCGAAACGTGCGCTGAAACATCTGCCCGCGAGGGATCTTCGCAGCCTCCGACCACCCCGGGCCGCTTGAGCTGTGTGTATCAGGGACCAGTCTCGCAGACGACGGGGGCCGGGGGGCCGGTTGTCCCACGCCCCGCCCGCCCACTCCCCTGGCCTACCCTGAACAGGTCACTGGCACCCGGAGCCCGACAACGTCGGAGAAGGTCGGAGAAGTCGCAGGTCATGAGTGAACTGGCATATCCGTATGAAGCACCGGCCTCGCAGGCTCTTTTCGACCGCGCGGAGGCCGTCACGCCCGGCGGCGTGAACTCACCGGTGCGGGCCTTCCGAGCCGTCGGCGGCACACCGCGGTTCATGGTGTCCGGCACGGGCCCGTATCTGACCGACGCGGACGGACGGGAGTACGTGGACCTCGTCTGCTCCTGGGGTCCCATGATCCTCGGGCACGCGCATCCCGAGGTCATCGCCGCCGTGCAGGACGCCGTCGCCCGCGGCACGTCCTTCGGTACGCCCGGTGAGGGCGAGGTCGCCCTCGCGGAGGAGATGGTCGCGCGGGTCGGGCCGCTGGAGCAGGTGCGGCTCGTGTCCAGCGGGACCGAGGCGACCATGTCCGCGATCCGGCTCGCGCGAGGGTTCACGCAGCGCACCAAGGTGATCAAGTTCGCCGGGTGCTACCACGGGCACGTCGACTCGCTGCTCGCCGCGGCCGGCAGCGGTGTCGCCACCTTCGCGCTGCCCGACACCCCGGGCGTCACCGGCGCCCAGGCCGGCGACACCATCGTCCTGCCCTACAACGACCTCGACGCCGTCCGTGAGGCCTTCCGGGCCCACCCGGGCGAGATCGCCTGCGTGATCACCGAGGCCTCCCCGGGCAACATGGGCGTCGTACCGCCCGCCGACGGGTTCAACCAGGGCCTGAAGGACATCTGCTCCGAGAACGGCGCCCTCTACATCTCCGACGAGGTCATGACCGGTTTCCGGACCAGCCGCGCCGGGTGGTTCGGGATCGACGGGGTCGTCCCCGACCTGATGACCTTCGGCAAGGTCATGGGCGGCGGCTTCCCCGCGGCGGCCTTCGGCGGACGGGCGGACGTGATGGCCCACCTCGCCCCGGCGGGCCCCGTCTACCAGGCCGGCACCCTCTCCGGTAACCCCGTCGCCACCGCCGCCGGGCTCGCCCAGCTGCGGCTCCTCGACGACGCCGCGTACGCCAAGGTCGACGCCGTGTCGAAGCAGATCCAGGGGCTCGTCACCGAGGCCCTGGCCAAGGAGGGCGTCGCGCACCGGCTGCAGACCGCCTCCAACATGTTCTCCGTGTTCTTCACCGACCGGCCCGTGCGGAACTACGAGGACGCCAAGGCGCAGGAGTCCTTCCGCTTCACCGCGTTCTTCCACTCGCTGCTCGCAGACGGCGTCTACCTGCCGCCGTCCTCCTTCGAGTCCTGGTTCGTGTCGACCGCGCACGACGAGCGGGCCGTGCAGCGGATCGCCGACGCCCTTCCGGCGGCGGCCCGCGCGGCGGCGGAGGCGACGGCATGAGCGAGCAGAAGAACAACAGCGCCGAGGACATCACCGTCGTCCACGTCATGCGGCATGGCGAGGTCGCCAACCCGGACGGCATCCTCTACGGCCGCCTCCCCGGCTACCACCTCTCCGACCTGGGCCGCCGCATGGCCGACCGGGTCGCCGAGCACCTGTCCGGCCGCGACGTGACACATGTCGTCGCCTCACCGCTGGAGCGTGCGCAGGAGACGGCCGAGCCGATCGCCAAGGCGCACGGGCTGGACCTCGCCACCGACGAGCGGCTGATCGAGGCCGGGAACATCTTCCAGGGCAAGACGTTCGGGGTCGGGGACGGGGCGCTGCGCAAGCCCGGCAACTGGAAGCACCTGGTCAACCCGTTCCGGCCGTCCTGGGGCGAGCCGTACGTCGATCAGGTCGTCCGCATGATGAGTGCGCTGGGGGCGGCGAAGGACAAGGCCCGCGGGCACGAGGCGGTCGTGGTCAGCCACCAGCTGCCCATCTGGATCGTCCGGTCGTACGTCGAGCGCCGCCGCCTGTGGCACGACCCGCGCAAGCGCCAGTGCACGCTGGCCTCGCTGACGACCTTCACGTACCAGGGCGACCGCATCGTCTCCGTCGGTTACAGCGAACCGGCGCGCGATCTGGTCCCCGCCCACCTCCTCGCCGGTGCGAAGCCGGTGAAGGGCCAGAACAAGGCCTTCGGCGCGTAGCGCGTGGCCCGCGGGTCGGCTGCCGGAGCGGCCGACCCGCGGGCCCGTGCTGTGCAGTGACGATCAAGCCAGCAGGATCTCGCCGAAGATCGTCCCGGCCAGCACGACATAAACCGTGCACGCGATGCGGTTCAGCACGGTCGTTGCTTTGGTCGAGTCGACAAGACGTGCGTGAAAGAATCCCGCCAGAACTCCGATGCATCCGTACAGGATCACTTCCATCAGAACGTTGAGCGCGCCAAGCATCGCCATCTGCAATGACGGGTTGTCCGCGCTTCCGATGAACTGCGGGAGCACCGCGAGGAAAAAGAGAATGATCTTCGGATTCGTGATGCTGACGAAGACGCCTCGCAGATACCAGTGTCCGGCCGTGACATCGTTGTTCTCGCTGATCGCGCGACGTGCATGACGCATCGTCATGTATGCCAGCCATAGCAGATACGCGGCACCTAATATCCTGATCGTATCCAGTACTAATGGGTACGATCGCGCGACTTCTCCCAAGCCCGCGACGACGGCGGCGGCGTAGACACTCATGCCGGTTCCGATGCCGAGGATGGCTTTCACCGCAGCCCGGCGACCGCCTTCGAGGCCCACCGCGAGCATGTAGGCCATATCGGGCCCGGGGGGACCGAGGAAGAGCAGGATCACTGCCACGTAGCCCGGCAGCACCGTCAGATCCACCATGGTCAGCGACCTCCAGCCCCGGCGTCGCGTATGCGTACTCCGCAGTGCCGGTAGCGATCACTGCACGCTGGGCTGCCGTCGACGGGGCACGAGCACCCGATGCCGGCCTTGGAGAGTGTCATGAGACCTCCCGGTCGGGATGGAACCACCTGAGGTGGTTCCAGAGTACCCAGCAGCGCGGTGGCGCGACCAGCGATCGGACGGCACGGTCAGTCTGAAAGGCTTGACCGGTTGCGCTTGTTGGCGAGGAAGCGTGCCTTTTTCTCGCGATTCCCACACGTGTTCATGTCGCACCATCTGCGGGTGTGGCCGCGGCTGGTGTCGAAGAAGGCGGCTCGGCACGTCGGCGATGCGCACAACGAGATTTTTCCTTCTCGTTCTCCCGCCAGGAGGCTGATCGCATCGGCGGCGACCACGCTGAGCGCGTCTTCCACAGAAGCGGAAGCCAGCCTCCATTCACGCTTTCCCTCGGGCGTCAAGATCGCCGAGGCGCGTCCCTGAATACTGCAGTCATTGATGACTTGGACAGCTGAAGAGGGAAGCGGGTCCTGGTTCGCGACGGCGGTGGCGGCTGCGTGAATCGATTCCCGTAGCTCCCGGGCGTGGTCGAGCTGGGAGTGGCTGCAGAAGTCGACGGCGAGTCCATGGATTTCCAGCCAGTCCGCGAGCCGGGATGGCACAGGAATACGCTCCAGCGCCTCGCCGTAACGCTCCGACAGGGTCCCCGTGAAGCTGGTCGCGAGCACCTTGCCCAGACGGAACTCAGGGAATTGTGCGACCGCCATGGAACCTCCTCAGCCGGTTGTCGCCTGCGGCGCCAGCATAAGTCGGATTCGATGGAGACCGGCCGGCCCGGGAGCGCGTAAGCTCGCGGGCTCGTCGCCGGAGTGGTCGGCGGGGGTGGGTGCACCCCGCGCGGGGCGTTCGGTAGGCGCGAAGGCACCTACGGTTCGGCCCCTTCTGATCACTTACGACTGCTTCGTTACGGAATCTGCGCATTTTAGCGGAACCTCTGCGTTCGTCACGTCCTCTCACTGGGCGACCAGCACGACGTACGAATCGGGGATGCCATGCGCGCTCTCTCCCGCAGGGGAATGCTCGGAATCGGCGCGGGAGCCGCCGCCGCTGTCTCGCTCGCCGGCTGCGGCGGTCTCACGGGCTCGGACGACTCCGGCCACGCCGACGGTTCCGGCGGCGACTCCGCCCAGGGCGGATCGAAGCCGAAGCCCGAGCCGACCGCCCGCCCCATCGGCGACGGCTCCACCGCCCACACCGGCAAGCAGCCCCACCAGCCCGCGAAGCCCGAGCCGCTGGAGCCGGGTCAGACCCCGCCGCAGTTCGTCGTGTTCTCCTGGGACGGCGCCGGCGAGGTCGGCAACGGCCTCTTCCCGCGCTTCCTGGACCTCGCCGAGGAGCACGGCGCGAGCATGACGTTCTTCCTGTCCGGGCTGTACCTGCTGCCCGAGTCGAAGAAGCGCCTCTACGACCCGCCGAACAACCCGCGCGGCGCCTCCGACATCGGCTACCTCACCGACGCGCACATCAAGGACACGCTGAAGAACGTCCGCCGCGCCTGGCTGGAGGGCCACGAGATCGGCACCCACTTCAACGGGCACTTCTGCGGCGAGTCCCACGGCTCGGTCAAGAACTGGACGCCCCGGCAGTGGCGCAGCGAGATCGACCAGGCGAAGTCCTTCGTGAAGGAGTGGCGCACCAACACCGGTTGGACCGACCTGCCGTCGCTGCCCTTCGACTACGACAAGGAGCTCGTCGGCGGCCGTACGCCCTGCCTGCTCGGCCAGGACAACCTGCTGCCCACCGCCCGCGAGCTCGGCTGGCGCTACGACGCCTCCTCGCCCGGCGGCCTCCAGGTCTGGCCCCGCAAGCGCCAGGGCATATGGGACCTGCCCCTTCAGCAGATACCTTTCCCCGGGCGCGGCTTCGAGGTCCTGTCGATGGACTACAACATGCTGGCCAACCAGTCCCTCAACTCCACGAAGGCCCCGGCCCACAACTACCCGGGCTGGCGGAAGCAGTCGGCGCAGGCGTACATCCAGGGATTCAAGCGAGCATACGAGACAAATCGGGCACCCTTCTTCATCGGCAACCACTTCGAGCAGTGGAACGGCGGCCTCTACATGGACGCCGTCGAGGAGGCCTTCACGTACATCGCGCGCGAGAAGGAGAAGGGCGCCGATGTGCGTCTCGTCTCCTTCCGGCAGTTCACCGACTGGCTGGACGCGCAGAAGCCCGAGGTGCTCGACAGGCTCCGCACGCTCGGCGTCGGACAGCAGCCGGCCGGTGGCTGGCGGCAGTTCACCGGCCAGGCCCCCACGCCGAGCGGAGACGCCTCGCGGAACGCTGCCTGAAATGCGGTTTTCCACCCACAAGGGGGGTGGGCGAGAGCCCCGGAACGGGCATGCGAAACTTTTCACATGAGTGCCGTCAGCCGCGCCCCCCTGCGTTCGAACCGCTCGCCGCGTGCCACCGAGCGCACCCGTCGTGTCCGCCGTGACGCCGCCCTGACCGCCGCTCTCGCCGCCACCGCGCTGCTCGTCTCCGCGTGCGGCTCCGGCGGCACCTCCGGCGGGGGCGGCAACACCAACTTCGTCACCGGCACCGACGGCGTCGCCACGGTCGCCGAGGGCAAGCGCACTCCGGCACCCGACCTGTCCGGCAAGACCATCGCCGGCAAGACGCTCGACGTCGCCGACTACAAGGGCAAGGTCGTCGTCCTCAACGTGTGGGGGTCCTGGTGCAACCCCTGCCGCGCCGAGGCCAAGTACTTCGCCAAGGTCTCCAAGGAGTACGCCGGCAAGGGCGTGCAGTTCGTCGGCATCAACACCCGGGACACCTCCACCGGCGCGGCCCTGGCCTTCGAGAAGGACTGGGGCATCACCTACCCCAGCCTCTACGACCCCACCGGCAAGCTGCTGCTGCGCTTCAAGAAGGGCACGCTCAACCCGCAGGCGATCCCCTCCACGCTCATCCTCGACCGGGACGGCAAGATCGCGGCCCGCTCCCTGTCCGCGCTCAGCGAGGAACGGCTGCTGAAGATGCTCAAGCCTGTCGTCGCCGAGAAGTGAGCGGAGTAGTGACGTGAGCGCAGTCACCACGCTCGCCGCGGTCGCGGACCCCAACGGCACGGTGCTCAAGGGCGCCCTGCTGGCGGCCCTGCCGATCGCGCTGCTCGGCGGTCTCGTCTCCTTCTTCTCGCCCTGCGTCCTGCCGCTGGTGCCCGGCTATCTGTCCTATGTGACGGGGGTCGCCGGCACCGACCTCGCCGAGGCGCGGCGCGGCCGGATGGTCGCGGGCGCCTCCCTGTTCGTGCTCGGCTTCACCGCGGTGTTCGTCTCCTCCGGGGCGCTGTTCGGCTACTTCGGTGCCACGCTCCAGGAGCACAAGGACGTCCTGTCCAAGGTGCTCGGCGTGCTCATGATCCTCATGGGCGTCTTCTTCATGGGCCTGATGCCCTGGTTCACCCAGCGCGAGTTCCGCCTCCACCGCAAGCCGGTGGCCGGGCTGGCCGGTGCGCCCCTGCTCGGCGCGCTCTTCGGCATCGGCTGGACACCCTGCATCGGCCCCACCCTCGCCTCCGTGCTGGCCCTCTCCTCCGACCAGGGGAGCGCCGGACGCGGCGCCGTTCTCACCGTCGCGTACTGTCTGGGCCTGGGCGTGCCGTTCGTGCTCGCCGCCGTCGCCTTCCGCAAGGCCCTCGGAGCCTTCGGCTGGATCAAGCGCCACTACGTCTGGGTGATGCGGGTCGGCGGCACCATGATGATCGTGACCGGTCTGCTGCTGCTGACCGGCGCGTGGGACCGCATCGTGCAGGAGATGCAGGTCTGGTCCGACGGCTTCACTGTGGGGATCTGATCGATGAGCAAGACCACCGCCTCCGACCCGGCCCCGTCCGCCGCCGAGGACCAGGAGCTGGGCGCCGCCGGCTCCCAGCTGTCCACCGCCCCCAAGGAGGACGCGCCCAACCTGCCCGCCCTGGGCGTCGTCGGCTGGGTCCGCTGGTTCTGGCGGCAGCTGACCTCCATGCGGGTCGCCCTGCTGCTGCTCCTGCTGCTCTCCCTCGGCGCGATCCCCGGCTCGCTCATCCCGCAGTCCGGCCAGGACGAGACGAAGGTCGCCGACTTCCGCAAGGGCAACCCCACCCTCGGTGACCTCTACGACAAGCTCGGACTGTTCCACGTCTACAGCTCGGTGTGGTTCTCCGCGATCTACATCCTGCTGTTCGTCTCCCTCATCGGCTGCATCGTGCCCCGCACCTGGCAGTTCGTCGGCCAGCTGCGCGGCCTGCCGCCCGGCGCGCCCCGGCGGCTGAACCGGCTGCCCGCCCACACCACCTGGCGCACCACGGCCGAACCCGAGCAGGTCCACCAGGCCGCCCTGGCCCTGCTGAAGAAGCGCCGCTTCCGCACCCACCTCACCGGGGACGCCGTCGCCGCCGAGAAGGGCTACCTGCGCGAGGTGGGCAACCTCGTCTTCCACATCGCCCTCATCGTGATGCTGGTCGCCTTCGCCTGGGGCCAGCTGTACAAGTCCGAGGGCAACAAGCTGGTCGTCGAGGGTGACGGCTTCTCCAACACCCTCACCCAGTACGACGACTTCAAGTCCGGCAACCTCTTCACGTCCGACGACCTGGTGCCGTTCAGCTTCAACCTGAAGAAGTTCACCGGCACCTACGAGCGCACCGGCCCCAACAAGGGCACCCCACGCGTCTACAAGGCCGACATCACCTACAGCGCCGGCGCCTACGGCAAGGACGAGAACGACACCGTCGAGGTGAACCACCCGCTGGAGATCGGCGACTCCAAGGTCTACCTCGTCAGCCACGGCTACGCCCCCGTGATCACTGTCCGCGACGCCCAGGGCAAGGTCGTCTTCGACGACGCCGTACCGCTGCTGCCGCTGGACGCCAACGTCACCTCCTCCGGTGTCGTGAAGGTCCTCGACGGCTACCGCAACGCCCAGGGCAAGAAGGAGCAGCTCGGCTTCAACGCGTTCTTCGTGCCGACCTTCGGCGGCTCCGCCAGCGGCACGATGCTGTCGCAGTTCCCCGCGCTGGACAATCCGCTGCTCGCGCTGTCCGCCTACCACGGCGACCTGGGGGCCGACTCGGGCATCCCGCAGAGCGTGTACCAGATGGACCGGACCAACATGAAGGAGTTCAAGGACTCCCAGGGCAAGCTGTTCAAGAAGCTGCTGAAGCCCGGCGAGACCATGAAGCTCCCGAACGGCGCCGGTTCGGTCACCTTCGGCAAGGACATCAAGGAGTGGGCCGGCTTCCAGGTCGTCCAGCAGCCCGGCAGCGGCTGGGCCCTCGCCGGTGCCCTCGCCGCGATCGGCGGCCTCGCCGCCTCCCTGTTCATCCAGCGCCGCCGCGTCTGGGTGCGCGCGGTCAAGGGCGCCGACGGCGTCACCGTCGTCGAGATGGCCGGCCTCGGCCGCAGCGAGTCCGCCAAGGTCCCCGAGGAGCTGGGACACCTTGCCGGTGACCTCTACGAGCAGGCACCGGGCGCCCCCGGCCCCGACGATCCCGCAGATTCCCCCGACCCCGACCAGGAGCCGGGTACCGAAACCCCCGTACCTGCCGAAGGGGCTGAGAAGCAGTGACTCTCGCCGCCGCCACCAATGAAAATCTCGCGCAGATCAGCAATGTGCTGATCTACTCCGCGATGGCCGTCTACACCCTGGCCTTCTTCGCGTACATCGCCGAATGGCTCTTCGGCAGCCGCAGCAAGGTCGCCCGGACCGCCGCCGCGCTCACCACCAAGCCCGGCGCCGAGAAGGCACCGGCCGTCACCGTGAACCAGGCCGGCGGCACCGCCGTGCTGGAGCGGCCGAAGGTCACCGTGCGGGCCGCGGCCGGTCAGCGCGACGTGCCGGACGGCCCCGGGGCGCACGGCGGGGACGCGCAGGGCGACCTGTACGGCCGGATCGCCATCTCCCTCACGGTGCTCGCCTTCCTGGTCGAGCTGGGCGGTGTCGTCGCCCGCGCGGCCTCGGTGGAGCGCGCCCCGTGGGGCAACATGTACGAGTTCAACATCACGTTCTCCACGGTCGCGGTCGGCGTGTACCTCGGGCTGCTGGCCCTGAAGAAGAACGTGCGCTGGCTCGGCCTGTTCCTGATCACCTCGGTCCTGCTCGACCTGGGCCTGGCGGTCACGGTCCTCTACACCGCCAGCGACCAGCTGGTCCCGGCCCTGCACTCGTACTGGCTGTACATCCACGTCTCGACGGCGATCTTCTGCGGCGCGGTCTTCTACGTGGGCGCGGTCGCCACGATCCTGTACCTCTTCAAGGACTCCTACGAGAGCAAGCTCGCGAGCGGCGGCACGCCCGGCACCTTCGCGACCTCCGTCCTGGAGCGGCTGCCCTCCTCCGCCTCCCTCGACAAGTTCTCCTACCGTGTGAACGCGGCCGTCTTCCCGCTGTGGACGTTCACGATCATCGCGGGCGCCATCTGGGCCGGTGACGCCTGGGGCCGCTACTGGGGCTGGGACCCGAAGGAGACCTGGTCGTTCATCACGTGGGTCGCCTACGCCTGCTACCTGCACGCCCGCGCCACCGCCGGCTGGAAGGGCCGCAAGGCCGCCTACCTGGCCCTCCTCGCCTTCGGCTGCTGGCTGTTCAACTACTACGGCGTGAACATCTTCGTCTCCGGCAAGCACTCGTACGCGGGCGTGTAGGTCCCGTCAGGGCACCTCACCGCCGGGGACAGGGGGCGTGGTCCGCGACGGACGCGATGATGTCGCGCAGCCGGTCGGCGTACAGCCGCAGGTTCTTGTGCGCGACATCGGTGTCCGGGTAGCGGGCCGCGAACCACAGGCCCTCGTGGAGGCGGGTGACCCAGGCGCAGACCTGGTCGCCGTACGACACCCGGATCAGGCCGTAGGCGTTGCGCTCGGTCCAGAGCGTGGAGTCGGGGATGCCCCGGGCGTCGGCGAAGGACACGATGGAGTACATGTCGGGGGACGTGGGCCGGAAGTCCGCGCCGAGCAGCCGCAGCACCCGGGCCAGCGGCATGCGGGCCAGCGGCCGGGTGGCGTGCAGCGCGGCGCGTACGGTCTTCAGCGCGGCCGGGAAGTCGGGCGCCTCCGCCACGGGCACCTCGATCGGCGCGCCGCCGACGTACCAGCCCACCGAGTCCGAGTAGGCGGACTTCGCCCGGGTGTGGAAGGGCACCACCGTCCGGTAGACGGGCTCACCGCCGATCTCGTGGACGATCAGGGCCGTGGCCGCGAGGAGCCCCACCAGGGAACCGCCGTAGGGCCGGCAGTACGCCTCGAACGCGGCGGCGGCGTCCGCGTCCACCAGCATCTCGCGCATGAGCTTCTGGGTCGGCAGCCCGCCGCCGGGCTCCAGCCCGAGGTCGATGGGGAAGCTCGGCAGCCGCCCGTCGCAGCGGTGGATGAACTCCCGCCAGCGGGCGACGATCTCGTGGTCCGCGTCGATCCGGTCCGCGTCCGCCCGCTCGGCCTCGCAGAAGTCGACGTAGCTGCTGACCGGCGCCTGATCCGGGGTGCGGCCGGTGACGTGGCCGGTGTACAGCTCGTGGATCTCGGCCGGGATGCGGTAGATGGAGAACGCGTCGACGTTGCTGTGGTCGAAGGCCATGTAGACGCTGGTGCTGTCGTCCCGGACGACGGCCGTGTAGATGAGGTTCGGCCAGCGCAGCGCGTCCGCCGTGGTGTCGAAGCGGTCCTGGAGGTGCTGGGCCAGGGCGGAGGGGTCGGTGAACTCGCCGGCGTCCTCGCGGTGCAGCGCCACGGCGTCGGCGTCGAGCGTGAAGCGGCGGATCGAGTCGCCGGGGCCGCCCGCCCAGCGGAAGCCGCTGCGCAGGGTCTCGTGCCGCAGGGTCCAGCCGCGCAGCGCCTCACCCAGAGCGTCCAGGTCGGCCCGTCCCGGGATGTCGAACGCCGCGCCCAGCCAGGTCGGCACGAACAGACCGTCCTCGCGCACGGACCGCGCCGTCCGCAGATGTGACTCCTGGATGTAGGCGGGCGGTCTGGAGTCCTCCGGCAGGGCCTTCGCCGTCGCGACGGTCGCCGGGCTGAGCGTCCATTCCACAAGCCGCCCAGGTCGCACCTCGCAGCGCTGGATGTCAGTCATTCGCACAGGGCGTCTCCGTTCGCAGGTGGGATAGACCCGACCAAAGGAATGGCGAACCCGCTACCGGCGACACCGGGTGTCGCCACAATTCAATGGAACGGATGGCAACCCGAACGATGATGCGAGCCCTGGCCGGTGCACTCGGTTGACGCCGATGTCCTCGTTCCAGGGAGCCGGGCCGGAGGGCCCGCCGGCCGTCAGTCCAGGTAGGCGTGCAGGGCGCCCGCACCCTCGATCATGACTCTGGTGCGGGCCGTCAGCGCCTCACCGCGGGCCGCGACGGCCGCCCGCAGCGCGGCACTGCTGCCCTCCCGCCGCAACCCCTCCAGCACCGGCCTGATCTGGTCGAACAGGTAGTGACTGCGGCGCAGGGTGTGCACGAGCCGGGCATCGCGCACATCGGCCGGCTCGTAGACGCGGTACCCCGTCCCGCGTTCGCGCCCCGGCGTGAGCAGCCCGGCCCCCTCCCACACCCGCAGCGCCGACGTCCGTACGCCCAGCAGCACGGCCACCTCGCCGATGCGCAGCCCGCCCGAACGCGGCAGTGCGGCGGGCGGTTCCGCCGCCAGCAGCTCCAGGGCCTCGCTCGCCGCCCGCAGCGACACCCGCTCCTCGTGCAGGGCCGCGTGTGCGGCGTCGACCAGCGCGAGCGCGCCCGGGACGTCCCCCTCGTGCACCGTCCGCATGATGGCCGTCGCCGTCACCGGCCCGTACCCCCGCATCAGCGCCCGGTACGCCAGCAGCGCACGGCGGTGCGCTTCCCCGAAGACGCGGTAGCCGGACGCGGTCCGCGCGGCCGGCGGGAGCACACCGGCGTCCTCGTAGTTGCGGATCTGCTGCGTCGAGACACCGGCCAGCCGGGCCAGGTCGACGGGGCGGAGGCGGCGGTCGTTCGTCATCGATTTGAAGGTTACGGCAGGAGGCAGGCCGCTGACGCCTCTCAAGTCTCAACACCGCACTTCAATGGAAGACTTGAAGGAATGGACGACTGCATCCGCGTCACCGGCGCACGCCTCCACAACCTCCGGAACGTCTCCCTCTCCCTGCCGAAGAACAAGCTGGTCGTCCTGACCGGCCTGTCCGGCTCGGGCAAGTCCACCCTCGCCTTCGACACCCTCCACCGGGAGGGCCAGCGGCAGTACATGGAGTCGCTGGGCATGGTCACCGGCTTCGTCAGCAAGCCCGCCGTCGACTCGATCACCGGCCTGTCCCCGTCCATCAGCGTCGACCAGCACCTCACCAACCGCAGCCCGCGCTCCACGGTCGGCACGGTCACCGAGGTCTTCACCTACCTGCGGCTGCTGTGGTCGCGCATCGGGGTACGGCCGTGCCCCGGCTGCGGCAAGGACATCCCGCCGCCGTACACCGACGACACCGAGGCCGACGAGGACGCCGAGGCCGGGCAGCGGCCCTGCCCGCACTGCGGCACCGCCGTGCCCGACCTGGTCATGGGCTCCTTCTCCTTCAACAAGCCCGCCGGGGCCTGCCCGGCCTGCACCGGCCTGGGCGAGGTGATCCGGCCCGACGTACGGCGCCTGGTCGACGACGGCAAGTCGGTGGCCGAGGGGGCCGTGCGGGGCTGGAACGCGAAGTTCACCGACTGGAGCCTCCCCGTGCTGCGGGCCGCGGCCGGCCACTACGGCTTCTCCTTCGACGCGCACGCGCCGCTCGGCGAACTGGACGACAGACAGCGGGACCTGCTGCTGTACGGCGTCGAAAGCCCCGAGTTCCGGCGGCACTTCCCCGACACCGCTCCTCCCGCGACCGTGGCGGCGGGCCGCTTCGAAGGGGTCGCGACGGCCCTGCTGCGCCGCTACAGCGAACGCGCCGAGGACCCCGAGTACCGCGAACGGGCCGAGCAGCAGGGCCTGGTGAAGCAGCCCTGCGGGGAGTGCGGCGGAACCCGGCTGCGGGCGGACAGCCGGGCGGTGACCGTGCACGGGCTCGGCATCGTCGAGGCGGCCCGGCTCCCGCTCGACGAACTGGCCGCGTGGCTCGGCGGGTTGCGGGACCGGGTCTCACCGGACGAGTGGCTGTTCGTCGAGCCGGTCGTCGCGGATCTGGCGGAACGGGTCGGACGGCTCGTCGACGTCGGCGTCGGATACCTCACCCTCGACCAGTCCACACCGAGCCTGTCGGCGGGGGAGACCCAGCGGCTGCGGCTGGCCGCCCTGCTCGGCTCGGGCCTCACGGGAGTCCTCTACGTCCTCGACGAGCCGACGATCGGTCTGCACCCCTCCGACACCGAACGGCTGGTCCGTGTCCTGCGCAGGCTCCGCGACCTGGGCAACACCGTGCTGGTCATCGAGCACGACCTGGACGTCCTGAAGGCGGCGGACCACGTCGTGGACATCGGGCCGGGGGCCGGCCGGGACGGCGGGCGGATCGTCGCCCAGGGCACGCCGGACGAGGTCGCGGGGACGGAGGGGTCACCGACCGGGGCGTACCTGTCCGGACGGGCGGCGTCACCGGTCTCCCGGGGACGCGGCGACGGCGGAACGGCCCTGGTGATCCGGGGCGCCCGGGCCCACAACCTCAAGGACCTGACCGTGCGCGTCCCGCTCGGCCGGCTGGTCACGGTCACGGGCCCGTCCGGGTCGGGCAAGTCCACCCTCCTCCTCGACATCCTGGGCCGGGCCGCGCGGCGGCGGTTCCACGGGGCGGGGGAGCAGCCCGGCGAACACGACGGCATCGACGGCTGGGAGCACCTCGGCAAGATCGTGACCGTCGACCAGGAGCCCGTCAGCCGCCTGCCACGCTCCAACGCGGCCACCTACGCGGAGGTGTTCACACCGATCAGGGAGGTGTTCGCGGCGCGCAGCAGAGGCCGCCTGACCGCCGGCCACTTCTCCTTCAACGTGCCCGGCGGACGCTGCGAACGCTGCGAAGGGGCGGGCGTCCTCACCGTCCACATGCACTTCCTCCCGGCCGTGGAGGTGCGTTGCCCCACGTGCAAGGGCCGCCGCTTCCGGCCGGAGGTGCTGTCGGTCCGCCACGAGGGCCATGACATCGCCGAGGTGCTCCGGGCGACGGTGGACGAGGCCCTGACGGTGTTCAGGGACGTCCCGCCGGTGGCCACCCGGCTGAAACGGATGGCGGACGTCGGCCTCGGTTACCTCCCCCTCGGCCAGCCCGCCACCACCCTCTCCGGCGGCGAGGCCCAGCGCCTGAAACTCGCCAGGGAACTGGGACGTCGGACGACCGGACGCTCCCTGTACCTGCTGGACGAGCCGACGACGGGCCTGCACTGCGCCGACACCGCCCGCCTCCTCGACGTCCTCCAGCGCCTCGTCGACGCCGGCCACTCGGTCGTCACCATCGAGCACAACCTCGACGTCGTCCGCGCCTCAGACTGGCTGATCGACCTGGGACCGGAAGGCGGCGCGCGGGGCGGACGCTTGGTGGCGCAGGGAGTGCCCGGGATCTGAACCGATCCGGTGCCCCGGACGTCTTCGTTGCGTATCCACCGAGCCGGAGCCCCGGCTCCCGAAGGAGGCCCACCGATGAAGGCGTCACTCCCGCTCGTCGACCGCGGACCCGTGGGGGCGCTCCTGGCGGCGGCCCTCCTCTCGCTGTCCGTGGGCTGCACGTCGGTGTCGTCGTCCGACGACGACACCGACGGCGCCCGACCCGAGGCGTCCTGCGCGTACGTCGTCGAGTACGACGGCCGCAGCTACCTGGGCAGGGAGGAGACCGGCATCCCCGTCGGCAAGTCGCTCGGCGCCGCCACCCGCCAGGCGTGCGACGACACTCCGGGCGACGGTGACGACGGGGAGGGCCCGGCCCTGATGACCGCGTTCACCGTGCAGGGGGTCGACCCCGGCGTCGCCGTCGCGGTGGCCGAGGACACCGACCAGTACCGTCTCGTCGTCGCCGACACCGTCAAGGACCTTCCGCCCGAGCTGAAGAAGCTGACCGACCGCTTTTGACGCCGGTCCTGGCCTGCTCAGCCCTGCCTCTCCAGCACCGCGTAGTCCGCGAAGCTGCGGCGGTAGCGCAGGTGCCCCGTCTCCTGGGTGTGCCTGCGCTGCCACTCCTCGACCTCGCCGGGCGCCTGACACCGGCCCGAACCCGCCCCGCAGTCCTCCTCCTTGCCGGAGACGCAGTACGCCTCGTACTCGGGCAGGGCCGACGCGTCCTGCACGATCGTGTACGGCACGTACCGGAAGATCCTGCGGCCGCCCGGTTCCCCACCGTGCTCCGCGCGTTGGTGCTGGCGCAGCAGCACGTTCGCGTCCGTCACGGCGCTGCCGTCGAACGCCGCCCGCGCCCGGTCCCGCCGGAGCGCCAGTTCCTCGCAGGCCGCGCACCCCGGCACGGGTACCGGGGGCCGGGCCGGATCCGCCGACATTCCTTCCCTGGAACGGTCGTTGGCCGCGCGGACGCCCGCACTGAGCCGCTCCTCCGGAGTCGCCTCCCGGATCCGCGCCGGATCCGCCTGCCATTCCCGGCCGCCGCCGACCGGGCGCAGCATCACATACGGGCCGGTCCTGTCCTGGTACTCGCCGACCTTGCGCGTCCGAGGGTCGTAGACGAGCGTTCCCGGTTCCATTTTCCTCTACCTCCGTCACTCTGGGTGTATCGAGCGTTGCGCACGGGAACAGTCCGGTTCAATGCTTGGCGTGTGACACCGGTGCACTGTCACGGAGGGGGGAGACGTGAGCCGACGGAACGGTGGAGCGAGTACGGCGGCGGTATTCGGGGAGGTCCTGCGGCACTTCCGTGAGGCCGCGCTGCTCACGCAGGAGGGTCTGGCCAGACAAATCCCGTGCGACCGTTCGCATGTGGCGCGGGTGGAGGCGGGTACGAGGGTTCCGCAGGACACGTTCGCCAAGACCTGTGACGAACTGCTGGACACGGGTGGGGTGTTGGCGCGGCTGTGGGGCCGGATCGACTGGTATCCGCAGGTGGAGCATCCTGATTGGTTCCGGCGCAGGGCTGAGATGGATGAGGTGGCCGTCACCCTCCGGGAGTACCAAGAGCGTCTGATCCCGGGCTTGTTGCAAACAGGTGATTACGTGCGCGCGCTGTTCTCCCGTGTCGCCAGCGGGGACGAGGTCGAGGAACGTGCCCGTGCCCGACTGAGTAGGCAGCGACGGTTCCTGGCGGAGGGCGGCCCGCTGTACATCGTCATCTTGGACGAGAGCTGTCTACGCAACGTGGTCGGCAGCCCGGCAATCATGAGAGACCAGTGCGCCCATCTGCTCAGCGTCGGGCAGCGCCCCAACGTCCGTGTCCAGGTTGCTCCGGCGAGCTTCTCGGACCTCCTGCGGCCCAATGTCTCCATGTCCCTGATCGAGCTGCCGGACGGGCACCGATGGGTGTACTCAGAGTCACTGGATCATGGCCACTTCACGGACGATCCGGCCGTCTACACACGTCATAGCCACGCCTATGATGTGCTCAGGGCAGACGCTCTGTCAGTCCGCGAGTCCGTCGCCCTGATCAGCGACGCGATGGAGGGGTACGAGCAGCATGAACAGGCACGAACTCTGCGCGGCGATCTGGATCAAGAGCAGCTACAGCGGCGAAAACGGCGGCAACTGCATAGAAATAGCCCCCGATTTCCCCGAAACCGTCCCCGTCCGCGACAGCAAGAACCCTGACGGTCCGGTCCTGGTCGTAGGCCGGTCCGCCTGGGCGGCGTTCACGGCCGCTCTCTGACGATCACGGCTCGTCCCGCTTGGGGTCCTCGTCCCTCTTCTCCTCGTCGAGGGACTTCAGGAAGTCGGGATTGTCGTCGGGCGCCACCCACTGCCGGGGGCGCTCCGCCGCAGGCACCCGCTTCTTGCCGGCGATCAGCCAGGAGATCGACCCGACGAGCGGAAACAGCAGCACGAGGAGCGCCCACAGCGGCTTGGGCATGTGACGGATCTCGTCGTCCTTCGTGCTGATGCAGTCGATGAACGCGTACACGCTGAGCGCCAGCGGCACGAGGAACATCAGTACCCGGAGCATGCGGCCTCTCAGCGAAAGCGGTGGGCGGTTCCAGGCCAGGGTAGCGGCTCGAGGATACTGGACCCCATGGCTTACGACGATCTTCGCTCCCTGCTCAGGGCGCTGGAGCGCGAGGGTGACCTCAAGCGCATCAAGGCCGAGGTCGACCCGTATCTGGAGGTCGGGGAGATCGTCGACCGGGTGCAGAAGTCCGGCGGTCCCGCTCTCCTCTTCGAGAACGTGCGCGGTGCGAGCATGCCGCTCGCGATGAACGTGTTCGGCACGGACCGGCGGCTGCTGAAGGCTCTGGGCCTCAAGTCGTACGCCGAGATCTCCGAGCGGATCGGCGGGCTGCTGAAGCCGGAGCTGCCGCACGGCTTCGTCGGCGTGCGGGAGGCCTTCGGCAAGCTCGGCGCGATGACGCACGTACCGCCGAAGAAGGTGAAGGACGGCCCGGTCCAGGAGGTCGTGCTCACCGGGGACGACGTGGACCTCGACCAGCTGCCCGCCCTCTTCACCTGGCCGAAGGACGGCGGGTCGTTCTTCAACCTGGGGCTGACCCACACGAAGGACCCGGAGAGCGGCGTCCGCAACCTCGGGCTGTACCGGCTCCAGCGGCACGACAAGCGCACCATCGGCATGCACTGGCAGATCCACAAGGACAGCCGGAACCACTACCAGGTGGCCGCGCGCCGGGGGGAGCGACTGCCCGTCGCGATCGCCTTCGGGTGTCCGCCCGCCGTGACGTACGCCTCCACCGCCCCGCTGCCCGGGGACATCGACGAGTACCTGTTCGCCGGGTTCCTCGCAGGCAAGCGGATCGAGATGGTCGACTGCAAGACCGTGCCGCTCCAAGTGCCGGCGCAGGCCGAGGTCGTGATCGAGGGCTGGCTGGAGCCGGGCGAGATGCTGCCCGAGGGGCCGTTCGGCGACCACACCGGCTTCTACACGCCGCAAGAGCCCTTCCCGGCGCTGAAGATCGACTGCGTGACGATGCGGAAGCGGCCGCTGCTCCAGTCGATCGTCGTGGGCAGGCCCCCGACGGAGGACGGACCGCTCGGCCGGGCGACGGAACGCTTCTTCCTCCCCCTCCTGAAGATCATCATGCCGGACATCGTGGACTACCACCTGCCGGAGGCGGGCGGTTTCCACAACTGCGCGATCGTCTCGATCGACAAGAAGTACCCGAAGCACGCGCAGAAGGTCATGCACGCCGTCTGGGGCGCGCACATGATGTCGCTGACCAAGCTGATCGTGGTCGTCGACTCAGACTGCGATGTGCACGATCTGCACGAGGTCGCCTGGCGGGCGCTGGGCAACACGGACTACGCCCGGGACCTGAGCATCGTCGAGGGCCCGGTCGACCACCTGGACCACGCCTCCTACCAGCAATTCTGGGGCGGCAAGGCCGGTATCGACGCGACGAAGAAGTGGCCCGAGGAGGGCTACACCCGCGACGGCGGCTGGCCCGACATGGTGGAGTCCGATCCGGAGACGGCGGCGAAGGTGGACCGCCGCTGGAAGGAGTACGGGCTGTGACTTCCGCTTCCGCCGCGATCCCGCAGCCGGGACGCACCAAGGCCTTCCTCCGGCTGGTGATGATCGAGCACTCGGTCTTCGCGCTGCCCTTCGCCTACATCGCCGCGCTCACGGCGATGTTCCAGTGGGACAAGAACGTCCACTGGGGCCGGCTGCTGCTGGTCACCGTCTGCATGGTGGGCCTGCGCACCTTCGCGATGGCGGTCAACCGGATCATCGACCGGGAGATCGACGCGAGGAATCCGCGCACGGCGCAGCGCGAGCTGGTGACGGGCGCGATGTCGGTGAAGCACGCGTGGACGGGTGCGCTGATCGCCCTGGCCGTGTTCCTCGGCGCGGCGGCCCTGCTCAACCCGCTGTGCCTGGCGCTGGCCCCCATCGCGGTGATCCCGATGGTGGTCTACCCGTACGGCAAGCGGTTCACGAACTTCCCGCAGGCCATCCTCGGCCTCGCCCAGGCGATGGGCCCGATCGGCGGCTGGCTCGCGATCTCGGGTGAGTGGTCCTGGGACGCGGTGATACTCGGTCTCGCCGTCGGGATCTGGATCGGCGGCTTCGACCTGATCTACGCCTGCCAGGACGTGGAGACCGACCGCGAGATCGGCGTCATGTCCGTCCCGGCCCGCTTCGGCATCCCGTCCGCGATCTGGGGCGCCCGGGCCTGCCACACCCTCACGACGGCCCTCTTCGTCTGGTACGCCCTGGCCACGGACGCCGGTGCCTTCTTCTGGCTGGGCCTCCTGATCGTCGCCGCCGCGTTCCTCTACGAACACTCGATCGTCCGCCCCCACGACCTGTCCCGCGTCAACCGAGCGTTCTTCAGCGTCAACGGCTTCATCGGCATTGCCCTGTTCGTGTGCGCGCTGCTGGATCTGCTCGTGCGGGGTCTGACCGTCTGATCACGGTGCGGTGAGCGCGCGGCTCTGCTCCGGGCGGCGGCGGAACAGGAACGCCGCCGCCACGCCCGCGAGCAGGCCTATCAGGTGGCCCTGCCAGCTGACGCCCGTCTGGGTGGGGGCCAGGCCCGTGAGGATGGAGCCGCCCCAGACCGCGGCGATCAGGACTCCGGCGAGGACGCCCAGGGCGCGGCGCTCGACGAAGCCGCTGACCAGGAGGAAGCCGAACAGGCCGAAGATCACGCCCGAGGCGCCCGCGGTGTTGGTGTGGGCCGGGGCTATGAGCCAGACGCCCAGCCCGTCCACGACGATGATCAGCGCGCACACCAGCAGGAACCGGCGCAGGCCCGCGAGCGCGGCGAGGAAACCGAGGACCAGCAACGGCACGGTGTTCGCGGCCAGATGGGCGAAACCGAAGTGCAGGAAGGCCGAGGGCACGACATCGACCAGCTCGGAGGGGTCACGCGGGGTGACACCGGAACCGTCCAACGCGTGGCCCGTCGCCACGTCCACCACTTCCAGCAGCCACAGCAGCGCCACCCAGGCGAGCATCAGCTTGCCCGCGGCCAGCGCGCGATCGCCCTGTGACCACTCGGCTTGCGGACCCGACATGGCGACCCCCAGTGCTCGCTCGTCCTCTCCGTGCAACGGCCCGCACCCCTTGGCCGGTTCCCACCCCGCGACGCCGGATAGGCTCGGTCTTGTGAACCCAGTCAAGCCAGGCGAGATGCCGCGTACGCCTTGGATCGTAGGGGTGTCCGGGGCCTCCGGCACCCCGTATGCCGCTGCCGTGCTGCGGGCCCTCCTCGCCGCCGGCGAGAGCGTCGACCTCGTCGTGTCCCGGGCCTCCCGGCTGACCCTGCTGGACGAGACCGGAATCTCCTTCCGGGACGCCCACTGGCAGGCCGACCTGCGGGAATGGCTGTCCCGGGGCGCCGACGGCAAGCCGGACACCTTCTCCGTCGACATCGGCGCCGTACGGCACTGGAGCGCCGGTGACCTGGCCGCCGGGCCCTCCTCGGGGTCGTACCCCACCAAGGGCATGCTCATCGTGCCCGCCTCCACGGCGAGCGTGGCCGGGGTCGCGCTCGGCCTGTCGAAGGACCTGTTGCAGCGGGCGGCGAGCGTCACCCTCAAAGAGGGACGCAAGCTGATCGTGGCCGTGCGCGAGACCCCGCTGAACGGCCAGACCCTGCGGCACCTGGTCACCCTCGACGACGCGGGCGCGACGGTCGTGCCCGCCTCACCCGCCTTCTACGCGGGCGCGACGCACATCCAGGACCTGGTGGACTTCGTCGCCGGACGCGTACTCGACGCGGCGGGCGTGCCGCACCGGCTCTACCGCCGTTGGCAGGGTGAACTCGGCGGCGGTGCGCACCGCGACGGCTGAGCAGTACCCGAACCCCATCGGACTCAACTACAACTTCAGCGGAAGGCTTCGATCGCAATGGACGCGGTGGACAGGCAGCTCATCCAGGCCCTGAGGGAGAACGGCCGGGCCTCCTACGCGGAGCTGGGACGCCTCGTCGGACTGTCGGGACCCAGTGTCACCGACCGCATCAACCGGCTGGAGGCGGCGGGAGTCATCACCGGCTACCGGGCCACCGTCGACGCCGCCTCGCTCGGCCTCGGCGTCACCGCCCTGATCGGCGTCTCACTCTCCGACGCCACCGACCACGAGGACGTGGCGCAGCGGCTGAAGGACCTCTCGGAGATCGAGGACTGCTGGTTCATCGCGGGCGACGACTCGTACATGCTCAAGGTGCGGGCGGCGGACGTGGACGGGCTGGAGAAGATGATCCGGCGGCTCAGCGGGATCGAGGGCGTCTCCCGCACGCGTACGACGATCGTGCTCTCCACGAAGTGGGAGAACCGGGTCGGGGAGCTGCCGGAAGAGGAGTAGTCGTACCGTTGGGGACGTCGTCGATGAAAGGTGTGGGCATGGATCTCGGGCTCAAGCGCGAGCTGGAGGAGAAGGTCAGGGCGGGTGTCCGCCTGAGCCGTGAGGACGGCATCGCGCTGTACGAGTCGGACGACCTGGCCTGGCTCGGCGGCCTCGCGCACGAGGTGCGCACCCGCAAGAACGGTGACGTCGTGCACTTCAACGTCAACCGGCACCTCAACATGACGAACGTGTGCACGGCCTCCTGCGCGTACTGCTCCTTCCAGCGCAAGCCGGGGGAGAAGGACGCGTACACGATGCGGATCGAGGAGGCCGTGAAGCTCGCGAAGGCGATGGAGTCGGAGAACCTCACCGAGCTGCACATCGTCAACGGGCTGCACCCGAACCTGCCGTGGCGGTACTACCCGCGGTCGCTGCGGGAGTTGAAGGCCGCGCTGCCGGACGTCTCCCTGAAGGCGTTCACGGCCACGGAGATCCACCACTTCGAGACCATCTCGGGGATGTCGGCGTCGGAGATCCTCGACGAGCTCATCGACGCCGGGCTGGAGTCCCTCACCGGTGGTGGCGCGGAGATCTTCGACTGGGAGGTCCGGCAGCACATCGTGGACCACCGCACCCACTGGGAGGACTGGTCCCGGATCCACCGGCTCGCGCACGAGAAGGGGCTGAAGACCCCCTGCACGATGCTGTACGGGCACATCGAGGAGCCCCGTCACCGGGTGGACCACGTGCTGCGGCTGCGTGAGCTCCAGGACGAGACCGGCGGCTTCCAGGTCTTCATCCCGCTGCGGTACCAGCACGACTTCGTCGACATGCAGGACGGCAAGGTGCGCAACCGCCTTCAGGCGCGGACGCAGATGGCGACGGGGGCCGAGGCGCTGAAGACCTTCGCCGTGTCGCGACTGCTGTTCGACAACGTGCCGCATGTGAAGGTCTTCTGGGTCATGCACGGTGTGCAGACGGCGCAGCTGGCCTTGCAGCACGGTGCGGACGACATGGACGGGTCGGTCGTCGAGTACAAGATCACGCACGACGCGGACAACTACGGGACGCCGAACAAGCTGACGCGTGAGGATCTGCTGGACCTGATCCGGGATGCCGGGTTCCGGCCCGTGGAGCGGAACACGCGGTACGAGATCATCCGGGAGTATGAGGGGGCTGACCCTTCGCGTCGCGAATCGCCGCAGCCGATGCGGGTGTGATGGCGGGTGCCGGTGCGTGGGGGCTGGTCGCGCAGTTCCCCGCGCCCCTGGGTGGGGTACCCGGAGGGCATGGTCAGGACCGAGGCTTCTGAGGATGCCTATACCGCTGAGCCTTTCCTTCCCGAGCGGGGCGGTCTTCCCGCTCTCCGGCGGGCCGCTGCTGAATGCCGGGGGTGTCCCTTGCACCGGGACGCCACGCAGACCGTGTTCGGGGCCGGTGACGCGGACGCCCGGGTCATGCTCGTGGGGGAGCAGCCCGGGGATCAGGAGGACCGGCAGGGGAAGCCGTTCGTCGGGCCGGCCGGGCAGCTGCTGGACCGGGCCCTGGCGGAAGCCGGCATCGATCCCTCCGAGGCCTATGTCACCAATGCCGTGAAGCACTTCAAGTTCACGCAGGCCGAGCCCCGGAAGCGGCGGATCCACAAGGCGCCGAACCTGCGGGAGATGACCGCGTGCGGGCCCTGGCTCGCCGCGGAGCTCGCGGTCGTGGAGCCGGAGCTGATCGTCGTGCTGGGGGCCACCGCCGGCAAGGCGCTGCTCGGGTCCTCCTTCCGGGTCACGCAGGTGCGCGGCACCGTGCTGGAGGAGGAGATCCACGGGCGGCCGGAGCGGCTGGTGCCGACCGTGCATCCGTCGTCGGTGCTGCGGGCCGACGACCGGGAGGCGGCCTACCGGGGGCTGGTGTCGGATCTGGAAGTGGCGGCGAACGCCCTGGCGTAATGGCTACAATCCGCCCATGCCCCTTACCTTCACGCTCGGCCCCGCCGTCACCTCCGAGCTGCGTGACGGCCTGCTCGATCTGTGGACCGATGTCACCAACGCCGACGGAGCCGTCGGGTTCGTGCCTCCCGTGACGCGGGAGGAGATCCGCCCCGCGCTGGTGCAGCACTTCGCGTCGATGGCGGAGGGGCGGGTCAGACTGCTCGTCGGGCACGACGAGGAGGGGCGGGTCGCGGCGACCGCGTTCCTGACCTTCAACACGCACCATCTGATGACGCACTGGCTGTGGCTGTACACGGTGATGGTGCATCCGCGGCACCAGGGGAAGGGCTACGGCCGCGATCTGCTCGCCGCTGCCGCCGACGCGGCCCGGGGGATGGACGGGATCGAGGCGATCCGGCTGACCTGCCGGGGCGGCGTCGGGCTGGAGCGGTTCTACGCGTCCTGCGGGTACAAGGAGGTCGGCCGGGTTCCCGGAGCGATCCGGGTGGCGCCGGGGGACGACCGGGACGACGTCATCATGCTGCTGCCCCTGGCCTGACCCCCCTGCAAGATCGGCCGTTCGGCGTGCTTCACTGGATGGTGCCCCTTTGGGTGCGTTCTGGCCGTTCGAACCGGAAGAGTGGATTGAGATGCTCCGCTACACGCTGATGCGCCTCGGAATCTTCGTGGCATGCCTCGTGGTCGTCTGGGGCGCTGTCTACTCCGGCATCGCCCCGCGCGGGCTCGGCAACAGCAACGGGCTGTGGGTCGTGCTGCTCGCCCTGCTGATCTCCGCGCCGATCAGCTTCGTCGTGCTGCGCAAGGAGCGGGACCGGGCGTCCGTGCAGGTCGCGCAGCGCGTCGACCGGATGAAGGCCAACCTGGACGCCAACCGCAGCCAGGAGGACGTGGCCGACGACACCGCCCGGGCCCAGGGGCAGACCTCGTAAGGTCCCTCACACGCCTTCCGGCGCCCCGTTTCCGTACATGCTCGGAAACGGGGCGCTTTGCGTTGTATGGGCGTGTGTGCGTCGTCACCTGTCAAAGCCAGGCTTTGAGGTCCCCAAAGTTCAGGTGTTAAGGTCGTTGTATGAAGTCAGCAGTCGCGCCCCATTCGCCCCTGAGCGTTCCGCTCGTGGCGCGCCTGCACGTGGATCTCTGTCGGTGCGCGTCCGCTTTCTGTCGTCCCTGACGTAACGCCCCCCCGCCGTCCCACGTCAGTTTCCCTACGCGTCCCCCCAACGGAGTCAGTCGCGTGTCCTCACGTCTGAAGTTCTTCAACGTCCCCTTCTGGGTCCAGATACTCTCCGGCCTCGCCCTGGGCGCCCTGCTCGGCTGGGTCGCCCGCGATCTGGACCTGCCCTGGCTGGTCACGACCCTGGAGAAGGTCGGCGACACCTTCATCGGCCTGCTGAAGCTGGCCGTCGCCCCGCTCGTCTTCTTCGCGATCCTGGTCTCGATCACCAACCTGCGGAAGGTCAACAACGCGGCCCGCCTGGCCTCGCGCACCCTCCTCTGGTTCATGATCACGTCGCTGATCGCGGTCAGCATCGGCCTGGTCATCGGCCTGCTGACCAACCCCGGCGCCGGTACCGGCCTCACGCCCAAGGACGGCGCGAAGCCCGAGAGCACCGGCTCCTGGATCGACTTCCTGACGGGCATCGTCCCGACCGACGTCATCACGCCGTTCACCGAGCTGAACGTGCTGCAGATCGTCTTCATGGCCGCCGTCGCCGGTATCGCCGCGCTCCAGCTCGGTGAGAAGGCCCAGCCGATCCTCACCCTGAGCGAGTCCGTGCTGAGCCTGCTCCAGAAGGCGCTGTGGTGGGTCATCCGGCTCGCCCCGCTCGGCACCGTCGGCCTCATCGGCCACGCCATCGCCACCTACGGCTGGAACCTGATCGGCAAGTACGCGACGTTCACCGCCGACATCTACATCGGCTGCCTCATCGTGCTGTTCGGCGTCTACCCGACGCTGCTCGCGACCGTCGCCAAGGTCAACCCGATCCAGTTCTTCAAGGGCGCCTGGCCCGCGATCCAGCTGGCCTTCGTCTCCCGCTCGTCCGTGGGCACCATGCCGCTGACGCAGAAGGTCACCGAGCGGCTCGGCGTGCCGAAGGAGTACGCCTCCTTCGCCGTGCCGTTCGGCGCGACGACCAAGATGGACGGCTGCGCCGCGATCTACCCGGCCATCGCCGCGATCTTCGTCGCCCAGATCTTCGACATCCAGCTGGGCGTCGGCGACTACCTGCTGATCGCGTTCGTCTCGGTGGTCGGCTCCGCCGCCACGGCCGGTCTCACCGGCGCGACGGTCATGCTGACCCTCACCCTCTCCACCCTCGGTCTGCCGATGGAGGGCGTGGGCCTGCTCCTCGCGATCGACCCGATCCTGGACATGATCCGCACCGCGACCAACGTCGCCGGGCAGGCGCTGATCCCGGTGCTGGTCTCCGCCCGCGAGAACCTGCTCGACCGCGACGCCTACGCCACGGCCGACGGCTCCTCGCTGGACGAGCCGCTCGACGAGGAGCCGCGCGACAAGACCGAGCCGGTCCCCGCGGCCGCCTGACGGGCCGATCGGTCTGATGAGTTGACGGGCCCCCTGAGCGGTCCTCCCCGGTTTCCCGGGCGAGGGCCGTCCAGGGGGCCCGTACGCTAAGCGGTATGGGTGCCGTGAAGACCAAGCGGATGCCGCGCGCGGTCCGTGAACAGCAGATGCTGGACGCCGCCGTGCAGATCTTCGGCCAACGCGGCTACATGGCCGCGTCGATGGACGAGATAGCCGAACTCGCCGGCGTGTCCAAGCCGTTGGTCTACCTGTACCTCAACTCGAAGGAAGACCTTTTCACCGCCTGCATCCGCCGGGAGGCGGGGGCCCTCGTCGAGGCGGTACGGGCCGGGGTCCGCCGCGACCTGCCCGCCGACCGGCAACTGTGGGAAGGCCTCGGCGCCTTCTTCGCACACACCGGCGAGAACCCCGACGCGTGGGCGGTCCTGCACCTCCAGGCGCGTACGCACGGCGAGCCCTTCGCCGCCGAGGTCACCGCGATGCGCGAGGAGATCGTCGCGTTCGTGACGCAGCTGATCCTCGCCGGTGCCCGCGAGGCGCACCACGACCCCGACCTGCCCGAGCGCGAGGTCGCCGGGCTTGCCGAGGCCCTGGTCGGCGCCGCCGAGTCGCTCGCCGCCTGGGCCAACGCCACCCCGGGCGTCACGGCCCGCCAGGCCGCGGCCACGCTGATGAACTTCGCCTGGGCGGGGCTCGGTGACCTGATGGCGGGGCGGCCCTGGGCACCTCCGGAGGAGCAGCCGGGCCTTCACGCCGGGTAGACGTCCCCCGTCACATGGATCCGGTCCTCCCGGCCGCGCAGTTCGAACCGGCCGTCCTGCGCCGCGTACGTCACCGTCCCGGGCAGCAGGACCGGTGCCCTGAACTCCGCCCGCAGATGGCAGGACTCGGGGACGCCGTGCGCGGCGAGGCAGCGGGCCACGGTCCACATGCCGTGGGCGATGGCCCGGGGGAAGCCGAACAGCCGGGCCGTGAGCGGGTGCAGGTGGATCGGATTGCGGTCCCCGGAGGCGGCCCCGTAGCGGCGCCCGACATCCCCGGCGAGCCGCCACTCGGCGACCTCGGGCAGCGGCTTGCGTGCCTCCGTCTCCCGGGGAGCGGCGGTCAGCTGGTGCGTGCGGTGCCGGGCCAGGTACGTGCTCCTCGACTCCCACACGAGGTCTCCGCCGCCGCGCACTTCGGTGACGACCGTCGCCTCCGTGCCGCGCCGATGGGGGACCAACCCCTCGACGTGCACGGAGAGTTCGTACGCGCCGCTCGCGGGCATCCGGGCGTGCCGGGTGACGGTGATCGACGTGTGGACGAGGCCGAGCAGCGGCAGCGGGAAGTTCCGGCCGCTCATCAGCCGCATGGCCAGGGGGAACCCGAGCACCTGCGGATAGGTCACGGGCAGGGCGTCCTCCCCGGTCGGGAACCCGCAGACCCGCTCGTACGCCGCGAGCCGCGCGAGGTCGACGCGCAGGCCGGGCAGGACGAGCCGGGTGCGGGGGAACTCCGCGTCGGGGCCCGGGCGTTTGAAGGGGGACAGCAGGGCACCGCGGGCGAGGAGCGGGGCGAGGGAGGGGGACCGGGTGAGAGCGAGATCGGTGGGACCGGCCATCACGCCCCCAGCAGGCTCTGGCCGCAGACGCGGACGACCTGGCCGTTGACCGCGCCCGAGGCCGGGTGGGCCAGCCAGGCGGTGGTCTCGGCGACATCGGCCGGGAGGCCGCCCTGGGCGAGGGAGTTCATACGGCGGCCCGCCTCGCGGATGAACAGCGGGACGGCGGCCGTCATCTTCGTCTCGATGAAGCCGGGCGCGACCGCGTTGACCGTCACGCCGTGCTCTTCGAGCGCGCGCGGGGCGAGGGAGCGGACCATTCCGACGACGCCCGCCTTGCTGGCGCCGTAGTTGGTCTGGCCGGCGTTGCCGGCGATCCCCGCGATCGAGGCGGTGGCGACGATCCGGCCGCCGCGCTTCAGCGTCCCGGCCTTCAGCAGGGCGTCCGTGGTGCGCAGCACGCTCGCCAGGTTCACTTCGAGGACGGAGATCCAGCGTTCGGCCGGCATGTTCACCAGGCGCCGGTCGCGGGTGATGCCCGCGTTGTGGACCAGCAGGTCCAGGCCGTCGGGCAGGGCGTCGGCGATGCGCGCACCCGCGTCGGCGGCCGTGATGTCGAGCAGCAGCGCGGTGCCGCCGAGCCGCTCGGCGACCCGCCGGGCGTCCTGCCCGGCCTGCGGCACATCGAGGACGACGACCCGGGCCCCGTCCCGCGCGAGGGTCTCGGCGACCGCCTCACCGATGCCCCGGGCGGCGCCGGTGACCAGGGCGGTGCGGCCGGCCAGGGGGCGGTCCCAGTCCGGGGCAGCGGTCTCCTGGGGTGCTCCCACCTCGATCACCTGCCCGCTCACGTACGCCGACTTCGGCGACAGCAGGAAGCGCAGCGTGGACTCCGCGGCGACGGCGTCCGTGAGCCGGACCAGGTTCACCGTCCTGCCCCGGCCGATCTCCTTGCCGAGGGAGCGTGTGAAGCCCTCCAGGGCCTGCTGGGCCGCGGCCTGGTGGTGATCGGCGGGGTCGAGCGGCGCGCCGAGCACGACCACGCGCCCGCTCGAGGCGACGGACCGTACGACCGGATGCAGGGCGGCATGCACCTCGGCCAGGGCCTCGACGTCCCGCACCCCGGTCGCGTCCAGGACGACGGCGGCCGCACTGTCGGAACCGGCCGGGCCGATCCCCGTGCGGGCGAGGACCGGCGCCAGGTCGAGACCGGACCGGCCGGCGGTGAGACGCAGCAGGCCGCCGTCCAGGGCAGGCCGCCCGGGGGACCAGCGGGTCAGCGCCGCGGGCTGCGGCAGACCCAGCCGGCGGGTGAGGAAGCGGCCGGGCGCGGTACCGGTGAAACGTAGATAGCGGTCGGCCATGTCCAACTCCCAGTTCCGACGACGGCTCGCTGAAGCCCCACTCCTGACTTACTCTGGAGTAAGGTTACCGGAGGTAAGGCTACGTCACGGACGAGGAGCAGGTCGAGATGAGCCCCCAGCAGCTGTCGCCGTCGGTGCGGCGCGTGGCGATCATCGGCGGAGCGCGCATTCCCTTCGCCCGTTCCGACGGCCCCTACGCCACCGCCTCCAACCAGCAGATGCTCACCGCCGCCCTCGACGGCCTCGTCGAGCGGTACGGACTCCAGGAGCCCGGCGCGGTAGGCGAGTTCGTCGCCGGGGCCGTGCTCAAGCACGCCCGCGACTTCAACCTCGCCCGGGAGACCGTCCTCGGCTCGAGACTCCACCCCCGCACCCCCGCCTACGACATCCAGCAGGCCTGCGGCACCGGCCTCCAGGCCGTCATCGCCGCCGCCAACAAGATCGCCCTCGGTCAGATCGAGTCGGCGGTGGCGGGCGGCGCCGACACCGCCAGCGACGCGCCTCTCGGCGTCAACGACTCCCTGCGGCGCATCCTGCTGGAGGCCCGCCGGGCGAAGACGCCCGGCGGGCGCCTGAAGGCCCTGGCGAAGGTGCGCCCGGCCCACCTCGTTCCCGACATCCCGCGCAACGCCGAGCCGCGCACCGGCCTGTCCATGGGTGAACACGCCGCCGTCACCGCCCGCGCCCGGCACATCCCCCGCGCGGCGCAGGACGACCTCGCGGCCACCAGTCACCAGCGGCTGGCCGCGGCGTACGAACGTGGCTTCTTCCAGGACCTGGTGGTCCCCTTCCGCGGCCTGGCCCGCGACCAGAACCTGCGCCCCGGCTCGACGCCGGAGAAACTCGCCTCGCTGAAGCCGGTGTTCGGCCTCGGCCACCCCGACCCGACCATGACGGCCGGGAACTCCACCCCGCTGACGGACGGCGCCGCGACCGTCCTGCTGGCGAGCGAGGAGTGGGCCCGCGAGCGCGGCCTGGAGCCGATGGCGTACCTCACCGCGTACGAGACGACGGCCGTCGACTTCGTGGGCGGCGACGTGGCCGGCGGCGAGGACGGGCTGCTCATGGCGCCCGCCCACGCCGTCCCGCGCATGCTGGAGCGGGCCGGCCTCGGCCTGGACGACTTCGACCTCGTCGAGATCCACGAGGCGTTCGCCTCCCAGGTGCTGGCGACGCTCGCCGCCTGGGAGAAGCGCGGCCTCGGCACGGTGGACCGCGCCCGGCTGAACGTCGCCGGTTCGTCCCTCGCGACCGGCCACCCCTTCGCCGCCACCGGCGCCCGGATCGTCGCCACCCTGGCCAAGCTCCTCACCGAACGGGACGCCCCCGCCCGCGGGCTGATCTCCGTCTGCGCGGCGGGCGGCCAGGGGGTGACGGCGATCCTGGAGCGGCCCTGAGCGCGGCGGGCGAACGGAACCTGAGGAACCCTCACGTAACCCCCGAGCATGCACAAGCCTGGCTCCGGACCATCCCCGAACCCGCACAAACCCGCCACGTGAGCGCCGTACGATCCCGTTCCTGCCGGCAGTAACCCCTTTCTGGGGGTTCCGCCGGTTGAGCGCCTCGGCGTGCGAGGCACGTATGTCATGCAGCAAGCAGTCCTCCGCTGCACGCCCCAGGAGCCGCCCGTGTCCACTGCGTATCCCTCCTCCGCCTACGGTGACGCGTACGGCGGGCCGGTGCTGGTCGAGCCCGAGGTGCGGCGGCTGGACGGGGTCGTGCGGGAGGCCTCCGTACCGCCGCTGGCCCCGCCGTGGGCCCACGGGTCGCTCGCCGACCTGCCGTTCGACAACGCGAGCGCGAACCCGGAGGCCGTGGCGCTCAGCCGCAAGGACGCCGACGGGCGCTGGGGCGAGGTCACCGCGGCCGAGTTCGCCGCGCAGGTCATGGCCGTGGCGAAGGGCCTGGTCGCCGAGGGCCTGATGCCGGGCGACCGGGTCGCCGTGATGGCCCGCACGATCTACGAGTGGACGGTCCTGGACTTCGCCGCCTGGGCGGCCGGACTGGTCACCGTCCCCGTCTACCCCACCTCCTCCGTCTTCCAGGCCCGCTGGATCCTCCAGGACTCCGGCGCGGTCGCCCTGGTCACCGAGACCGCCGCGCAGGCCGCCGCCCTCGGCCCCGAGCGGGAACGCCTGCCCGACCTCAAGCACCTGTGGGTCGTCGAGAAGGGCCACGTGGAGCGGCTCGCGGAAGCCGGGGCGCACCTGCCCGACCAAGAGGTCGAGGTGCGGCGCGGCATGCTCGGCCCCGACACCCTCGCCACCCTCGTCTACACCTCGGGCACCACCGGCCGCCCCAAGGGCTGCGCGCTCACCCACGGCAACTTCTTCGCCGAGGTCGACAACGCCATCGAGCTGCTCTACCCCGTCTTCCGGACGAAGACCGACGAAGAGGCCTCCGTCCTGCTGTTCCTGCCGATGTCCCACATCTTCGGCCGCATGGTGGCCATCGCCTGCATCCGGGCCCGCGTCCGGCTGGGCCACGCGCCGAGCATCAAGGCGGAGCGCCTGCTCCCGGACCTGGCCGGCTTCCGGCCGACCTGTCTGCTGGCCATCCCGTACATGCTGGAGAAGGTCTTCAACTCGGCCCGCGCCAAAGCCGAGGCGGGCGGCCGGGCTTCCTCGTTCGACCGCGCGGTGGCGGTGGCGCGGCGCTACGGAGAGGCCCTGGAGGCCCAGCAGACGGGCACCGGCCCCGGCCCCTCCCGCGCCCTCAAGACCGCCCGGGCCTTCTACGACCCGCTGGTCTACCGCCGGATCCGCAACGCCATGGGCGGCAGGGTCCGCTACGCCATCTGCGGCGGCTCCCCGCTCGGCCGCCGCCTCGCCGCGTTCTACGCCGGGGCCGGCATCGAGATCTTCGAGGGCTACGGGCTGACGGAGACCACCGGCGCGAGCACCGTCACCCCGCCCCTGAAACCCCGCCTGGGCACCGTCGGCTGGCCCCTGCCCGGCACCCGCGTCCGCATCGCCGCCGACGGGGAGATCCTCGTCGCCGGTGGCCACGTGCTGCGCGGCTACTGGGACCCGCAGGCCGGCGGCGTCGTCCCCGCCGCCCCCGACGGCTGGCTCGCCACCGGCGACCTCGGCGAACTGGACGACGAGGGCTATCTGACGATCACCGGCCGCAAGAAGGAACTGCTGATCACCGCGGGTGGCAAGTCCGTCGCCCCCGCCCCGCTGGAGAACTGGCTGCGCGCGCACCCGCTGATCTCCCAGTGCCTGGTCCTGGGCGACGGCCGCCCCTTCGTCTCGGCCCTGATCACCCTCGACCCGGCCGGCATCACCCACTGGCGCCAGATGAACGGCAAGCACCCCGTACCGCCGGGTCTCCTCGTCGACGACGAGGAACTGCGCGCCGTGCTGCAACGGGCCGTCGACGAGGCCAACAAGATGGTCTCCCGCCCGGAGTCCATCCGCCGCTTCGCCGTCCTCCCCGAGGACTTCACGGAAGAGGCGGGCCACCTCACCCCGTCGATGAAGCTCCGCCGGGAGGCCGTGCTGCGCGCCTTCGCCGCGGAAGTGGAGGGCCTGTACTCGCGGTGAGGCACCTTTGCGATCTCTTCACACGTGGTTCTTGACGACGCAAGGCGTCTGCCCGTTGGCTTTCGACCACCTCGTCACGATGCTCCCCCCATCGGAAGGCTCCACCAGTGATACCGCGCAACCCCCGTCGAGCCGCCGTGCGGCGTGTTTCCATCGCCCTGGCGGTCTCCGTGTCGGCGTTGTCCCTCGCCGCCTGCGGCGACGGCGGGAGTGACGACACCGCCGTGAAGAAGGGCAACGACATCACGGTGGGCCTCCTGCTGCCCGACCGGGACACGGCACGTTTCGAGAAGTTCGACTACCCGCTGATCAAGCAGGAGGTCGCGTCCCTCACGGACGACCAGGGCACGGTCCGCTACGCCAACGCCGAGGCCAGCGCGTCCAGACAGAGCGAGCAGTTCCGGAAGATGATCGACGACAAGGTCGACGTCATCCTCGTCGACGCGCTGAACTCCAAGACCATCGCCACGGACGTCCAGAAGGCCAAGGACGCCGGCATCCCGGTCATCGCCTACGACCGGCTCGCCGAGGGCCCCATCGACGCCTACGTCTCCCACGACAACGAACTCGTCGGCCAGGTGCAGGGCCGCGCCATCCTCGGGGAGCTCGGCGACAAGGCCGAGAAGAGCAAGGTCGTCATGATGAACGGCGACCCCGCCGACCCCAACACCGCACGCTTCAAGGACGGCGCGCTCAGCGAACTCCAGGGCCAGGTCGACATCGTCAAGCAGTACGACACCAAGGAGTGGAAGCCCGCGATCGCCGAGGCGAACATGAAGAAGGCGATCCAGGCCGTCGGGCTGAACAACATCGCCGCCGTCTACTCGGCCAACGACGGCATGGCGGGCGCCGTCATCGAGGCGCTGCGGGAGGCCGGTGCCACCAGGATGCCGCCGGTCACCGGGCAGGACGCCAACCTCGACGCGGTGCAGCGGATCGTCTCGGGCGAGCAGTACATGACCGTGTACAAGTCCTTCCTGCTGGAGGCGACCAACGCCGCGAAGATCGCGGTGGCCAAAGTCCAGGGCCGCTCGATCGAGTTCGCCGCGCTGACCCGGGAGACGGTCGACAGCCCCACACAGCAGAACATCCCGGCCATGCTGGTCCCGGTGGTCGCCCTCACCAAGGACAACATCAAGGACACGGTGATCACGGACGGCGTGTACACCGTCAAGGACATCTGCACCTCCAAGTACAAGGCGGACTGCGCGGCCATCGGCCTCGAGTAGCGGACCCGGTGGGTGCCGCACGGGTCTTGACTTCGCAAGACCCCCGCGCGACATTCCCCACCCCTTTCGCGGTCTCGTCGGGCTGGAGCGGCCATGACCACACGCACGCACTCCGCAGGGACTGCCGGCGCCCCCTCCCGAAGACGACTGCTGGCCGGGGCCGCCGGTGCCGGTCTCGCGGTCGCCACGGGAGTGCCCCAGGGCGCCCGGGCGGCCGACTCACCCCCGCTCGGCACGTACGACGTCGTCGTCATCGGCTCCGGCGCCGCCGGCATGACCGCCGCGCTGACGGCCGCCCACCAGGGCCTGAGCTGCGTCGTCGTGGAGAAGGCCCCGACCTTCGGCGGCTCGGCCGCCCGCTCCGGTGCCGGGATCTGGATCCCGAACAACCCGGTGCTCCTCGCGGCCGGGGTCCCCGACACGCCCGCGAAGGCCGCCGCCTACCTCGCCGCGGTCGTCGGCCCGGACGTCCCCGCCGACCGGCAGCGGGCCTTTCCTCACCCACGGCCCGGCGACGATCTCCTTCGTCATGGCGAACAGCCCGCTCCGGTTCCGCTGGATGGAGGGCTACAGCGACTACTACCCCGAGCTGCCCGGCGGCCTGCCGAACGGCCGCTCCATCGAGCCGGACCAGCTCGACGGCACCCTCCTGGGCGCCGAGCTGGCGCACCTCAACCCGCCGTACATGGACGTCCCCGCCGGCATGGTGGTCTTCAGCGCCGACTACAAGTGGATCGCCCTCGCCGCGGTGAACGCCCGGGGCGCGGCCGTCGCCGCCCAGTGCCTCGCCCGCGGCACGAAGGCGGCGACGCTCGGCCAGAAACCCCTGACGATGGGCCAGGCGCTGGCGGCCGGACTGCGCGCGGGGCTGCGGTCGGCCGGGGTCCCCGTATGGCTGAACACCCCCCTGACGGACCTGCACGTCGAGAACGGCACGGTGACGGGAGCCGTCGTCACCCGCGACGGCGCTCCCGGCCTGCTCCGCGCCCGCCGGGGCGTGATCGTCGGCTCGGGCGGATTCGAGCACAACGCGGCGATGCGGGAACGTTTCCAGCGGCAGCCCATCGGCACGGAGTGGACCGTCGGGGCGAAGGAGAACACCGGTGACGGCATCCGGGCGGGGGAGCGGCTCGGCGCGGCGCTCGACCTGATGGACGACGCCTGGTGGGGCCCGGCCATCCCCCTCCCCGGCCGGCCCTACTTCTGCCTCGCCGAACGCACCCTGCCCGGCGGCCTGCTGGTGAACGGCTCGGGCCGCCGCTTCGTCAACGAGGCCGCGCCGTACAGCGACGTCGTGCACACCATGTACGACGTCCACGACACCGACCCGGCCATCCCGTGCTGGCTCATCGTCGACCAGAACTACCGCAACCGGTACCTCTTCAAGGACGTTCTGCCGACGCTCCCCCTCCCCGACGCCTGGTACGACTCCGGGGCGGCACACAAGGAATGGACCCTGGACGCGCTGGCGGCCTCGATCGGCGTCCCCGCGGCGGCCCTGCGCACCAGCGTCAATCGCTTCAACGCCCAGGCGCGGCGGGGCGAGGACCCCGACTTCCACCGGGGCGACAGCGCCTACGACCACTACTACACGGACCCGTCGGTCCTCCCCAACTCCTGCCTGGCCCCCCTCTGGCTCCCCCCGTACCACGCCTTCCGCATCGTCCCCGGCGACCTCGGCACGAAGGGCGGCCTCCGCACGGACGCCCGCGCCCGGGTCCTGCGGGAGGACGGCTCCGTGATCCCGGGCCTGTACGCGGCGGGAAACGCCAGCGCGGCCGTGATGGGCCACAGCTACGCGGGCGCGGGCTCGACGATCGGCCCGGCGATGACGTTCGGGTATGTGGCGGCGCGGGATATCGCAGGGGTGCTTCAGGGGGGCGACTGGGCCGTGTGACCGGCAGCGGGCCCGCTCTGGGGAGCGCGTGCCCGGCTGCGGGGGCCGCTCGGGCATCGCACGTGGGGCTGGATCGATGCCTCGAGCGGCCGGTGACGGAGGTTCCTAGGCGATGGCCCGCGCCGGCTTGCGGGCCACCAGGCTCGCCTGGGCTACCGGCTCACCGCTTGTCTCGTCCGGCTCGCGCAGCGTGCGGGCACGCAGGGTGAAACCGGCGGCTTCCAGCAGGGCCGCGATGTGCTCCGGCCGGCGGCGGCGGAAGGTCAGGGCCACCGAGTGGCCGAAGGCCTCCTCGTAATGGCGGGGTTCGTCACCCGCCTGGAAACCGAGGAGCAGATGGCCGCCGGGACGCAGGACGCGGTGAAAACCGGCGAAGAGGGCGGGCAGGTGCTCCTCGGGTGTGTGGATGGTCGAGTACCAGGACACGACACCGTCGAGCGAACCGTCCGGCAGGTCCAGCTCCTGCATCGAGCCCTGCTCGAACCGCAGGCCCGGATTCTCGCGGCGGGCGATCGCGAGCATCGACTCCGACAGGTCCAGGCCGAACACCGACAGCCCCCGCGACGCCAGGAACGCCGTCACCCGCCCGGGCCCACACCCCAGGTCGGCGACCTCGCCCCCCTCGCCCACGAGCTCGGCGAAACCGTGGAGCACGCCCCGGTCCAGGGGCGTCCCCGGGCCCAGATCACTGAAGTGGACGGCGTACTCCTCGGCGACGGTGTCGTAGAACACGCGGGTGTCGGTCACGAAGTCAGCGGCGTCGGTCATGGCCGGAGACCCTAGCGTGACCCCGTTTCTCAAGGGCGCCCGTCAGCCACCTCGGAAGCTCGCAAGCCCGACCAGCCCTCGCGCCCCCGTCTAGTCCTCGCGCGGGCCCTCGCCCGACCAGCCGTCCCCCTGCTTCCCGCCCTGCTCCCCGTCCCCTTGGCCGCCCCGTGCCCGCCCCGCGCCGATACCCGCCCCCGCTCCGATCGCCGTGCCGAAGCCGAGGCCCAGGGCCAGGCCCAGGGCGAGGTTGTCGAAGACGGTCAGGCCGAGCACGAGTCCTAGGGCCGTGCCGAGGGACAGGCCGATGGACAGGCCTGTGGCCAGGGACGTGTCGGCGGGAGCGCCGTCGGCCTCCCCACTGTTCTCTGGATCTTTCCGCATCCGCTCATCGTCCCATGGCGCAGAATTCGCCGGGAATTCACCGAGCGGAAGGGCCCGAAAAGGGCAGGAGCCCCGTCGCCTGGCGGCGCGGGGCTCCTTGGGTACTACAAATCAGACCGGCGTGACGTTCTCAGCCTGCGGACCCTTCGGGCCCTGCGTGACGTCGAAAGACACCTGCTGGTTCTCCTCGAGCGAACGGAAGCCGCTCGCGTTGATCGCGGAGTAGTGGACGAAGACGTCGGGGCCGCCGCCCTCCTGGGCGATGAAACCAAAGCCCTTTTCGGCGTTGAACCACTTGACGGTTCCGGTAGCCATAAGCCCTCCTTGGGCTTCAAAAGGGTTGCCCTGCTCCAGAACCAGCAAGTGTGAAGATGAATTCCGCACAAGTGCATATGTCTGAGAATGACGAGAGCCCGCGGTCACATGCTCCGCAGGCTCTGTACTGCAAGGGAAACCAAACTGCAACTTGCGACGAGCCTAGCACGCAGGCTCCGGAATGCAATAGGGGTCAAGATCACGTCACCCGAATGTTTGAACATCCTCCGGCCGAGTGGCGGAGTGCGTGCTCACGACGGCCCACAGCCCGACGACGGGCCCGCGCGCCGGTCCGCGCGCCCCGAGGGCTAGCCTCACGATGTGGACAATCCTCGCACCCGGCCGCGCGTCGGCCACATCCAGTTCCTGAACTGCCTGCCCCTGTACTGGGGGCTCGCGAGAACAGGCACGCTCCTCGACTTCGAGCTCTCCAAGGACACCCCGGAGAAGCTCAGCGAGAAGCTGGTGCAGGGCGAACTCGACATCGGTCCGATCACCCTCGTCGAGTTCCTCCGGCACGCCGACGACCTGGTCGCCTTCCCCGACATCGCCGTCGGCTGCGACGGCCCGGTGATGTCCTGCGTGATCGTCTCGCAGGTCCCGCTGAACCGGCTGGACGGCGCCCGCGTCGCCCTCGGGTCGACCTCCCGCACCTCCGTCCGCCTCGCCCAGCTGCTCCTCGCCGAGCGCTACGGCGTCCAGCCGGACTACTACACCTGCCCGCCCGACCTGAGCCTGATGATGCAGGAGGCCGACGCCGCCGTCCTCATCGGCGACGCGGCGCTGCGCGCGAACATGCTCGACGGGCCGCGCTTCGGCCTTGAGGTGCACGACCTGGGCGCGCTGTGGAAGGAGTGGACGGGCCTGCCGTTCGTCTTCGCGGTCTGGGCGGCCCGCCGCGACTACCTGGAGCGCGAGCCGGTCATCACCCGCCGGGTGCACGAGGCCTTCCTCGACTCCCGCAACCTCTCCCTGGAGGAGGTCGGCAAGGTCGCCGAGCAGGCCGCCCGCTGGGAGGCCTTCGACGAGGAGACCCTCGCCCGCTACTTCACGACCCTCGACTTCCGCTTCGGCGGCCCGCAGCTGGCGGCGGTCGCCGAGTTCGCCCGGCGGGTCGGCCCGACCACCGGCTTCCCGGCGGACGTGAAGGTGGACCTGCTCCAGCCGTGAGCCGGGCGGTGCTCCCCCACTACTCTGCTGGGGAGTGCAGGCGTACCGGGACCGGAGCCGTCCCCGCCTGCCCACGGGGGAGGGGTGACGCCCATGCGGCCGCTCGACGTCGACGAACCCACCGTCGTGGGGCCCTACCGGCTGCTCGGCCGGCTGGGCTCCGGCGGCATGGGCCGGGTCTACCTGGGCCGCAGCGCCGGTGGCCGTACGGTCGCCGTGAAGATCGTGCATCCGCACTTCGCCCTGGACGAGGAGTTCCGGGCCCGTTTCCGGCGCGAGGTCGACGCCGCGCGCCGGGTGGGCGGTGCCTGGACGGCCCCCGTCCTGGACGCGGACCCGGGGGCGCGGGTGCCGTGGGTGGCGACGGCGTACGCCGCCGGCCCGTCGCTGTCGGCCGCGGTCGCCGACGGCGGGCCCCTGCCGGCCCACACCGTACGGGCCCTGGGCGCGGGGCTCGCCGAGGCGTTGGCGGCGGTGCACGAGCTGGGGCTGGTGCACCGGGACGTGAAGCCGTCGAACGTCCTGCTGACCCTCGACGGCCCGCTGCTGATCGACTTCGGGATCGCCCGGGCCACGGACGGCACGGCGTCCCTCACCTCCACCGGCGTGTCCATCGGCTCGCCCGGCTACATGTCGCCCGAGCAGATCCTGGGCAAGGGCGTCACGGGCGCGGCCGACGTCTTCTCGCTGGGTGCGGTCCTCGCGTACGCGGCGACCGGCCGACCGCCCTTCCCCGGGGACTCCTCCGCCGCCCTGCTCTACAAGGTCGTCCACGAGGAGCCGGAACTCGGTGCGCTGGACGGCGAGTTGCGGGCCCTGACGGCGGAGTGCCTCACGAAGGACCCGGACGCGCGACCCGCCCCCGCGGAGCTGGCCCGCCGACTGGCCCCCGAGGGCGCGGCCCGGCTGGTGGCGGGCGGCTGGCTGCCGGGGGCGCTGGTGGAGCAGGTGAGCCGCAGTGCCGTGCAACTGCTGAATCTGGAGGCGACCGGGGCGGGGGCGAGGCCGGGGGCCGGGGCGCCTTCCGGGCCGGTCGGGTTCAGCAGCCCGTCGGTGGGGGTGCCGGACGGGGCCGGGGGTGCGGGCGACGGGCTCGGCGTGTTCGGACCACCGCCGGTGATGCCGTCGGCGGTCATGCCGTCTGCGGCGACGCCGCCGGTGGCGACGCCGCCCGCGCCCCTCTCCGCCGCCGTGCCCGAACCCCGGGACGGAGACCATCCGCAGGACACCGCCCCGACCTCCGGGCGTCGGCCCGGCAGGGTCTCCGTCTCCGTGGCGGCGACGTCCACGCCGGAGGGCGGCGGGCGGGTGCGGAGGCTGAGCTGCTCCGTGGCGCTAGCGGTCGCGGGGGCGGTGGCGGCCGTGACGATCGGGTCGGTGTTCGTGTTCGACCTGCTGCCGGGCCGGGGCGGCCAGGACGACGCGGACTCGGGCAGCGGGTCCGACTCGCCCCCGGCGGCGACCGCGAGCTCCGCCCCCTCCGCCGGCGCGGTGCCCGCCGCGTACCTCGGCACCTGGGAGGGCCAGGGCGTCGCCCTCGACGGCAGACTGCCCCTCGGCACGTTCCGTATCACCGTCCAACAGGCGGCTGCCGGGGAGGAGTTGGGCAAGCTGCGCCAGACCGACCAGATCGGCGGCGTCTGCGTCGACGTACTCACCCTGAAGCAGGTGACGAAGCAGGAGCTCGTCGCGACGTCGGTCGGCGCCAAGACCAACCACAGCGGCTGCAACCCGGCGAAGACGACCGTCCACCTCAAGCCGGTGGGCGACGACCTCCAGTACCGGTCGGAGAGTGCGGAGTCGGGGCGGCCTCAGGCTCGGATGTCGAAGGTGCGGTAGGGGGCGCCCCGCGGCTGAGCTTGACCAGCAGGGTGATCAGCAGCGCGGCCGCTGTGAGGGGGGCGAGCAGGCCGACGGCACAGAGCCACGGGTAGTGCACGTGCACCCAGCAGGGGCCGCCCTCGCCGTAGCAGTCGTAACCTCAGTCGCGACGCCGCTTGGGCCGTACGGTCGTGCCGACCACCCCGGCGACCAGGTAGCCCGCGGCCGGCCCGGGCAGGGACGCGACCGCCCAGGCCGGCGAACGCAGCCTGCTCTTCTTCCGGTCCATCCGGGTCAGCGGTGTCACCCAGGCGAGGAGGACCAGCGGCGGACGCCGCCGGTTCTCCTCGACATGTTCTGGGGCCATGAGCCCTGGAGGGACTCGCTCCCGCGTGGCCCGGCGGTGGTTACGTCTTCGCCGCGGCCGTCGGCGCCCTGGTCTCGTACCGCAGCGCCGACCCCGCCGCCCGCCTCCGCTTCGGCTTCGCCGAACCCCCGCTCAACACCTCACCCCGGGATGACGACCGTGCGCAGCTCCCCGTCGCCGAGGTGCAGCATGCCCTTGCCCGGGGCGACCTGGCCGCCGACCATGCTGCGGTTGAGGCGGACACCCACGAGATCGCCGCTGGAGGACTCCTGCGGGGAGAGCAGGATGCCGCGGCGGGCCTTCTTCGCGTCGACCTGCCAGCCCGAGAAGCCGCTGCACACGTCCTCCTCGTCACCGGCGATGACGAGTGCGAGGCCGCGTTCGGCGCCGCGCGAGACCAGCTTCTTCATCTGGCTCTCGGCGTCGCAGTCCTCCAGGAGCTCACCGTCGTCGACGAGGACCGCGATCGGCTCCTCCAGCGACGCCTGGTCGACGAGCTCCTCGAACTCGTCCTCGTCGATGTCGTCGCCGGTGAAGACCTTCAGCACGCCGTCCGCGCCGTCGAGTTGGCGCAGCGGGGACTGACGCGGAGCAGCGATGACCAGCCGGGTGCCCTGGGCCAGGAACGACTGCGCGAAGTTCATCAGCACCGTCGAGCGGCCCGACTTGGCCGGGCCCGCGACCACGAACGCCGGTACACCCTGCGCCAGATCGGGGCCGAAGCCGATGATCTCGTCGCCGCCGATGCCGACCAGGCCCCACAGACGCGAGCGGGACAGGTCGGGGTCGCGCAGTTCCCAGGCCTCAGGGAAGGAGATGCGGCTGGGCAGGCTGTCGACGCGGAACGGCCGGCGCGAGCGCGGGACGGAGGCGTCGCGGGCCGCGGCCGCCTCGCCGATCGCCGCCAGCGCCGCGGCCTGCCCCTGACCGGTCGTGTCCTCCGCGAGGAGCGCGAACTGCGTCTCCGTACCGAACTCGTTGCGGAACGCACGCCCCGGCGGGATCTCCTCCGGAACCTTGCGCGCCGGGATGCCGAGCGCCGAGAAGTCGCTGCGGTCGGCGAGCCGCAGACCGTACTTGTCCTCGGTGAGGGTCGCGATCCGGCCGACCAGAAGGGTCCGGTCACCCGTCAGGACCAGGTGGATGCCGACGCTCGCGCCCTCGCGCATCATCGTCTGCAACTCGTCGGTCAGCGACCCGTGGTCGACCTCGCCGAGCGTGGGCACCCAGCCCTCCCAGCGGTCCAGCAGCACGACGATGTGCGGCAGCCGTTCGTCCTCGGCGACCGACGCCCGCTGCTCCCCGATGTCCGCGAAGCCCTTCTCCGCCAGCACGTCCTGGCGGCGGCTCATCTCGCCCTTGAGCCGGTTGACCAGCCGCACGACCCGCTCGGTCTGGTTGCGGCTCACGACCGCGCCGCAGTGCGGCAGCCGCGTCAGGGCGTTGAGCGCGCCGTTGCCGCAGTCGATGCCGTAGAGATGCACGTCGGCGACCGAGTGCGTACGGGCGATGGAACCCGCGAGGGTGCGCAGCACCTGGGAGCGGCCGCTGCGCGGGGCGCCGCCGATCATCAGATGGCCGAACGTGGAGAAGTCCACGGCGACCGGGCGGCGCGACTGGCTCGCGGGCAGGTCCTCGATGCCGTACGGCGCCGGCGGCAGCTTGCCGGGCCCACCGGCGAACGCGGGCAGCTCCACGTCGTCCAGCAGCAGCGTCTCGTCCAGGGCGGGCAGCCACGGGCTGTGCTGCGGCGGGATCCCGAGGGAGCGGTTGGCGTCGCGGATGGTGTCGACGAGGACCTTCAGGTCGGTGATCTCCTCGTCCTCCCGCGACTCGGCCTTCGGCTTGACCAGCGCCGCCCGGCCCAGATCCTCCCAGGTCAGCGGACCCACCCACGGCATGAGCACCGCCGGGTCGGCCGCACCGGGCCGACGGCCACCGACCCGGCCCGACTGGAACGGCACCAGGGAGGCGTGCCCGAGCCGGGCGTACGCGCGACCCGGGGTGTTCTTGGAGATGTGCCCGGCCTCGGGCGAGTCGATGACGTCCGACGACTCACCGCCGTCCGTCACGCGCAGCGCGATCCGAAGGTTGGTGTTGGCGCGGATCTCGGGCGACACGACACCGGACGGCCGCTGCGTGGCCAGCAGCAGGTGAATGCCGAGGGACCGGCCACGCTGGGCGATGTTCACCAGCCCCGTCACGAAGTCGGGCAGGTCACGCACCATCGAGGCGAACTCGTCGATGACGATGAGCAGTCGGGGCACCGGCTGGTGCGAGGGGTCCCGGCGCACCAGGTCCTGGTAGTCCTCGATGTCCTTGGCGTCGGCCGCGGCCAGGATGTGCTCGCGCCGGTGCAGCTCCGCACCGAGCGACTCCAGGGCGCGCTCCACCAAGTGGGCGTCGAGGTCGGTCACCATGCCGACGGTGTGCGGCAGATGCACACAGTCCTTGAAGGCCGCGCCACCCTTGTAGTCGACGAGCACGAACGTCATGTTCTCGGGCGTGTTCGCCACCGCCAGCGCCGCCACGATCGTCTGCAGCAGCTCCGACTTACCCGAACCGGTCGTACCGGCGATCAGACCGTGCGGCCCGTCCTTGCGGATGTCGATGCCGAACGGCCCGTCGTACGACTCACCGATGACGGCCAGCGTCGACTGCCCGCCCATCCGCCAGCGGGCCACGATCGCGTCACTGGTCGGCGGCTCCAACTGCAGCACGTCCAGCAGCCGGCTCGAACCCGGCAGCGCCGAGTCCTCGGTCTCGCCGCTGATGTCCCGCAGCGGCGACAGCGACCGGGCCAGGCGCAGACACCAGGCGGCGGAGACGAAGTCGGGCCGTACGTCCTTCAGACGCTCCGCACCGGCCTCCTCGACCCGCAGCCGCAACTTCTCGGCGTGCCCGGCCTGTTCGGGCTGCTGAGCGGCGGTGTGCCAGGCCTGGAAGGACGGAAACCCTCCGGCGGCCTGCTGGGACTGCTGCTGCACCTGCTGGGCGGCCGGCTGGTACTCCTCGGCCTTCGGTTCGGCCACGACGTATGCCTGGCACTCACCGGGCAGGAACCGCTCCTCGGCGTCCAGGCAGATGGCGAACATGGACACGGACGGCCCTTCGCGCAGCAGCCGTACCACACCCGGCAGCGACCGCAGCCGCCGCGACCCGTCCCACACGACGACGATGTCGGGGTCGCTGAAGCTCGAATTGCCCTGCGACTTGTTCTCCTCGGCGGCCTTCTTGCGCGCGTCGAGGATCTGCGTCAGCTCACCGATACGGGCGCCGACGGTCTCGGCGTCGGTCCCGATGAGCGCGTTGACGTCCTGCCCGCCGGACGGCCGGGCGTGCGGCAGCCAGCGCACCCAGTCCCAGGACTCCCGCGCGGCGTTGTCGCTGAGCACGTAGAACTGCACGTCCATCGGGCTGTGCAGCGCCGCGGTCTGCGCGACGGCCCAGCGCCCGAGGGCGCGGGCGGAGTCCCCCGGCCCGGCCATGCCGACGACACCGAGGGTGCGCAGGTGCAGCGCGACCGGGGCGTCCTCGATCTTCCAGGTCACCTGGCGGCGGTGGTCGTCCTGCTCGGGGTCGTCGAGCACCACCTCGGAGGGCAACTGCCCGGTCCCGAAACGGATCAGAAGGTGATCGCGGTCGGTCCGCCGCCGCTCCCACAGACGCGTGCGCGGCCCGGTCCCGAGGGCGAGCACGGTCGCCGGGTCGGGGATGGCCTGCCGCCGGTCGTTCCGCTCGGCGACGAGCGCGTCCTGGGCGTCCTTCTCGATCCGCTCCTTCTGCTCCTCGTACTCCTTGACCTGCTTGGCGTGCGACTTACGCCCGTGCTTCTTGTCGTTGTAGTAGTTGGCGAAGAGCAGGATCGGGCTGAGGGCCGCCATGATCAGGTAGTACCAGCGCTGGAAGATCATCACCGACACGACGGCACCGACCAGCGGCGTCAGCGCCATCAGCCAGGGCAGTGGCCTGGCCTCGTACTCGCGGGGCGACGACGGCAGCCGGAAGTTGGTCTGCCGCTCGGGCGGACGCAGCCGCGGGGGCCGGTTGTAGTCGAGACCGACACCGTCGTCGGACCACTTGAGGGCGGCGTTCGGCGGTGTGTAACGGGTCAGTTCGAGAAGGGTGTTCCCGAGCCCGATCTGAGCGCCGAGGGGCCACTCGGTGGGGCCGTCCTTCTTCTCTTCCTTCTTCTCCTGGTCCTTCTTCTTGCCGCGCTTCTTGCCGCTGGGCTCGTCCTTGTCCTCGTCCTCCGCGAGGGAGGCGCCGTCGAGGGTGACGTGCTCCTTGTCCATGTGCACGGCGACCTGGCAGGTGCCGTCGGTGGCGACGGAGAGGGTGAGGGCCCGGGCGTCGACCTCGGGATCGTCGATCCGCACGTACGACGCCGCCCCGCTGCCGATGTCGTACCGCCCCACGCCGAGCCGGTGCACGAACCCGGCGGCGGGCCCGCCGACCACGCGCAGCTCGACGAGCCCGGTGGGCTCACCCGGCAGACACCCGGACGGATCCTGAAGACTGACGACGGCACCCTCGCGCAGGGGCGACCCCACGACGGTGGCCGAAGGGTCGACGGCGTACCCGTCCACGTACACGAGGGGCGCGTTGTTGGCCGGCGCGTGCCGGTGCTGCCCGAGCGGGATGACCTGCGCCCCGCTGTGCCCCACCTGCTTGGCCAGCTCCTGCGCGATGTCCCCCACGGTGGACTCAGGATCGGCATCGAGCACGACGTCGGCGGTGCCACCGCCGTACGGGTCGACGACGGTCAGAGTCAGGCGCACGACTTGTCCTCCCCGTGCCACTGGGCCGGTACGGCCGCTGTGGTGTCTGTCGCTGGTCCGCTGTGCTGATCGCACGCTGTGCTCTTCAGTCACGCTCGTCACAGCGGTACAGGGACGATATCCGTTCAGTACGACGGCGGGGCAATGGGGAGGCGCCGCGCCGTTCCCGATGGCAACGGCGTACACGCTTTCATGACGGCTCGTTCACAAGCCGGGGATGTGGCACCACAGGCCACACCCGTAAGCTGCTGACGCAAGAGCGGACGATCACATCGGTTGCCGGCCGCGGCCGCCAACTCGGCTTCCAGGCCGATGAGTCCGCAAACAGGGAAGCCACGGGGGTTGGCCCTGCGGCGTTGCGAAAGGGAGCGGCTTCATGGCCAAGGACCTTGATGTCACATATCAGGACATGCGGGATGCAGCCAAGCATGTCGTGAAGGAGAAGGAAAAGCTCCAGGAGAAGCTCGAGGGGCTGAAGAAGTACATCAACAACCTCGTGCAGGGCGGCTACGTCACGAAGAGCTCGTCGAAGGCGTTCGACGAGAACTTCGACGAGTTCGTACGCGGCATGAAGGACACGCTGGACGGTCTGGACGGCATGGGTGACTACCTGACCATGGCTGCGGACAAGTTCGAGCAGATCGATGAGGAGCTTGCGAAGCAGGCTCGGAGCAAGTGACGTTCTGCTGAGCGTGCGGGCGGTGCGGCGGGGTGTGCGGACGCACCGCCGCACCGCCCGCACTGAGGACGGGTTAGCGGGGGAGGGGGACGACGAGTGGCTGAGCCTCTCGCCGAACAGACCGGAAAGCCGGCCGACGGAGAAGCCGAGGATGGCGGCCGATCCGGGGTTCGCAACGGTTTCGGTGTCGCCGGGGTGGTTGTCTTCCTTGTCGCAACCTTGGCAGCGATCTTGCTGGTGATGGGCCTGTCCAAACGCCTCGCGCGCGAGACGATCCCTGAACTGGCGGAAGTACCGGGCGGCTTCTGGACGGTCGGTGCGGCCCTCGGACTGATCACCGTCTTCGGTGCGACGGCAGGCCTCCGCGCCGCGTCTCTGACCACAGCCACGACCCGCCTGACACGCGCCTGGCATGCCGTCCTCACGGCCGTCTGCTGTGCGCTGGCGTTCGGCCCGTTTCTGTATCTGCTCAGCGGGCTGCGCAGCAAGAACTGCCGGTCCTCGGACTGTGCGTACATTCCCGGGACCGGCACCGCGTTCCTGACCTACGCCGTCAGTGCCGGTCTGGTGGGCTGGCTCCTGTATCGCTGGAACAGGGCACGGGCCGAGGAACGGCGGGCTCAGGAGCGGGAGAGGGTGCGGAGGCTTCGAAAGAAGGGCAAGGGAAAGAGTCGGGCGGCACGGCGGCGTTAGCACGCAAAGCCGCGGCCTCACTGGCCGCACCACCCGGTATCTGTATCCCGACTAAGCTTTCGTTACCGGCATGCCCGCGTCGGACAGCGCCTCGGTGGTGGCCTTGGAGGCGGGCGGCCCGAGTTCGCTGGCGTCTCCCGAACGAAGCAGCGCGTCGACGGCAGACGAAGAGCCACGCCACTCCACTGCCGATGAGGACCGCACCCTGTACTTCGGCGAGCTGTGGGTCGGGACAGCACCGTTTGTCCCACGGACCGGCAGAGCACCCGCGTCGACTGCAATAAGGACCCGGTGCCCGCGGCCCAGGCAGAGGACATCGCCTCGGCGAACTGGCTGACCAATGTCCCGACGTAGCGCACAGAATGCACCACGGCTCCATCGGAGAAGGCCGACGCTACGGAACTCGCTGCGCAATCGAGTTGAACCCGCACGATGGCGCATGCGTTCAACCTTGGGCCATCCAGCACGTGAAGCAGCAATGCCATCCAGCCCGCTATGGCAAGGTTGGAAGCATCTTGCGGGTTTGCGGCGACGAAGATCGCGGTGCTCAGCCGAGTAACCCGCAGGTGTTCACGCTGAAGCGCCCCTGCGATCTCGCCCGGTCTCCAGCAGCACGGCAGCAACGGCGAAGAGGTGGCGCTTGAGGTGCATTTCCCTGAGGGAACGGGCTACGCGACAGCGCGAACGGTCTCGGTGATCACCAGTCTCTCATCAGAGCGATCTACCCTGAAAGTACTGACAAGCAGAAGGCGTACTCTACGTAATTCCCTGCTTCTTACTGGGCGTCACTGATCCACAGGCTTCTGGCGAAATCGTCCACCGCGTCCGCGTAGGCCGCCATGTGACCCGGGTCGTTCCAGACTATGTAGAAGCAGAGGTCGACTCCGGACTCTTCGGCGCGCCAGCCGTATCGGACGGTCACCATGAGCTGGTCTTCTTTGGTCGACCAGTAGCGGGTAGAACGGAGGCCTTCGCCCAGGCGCTCGGTAGGAAACGGTTCCACCTCCACGGGGCGGATCAGGCTCTCGGCGTCGGCCTGGATGATCTGCCGCAGGGTGGTGTCACGGTCGCCTTCGCTCTCGGCCATGAGGAGGAAGGCCGGGATCGGCATCTGGTCGGGGACTGGGATGAACAGGAAGGCTTGGTCCGCTGGCGTCAGCTTCGAGAAGTCCTTGACATATGCGGCGAGGAACGTGCGGAGCGCCTTGACCCTGCGTCGTTTGGGCTTTTCCTCGTGCGCGTGAAGTACAGCCAAGGCGCAGAGCTCAGCCCATTCCTCCCGCTCACCCTCACTGCTCCAGTGCATAGGGGTCGGAAACCACTGGAGCGTCTCCGAGTCCGTGTCCACATACTTCATCGATGGCTCCAGCGGAACGTAGTCATCACGGCGTCGAAGAGATCGACCAGAAGGTCCGCCATCTCGCCGTCCGGACGCCCGTCCGCGACGGTGCTGAAAGAGATCGTCAGCCATGCGGGCGGGGTAGAGTCCGGAATCTGGAGGAGGTATTCGACGCGCCGTGAGGCAAATTCGACATCCTTGTCGGTGTCGGGCTGGGCCACGCCGTCCATACGGAAGCCGGTTGCGCCGTCGATGGTGACTTCCTCGCTCTGCGAGGCATCGGGACGGAGCGAGCTCAGGATCAAACCGGAATCCAGGGACGCCGCTGGCGCGGTAAGGGGTTCGGAGACGATGAAGGAGGCCGGAAGGGCCATTCCGTCCACGCGTTCGACCGGCAGATGGATATCCATGGCGCGCGTTTCGCGAGCCTGCCGGGCCACTCTCTTGAGCCGCTTGATCAGCTCCATCCGCGCCTTGGACAGGTCATCTCGAGGGATGTTGTCCGGCAGCTCGTCCACGGAACGGTCGACGATGCGCTTGATGGCCTCGCTTGTGCCCTCCCGCAGCGGGATCATGGCCCAGCCGGGCGGCGGTACGAGGTTGTAGCCGATGGGGGCTGCGGTCGTGGTGTCGATGGTCTCAGGCACGTCGAGCCCTTTCCCGGATCGCGGAGCCGAGTACCAGAAGAGGTGTCAGGAGAGCCCCGAAAACTCCCACCCAGTAACTCGTGACGATTGCTGGCAGGACGAGCATGAACGAGATGGCCATCGCGTGGGTCAGGCCCGCGGGGCGGCGGTCGGGGCGCGGGTGTTGAACGAAAAGGACCAGCAGGCACACGATGGCGGCCGTGACGACTCCCCGCTGAAGCCACACCCAGGCGGGACCCAGTGATTTGGGGATGAAGAAGGCGCCGCCGACGTAGACAAAAAGGTACGCAAAGGGCACGATGGTGCAGAGTCGTGCCAGTGCCACGCCCCCGCCGCCCAGTCGGTCGACGAGGGAGCCGGACATGTTCCCCTGTGATGTCATGTGACTCTCAAACTTCCTGTGCCGGCACTTACCACGTGGAGCCGATCGGCGCTTTCCATGTGTTCTCTTTCCAGTCGTTGTAACCGTCGCTGGACCACTTGTCGGGGAGGATGCCGTCCGTGCCCTTGGACGCCGCACTCCATGCGTCGCTCTGACCGAAAATTTTGTCCGTGGCGTCGGCGCCGGCTCCAGCGTAGATGGAGGCCATGGCAATGCCGTAGCCGGCCCGAGCCTTCGCGGTGTTCCCGACGGCCGCCTCCGGGAAGGCAGCCGCGTTCTTGGCGAACTGTGACGCATGGGCGGCGAGCTCGTCGTCACCGAGATGCGCCCACTTGGACGCCGCACTTGGCTGGGGAAGTTCCTTCGTCACCAGTCCGGCTTCGCCTGAGATCTTCTTCCGAGTGTAGGTGAGAAGGTCCTTGTAGAACTTCTTCGCGCCCTCGTCCGCGGTATTCGCGATGTCCCGCTGTAGCGAGTTCATCATGGACCTGTGCGCGGCCAGCCCAGTCTTGACGCGAGAGGTGCGGGAGGCGATGGCGGCGGTCTTCGTCGCGGCGTTGGCCCCCTTCAACATGGTCAGCCCTGCCCGTCCGGCCCCCATGGTGAGAAGGCCGATCGAATCCATCGCCACTTCCATCCAGCTCGCCTCGCCCGCCGCCGCCAGCAGGCCTCTCGTGACGAGGATGATGCCACCGAGGGCGAGCGCCAGAAGATTCAGGCCGGGAATGAACAGGGCGATGACGCCGATGATCGTGGCCGCCCAGCCCAGGGCGTCCAGCACGATTTTGATCGTGTCGATGTTGTCGTGCATCCAGCCCTTGAAGTCATCCCACAGGCTGTCCTCGATCGCGTCGTCCAATTGGTCGCGGATCTTGTTGGCGTGGTGGCGGGCGCGCTCGTCACGGTTGCCCTTGATGCGGTCGAGCTGGTCTCGATAGTCCTGGAGTGGGTCGCCCTTCGTGCCGCTGGGCGACGCGCTCGGCTTCTTGTCGTCCCCGGCCTCCTTCTTGGCCTTCTCCGCGTCGAGGTTCTCCTGTTCCTTCTTCGCGTTGGCCAGGACCTTGTCGGCCTCGGTCTGGAAATCCTCAAGGTCGTTCGCCCAGTTGGTCAGGTGCCCGTGAACTCGCTCATAGCGGTCCGCCACCTGGCCCAAGCGCTTCTCGAGGTCGTCCGCTTCGTCCTTGAGTTTTGCGGCGTACTTTCCCTTGAGCTCGTTGTCGTTCCCGATTCCGCGCAACATCTTCGTCTGCTCGCGGAGCGAACTCGCGACGGACTTCATGTGTCGTACTTCGCGCCGGATCTCCTCCGGGTCGCCCGGCACAGGGTCGGAGTCCGCAAGGGGGTGCCAGTCGCGCGGGCGGGCTTTAGAAGGGGTCGTCACTTCTTCTTCCTTGCTTTCCGCAGCTCGTCGGCCAACTGCTTGTCCGCGCCGGTGAAGCCGTCGATTGTCGACTTCACGAGCTTGCTCACTCCTTCGAGGTTTTCGAGCAGCTTGCTGCGGTGGTCGTCCCAGTTGTTGACGAATTCGCCCATGGCATCCGCTATTTCGCCACTGCCCCAATAAGAGCTCATGTCATCTTTGCGGTTATTGAGGTTTTTGAGCTCTTTGTGAATACTCTTGAGTCTGCTTTCCGACTTCACGAGTAGGTCGACGTTGACGATGAGGTCGGAGTCGTCTGTCATGAGATCAGCCTCGCTTCTCGCACGGATGCCGCGTGACGGTGCTTTGTCGGGTTTGTCGGCATTCGTGTTGCGCGGGCGGAGGTTGGGCGTGCATGTTCGGCGCGGCAGCAACCAGCAAAGGCTGGCGGTTCAAGGTAACTCCCCCGTGAGGCTAAAGGCTTAGTCAAGCATCCGAACGCTAGCGCTGGTGTTGCTGGTTTCGCCACAGCGAACAGCTGTAGGGGCGTGAGCAGAAGGGGCGATGACGGACTAATCCCCCTGTGGGACGGGAAGGGTTTGGTGAGCGTACCCAGAGGTCTGGTGAGGCTGTCGTGAAGGTCTGGACCCTCATGAGCGGCGCACGGAGCGCCGCGAGAGAGCCAGTCGCAGAGGCAGCGCCTGTGTCCTCTCCCGGCCGTTGCTGTACCGGTCAAGGCACCAGGGAAGCTGCTGCGCCCAGCCCTTCAGTGCGACTACCCCTATCGAGCCGTGACCGTCGCTCGTGAAGTGATTGCCGGCCTGCGCATGGGGAGCCGCAGGCCGGCCGTCGAGTTACCTGTTGACGGACTGGATCTCCTGGACGGTGACGTCTTGGGCGTTGCCGAAGGTGCCGTCCGGGAGGTCTCCGCCCGCGCCGCCGGTGCCGGTCCAGTCGATTTCCCACGTGATGGTGGCCCGGAGCTTGTACGTGCCGTCGCCGGAGGAGCGGAGGTACCTGATTCCGCACGGCGGTGTCTCATCGGCCCTCCCCTTGGCGTATGGCTCGCCGATGGAGTTGTCGGCGTTGATGACGCACTCGCCCGAGGCCGGGTACGTCACGGCGTCCTTGGTGCCCGGCTCCAGCTTGAGGGACACCGGCTTGGCGGTGGTGGTGGCCTGGATGTTAAAGCCGGGTACGTTGAGGGCCGCCGTCGCCTGGACCTCGTCGAAGACGGCCTTGTCGAGCCAGGCCCAGGTCGGAAGGTTCACCTTGGTGTTGGCCTCGGGGGCGAGAGTGACCTTGGTGTCGGGCAGCTGCATGTGCTGGTAGGCGAGAGCGGCGAGTATCTCCGGTGAGATGGCCTCTTCGTACTGGGGCGGCGGGGCCTCGCCGTTCTCGACCCAGAAGGGGAGGTCGGTGCATGAGGTCCGCTTGAGGTAGTCCGGCTCGTCGGGGTTCTCGACGCCGGCCCAGAACATCCCCTTGCCGTCGTTCTCGACGTTGTAGTCCTTGTAGCCGGGAGTGTCGGTCCAACCGTAGTTGTCTTCGTAGTGGCGCTTCTTCTCGCCGATCGCCGAGCCCGCGGTCCCGCCCATTCCCGGTGTGTTCAGCTCCCGCTCGATGTCCTTGGACATCTTCGCCTTGAAGTCCTTGGCTCCGAGGTAGGGCGCGTACCAGCACGGCGGTGGCGTCCAGTTGACATCCGAGGACGTCACATTTCCGGTGCCGCCACCCTTGGCCACGGATCCGGAGTACTGGATGCGGGCGGCGGCATAGATGCCAGTTTCATTGGTGCCGCCCGTCTCCTGTTTGCCACCTCCCTTGCCGAAGTCCACGGGTTCCGCCGCAGCGTCGGGTGCCGTGAGCAAGAGAGCACTGGCCGCAAAAATCAAGGCAGCAGTGCCGACGCCGAGAACTGAGGAGAGGGAACGGCTCACCGGCACTTCTCCGCGCTCGTCTCGACGAACACCTTGGATGCCTGCCACAGGCCTTCGCCTGTCGGGACCTTGACCATGACAACCTTGTAGTAGCCGAAGTCCTTGAGGCTCGGCTTGGTCTTCACGACCTTCCCCGTCTTGACCTCTTTGCCGTAAAACTTCCCCGTGTCCGCGCAGAACGCCACCTCAACGGACTTGCCGTTCGGGGCGGAGCGTGTGGTGGAGTCGTAGTGGCGTCGCGTGCCTTCGGCCGTCCAGCCGCCCTTGATCCATTCGTTGATCTGCACCTGGGCGTAGTGGAGCCCTTCGCCGGTGGAGTAGGTGGTGACTGCCGCGTCCTTGGTCGTGCGTTTGGCGACGCCCCGATAAATGGCCCGGAGGTAGTTCGCGGCATCATCCATCGCAGCCGCCTCGTTCTTGTCCTTCGGCTTGTCCCAGTCGAAGACCAGGTTCATGTCCTTCGGCAGGGACACGTCCACGCCGTCCGGCTTGTCCTCCGCCGGTGCAGCCGGGGAATCCGCAGATTTCTTCGGGGACTCCGCTGCCTGGCCGACGCCGGCGATCTTGTTGTTGTCGCCGGACTTGTCGTCCCCGCTACCGCAGGCCGTCGACAGCAGTGCTGCCGTCACCGTCAAGGCGGCAGCAACGGGCAATGAGCGGCGCTTCACAGTGACTCCCCGTGAGAGACAGAAGTTTGGTTGGTGCACTGACGGTACCGGTGAGCTTTCCAGTTTCACCAGCGCGAACTTCCGCGAAGACACGGGCATTGCCGGATGTACAGGTCATTCCGGCGTGAGCCGACTTGCCTCAGTGGAGTGCTCCCCGCGGTAGCTCGATCTGCCTCAGCTGTACCCACCGCCCCAGTCGCCCTTCATCGCGCGCCGCCACCACGAACAACACAAACGGCGCCGGGACCCCGACGGCCACCATTGCCCACGTCGGCAGGAGCCAACCCAGTTGGGAGACGCACAGGCACCACCCCAGCATGGCCGTCGAGGTGCGGGCGAAGGACTTCGCGTCGCCGGTCATCCTGCGCCTGCTGTCCGCTGACCTCGTGAGCAGCGCACCGACACGCATGCCCAATGCCGCTCCCGCCAGGAGGCCCCACAGCGCCCCGACCGAGCCGGGTGCCATCGGGGCGTTCCGGCGGGACGCCGTGCTCGGTGTCGGTGGGGTCAGCGAGGACACCCTCGCCGAGGACACCGAGTGAAGTGGAACGACCGCCGGGCCCGCGCGCTGTTCAGCGCCCTGCGCGAGAACCGGCCGCCCGGCTGATCAACGCGTCCTGCTCAGACCGGCCGACGTGGGCATCAGCGACCCGTACCCGCTCGCCGCCCACGCGCTCCGTCCGGCCGGGACCTCGAAGTAGGGCACCGTACGGCCGTTCTCGTCCGTGTCGGTGAGCACCTCCGGGGCGCGGCGGTTCCGCAGCGCGTCAGCGCACTCCTGGCACACCGCCACGTCGAGCCGGTCCCGGCGGCCTAGCGGACGCCAGCCGGTGCGGAGGTCGGCGCGGCCGTGCAGGGGGTTGAAGAAGCAGAGGGGTAGGCCGGGAGAGCCGGTCAGCGCGTCGCGGCCCTCCTGCGCCAGGGCCAGGGCGCCCGCCAGGTCCGGCAGGCCCCGGGCCTCGTCGAGGACCGTGCCGGCCGCCGCGTACGCGTCGAGGGCCTGCTGGAGACCGGGGGTCGCGGCCGCGTCGGCGGCCTGGGTCGCCTCGCCCAGCGCCAGGATCTCCGACTCCGCACGGCGCCGTACCTGCGCCTCGTCGGCCGCGCGGGCCGTGGCGAAGACCAGTTGGGGGACGGCCGGGGAGGGCCGCCGGGAACGGAGCAGGGCGGCGCGGGTCACGAGCACGGTCAGGGCAAGGGCCGGTACGGCGAGGAACAGCCACCAGCCGGTCATGCCGGACCCGGACCCGGACCCGGACTCAGAACCGGATTTGGAACCGGATTCCGCGGGTGGGGACGATCCGCCCAGGTCCCTCGTCGCCTCCTCGTAGCGCTGCGCCCCCTTGCCCTCCGCCACCAGGTCCACGGCCTTCGCGGTCAGGTCCGCCAGCCCCGAGTCCCGCATCTCGTCCAGGAAGCCTGTGGCGGCGACGGCATCCCGAGCCTGGTGGCTGTCAGCGGGCCACTCGTAGCCCTCCAGGGAGTCGGGAAACTCGCTGTCCGTCGTGATGACGATGAGTTCGCGCTGGTCCGGGAACCGGTCACGGACGATCCCGGCCAGCACCTCGGAGTCGCCGTCGAAGGCGTCGCCCTTGGTGAGGGGCGTGAGCACGACCTTGATGGGCAGGCCCGTGCGGCGGATCCGGTCCGCCAATTGCCGCTGCCGGGTCGGCGGTACGGCGTCTGCGTAGGCCTCGTCGACGTAGACGGGCGAGGTGCGCAGGGCGGTCGCGATGCGCTGCCCCGCACTCGGGGTGGCGCCGTCCGCCGCGGTGGCGGTGGCGGTGGTGAGCGCGGTCAGCAGTAGCGCCGCGAGGGTGGTGATCACGCGCTTCACGTCAGTGGACACCTGCGGTCTCCCTCACCTTGTCGATGAGCCGGGCGATGCCGTCGGGTACGGCGGTCAGGGGGCCGTCGGTCATGTCGTAGTAGGGGATGCGGGTGTTGCCGAGGGAGGGGTCGGGCAGTTTCAGCAACCGGCCCGGGATGCCGCCGGGTTCGGCGACGGCGGTGTCGCGGCAGGGCTCGCAGACGGGAAGCAGGCGGCGCCTGTTGCCCTCGGCCGAGACGCGGACGTGGTGGCGGTGCGCGGCGGGCCCGTGGAGCGGGTTGACGCCGCAGCACCGGTCGGCCGCCCCTCCGGTGAGCGCGGCCCGGCCCGCTCGGGCGAGCACGATGACGGCGACCAGGGTCGCGGGATCCGTCCCCGGTTCCCGGGTGCGGCCGGGGTCGCCGTCTACCAGGAGCAACGCCGCGTCGAGGTGGTCCCAGGCGCGGGCGCGGTCGTCAGGATCGGTGAACCCGGCGACCAGGGCGGTGAGTTCGGCATAGGCGGTGTGCCGGAGGTAGGACGTGGTCGGTTCCGTCGGGGCGGTGAGCGGCAGCCGGTCGGACGGCTCGGGCACGGGGGAGCGCCGCCGCAGCAGGACCCGGACGATCCACACCGCCCCGGCCACGAGGCCCGACAGCAGGAGCGCCGCGAAGGCGCCCACGAACAGGCCCGGCCAGAAGTCCGTTGAGAACAGGGGCGGGAGGGTGTTCTCGTCCGCGGCCCTCGGGGCGGCGGCCGGGGCGGGCTCGGACTGTGGCCGGTCGGTGCGCGGGGTCTTGTCGAGGAAGGTCATCAGCGTGTCGAGACGCTCGCCGAGGAGGTGGTCGTCGGCCTCGTCCGCCCTGCTGTCACCTAGTGTCACGGAGTCCGGCAGATCGAAGGACAGGTGGCCGGAGTCCAGGCGCAGGCCGTGGTTGTAGACGTCGATCGTGCCGTCGTCCGGGTCGGCGACCACGTACACCCCGTCCCCGCCCACCTTGGCGTGCACCGCCGCGGCGAACAGTTCCGAGTCACCGGCCGACTCGCTCTCCGGCGTCTGCGGCACGAGGGAGACGTACACCGGGCCGCCGCCGGCGGAGCGCCGGAAGTCTCGGATCCGCTCTTGCAGACGGTCGAGTTGCCGGGCGTCGAGCACGCGCGGGCTCTCCGGGTCTGCGTACACCGGGTCCTGTTTCAGACCCGCCGCGACTCGCTCCGCACGGGCGGACAGGTCGGCGGGGGTGGGCGGCTTCGCCGCGCTCGACTTGGTCTGGTCGAACACGACGGTGGCGGTGAGGGTGACGGCGGCGGCGGAGAGGAGAGCCGCGCCCAGGGCGAGCCGGCGCAGGGCGGGCTTCTTCGGACGCCCGCGCGTCGCGAAGGCCGCCAGCAACAGGATCGACAGGGGCACACCGGTGAGCAGGATGCCCGTGAGGAAGGACTGGTTGCGGCGGTCGGAGGGGCCGATGTACATCTCGGCGGGCTCGTCGTCCCGGTACGTCTCGCGAGCGGCCTCGGCGCGGGCGGTGGCCTTCTCGTCGCCCTGCGCGATGACATCGGCGAAGTGCTCGAAACTGAGCAACGGGCCCGCGTCGTAGGGAGTTTCGTACCGGGTGACAGTGACGGCTGCATCAGCGGGGGCGCGGACCCCGAAGGCCATGGCCTCCGCGATATCCGCCCCCTCGAACAGGACGTACAGCCCGTCGCGCCCGAGCCGGTCGTGCACCGCGCCGAGAAGCTGCCGGCCGTCCGTGCTGCTCTGCATGGGCAGGACCAGGACGAAGGTCGGGACGCCGGTCTTCTTCGCGAGCCTGGCGAAGTCGGGGGCTGTCGACCGTGGGACCTCGCGCGGGAGCTGGTCGGTGACGTAGACCGGATTCTCGCGGAGGCGGTCGGCGAGGTAGGCGGCCTGAGTGGGGGCGTCCGCGGCGCCGGCGGGTGTGGCGGTTGCGAAGAGAACCGTCAGCGAGCAGAGGGCGAGGAGCAGTCGGAGAACGCGGGCGCTGCCGTTGCTCCTTGCCCGTGTCCGTGTCCGTGCTGCGCAGGCGTTGTTGGTCGTGGCTGCTCTCACCGGTGAGTCCCCCGCGGTCCGTTCGATGTCCGCGCGGCACTCTACTCGGGGCTTCGCGAGTGCTACAGGTCGCCCGGTTGCGGCTTGGCCGGTTCGCCGGAGGGGCCCATCAGGATCGAGTGGGTCTCGTGGAGGTCCTTGCCCGCCTTCACCGGGACACGGGCCTCGGCCAGGACGATGCCGCTCGACAGGCGTCGAAAGGTGGGCAGTTGAGCGCCGGCCGGGAGGGCGGCGAGGAAGCGGGTGACGCGGTCGCGCTGTCCGGGGGTGAGGTCGCTCTCCCGGAGGGCGTCGACGGTGCCTTCGAGGACCTTCGCCAGGCGCTTGGCGCTGTCGGGGTTGCCGGTGAACAGGCGGATCCAGGAACCGTCCTCGAAGGTCAGCTTCACATCCGCCTCGACCTCGCTGAAGCGCATCCGCCGGGCGCCGGCGAGGGCCTCGCGCGGGTACTCGGCCAGGACGTCGGCCTTGGCGATGGTGCCGGTGCGGGTGCCGAGGAACAGCAGGCGGCGGCTGGTCAGGACCAGATCGGTGGTGTAGCCCTCGGGGCGGCGGTCCGGGTCGAGTTGCCAGGGGGTGGTGCGGGCGAGCGTGCCGGGGGCGGCCCACATGACGGGGAAGTCGTCGATCTCGTTCTCGCGTTCCTCGGGCGTTCCGGTCGTGGGCACGCTGCCGAAAGGGCTGCCCGAGGCGCCTGCGATGTTGGCGACCAGGTTGGCGAGGAGCGGGATTCCGAACGCCAGGGCACGGCCGGTGCGCCGGGCCACGCGGTCGCCCGTGCCGCGCAGGGTGTGGACCGGGCCGGGGGGCCAGCCCGGGAGTTCGCCCTGGATGTCGTCGCGCCGCGGGTCGCGGAACCAGCGGCATCCGGCGACCGGTGCGGCCAGTCCGCTCGCGAACCGGGCCGGGGTGCGCAGCAGCAGATCCTCGTCGGCGCCGGGGTACCAGTCCATCAGTGCGTCACTTCCCTCCGGGGAACTCGACCGAGCCGATGATCTCGGCCATGGCGTGCGAGAACTCCTCCCACTGCGCCACCGAGGCGGTGTCGAGGGTCAGTACGGCCGTGTAGGGGCCCGCCGGGAACGGGATGTGCACCTGGATCTGGCCCATGACCAGTTCCTCGTCCACCCCGGACGTGGTGTACGCGCCGTCCACCAGCAGCTTCCGGAAGGTGATGCCGTAGACGGCCGGGCCGCACGGCAGGTCCAGCCAGGCCACCTCGCGCAGCGGGTCGCCCAGCAGCGCGGCCCGGGTGCCCTCGGCGACGACATCGGGGTCCGCGTCCCCGCGCTCGTGGACGGCCAGGGTGAGCGCGCAGTGCGCCACTCCGCCGCCGTCCGCGATCTCGTAGAGGCCGATCCCGAAGAACGCGACGCCGTCGGTGAGCAGTTCGTCGGCCATGGCGCCGTAGAGGGAGCTCATGGTGTTCCACAGGGGTTCCTCCCCCTGCGGATAGATGTCCCGGACGAGACGCCGTGCCGCCTCGGCGCGTTCCTGCGGGTCGAGGGAGACCTCGATGGCGTGGATGCCCTCGGGGAGGCGGAGGGCCAGGGGCGGCAGGGTGGCGTCGGCGACGGTCAGGGCGGTCATGCGTGGGTCCCGAAGTCGTGCGTGGCGATGGTGTGCAGCTTCAGGGCGTTGAGTCCGCCCTTGATCGAGGCGTCGAGTGCGCGTCCCGCCCGGCTCATCGGGGCGATGGCCTCCTCGCCCTTGATGAACGGCAGCTTCGAGGCGATGGTGTTGATGCCCTGGGTGCCGAGGATCTGGCCCTTGCGGACGTTCTGCAGCCCGCTCTCGACGGCCAGCGTCAGACGGCTGCCGCCCTCGCCGAGCTTCACCACGGGCGCGGCCTTCAAGGGGCCGAACAGCACGAACGACTTGCCGACGCTGGTGACTCCGCGGTACCCCTCGCCCAGCTCCGCGGCCCGCGCGGTCGCACTGACTCCCTTGGCCAGCTCGGCACTGCCGGTCAGCCCCTTCACGCCCGGCAGGATGCCCAGCGCGTCGAAGCCGATGTCGGTCCAGGAGACGTCCGCGCCTGCCGCCTTGGCGACGGCGTGGGTCAGCAGGGCCGCGCCGCCGGCGATCATCGCGCCGGCGGCGAAGATCGCGCCGAGGGGTTCGAAGGGGGCGGTGATGATGGCGAGCATGCCGAGTACGCCGCCGGCCAGGCTCAGGACGTCGCCGATGGTCTTGATGAGGTCGGCGTGGTCCTTGAACCACTCGCCGGTGGCGTTCCAGGCGTCGGCGATGCCGTGCCCGAGCTGGTCCCAGAAGCCGGGCTCGTCGGGTGCGATGCCGGCGGCCTTGTCGAGGTCCCGGCCGACGAGTCCGGCGGCGTGCCGGTACCTCTCCTCCAGGCCGTGCACCCTCTGGATGACGCCGTTCACGTCCCCGGAGGCCTTGCCGTACGCCTCGGTCCCCTCCTTGGCGTCCGCCTGCGCGTCGAGCTTCTCCGCGGCCTCCTTCTCCAGCCGGTCCGCCTCGTCCTGGAACCCGTCGAGCTGACCGGCCCATCGGTGCAGGGCCCGGGAGGCCTTGTCGAAGGACTCGTAGCTCTTCCTGATCAGGGGCGTGACGTCGGTGGAGATGTGCTCGCTGAACGCGACGGCGGTCTTGCCCTTCCAGGCGCCGCACTCGATGCGCTCCAGTTCCCGTACGGCGGTGCCGAGTTCGCTCGCGAGAGCGCCGATCCGCTTGGCCAGCTCACGGGTCTGCTCGACGTCGCCGGGGGTGGGGTCCCAGCCGATGTGAGGGAAGGAGGGGCGTCCCATACGGCCTGTCAGCGCCCCTTTTCGGCGGCCTTGGAGGCCTTGGAGGCCTTGGAGGCCTTGGAGGCCGTCATCGACTCGGCAAGCTCCAGGTCGAGCTTGTCGAAGGTCGCGCCGATCTTGTTGATCATCTTGACGGCGTTATGGGTGTGCTTGCCGAGCTGTTTGATGCCGTAGGCCCAGTCGTCGGCGAAGTCGTGCACGTCGTCGACGAGCCGGGGCGCCCCGACGACCGAACCGTCCGTACCGCGCAACGTCCGCCGGGCGCCGTCCATACGGTCGGAGATCGTCGAGAAGGTTCGCTTCAGGTCCTCGAAGACGGTGTCCTCGAGCCGCAGATCACTCACTTTGCGTTCCCGGCGGTCCGGTGGGCGGGGCGTTCGTGATCCTAGGCAGGGGTTCACGGCGTGTGACCGGTGCTGGTGAAAGGATGGGCGTTGCTTGGGTCGGGAATGGGAGCGGGTTTGCCGGGGCTTGAGGTGAGGGCGGTCGTGGGGCGCCTTCGTGCGGACGCCCGAGCGGGCCGGTGTCCACGTCTGGGACCACGAGACGGACGAACGCAATCTCGTGGCCTCGGACCTGGCCGGCTATGTGCGCAGAGCGCTGGAGAGCGGGGGAGAGGACTGGTACCGGTGACTTCAGTCCAGCTTCGCGTCTCCCGGCCTGTCCTGGACCATGGCCATGCCGTCGACGGAGCAGGAGACGGCGGCGATGCCACCGCTGAGCATGGTCTGGGCGTGCATGGGTGTGGGTGATGCCCTGGAAGGTCGTCGTGGCGCGGAACGCGAGTGACTCGTCATCGGCCTGCGCCACCGGCTTCGCCTTCGCCGTGAAGCCGTCGCCGCAGGTGTTCACGCCCTTGGACAGCCCGGCGGACGCCGCCTCGGCTTTGCCCGGGGAGGCGTACGTCATGAGCGTGTTGTACGTCAAAGCGCTGCCCTTCGGGACGTAGTGGGTCGGATCCGCCTGCGGCTCTCCGACGGCCAGTTGGTTCATCGCGAGGGCCGGCGGGGCAGGGGCCGGCTTGTCGACCGTGACGTCGTCGGCGGACTTGGCCTCCTGAACCCCCCGGACCTCGATGCCCTGAAGGGGCGACGTCGACGCTCACGACCGTCACCCTCACGAGGGCAGGACTGTGCCACGCCTCACCCGACTTCGTGAGTGAATCGTGCAGGCCTGATGGCCGACAGGTAACGAACGAGCCGCTCGCGCAAGCCTGTTGGGCCGGGTGGCGATTCGCTGGCGCACAGGTCCGGCTGTCATATGGCGCTGGTCCCGGCCGGGTTGGGCGGGCGTGACGTTGCAGATGGATAACAGGCCGCGCCCTGCGGCCCGTGAGGCCGGACGCGCCTTGAGGGGCTTATGTGCGGCTGATACGGTGCGATGGCTTGACACTCACCCCCAGTGCTGGCTATTCGCCCAGGTCGGGCGGGTACGTCCGGCCCGTCCCACACGTCTCCGTGCGGGTCGCCGCGGGCGAAGTGTCCGAATTTGAAGGCACATGACAGACATCTTCTTGGGTGTACGGGGAGCGGTTGCGTGAAGATCCAAGAGCGTACGGGGGCGGGCGCAGGTCGTTCTGCCGCTCCGGCTCAGCCGTCGGTCGGTGACCGGCTTCCCACCCCGCCTCGCGAGCGCAAACCGGCGCTGGCCGCGCTCGCGGTGCTGCTGATCCTGGTGGGCGCGCTGGGTGCGACCATGCTCGTGCTCCAGGCCGGTGACCGGATCGAGGTCGTCAAGGTCACGCAGGCCATCCCCGCGGGCGGCTCGGTCAGCACGTCGAACACGACCCCCGTCATGGTCGCCAAGGACGACAGCATCCACTACGTCGAGTGGACCCAGCTGAACCAGCTGAAGAAGCTGAAGGCCGTCAGCGCCATCCCCGCCGGAGTCGTCGCGGTCGGCGAGATGTTCGGAGACGAGGCGGGTGTCGCCGCCGGCAAGGCCACCGTGGGTCTGTCCCTCAAGGCCGGCCAGTACCCGACCGGCATCAAGCAGGGCGACACCGTCGCGGCCTACCGCGTCAGCTCCGCCACCGGCTCGGGCAACAGCAACAGCAACTCCTCGTCGTCGTCGGCGTCCAGCAACTCCGTCATCGTCGACAACGCCCGCGTCACCTACGTCCCGAGCGCCAAGGACAGCGGCGACGAACTCGTCAGCAGCACCAACCTGGCGGTCACCCTGACCGTCGACAGCGACAAGGCCGCCGACCTGGCCCAGGCCGCCTCCAACGGCGAGGTCGCTCTCGTCCAGGTCCCCGGTACCTCCGGCAACTAGAAGGCGGCACCCAACCCATGGCGCTCATCGCTCTCGCCGCCGACAAGGGTTCCCCCGGCGTCACCACCGCGGCCGTCGCACTCGCGGCGGTCTGGCCGCGGCGTGTCCTGCTCGCCGAGGCGGACCCGGCGGGCGGTGACCTCGTCTACCGCAGTGCCGCCGCGCACGGCGGACCGCTCAACCCCAACACCGGCATGCTCTCCATCGCCGCGACCGCCCGCCGCGGCCTCGTGCCCGACCAGCTGTGGGACCACGTCCAGCCGCTGAGCGGCGGGCTCGAGGTGCTCGTGGGGCTCGGGATCGCCGAGCAGGCAGCCGGCCTGGCCGGGCTGTGGCCGACCCTCGGGCACGCCTTCAACTCCCTCGCCGACTCCCCGCACGCCGCCGCCGACGTCATCGCCGACTGCGGACGCATCAGCGGGGACACCCCGGCCGTCGAACTGTTCCCGCACGCCGCGCTCGTGCTGCTGATCTCGCGCACCGAGCCGGAGGCCATCGCCCGCGTCCGTGACCGCGCCGCCGCCCTCGCGGGCAAGCTGCACGGCGGACCGCGCGGCGCCGCGAGCCTCGGCACTCCGATGATCGGCGTCGTCCTGATCGCCGACACCGGCACGGCCGGCAAGCTCGCCTCGCAGGTCAACGACATGCTCGTGCACGCCCAGACCGGGGCCCGCGTGGTCGGCACCATCGCCGACGACCCGGCCGGCGCCGACCAGTTGGCCGGCCGTAAGCGCGGGCGTCTCGACAAGTCGCTGCTGATCCGCTCGGCCCGCAAGGTCGCCGCCGACCTCTACCAGCAGTACGGCGCCGCGTGGGCCGCCTCCGCCCAGGCCAACCAGACACCCCAGGCCCACCACGCCCCGCACGCCCCGGGCCAGATGCAGGGCCACGCGGGGGCCGGCGCATGACCGCTGTCGACCACCAGTTGGTCAAGCGGTTCCGCCAGGACGCCGGCGACCGCATCGCCGAGCAGCGCCGGCAGGACCAGGTCGCGGGCGTCACTCCGATGTCCACGGAGGACGAACGGCAGTACGCCCGTGCCGTCATCGCCCAGATCCTGGAGGAGTACGCCCGCACCGAGATCAACGCGGGCCGTACGCCGCTGGACGCCGAGACCGAGGAGCAGTACGCGGCCGCCGTGCACGCCGCGCTGTTCGGCGTCGGCCGGCTCCAGCCGCTGCTGGACAACCCCGAGGTCGAGAACATCGACATCAACGGCTGCGACCAGGTGTTCGTCGGGTACGCCGACGGCCGCGAGGTGCAGGGCGAACCCGTCGCCGAGACCGACGAGGAGCTCATCGAGCTCATCCAGGTGCTGGGCGCGTACTCGGGTCTGTCCTCGCGTCCCTTCGACTCCGCCAACCCGCAGCTCGACCTGCGGCTGCCCGACGGTTCGCGACTGTCGGCCGTCATGGACGTCACCCGGCGCCCCGCGCTGTCCATCCGCCGGGCGCGCATGGGCAAGGTGTTCATCTCCGACCTCGTCGGCAACGGCACCCTCACGCCCGAGGTCGCCCACTTCATGGCCTGCGCGGTCCGCGCCCGCAAGAACATCATGATCGCCGGCGCCACCAACGCCGGTAAGACCACGCTCCTGCGTGCACTCGCCAACGAAATCCCGCCGCACGAGCGCCTCATCACCGTCGAACGGGCCCTGGAGCTCGGCCTCGACACCTTCCCCGACCTGCACCCCAACGTCGTCGCCTTCGAGGAACGCCTGCCCAACTCCGAGGGACAGGGCACCATCTCGATGGCGGAACTGGTGCGGCGCTCGCTGCGTATGAACCCCTCCCGCGTCATCGTCGGTGAGGTCCTCGGCGACGAGATCGTCACCATGCTCAACGCGATGTCGCAGGGCAACGACGGCTCCCTGTCCACGATCCACGCCAACAGCTCGCACGAGGTCTTCAACCGTATTTCCACCTACGCGCTGCAGGCCACGGAACGGCTGCCCATCGAGGCCAGCCAGATGCTGATCGCGGGCGCGGTCAACTTCGTCGTCTTCATCCAGCGGCGCAACAACTACGGCAACGGCGGCCGCCTCCAGCGCATGGTCACCTCCGTCCGCGAGGTCAACGGCGTCGACGGACGCGTGCTGTCCAGCGAGGTGTTCGCGGAGGCTCCCGACGGCCGGATCGTGCCGCACGCCCCCATAGCCTGCCTGGAGGAACTGATGGCACACGGCTACCGGCCGTCCGGGACCTGGGGGTGAGCCGGGCATGAACACGACCTACACGGCCATCGGCTCGCTCGGCTCCATGGGCGGCCTGTTCTCCACCACCGTCCTGTACGCGATAGGGAGCGGCGTCGCCGTCGGCGGCGGACTCGCCCTCCTGCTCATCGCCGTCCGCGGACTGCCCGCCAAGCCCGACCACGAGAAGCAGAAGGCCGCCGAGCGGGCGAGCGAACTCATCCGCTTCGCCGGCCGGCGCGGCTCACTCGCCGCCATCGTCGGCCTGGTCGTCCTCGTCCTCACCCGCTGGGCCGTCGCGGGCATCGCGGCCGGTGTCCTCGTCTTCTTCTGGGACCGCCTGTTCGGCGGTGCCGGCGAGGAACGGGCCGCCATGCGCCGCGTGGAGGCCCTGGCCTCCTGGACGGAGTCCCTGCGCGACACCATCGCCGGCGCCGTCGGCCTGGAGCAGGCCATCCCGGCCTCCGCCCGCGCCGCGGCCCCCGTCCTGCGGCCCCACCTCGACGCCCTCGTGGACCGGTTGCGCGCCCGCACCCCGCTGCCCGAGGCGCTCCAGCAGCTCGCCGACGAGATCGACGACGCCTCCGCCGACATCATCGTCGCGGCCCTCATCCTCAACGCCCGCCTGCGCGGCCCGGGTCTGCGCCAAGTGCTCGGCGCCCTGGCCAAGTCGGCCCGCGAGGAGGTCGACATGCGCCAGCGGGTCATGGCCCAGCGCGCGTCCACCCGCAGGTCGGTGCAGATCGTCGTCGCGGTCTCCATCGCGTTCGTCCTCGGCCTGTCGATCTTCAACCGCGACTTCGTGGCGCCGTACGGAACGGCCGTCGGCCAGCTCGTCCTGGCCTGTGTCTGCGGCCTGTTCGCACTCGGCTTCTGGTGGCTGCGCAAGCTGTCCACCATCGAGACGCCCGAGCGCTTCCTCGTCCGCGACGAGGCCTCCGTCCAGTTTGTCCGCCCCAGGACGCCGTCGCACGCGCAGTCCCAGCAGCGGCTGCCGCAGGAAGAGGGGGCACGCTGATGGACCTCACGATGCCGCTCGTCGTCGGCGCCGTCCTCGGCCTGGGCATCTACGCCCTCGTCCGCGCCCTCATGCCCAGCAAGCGCAGCGCGGTCTCACAGGTCGCGCGGATCGACGCGATGCGGGCCCGCGGCTCCGCCTACGAGTCGGCCCGCGTCGAACGGGAGAAGGGACGCCTGGGCGCGCTGCGGGCCGAAGTCGGCCTGCGCGTCTCGGAGTTCTACCTGCAGCAGGGCTGGGAGCAGCGCTCGCTGCGCGCGGACCTCGCGGTGCTGGACCGCAGCTGGGAGAAGTTCCTGGCGACGAAGGTGCTGCTGGGTGTGGCCGGCCTGTTCTTCGGCCCGTTCCTGTTCGCCATCGTCTACACGCTGGGCTTCGGCAGGAGTCCGATCATCCCGGTCTGGCTGGCCCTGCTCTTCGCGGCCGTCTTCTTCTTCCTGCCCGACCTGGAGGTACGGCGGGACGCGGCCGAGAAGCGGCGCGACCTGCGGCGCGTGATCGGCGCGTACCTCGACCTGGTGTCGATGAGCCTCGCCGGCGGACGCGGTCTGCCCGAGGCCCTGATGGCGGCGGCCGAGGTCTCCGACGGCTGGGCCAACCAGCGCATCCGCAACGCCCTGTCCGACGCCCGCATCACCGGCGTCAGTCAGTGGCAGGCGCTCGGCGCGCTCGGCGAGGAGATCGGCGTCGAGGAGCTCAAGGACCTCTCCGCCTCCCTGGCCCTGGTCGCGGACGACGGCGCCAAGGTCCGCGAGTCCCTCGCCTCCCGTGCCGAGACCATGCGGCACCGCGAACTCGCCGAGATCGAGGGCAGCGCGGGCGAGAAGTCCCAGTCGATGCTCGTGGCGCAGCTGCTGCTGTGCGCCGGGTTCCTGGTGTTCCTGATCTTTCCGGCGGCGATGCGGGTGTTCCAGGTGCAGTGAGCCGTGCATGAGCCTTGCAGCGACCTTCACAACTCCAGAACCTCGTGAACCGATTTCGAAAGGACAAGACGTCATGAACGGACGTACCTTCCACACCGGCATCCCGGCCGTGGACTTCCTCGTCACCTTCCTCCAGGCCCGCACCGAGCGTGCCCGCTCCGGTGAGCTCGACCGCGGTGCCTCCGCGGTCGAGTGGGTCATCATCTCCGCGGTCGTCGTGGCGATCGTCGGTGTGGTGGCCGCCATCATCAACGCCGCGCTGAGCGAGGGCGCGAACAAGGTCGGCGACTGCATCAAGGGTGCCGACGCGGGCAAGACCTGCTGATCGTCGTCTCAGGAGCAACGGGGTTCACGGGGATGCCGGCAGACGTCAGCAGACGGGCACGCCGCTGGGTGCGGGCCGCACGGAAACGGGCGGCCACCCGCGGCGACTCAGGCATGACCGCGATCGAGTTCGTGCTGCTCACCCCGGTCCTCTTCTTCTTGATCTTCGCGACCGTGCAGTTCGCCCTGTACTTCTTCGCGGACCACGTCGCCCAGGCGGCGGCCCAGGCCGGTGCCCGCAAGGCCCGCGCCACGGCCGACGAACAGCCGGGCGCGTGGCGGGGCGAGGCGCGGGACGTGGTGGACAGCTACATCCGCCAGCTCGGCCCGCAGCTGGTCCTCTCCCCGGACGTGACGATGGTGCAGCCGGAGCAGAACACGGTGGGCGTGGAGATCGCGGCGCGGGTGCCGACGGTGTTTCCGGGGCTGGATCTGACGGTGCACGCGCAGTCGGTGGGGCCGGTGGAGCGGTTCGTACAGGAAGAGGGGAACTGACATGTCCGTCCCCTCTGTCGAGAAGGTCCGCCGGGCCGCGGACGACCGAGGCCTGTCCACCGTCGAGGTCGTGATCCTCGCACCGGTGATGATCCTGTTCATCCTGGTCCTGGTGGCCTTCGGCCAACTCGTGGACGGCCGTGGAGCGCTGGACGGCGCGGCCCGGGACGCGGCCCGCGCGGGTTCGATCCAGAAGGACCACGCGACGGCCATGGCCGAGGCCAAGAAGGCCGCGGAGGCCAACCTGGCGGACGTCTGCTCGGGCCCGGTGTCCGTCACGCAGACCAGTCAGGGCTTCGAACCGGACACCATCTTCACGGTCGAGGTGAGCTGCCAGGTGCGGGGCCTCGCCATGCTCGGCCTCGACGTCCCGACGACCCTGTCGTCGAGCTTCAGCTCCCCGCTCGACCCGTTCCGGAGGTCGGCGTGAAACACTTCCGGCCGTACTGGCGGGCGCGTTGGGCGGCCCGCCGCGCACAGGTGGACGACCGGGGCTCGGGCGCCGGCGCGGTCATCATCTTCACGCTCGTCTTCCTGTCGCTCTCCGCGTTCGTCATCGACGGCGGCCTGTCCATCTCCAAGCGGGAACGCGCCGCGGACATCGCCGAACAGGCCGCTCGTTACGCCGCCCAGGACATCGACCGCGACGCCCTCTACGAGAACGAGGGCGGCCCCGCGCCGATCAACTTCGAGAACTGCGACGCCCGCGTGAAGGCCTTCGCCCGCGAGATGGACATGACGGGCGCGGACATCGGCGCGACCCACTGCGTGGCCGCGAACGCCGAGCAGGTCGAGGTCGAGGTGCAACTCACGTACTCCCCGGTCTTCACGGGGATGTTCTACGGCGGTGACGTGGTGGTCCACGGGCAGGCAGTGGCGCAGAACGAGGTCGGCTGAGCCGGTCCGGAACATTCGGCGAATCTGCACACCGTTCACCGTGAGGTCGGGACGGAGTGGGGCAGTAAGCGAGACCGGCTCATTTCCCGCACTGTGGGCTGCATTCCTGTATCGCGAAGTGGCAGAAGGTGTGAAGGCCGTGAGGTTTCAGGTGACCGAATGGTCACACCCGTGTATGCGCGCCCCGAATTCCACTCACACTCATATCCACGGACTGAGCACTGACTGGCCGCCCCTTCTCCCGACGTGCTTTGATCGGTCACGCTCGAGCACTTCGAACCATTAAACCGAAGGGAACCGCCCTCCATGGCCTTCACCCCGCAGATCCAGACCGCCCAGATGTCCGACGCCGAGCTGGACACCATCGCCGGCGGCCAGGCGGGCGGTGCTGCCGCGGGTGCCGGCGCCGCTGCCGGTCTCTACGTCGAGACCACGGCCGCCGGCCTCACCGCCGGCGTCGGCGGCGGCCTGGGCGTCGCCGTCTCGCCGCAGGGCATCGCGGCGGACCTGCACCTCAACGCGGCCGTCGCTTCCTGACGAACGCACACGAAAAGGGCCTCGGATCTCCGGATCCAGGGGCCCTTTTTTGGTGTGTCTCGCGTCTCGGGCCGGCGGTCTATTTCCCCCCGGCGTCCCCCTTGCCGCCCTTACCGCCCCGCTTGTCCTCGGTCTTCATGGCGTCGTTCACCTTCTTGGCGAGTTCGTCATCCAACTTCTTGAACTCGCGCACCACGGCATCGGACATACTCGCCAGCGCATCCAGCTGCTGCGTGATGTCCTCGCGCCCGTCTTCCCAGTTGGACTCGAAATCGTCGAGCGCGTCATTGACACTGCCGTCGCCGATGTCGTCCTTGTACGACGCGAAGAGCTTCTTGGTGTGATTCAGACGGGTCTTGATGGACCGCAGCCGGCGTCCGTAGCTCTCCAGCTCGGTCAGCGGAAGCGCGAGGTCGCTCTTGCCCTTGCCCATGCGGATTCCCCCAGCGGGTCGGACGGTCAGACGAAGCGGAAGGTACTCGTCACAGCGTCGAAGATGTCATGGAAGGCGTCGGCCAGGTCCAGCACGGGGCTGGCTCCGGAGATGAGGACGACCTGGTCGGCGGTTTTCGGTACGGGGACGTACGTCTGAGTGAGCACCATACGCAGGGTACGGCTGTCCCCCTCCGCGACGGGCACGTCCTCGACGCCGTACGTGCGCGCGGCCGGACCGAGCTCCGGGATGTCGACCGTCGTGACCTTGCGCCAGGCGTCGCCTTCACGGCGGGCGGTGATGGCGCGAAGGCTGTCGGCGATGGCCCGGGGGTCCGTCGACAGGGGAACGCCCTGCTTGTTCCGCGCGCCGAGGACGGAGACGGTGACGGTCGCGGAGAGCGGGATGCCGTCGAAGTTCTCCGCCATGCAGCCCAGGTACAGCGCACCGGAGTCGTGCGCGTCCTTGGCCATCTTGCGGAGCATGGAGCTCATGTCAGCGCGGTACGGAACACCTGTTCTTTTGCTGCCGGTGATTCCGTCACATGTGGATTCCGAGATCCTGGGTCGCAATATCGATCAACCTGGTATCGGGTACCGGCGGGGTCTCGTAGTTCAGGGCCCTGATGTGCTCGACGAATTCGTCTGGCAGAGAAACGTGATACTTGGCCACGTAATAGGGGAGATCCTCGCGCCAGAGCCAGGTGCCGTCGGTGAAGAGCGAGCCGACGCCTGTCAGGTCGGGTGCGTCGGGGTCCAGGACGTCCGGTCCCGCACTCATCTCACTCCAGATTGCCGTGCCGTTCCTGAGATAGTCGAGGATGCGGCTCTCGTCCGGCCCGGCCGAGGACCTCACGGCATCCTTGATCGAACCAGACTCCGCCAGGCCCCAGCCGGGGGAGAGTTCGGAGAAGAACCCTACGGGACGAATCATCGAAACTCCTTGTGCTGCCGCCGTCTTCAGGCCATCGGAAGGAAGGTGAGCCACACGCCCTCGTCCCTGATGTGCGGGGTGAAGGGACCTTCGCCGAAGCTGGGCACACCGACCGCGTTGGCAGGAGCCTTGACGGGGACTCCCAGAGAGTTCGCCATCTCCTGGATTACTTGCGGCTGGGCGGCTCCGGAATGGCAGGTGAGCACGCGGACTCGACCCGGCAGCGCTCGGGTTCCTCGCCCATGCCCTTCCTTCACGTCACACGCCGCTGGAGTCACTCAGCGGTTGATCGACTGGATCTCCTGGACGTTCATGTCCTGGGTGGTCTCGAAGGTGCCGTCGGGCAGGTCGCCGTCGGAGCCGTCGGAGCCTTGCCAGGTGATCTTCCAGGTGACGCTGGCGGAGAGCTGGTACGGGGTGCCGTCGGTCGCGCGGAGGTAGCGGATGCCGCACGGCGGGGTCTTGTCGGCGGCGCCCTTGGTGTACGGCGTGCCGATGGAGCCGTCGTCGTTGATCTCGCAGTCGCCGGAGGCGGGGAAGACCTCGGCGTCCTCGGTGCCCGGGTCCAGGTGCAGGGCGACCGGCTTGGCGGTGGTCTCCGCCCACAGGCCCGTGTTCGGCAGTGCGGCGCGGACCTTGACGTCCTTGAAGGTGCCCTTGTCGAGCCAGACCCAGGTCGGGAGGTTCACCGTCGACTTGCCGGCCGGCTTGAGCTCCACCTCGGTCTCGGGGACCTTGACTTTGTTATAGGCGTACTCGGCGAGCGTCTTCGGGGTGGGCGCGTTCGGATCGTCCGGGACCTCACCGGCGTCGACCCAGAACATGATGCGGCCGCAGTCCCACGAGTCCGAGGCGTCGGGGTCAGGGGCGACACCACGCCAGAAGTAGCCGTCCTTGCCGAGGTTGTAGTCCTTGTAGCCCTCGGCGGAGCTGTTCGTCGCCGCCTTCAGATCGAAGTTGTCGGCCGGTTTGCCGTCCCGGTAGTGGTCGGTCCACAGGCCCTTGCCGAACCAGGACTCGTGGATTCCGACATCGCCGCCGCCGTCCGAGTCCACGAACTTCTTCAACTGCTCCGGGCTGAAGGCGGGCTCGTACCAGCAGGCGGGGGGCTTCCAGGTGGGATCGACGGTGCCGAGGTTGCCTTCCTTCCCGCCGCCGTCTCCACCACTCGGGTACGTGACCCGGATGTTGGAGACCGAGGCCGACAGGCCCCCCTTGCCGTCGCTTCCGCCTTGCGGAGGCGGTGCCGCTTCGCCGCCGACCGGTTTGTCGGCGTGAGCCGTACCAGCGGTCCACAGGACGCAACCAGCCGCCAGCCCCACGATCAGCTTCGTCCGCCGGGACGCGGTCACCCTCGGCATTCGGCTGCCTTCCCCTCGACGGTGACCCGCTGGGCCCGCCAGACCGGGTTGTCCTGCACGGACGTCATGAGGAGGGTGAACTTCTGATAACTGGCCAGGCTTTCCTTCGTGCGGTGGACCTTCTTGCTCTTGACTTCCCTGCCGAAGACCTTGGACTGGTCCTCACAGAAGGTGACGTTGACCGTCTTGACCTTCTCGGACTCGTCGCCAGGGCTGATGTCGGCGTCGTAATACCGGTCCCTGCCCGTCAGCGTCCAGCCGCCGTCCACGTACTCCTTGATCTGCGAGTGCGCGTACTGGGCAGCCTGACCCGACGAGTAGAACTGGAAGGCGGGATCATTCGGATCCTGCTTTGTGATGCCGTGGTTCAGCGCCCGAATGTAGTTCGCGGCGTCTTCGAGGGCTGCCGCGCTGTTCCGGTCCGACGGCTTCTCGAAGTCGAAGACCAGATCCAGGTCCTTCGGGACACTCACGTCAGGCCGCTCGACATCGGTCGACGTCGCCCCGGAGGCCGAAGCGGAAGGGCTGCCGGCCCCCTTGTCGGCTCCCTTGATGTCGTCCGACGAGTCGTTGCCACCCCCGCCGCAGGCGGTGAGCAGCAGGGCCGCTGCCGCAGTGAGCGCGGCGGCTGTTGTCTTCAGAGCGCGGCGAGCCACTGGCGGATCTCCCCCGTTGTTCGATCGTCGTATTGCGTGTGCGGTAGAGAACGAAGCTATCAAGGGTGGGTAATGCGGCCTTGACAGGCCGTGGTGGACTGCGTGGGGATTGTGAGAGGCATGCGTGGCGAATGCGAAGGTGATGGTCCCGGTTGCCCGGTCCAGGAGCGAACTCCCGTGACTTCATGGGCAAATCGGACGCCCATGCGCTTCCTTCGATCCGCCCTTCGACGCCCTCCGTAAGAGTCCATAAGATCTCTGTAGGCTCAGCGCACACCCCTCACCTCACAGCTCGGCCTCACCTCACTCCACACACGACCCCAGGACACCCGCCATGCCGCGACGCCGCACCTCAAGCTCGTCAAGCTCGACGGGAAGTACGACGGGAACGACGGGAGCCACGGCCGCCCCCAGGAACCGGACGCCGCAGCCGGTGAGGCTCCGGCGGCGGTCGTTCGGGGACTGCGTCAAGGCGTTCTTCGCCTTCGTCGCCCTGGCCGTGCTGCTCGTCGGCGTGCCGGGCGCGCTGGCCACGCAGATCGGGTGGCCGCTGCCGAACGGGGTGCCGAGTTTCGACTGGCTGCAGCAAGAGATCACGGTCCACACGTTCCTGAACATTCTCACCGTCATCGTGTGGCTGGCGTGGGCGCAGTTCACGGCGTGTGTGCTCGTGGAGATGAAGGCCGCGCTGTCGGGTGTCGGCGTGCCGGGGCGGGTGCCCGGTGCGGGGCCGAGTCAGTTGCTGGCGCGGCAGCTCGTCGCCGCGCTGCTGCTCGTCGGCGCCACCGCCGCCAGCTTCGCACCCGGGCTGTCGCAGCTCGGGAACAGCTACGACGCCAACCAGAAGCCGACCGTCGCGGCCGCCCAGGCCACCCCGGGGCTCTTCGCCCAGCAGCAGGATCAGGCCGCCGGCGCCGCGGCCGTCCTCGCCGAGCAGGCCTCGCACGCCGCCGCCCACGCCGACGCCGGCGGCAGCACCGCCAAGCAGGGCGACACGAAGTACTACCGGATCCAGCCGCCCGAGGGGCGTCACCACGACTCCCTGTGGGAGATAGCGCAACGGCACCTCGGTGACGGGCGTCGCTACAAGGAGATCTTCGAGCTCAACAAGGACCGCGTGCAGCCGGACGGGTCCAAGCTCTCCGAGGCCAGTCTCATTCGGCCCGGGTGGATCATGGAGATGCCGGGCGACGCCCGCGGCGGCGACCTCGTCGAGATGCCCGACGAGGCGCCCAACGTGTCGCCCGACGTGCAGCAGCAGATCAGCGACTACGCCCAGACCGGCGACCATGCGCAAGGCGCAGGTGCCCAGGGCGGCGGACACGAGCACGCCGGTGGCGGCGCCACCCAGGTGTCCGTCCCCGACCAGCAGCGGCCCGCCCACGACACCGGGCACCAGCAGGCCACCGCCGTCGGCGCCGAGTCCGACAGCTCCTTCGGCCTCCCCGAAGCCCTCCTCACCGCGCCCCTCCTCGCCGCCGGTCTCCTCGGCGCCCTGGGACGGCGGCGCCGGCAGGCGCTGTGGCAGTCGGCGTTCGGGGCCGTCGGCGGGCGGCGCGGCATGGAGCCGCCCACGCCGACCGGGGACGCGCAGGACGTCCAGGACGCGCTGCTCGTCGGCGCCGACCCCGAGGGCGTACGGCTGCTCGACCGGTCTCTGCGCGGTCTCGCCGCCTCCCTGGCCGAGGAGTCGCGCGCGCTGCCGGTCGTCTACGCGGCCTGGCTCAGCAACGGCGACCTGCACCTCCAGCTCGCCCAGCCCGCCGGGAAACCCCCGGCCCCCTGGCAGCAGGGGCAGGACCAGACCTTCTGGATGCTCTCCCGGACCGACGCCGAGCGCTACGAGGACGTCGACACGGCCGCGCCCTACCCGGGTCTCGTCAGCCTCGGCACCATGGACGACTCTCGGCTGCTGCTCAATCTGGAGGCCGTGCCCGGCATCGTGTCGCTCAGCGGCCGCGAGGCCGACCGGGCCGCCGTCTTCGCTTCGGTGGCCGCCGAGTTGGCGACCAACGGCTGGTCCGACCGCATGACCATCACGCTCGTCGGCTTCGGGGAGGACCTCACCCCCCTCGCCCCGAACCGGATCCGGCACCTCGAGGACATCGAGGCGCTCGTCGAGACCATGGAGGCCGAGACGCGGCAGCGGCGCGGAGCGCTGGGCGCCGCCGGGCACGACTCCGTCCTCACCGGCCGCACCGGGCCCGCCCAGCACACCCGCTGGGCCCCGCACCTGGTCCTGCTCGCCGCCCAGCCGTCCGCCGAGGACGCCGTCAAGCTCGCCGAACTCGCCGCCGACGCCAGCCGCCTCGGCATCGGGTACCTCGTCGGCACCGAGACCGGCGATCTGCCGGGCGCCGCCTGGGAGATGGAGATCACCGGCCAGGGCAAGCTGCTGGCGCCGCTTCTCGGCCTCGAACTCGACGCCCAGCTGCTGCCGGCCGCCCAGCAGCGGGCCGTGGTCGAGCTGTTCGTCGAGGCCGACCCGGAGCGTGACACCGACGGGCCCGCGACCGCCCCGCCGTTCCTCGTCGACATCAGCGAGCAGGGGCGGCCGGCCGTGTACGCCCGGCTCGTCGGGCCGTACGAGATCATCGGCCTGGACGACCCGGACGGGGAGCGCAGCGCGCTGCTGCACGAGGCGCTCGCCCTGCTGCTCCTGCACCGCGAGGGCGTGCACCCGCGCGTGCTGTCCTCCGCGCTGTGGCCGCGCGGCGTCACCGACGACGTACGCAACGCGCTGCTGGACCGGCTGCGCGACTGGCTCGGCACCGACCCCGACGGCACGCCCCGCCTCGCCACCGACGCCTCGGGCCGGCTCACGCTCGCCAAGACCGTCGTCTCCGACCTGGACGTGCTGCGGTCCCTCTACCACGAGGCCACGCAGGGCAAGGGCGTCGACAGCCGGGCCGTGCGCGGGCGGCTGCTCACCGACGCGCTCGTGCTGGTGCGCGGGCCGCTGCTCGCCGACCGGCCCGAGGGCCGCTACCGGTGGCTCACCCACGAGATCGTCGATGCCCAACTGCCGCTGCTGGTCGCGGACACGGGGCTGGCGCTGTGCGAGTTCCACATGGAGAAGAACCGCGCGGAGAAGGCCATCGAGGCGCTGAACGCGGCTCTGCGCACCGCCCCGGCCGACGAGCGCCTGTGGCACGAGCTGCTGCGTGCCACGCACGCCACGGGCGACACGGACCGGCTGACCGTCCTCGCCACCGACCTCATCGGCCGCAGCGGGGCCCGCGGGCTGCCGCCGCGCACCGAGGCACTGCTCGACGAGCTGCTGCCGGCGTGGCGCGACGCGATCGCCGCGGCGGGATGAGCACCGGGCTGCTGGTCGTCGCCGCCGCGTTGTGGGGCGCGGCGGCGGGAGCGGTGCTGCCGCGCGCGGCCTACCGGTTCTCGGCGCCCTCGGGGGAGGGGTGGCGAAAGGAGTGTCCAGGCGGGCACGCCGTCAGGGGCTGGCTCGGGCGGGCGGCATGCCCGGAGTGCGCGGAGCCCGGATACGGGCCGCGTACGGCCCCCCTGGTGATCGCCACCGCCCTGGTCTGCGCGGTTCTCGCCGCCGCGACCGGCACCCGCCCCGAGCTCGCGGTCTGGCTGCTGCTCGCGCCGGTCGGCGTCCTGCTCACGGTGGTCGACTTCCGCGTACGGCGCCTGCCCGACCCGCTCACGCTCCCCTTCGCCGGTGCCGCCCTGGCTCTGCTCGGCCTCACCGCCCTGGTCCCCGAACACGCGGGCCACTGGACGACCGCGCTGCTCGGCTCCCTCGCCCTGGGCGGCGGCTATGTCGTCCTGTTCCTCATCAACCCCGCGGGCATGGGCTTCGGCGACGTCAAACTCGCCCTCGGCACCGGCGCCGCCCTCGGCTGGTACGGCTGGCCGACGGTCATGCTCGGCACCTTCGCGGGCTTCCTCCTGGGCGCGCTGTACGGCGTCGCCCTGATGATCCTCCGCCGGGCCAACCGCAAGACAGCCATCCCGTTCGGCCCGTTCCTGATCGCGGGGGCGTTCCTGGGCCTGCTCGTGGGCGCGTACACGGCCTGACACCGGCGCCCGGCCCTCGCAGGGGCATCAGGCCATGCCGTCGCTGGAACGCCTGGGATCTGCCCGACCGGCACTGTCATGATGCTGATCATGACAAATACACCCCCGTACCCCGTCGGTATGCCCCCGTACCCCACCGCCCCGTCCCCCGACCCCACCGGCCACCCCTACCACCGCCTGGACCGCGCCACAGGTCGTCACCGCTGGTGGCGGTCGTCGGTCGGCACCTTGCTGATGGCCGTCGCCTACGTCGTGCTCGTCCTGGTGCTGGCCGTCGTCTCCTACGTTCTCGGAACAGCGCTCGGTGCCCCTGAACTGCCGGACGGCGGTGCCGACTTAGGGCCGGTCGGGAACACGGCGATGGATCTCGTGTCCATCGCGATAGCCCTGCCCCTGGTGCTGCTGGCCACGCTGTGGCCGGCGAGACGGCCCGTCGGCACCGTCTCGTCGGTGACCGGACGGCTGCGGATCGGCTGGCTCGGGTGGTGTCTGCTGGCCGGGCTGCCGCCCATCCTGCTGCTCACGGTGACGGCCTTCCTCCTGCCGGGCGAGTCGGGTGAGTCCGACACGTGGGTGGGCTGGCGCAGCTTCCTCGCGGCCCTGGCCGTGCTGGCCGTCCTCGTCCCGTTGCAGGCCGCGGCCGAGGAGTACGTCTTCCGCGGCTGGCTGATCCAGGCGGTCGGCGCCTTCCTGCGTTCCCCGTGGCTCGTGGTCGTCCCGCAGGCCGTGCTGTTCGCCGCGGCCCACGGCTGGGGCACCCGATGGGGCTTCCTCGGTCTGCTGGTGAACGGCCTGGTGATGGGGCTGCTCACGATCCGCACCGGGGGACTGGAAGCGGCCATCGCCCTGCACGTCCTGAACAACCTGCTGGCCTTCGGCGCCTCCGCCGCGGTCGTCGACGGACTGGTGTCGGACGAGACCGCGGCCGACGCGCCCTGGCAGCTGGCCCTCGCCGCCATGGCCACCGACCTGCTCTACGCCGCGATCGTGCTGTGGCTCGCCCGGCGGCGCAAGCCGCAGCGCCTCTCGGCCCCGGCGCCGCCGCCCACCCCGTACCCCGGCCCCGCCCGCACGGCCTGACGTCCAGCCGCCCGAACCCCTGGCGTACGCTGGGCTGGTCCGTCCACAACCCTTACGAAAGGGACGCCCGGTGACCGAGAAGGCCGACCTTCAGCCCATCCTCGACCGTGCAGCCGCCGGTGGGCGGATCACCCCGGACGAAGCGCTCGTGCTCTACCGGGACGCCCCGCTGCACGCGCTGGGCGCCGCCGCCGACGCCGTGCGCCGCCGCCGGTACGCCGGGACCGAGCACATCGCGACGTACATCATCGAGCGCAACATCAACTACACGAACGTCTGCGTGACGGCGTGCCGGTTCTGCGCGTTCTACGCCGCTCCCAAGGACACCGCCAAGGGCTGGACGCGCGACCTGGACGACATCCTGCGCCGGTGCGCGGAGACCGTCGAGCTGGGCGGCACGCAGATCATGTTCCAGGGCGGGCACCACCCGGACTACGGCGTCGAGTACTACGAGAAGCACTTCGCGGCGATCAAGAAGGAGTTCCCGCAGCTGGTCATCCACAGCCTGGGGGCGTCCGAGGTCGAGCACATGGCCCGGATCTCCAAGGTGAGCGTGGAGGAGGCCATCCAGCGGATTCACGCCGCCGGGCTCGACTCCTTCGCCGGCGCCGGTGCCGAGCTGCTGCCCGAGCGGCCCCGCAAGGCCATCGCCCCGCTGAAGGAGTCCGGCGAGCGCTGGCTGGAGATCATGGAGATCGCGCACAACCTGGGCGTCGAATCCACCTCCACCATGCTCATGGGCACCGGCGAGACCAACGCCGAGCGCATCGAGCACCTGCGGATGATCCGGGACGTCCAGGACCGCACGGGCGGCTTCCGCGCCTTCATCCCGTACACCTACCAGCCCGAGAACAACCACCTGAAGGGCCGCACGCAGGCGACGCTCTTCGAGTACCTGCGGATGATCGCCGTCGCGCGGCTGTTCATGGACAACGTCGCCCACATCCAGGGCTCGTGGCTGACCACGGGCAAGGAGGTCGGGCAGCTCTCCCTGCACTACGGTGCCGACGACCTCGGCTCGATCATGCTGGAGGAGAACGTGGTGTCGTCGGCCGGTGCCAAGCACCGGTCCAACCGGATGGAGATCATCGATCTGATCCGGAAGGCGGGCCGGGTGCCCGCCCAGCGCGCGACCACGTACGAGCACCTCGTCGTCCACGACGACCCGGCCAACGACCCGGTCGACGACCGTGTGGTCTCGCACATCTCCTCGACGGCCATCGAGGGCGGCACGGCTCACCCCGAGCTGAAGCTGCTGGCTTCCAACTGACCCGACCGTGCTGACGATCCACACCGCGGACCTCGTGGTGTCGGGAGCTGCCCAGTGGCCTCCGCTGCCGGGCGGCGGGGTGCTGGTCGAAGGCCGGCAGATCGCGGCCGTGGGTCCGTACGAGGAGCTGGCGTCCGCGCATCCGACGGCGCGTGTTCGGCGCTGGCCGGGACTCCTGACCCCTGGGCTGCTCAATCCGTACGGCCCCGAACTGCTGGAGCGGGCCTATCATCCGGACCCGCGCGAGGTCGCTGAGCTGGGCACCGAGCCGCTCATGGGCGAGCGCCTGGGGTCGCTGGAGATGACTGACGCCCGCTGGGGCGCGAGCGCCCGGCGGGGAGTGCAGCGGATGCTGGCGCACGGAACGGTCGCGGTGGCCGGCGACTTGCTGCGGCCGGCGGTGCTGGACGCCGTGTACCGGGTGGGGATGACGGCCGAGGAGCGGTTCGGGGACCCGCCGGGGACGCCGACCCTCGACCCGCTGGCAGGGCGGAGCCTGACGGAGGCCATCCTGATGCCCCTGCCGCCGTACGAGGGCATGGATGCGACGTTCGCCGTCTTCGACGTACCGGACGAGGCCGCACTGGCCGAAGACGGCGCGCGGAGGTGCGTGGCGACGGTCGTCGAGGGCCGCCTGCTCTACCGCCGCCGCTGACCCCCGGGACGGGTCAGCCCGCGAACGCCTCCCCGAACGCCCCCGGCTCCTGGGTCACCCCGCTGCAATCGGTCGCCGCCTCGGCCGTGTCGGATCCGTCCGCGCACTGACGGTCCCGGGCCGTCGACCACATCGACACCCAGGCGATGTCCTTCTCCTCGGCGAAGGCGCGGACCTCGGCGGCGTCCGCGAGCGTGAACGTCTCGCCGGCGACGTCGTTGACGCCGATCATCGAGGTGAGCGCCATGCCCTGCCAGGCCGTCGCGTCCGAGGTGCCGAAGGCCTTCTTCAGCTGGGTGTGCGCGGCCTTGGCGGCCGTGAGGGCGTAACCGCCCATGTCACCGTCGTACGACGGGCCGTAGTTCATCGTCATGAGGTTGACGGTGGAGACCTGTACGCCGTTGTCGTTGGCGGCGTCGAGCAGCGCGAGGCTGTCCTCCTCCAGGCCCGAGGGCATGACCGGGAGCGTGAACGAGACGTCCAGGTCGGCCCGTTCCTCCTGCAACCGGGAGATCGCCTGCGAACGCCGCGCGATGGAGGCGGCGTCGGCGAGTTCGTCGCCCTCGATGTCGAAGTCCGCGAGGGCCGTGCCGGCCGCGTCGAGTGCCGTGCCGTACGCCGCCGCAAGCTCCGAAGCGCTGTCGCAGTTCACCGCGAGTTCGTCGCCGGAGGCGCCGCCGAAGGAGACCCGTACCCGGGCGCCGTCTTCCTTGAGCTTGGCGATCCGGGACGTGACGGCCGAGTCGCCGATGGCGTGCGTGCCGTTCCAGCGCGGGGTGCAGTCGTCGCCGTCGGCTATGACGAACGCCAGGTTGTACGTCGTGGGGGAGCCGGCCGAGTCGGTGCCGGCGGCCTCGGTGGCGCTGACGTACGGGGCGTACGACGTGCCGGTTCCGGCGGAGGACGGGGTGCCGGACCCGGCCGTCACCGCGGGGGCCGCGTCGCCCTGCCCGGAGCATCCCGCGGCGGCGAGGGCGAACAGACAGCCCAGCCCGGCCGCCACCGGTTTCCGGTAACTCCTCATGACGTGCGCTCCCGTTCTTGCGAGGTCTGGGGGTCGGACAGGAAGTACGTTTCCCGGCAGCAAACGTCTCACGATGTCGATTGCGCACGGCGAGTTCCGCGGGCATTCCCGAGAACTCTCAGAGAAAGGACAGTTTGCGTCGTCTCTCATGGGTCTCTCATAAGGAAACCCCAGTTTAGAGCAGATAAAGACGCCCTACTGTCCGGGGAATGCATTCCGAGCCCGCCATCGAAAACCGCGCGCCTCGCGGTCGCCGCCGCAAACGCGGCAACGGGTCCGCCGAAGGCCCCGTGTTCGTTGACAACTCCGGTCGCCGAGCCCGGCTGCTGCGCCGGTTCGGCCTCCTCCTCGGGGCCGTCTGCCTCGGGTACGCGGCCGTCCTCGGCGCGGCCTTCATGGGCTGGGGGACGTCCCCGACTTCGTCGCATTTGCCGCCGTTCGCGGGTGCGGAGCCCGGCGGTGGTCGACCGGAGGGGGTTCCCGGCGGTCCCGGCGGCCCGGGCGTCCGGCCCAGCGGCCTCCCGTCGGCTCCGGCCCGGGGAGCCGTGAGCGGCACCGTCCCGTCCCCGTCCGCCTCCGCCGGCGCCAAGTGACCTGGCCCCCATGACCACGACCACACCCTCCCGCGGCCGGCGCCGCGCCCCCTCCCGGACGGAGCGGGCCGCCGGCAAGGCCGCCGCGCTGCGGAGGCCGCGCGTCATCCTCGCCCTGCTGCTCCTGCTCGCGCTGGTCTGCGTGATGCTCCTCGACGGCTATCTGCGCGCCGAGGTCGGCGGCGACCAGCGCCTGCGCACCGGGGCCGGCTGGCGGCACGGAAGAAGCCAAGGCTCCTGCCCGGAGGGGGTGCTGCAAGAATGGGCCCGTGACCCGCGCATCCCTGGACAAGCAGCCGCACGAAGTCGCCTCGATGTTCGACGACGTGGCGGAACGGTACGACCTGACCAACGACGTGCTGTCCCTCGGCCAGGACCGGCGATGGCGCAAGGAGGTCGCCAAGGCCGTCGACGCGCGCCCCGCGCAGAAGATCCTCGACCTGGCCGCGGGCACGGGAACCTCTTCGCTGCCCTTCGCCCGCACCGGCGCCTACGTCGTCCCGTGCGACTTCTCCCAGGGCATGCTCCAGGTCGGCAAGCAGCGCCGGTCCTGGCTGCCGTACACCGCAGGCGACGCGACGAGGCTCCCCTTCAAGGACGGCACCTTCGACGCCGTCACCATCTCCTTCGGGCTGCGCAACGTGCAGGACACGGACGCCGCGCTGCGCGAGATGCACCGGGTGACCCGGCCCGGCGGGCGCATCGTGATCTGCGAGTTCTCGCACCCGACGTGGGCGCCGTTCCGCACGGTCTACACCGAGTACCTGATGCGCGCCCTGCCGCCGGTCGCCCGGACCGTGTCCTCCAACCCCGACGCCTACGTCTACCTCGCCGAGTCCATCCGCGCCTGGCCCGACCAGCCCGCCCTGGCCGGGCGGCTGGGCAAGGCCGGCTGGTCCCGGGTGGCCTGGCGCAACCTGAGCGGCGGAATCGTCGCCCTGCACCGGGGCTTCAAGGAGAGCTGAGCGCCCTGGCCGGGGACGGTTCACCCGGCTCGTCCAGCTCCCGCTGGAGTCCACCCCGGGGCGGACGCGGGAGCCGCGGTTCGTGCACGCCCCCGCCGCCCTCGCCCGGGCCGAAGTCGAACCACACGTAGACCATCGAGTCCCGCGGCACCTCGGCACCGGCCTGCGGGTACTGGCGTACGACGTAGTCGACGACGGCCAGGTGGACATCGGGCCGGTCCGGCGCGTTGAGGAGGAGACCCTGTGCCCGGGCCGTCTCCCGCGCGTCCACGGCCATCAGGCCGACCAGACGCGGTACGCGCACCTCGGGTGTCTTGCGGGACATGTGCACAGATGTCACCCCCAGCGGTACAGGAAGGGTAACTCCCGCCCCGCACCGGCCGGAAGCGACAGGTGTCTTTCTGTGACAGTCGACTACGCTCCGTCATCGCCCTGGAGGTCGAGCCGATAGCAGTGCCCCGCCCGCTGTGAGGCCGGTGTCGTGAACGTCTCGGCGAGACGCATCCCCAGACGCCGGGTCACCGCGATGGACCGGCTGTTGCGGGCGTCGACCATCGCGACGACGCCCGGTACGCCGGTCGCCCGCATCCGCTCCAGCGTCTGCCGCGCGGCCGCGGTGACGTAGCCCTTGCCCCAGTGCTCCCGGCCCAGCCGCCAGCCGATCTCGATCTCACCCGCCGGGCCCCAGGCCCGCTCCCACGGCTGGGCGCCGGTGAACCCGATGACCTGCTCCGACTCGTCGAGCACGGTCCACAGGCAGAAGCCGAGCTCGGCGTCGTGCCGGCGCTGGCGGGCGGTGAGCTCCTCGTAGACCGAGAGTTCCGCGGCCTTGCCGCCCTGGAACTCCATGACGTCCGGGTCGTCGAAGATCCGGTGCCAGACGAACGCGTCCTCGTGAGTGGGGACGCGGAGCCGTACAGCGGGGAGAGCTCGGTTCACGGAGGCAGCCCTTCAGCCGGGTGATGAATGCTGCTGCATAGACTGCCCATGTCCAGTGCCGGTCGGCACGCAAGATTGACGAACTTGGGGAGATCCCGCCGTGACCGTCGTGACCGAGCCCCTCTCCGAGAACACCGCCGATGTGATCGTCGTGGGCGCGGGGCCGGCCGGCTCCACCACCGCCTACCACCTCGCCAAGGCCGGACTCGACGTCCTCCTGCTGGAGAAGACCGAGTTCCCCCGCGAGAAGGTCTGCGGCGACGGCCTCACCCCGCGTGCCGTCAAGCAGTTGGTGGCGATGGGCATCGACATCTCGGAGGAGGCCGGCTGGCTGCGCAACAAGGGTCTGCGCATCATCGGCGGCGGGGTGCGGCTCCAGCTCGACTGGCCGGATCTCGCCTCCTTCCCCGACTACGGCCTCGTCCGCAAGCGCGACGACTTCGACGAGCAGCTCGCCCGGCAGGCCCAGAAGGCCGGCGCCCGGCTCTTCGAGCGGTGCAACGTGGGCGCGCCGATCATCGACGACCGCACCGGCCGCATCACCGGTGTGCACGCCAAGCTCGGTGAGGAGAAGCGCGAGGTCACCTTCCGCGCGCCGCTCGTCGTGGCCGCCGACGGCAACTCCACCCGGCTGTCCTTGGCGATGGGCCTGCACCGCCGCGAGGACCGCCCGATGGGCGTGGCGGTGCGCACGTACTTCACCAGCCCGCGCCACGAGGACGACTACCTGGAGTCCTGGCTGGAGCTGTGGGACCGCCGCGGCGCCGAGGACCGTCTCCTGCCCGGCTACGGCTGGATCTTCGGCATGGGCGACGGCACCTCGAACGTCGGCCTGGGCGTCCTCAACACCTCCGACTCCTTCAAGGAGCTGGACTGGCGCGAGGTCCTGAAGGCCTGGTGCGCGTCGATGCCGGAGGACTGGGGCTACACGCCGGACAACATGACCGGTCCGATCCGCGGCGCCGCCCTGCCGATGGCCTTCAACCGCCAACCTCACTACACCAAGGGCCTGCTGCTCGTCGGCGACGCCGGCGGCCTGGTGAACCCCTTCAACGGCGAGGGCATCGCCTACGCCATGGAGTCCGGCCAGATCGCCGCCGACGTCATCGTCCAGGCCCACGCCCGGCCGACGCCCGCGAGCCGCGAACTCGCCCTCCAGCGCTACCCGCGCGTCCTGAAGGACACCTACGGCGGCTACTACACGCTCGGCCGGGCCTTCGTGAAGCTCATCGGCAATCCGAAGGTCATGCAGATCGCGGCCCAGCGCGGCCTCACGCACCCCCTGCTGATGAAGTTCACCCTGAAGCTCCTCGCGAACCTCACCGACCCGACGGGCGGCGACGCGATGGACCGCATCATCAACGGCCTGAGCAGGGTGGCCCCGAAAGCCTGAGCTGGCGGCCGGCTTGTGGAGCCGGGGGCTTGAGCGTCGGGTGGTCGGCCTGCTCGGGTGTCCGGTTCGGGGTGCCGGCGGGTCGAGCGGGTTGTCGGCCTGCGGTGCCGGTGGCTCGAGCGGGTGTCCGGTTCGGCGTGCCGGTGGCTTGAGCGGGTGTCCGGTTTGCGGTGTCGGCGGGTTGAGCGGGTGTCGACCCGCGGTGCCGGTGGCTCGAGCGGCTTGTCGGCTCGCGGTGCCGGTGGCCTGCGTGGGGTTCCGGTTCGTGATGCCGACGGTCCGAGTGGGCCGCCCGCCCGCGCGGCCGGTGTCCCCATCAGGCGCTCAGCGCCGCGACGTCGGCGGCCCGGCGCGCCTGCACCGCCTCCCGCCGGTCCGCCGTCTGCCGCAGCGCGTCCGTCCGCTCCCCGCGGAGAGCCGGTCCTGACAGAACTGCCCGTCGCAGTGATCGGCCCCGTGCGCGAGGCACCGGGCGAAGTAGCCGGTGCCCCCTCGTGCGCCCGGCACCGAGGGGCAGCCCTCCGCTTCGTCGAGGAGCCTCCTGCGCGAGGCGTCGAGCGGTTCCAGGACTGGATGACGATGGGCCCGACATGCATGAGGGCTCCCTCGTCGGCCCCGTGATTCGCCGGACCTTCCCCGCCGGGCCTCGACGCGGCGTCAACACCCTGCCAAGCCAGGACAATTCGGGCACATGGCGCCGGAGTGACGGGAGCGCATGGGCGGCCTGCGGTGACGGGTGGCCCCGACAAGGGCCCTGAGGGGCCCTGAGCGCCTCGGAAGTAGACCGAGGACAGCCGGGGGGCGCGGGGGTCCGATGATGCCCCGGACGGGCCGGGAGGGCCGTTGCCTCGGAGTGGCAGCGGCCCTCGAGCCCGTAGGTGCGGATGTGTCAGACGGCGTGGGACGTCACAGGACGCGCACCGCGCCCGACGCCGGGTAGCCGGAAAGGTCCTGGATGACGACGCCCTTGGAGGGGTTGGCCGCGTCGAGGTACTGGCCGTTGCCGATGTAGACACCCACGTGGTACGCGGAGCCCTTGCCACCCCAGTACAGGATGTCGCCGACCTGGATGCTGGACAGCGGGACGTCCGTGCCGGCCATCGACTGGTCCTGCGAGACGCGCGGCAGGTCCACACCAACCTGCTTGTACGCGGCCTGCACGAGGGAGGAGCAGTCCCAGGCGTTGGGACCGGTGGCGCCCATGACGTAGGCGTCGCCCAGCTGGGCCTTGAGGAACGAGATGACCGTCGCGACGCTGCCGCTGGCGGGCGCCGACACGGACGTGGAGGTGGACACGGACGCGGAAGCGGAGGCGGAGAGCGTGGCGCGCTCGGCGCTGCGCGTGGCGCGCTCGGCGGCGGCCTTGCGGGCGGCCTCGGCGGCCTTCTTCTTGGCCTCCGCCTTCTTCTTCGCCTCGGCGAGGTCCTTCTTGGCCTCCGCGGCGGCCTTGGCGGCGGCCGCATCACGCTCGGCGCGCAGCTCGTAGTTGGCGGCGGCCTGCTGGGTGGCGGCCGCGGACTGGGCGACCTGAGCGGACAGGTCGGCTGTCAGGGTGGGCAGTTCGATGGTCTGCGTCACCGGCTCGGCGGCGTTCGCCGAAGCCGACGCACCTGCCGCCGCCATGCTGAGGACGCCACCGGTCACTCCGGCACGCATGGCGATCGAAGAGGTCGCGCTGCGGCGGGGTTTCCGGTGGCTGCGTATGTGAGCGGTGTGGGACATGGGAACAACCGGTACCAGGGGCTCCTTCATATCTTCAAGAAACGTGTGCTGCGCCACAGTTGTTCAATCGGGCCCTCAAAACCCCCGAACCGGGCCCTTCATTGACGCCGTAACGGACATTGCGGGCGCACCGTGACCGGCCTGTGATCACGGTGTTTGATCAATACGCCCGAATTGCCCCGCGCCTACCACCGGTTGGGTTGATTGGCCAAGCCCCGTTCTCATGGATCTCTCATCAGTGTGACGGGGATCACGGAACGGTTGCCCCGAAGGTCGCGTCCCGGCGCGTAGATCACGGCCGGGTCACGGCCTCGCGAAGATCGTGAACGCGTGCACGCGTCCACACCTCGCCTCGCACGCCCCCTGATGTGTGAACGCGCCTCTATCAAGAGATCAAGTCCATCGCCAATTTGCATGCAAAGGAACCCTCTTGATATTGAGACGCCCCTGCGACCTGCACCGACGAGCCAAAATGTCACCTCTCGTGATCACTCGGACGCTTCGCGTGTGAAGATCACCGCTCATCCGACTTCATGATCGATCGTCAGGTGGTGGAGATCACAAAGCTTGTGCAATACCCCGTGTCGCAGATCACAGAGCGTCGGGCATAAGATGCACGCGGTTGGGCTTGTGACCTGCTTCACATGTTCCCGATCTTCGCCGGGGCGGGCGGGGTTCGAGGGACAGGTGGGGCGGATGTGAGCCCGACGCAATCCGCCAGCAGTCAGTGCCGACTGAGAGGAGCGAGGAGCGGTGAACGCTTATGCGCCCATCCTCGTACTGGGAGCCCTCGGGGCAGGCTTTGCGATCTTCTCCGTGGTCATGGCCACGTTGATCGGGCCCAAGCGGTACAACCGGGCCAAGCTCGAGGCCTACGAGTGCGGCATCGAGCCGACCCCCACGCCGGCCGGCGGCGGGCGCTTCCCCATCAAGTACTACCTGACGGCGATGCTCTTCATCATTTTCGATATCGAGATCGTCTTCCTCTACCCCTGGGCCGTCACCTTCGACGCCCTGGGGATCTTCGGGCTCGTGGAGATGCTGCTCTTCGTGCTCACCGTCTTCGTCGCGTACGCGTACGTATGGCGGCGCGGCGGCCTGGAATGGGACTGAGGGGCCACACGTCATGGGACTCGAAGAAAAGCTGCCGAGCGGCTTCCTGCTGACCACCGTCGAGCAGGCCGCGGGCTGGGTGCGCAAGGCCTCGGTCTTCCCCGCCACGTTCGGCCTCGCCTGCTGTGCCATCGAGATGATGACCACCGGCGCGGGCCGCTACGACCTGGCGCGCTTCGGCATGGAGGTCTTCCGGGGCTCGCCGCGCCAGGCGGACCTGATGATCGTCGCCGGCCGGGTGAGCCAGAAGATGGCGCCGGTGCTGCGGCAGGTCTACGACCAGATGCCGAACCCCAAGTGGGTGATCTCCATGGGGGTCTGCGCCTCCTCCGGCGGCATGTTCAACAACTACGCCATCGTCCAGGGCGTCGACCACATCGTGCCGGTCGACATCTACCTCCCCGGCTGCCCGCCCCGGCCGGAGATGCTGATGGACGCGATCCTCAAGCTCCACCAGAAGATCCAGAGCTCCAAGCTCGGCGTGAACGCCGAGGAAGCGGCCCGCGAGGCGGAGGAAGCGGCGCTCAAGGCGCTGCCCACCATCGAGATGAAGGGGCTGCTGCGGTGAGCGACGCGAACGGCACCAACGGCGCGAACGGGTCGGACGGGGTCAACCCCGAGAAGGACCTCTCCGCGGAGAACCTCCCGGGCCAGCGCGGCCGGGGCGGCGAGGAGATCCGCGTCCAGCGCGGCATGTTCGGCGCCAACAACGGCGGCGACACCACCGGCTACGGCGGCCTGGTCCGCTCGGTCCGGCTCCCGGGACCGGCGACCCGCCCCTACGGCGGCTGGTTCGACGAGGTCGCCGACGAGCTGGAGGGGGCCCTGGAGGAACAGGGCCTGCTTCCCGAGAACGCCATCGAGAGGACGGTCGTCGACCGCGACGAGCTGACCTTCCACATCGAGCGCGAGCACCTCGTCCGCGTCGCCCGCACCCTGCGCGACGACCCGGCCCTGCGCTTCGAGCTGTGCACCGGCGTCAGCGGCGTCCACTACCCGAACGACAAGGGCCGCGAGCTGCACGCCGTCTACCACCTGCGCTCGATCACCCACAACCGGGTGATCCGCCTGGAGGTCAGCGCCCCCGACAGCGACCCGCACATCCCGTCGCTGTTCTCGGTCTATCCGACGAACGACTGGCACGAGCGCGAGACGTACGACTTCTTCGGAATCGTCTTCGACGGCCACCCGGCCCTGACGCGGATCATGATGCCGGACGACTGGCAGGGCTTTCCGCAGCGCAAGGACTATGCCCTCGGCGGCATCCCCGTCGAGTACAAGGGCGCCCAGATCCCGGCTCCGGACCAGCGGAGGTCGTACTCATGAGCACATCGCACGCCTCCCCCCGGGAGACCACCGAGGGCACCGTATATACGGTCACCGGCGGCGACTGGGACGAGGTCGTCCAGTCCGCGGCCCGCGCCGACGACGAGCGCATCGTCGTCAACATGGGCCCGCAGCACCCGTCCACGCACGGCGTGCTCCGCCTGATCCTGGAGATCGAGGGGGAGACCGTCACCGAGGCCCGCTGCGGAATCGGTTACCTGCACACCGGGATCGAGAAGAACCTCGAGTACCGGACGTGGACGCAGGGCACCACGTTCGTGACGCGCATGGACTACCTGACGCCGTTCTTCAACGAGACGGCGTACTGCCTCGGCGTCGAGAAGCTCCTCGGCATCGAGGACCAGATCCCGGACCGCGCCTCGATCATCCGCGTGCTCCTGATGGAGCTGAACCGGCTCTCCTCGCACCTGGTGTGCATCGCCACCGGCGGCATGGAGCTCGGCGCGACCACGATCATGATCTACGGGTTCCGTGATCGTGAACTCATTCTCGATATCTACGAGCTGATCACCGGCCTGCGGATGAACCACGCGTACATCCGCCCCGGCGGACTCGCCCAGGACCTGCCGCCCGGCGCGGTGGACCAGATCCGCGAGTTCGTGAAGAAGATGAAGAAGAACCTCCCGGAGTACGACAAGCTCGCCACCGGGAACCCCATCTTCAAGGCCCGTATGCAGGACGTCGGCTACCTCGACCTGGCCGGCTGCATGGCCCTCGGCGCGACGGGCCCGATCCTGCGCTCCACCGGTCTGCCGCACGACCTGCGCAAGGCGCAGCCGTACTGCGGCTACGAGACGTACGACTTCGACATCCCGACCGCCGACACCTGCGACTCCTACGGCCGCTTCCTCATCCGGCTGGAGGAGATGCGCCAGTCCCTCAGGATCGTCGAGCAGTGCCTGGACCGGCTCCAGCCCGGCCCGGTCATGGTCGCCGACAAGAAGATCGCCTGGCCCGCCCAGCTCGCCCTGGGTCCCGACGGGCTCGGCAACTCCCTCGACCACATCAAGAAGATCATGGGCACCTCCATGGAGGCCCTGATCCACCACTTCAAGCTGGTCACCGAGGGCTTCCGCGTCCCGCCGGGACAGGCGTACGTGGCGGTCGAGTCGCCCAAGGGCGAACTCGGGGTGCATGTCGTCTCCGACGGCGGCACCCGCCCCTACCGGGTCCACTTCCGCGACCCGTCCTTCACCAACCTTCAGGCCATGGCGGCGATGTGCGAGGGCGGCCAGGTCGCCGACGTCATCGTCGCCGTCGCGTCCATCGACCCCGTGATGGGAGGCGTCGACCGGTGACCACCTCATCCTCCGAGCGGGGCGTCAGCCTGGGCATGCCCGAACTGCCCGCACCCGCCTACCCGGACGACGTCCGGGCCCGTCTGGAGACCGACGCGCGCGAGGTCATCGCCCGCTACCCGGACTCCCGGTCCGCCCTGCTGCCGCTGCTGCACCTGGTGCAGGCGGAGGAGGGGCACGTCACCCGCACCGGCATGCAGTTCTGCGCGGACGTGCTCAGCCTGACCACCGCCGAGGTCACCGCCGTCGCCACCTTCTACACGATGTACCGCCGCCGGCCGAGCGGTGACTACCAGGTCGGGGTGTGCACCAACACCCTGTGCGCCGTGATGGGCGGGGACGCGATCTTCGAGGAACTCCAGGAGCACCTGGGCGTCGGCAACGGCGAGACCACCGGCGACGGCAAGGTCACCCTGGAGCACATCGAGTGCAACGCGGCCTGCGACTTCGCGCCGGTCGTGATGGTCAACTGGGAGTTCTTCGACAACCAGACACCGGCCAGCGCCAAGAGCCTCGTGGACGACCTGCGCGCGGGACGGCCGGTCACGCCCACTCGCGGGGCGCGCATGTGCACCTTCAAGGAGACCGCCCGGGTCCTGGCCGGCTTCCCCGACGAGCGGGACGGGGCCGTGGAGTCCGGGGGGAGCGCGGGACCCGCCTCCCTGGTCGGCCTGAAGCTCGCCAAGGGTGAGGCCTCTCCCGCGCGCGTGGTGCACCCGCGCGGTGAGTCCGCTCGGACCGACGCACCGCACGATCCGTCGCCCACGGAGCACTTGAGCTCGCACGACGCGCCGCAGGACACGTCGGCATCCGACCCTGCCCACCCGGCCGGGCCTGCCGCCGAGGAGGGGGAGTGATGACCTTGGCAGCCGAGCTGAAAGACATGAGCCCCGAGAAGCTGCTCGCACCGGTGCTGTCGGCCTTCTGGGACGAGGACAAGTCCTGGACGCTGGACGTGTACCGAAGGCACGACGGTTACGAGGGGCTTCGCAAGGCGCTCGCCATGTCGCCGGACGACGTGATCGCGTACGTCAAGGACTCCGGTCTGCGCGGACGCGGCGGCGCGGGCTTCCCCACGGGCATGAAGTGGCAGTTCATCCCTCAGGGAGACGGCAAGCCGCACTATCTTGTTGTCAACGCCGACGAGTCGGAGCCGGGGACGTGCAAGGACATCCCGCTCCTCTTCGCGAACCCGCACAGCCTCATCGAGGGCATGATCATCGCGTGTTACGCCATCAGGTCGTCGCACGCCTTCATCTATCTGCGTGGTGAAGTCGTCCCCGTGCTGCGGCGGTTGCACTCCGCCGTGCGCGAGGCCTACCAGGCGGGCTTCCTCGGCGAGAACATCCTGGGCAGCGGACTCGACCTCGACATCACCGTGCACGCGGGCGCGGGCGCGTACATCTGCGGTGAGGAGACCGCGCTGCTGGACTCGCTCGAAGGCCGCCGGGGCCAACCGCGGCTCCGTCCCCCCTTCCCTGCCGTCGCGGGCCTCTATGCGTGCCCGACTGTGGTGAACAACGTCGAATCGATCGCGTCGGTTCCCGCGATCATGCAGCGGGGCAAGGAATGGTTCCGCTCGATGGGGAGTGAGAAGTCGCCCGGCTTCACGCTCTACTCCCTGTCCGGCCACGTCGCCAGCCCCGGCCAGTACGAGGCGCCGCTCGGGATCACGCTCCGCCAGCTCCTCGACATGAGCGGCGGGATGCGCCCCGGGCACCGCCTCAAGTTCTGGACGCCGGGCGGCTCCTCGACCCCGATGTTCACCGACGAGCACCTCGACGTCCCTCTTGACTACGAAGGAGTGGGCGCCGCGGGTTCCATGCTCGGCACCAAAGCTCTCCAGTGCTTCGACGAGACGACCTGCGTGGTCCGTGCCGTCACCCGCTGGACCGAGTTCTACGCCCACGAGTCCTGCGGCAAGTGCACGCCCTGCCGCGAAGGCACCTACTGGCTCGTGCAGCTGCTGCGCGACATCGAGGCCGGCAAGGGGCAGATGTCCGACCTCGACAAGCTGAACGACATCGCCGACAACATCAACGGCAAGTCCTTCTGCGCCCTCGGCGACGGCGCCGCCTCGCCGATCTTCTCCTCGCTGAAGTACTTCCGCGAGGAGTACGAGCAGCACATCACGGGCCGGGGCTGCCCCTTCGACCCGGCCAAGTCGACGGCCTGGGCCGACCGCACGGAGGTGAACGCATGACCGTGACCACCAACGCTCCCTCAGGCGGGGGAGAGGCGGCGGTCCCGCCGGAGGACCTCGTGTCGCTGACGATCGACGGCGCGGAGATCAGTGTGCCCAAGGGCACCCTGGTCATCCGGGCCGCCGAACAGCTCGGCATCGAGATCCCCCGGTTCTGCGACCACCCCCTGCTCGACCCGGCCGGCGCCTGCCGCCAGTGCATCGTCGAGGTCGAGGGCCAGCGCAAGCCCATGGCGTCCTGCACCATCACCTGCACCGACGGGATGGTGGTCAAGACCCACCTCACCTCCCCGGTCGCGGAGAAGGCCCAGAAGGGTGTGATGGAGCTGCTGCTCATCAACCACCCGCTGGACTGCCCGGTCTGCGACAAGGGCGGTGAGTGCCCGCTGCAGAACCAGGCCATGTCGCACGGCGACGCCGATTCCCGCTTCGAGGGCCGCAAGCGGACCTTCGAGAAGCCCGTCCCGATCTCCACCCAGGTGCTGCTCGACCGCGAGCGGTGCGTGCTGTGCGCCCGCTGCACCCGGTTCTCCAACCAGGTCGCGGGCGACCCGATGATCGAGCTGGTCGAGCGCGGCGCGCTCCAGCAGGTCGGCACCGGCGAGGGCGACCCCTTCGAGTCGTACTTCTCCGGCAACACCATCCAGATCTGTCCGGTCGGCGCGCTCACCTCGGCGGCGTACCGATTCCGCTCCCGGCCCTTCGACCTGGTCTCCTCCCCGTCGGTCTGCGAGCACTGCTCCGGCGGCTGCGCCACGCGCACCGACCACCGGCGCGGCAAGGTCATGAGGCGGCTCGCCGCCCAGGACCCCGAGGTCAACGAGGAGTGGATCTGCGACAAGGGGCGGTTCGCGTTCCGGTACGCGCAGCAGCGCGACCGGCTCGAGACGCCGCTGGTGCGCAACGCCGAGGGTGAGCTGGAGCCGGCCTCCTGGCCGGAGGCGCTGCAGATCGCGGCCCAGGGGCTGCTGGCCTCCCGGGGCCGCACCGGAGTCCTGACCGGCGGTCGCCTCACCGTCGAGGACGCCTACGCGTACAGCAAGTTCGCGCGCGTGGCGCTCGACACCAACGACATCGACTTCCGCGCGCGCGTGCACAGCAGCGAGGAGGCCGACTTCCTCGCGGCCGAGATCGCCGGGCGCGGCCGGGACCTCGACGGCACGGGCGTCACGTACACCGCGCTGGAGAAGGCACCGGCCGTCCTGCTGGTCGGGTTCGAGGCGGAGGAGGAGGCGCCCGGCGTCTTCCTGCGGCTGCGCAAGGCCTGGCGCAAACACGGACAGAAGGTCTACTCCCTGGCCACGCACGCCACGCGCGGTCTGACGAAGGCCGGTGGCACGCTGCTGCCGGCCGCTCCCGGCACCGAGACCGAGTGGCTGGACGCGCTCGCGAACGGCGACGGCCTCGAGGACGACGGTGCGCTCGCCGCCGAGGCACTGCGCACCGAGGGCGCGGTGATCGTCGTCGGCGAGCGGCTGGCCGCCGTGGAGGGCGGGCTCACCGCCGCCGCACGCACGGCCTCCGCGACCGGTGCCCGGCTGGTGTGGATCCCGCGCCGGGCCGGGGAACGCGGTGCGATCGAGGCGGGCGCGCTGCCGTCGCTGCTGCCGGGCGGGCGCCCGGCCACCGACCCACGCGCGCGTGACGAGGTCGCCGCCGTCTGGGGCGTCGCGGGCCTCCCGCACCGCTACGGCCGGGACACCGGACAGATCGTGGAGGCCGCCGCGACCGGAGAGCTCCAGGCCCTGCTGGTGGCGGGCGTGGAGATCGCCGACCTGCCCGACCCGGCACGCGCGCGTGCGGCCCTCGACGAGGTCGGCTTCCTGGTCTCGCTCGAACTGCGGCCCAGCGAGATCACGCGCAAGGCCGACGTGGTCCTGCCCGTCGCCGCGGTCGCCGAGAAGGCCGGCACCTTCCTCAACTGGGAAGGCCGCATCCGCTTCTTCGAGGCCGCGCTCAAGCCCGACCAGATGACCCGCCGCTCGGCGCCCGCCGACGCGCGCGTGCTGCAGATGCTGGCCGACGCCATGGACGTCCACCTCGGACTGCCCGATCTGCGCACCGTGCGCGGCGAGATCGACCGGCTCGGCGCCTGGGACGGCCCGCGGGCCGGCGAACCCCTGGAGACCGCGGCCGTGCTGCCCAGGCCCGCCGCCGGAGAAGCGGTCCTCGCGGGGCACCGGCTGCTGCTCGACCAGGGCGTCCTCCAGCAGGGCGACGAGGCACTCGCCGGAACCCGGCACGCGGCACGCGCGCGTGTGTCGGCCCCGACGGCCGCCGAGGCGGGCGTCAAGGACGGCGACCTGCTCGCTGTGACCGGTCCGCAGGGAGTCGTGGAACTCCCGCTCCAGATCAGTGACATGCCCGACCGGGTGGTGTGGCTCCCGCTGAACTCCACCGGCGGCGGCGTCGCCTCCGACACCGGGGCGCGGCCCGGCTCCCTCGTCCGCATCGGCCCGGCGACGCTCGCCGGCGAGGCCCCCAAGGAGGTGGAGGCATGAGCCCGTACCTCGCCGCTGAAGACCTCTCGATGTTCGGCACCGACCCGTGGTGGCTGGTCGTCATCAAGGCGGTGTTCTGCTTCGCCTTCCTGATGGTGACCGTGCTGGTCTCCATCGTCATGGAGCGCAAGGTCGTCGCCTGGATGCAGCTGCGCATCGGCCCCAACCGGCACGGCCCCTGGGGCATGCTCCAGTCGCTCGCCGACGGCATCAAGCTGATGCTGAAGGAGGACGTGATCGTCAAGCGCGCGGACAAGGTGGTGTACGTCCTCGCGCCGGTCATCGCGGCCATTCCGGCTTTCATGGCGATCGCGGTGATCCCCTTCGGGCCGGCCGGCAACGAGATCTCGATCTTCGGCCAGCGCACCACGATGCAGCTCACCGACCTGCCGATCGCGATGCTCTACATCCTCGCGGTCGCCTCGGTCGGCATCTACGGCATCGTGCTCGCGGGCTGGAGCTCCGGCTCGACGTACCCGCTGCTGGGGGGCTTGCGCTCCTGCGCGCAGATGATCTCCTACGAGATCGCGATGGGCGCCGCCTTCGCCTCCGTGTTCCTCTACTCGGGCTCGATGTCGACCTCGACCATCGTCGAGCAGCAGGCCGACCGCTGGTACATCGTGCTGCTGCCGGTCTCCTTCATCATCTACATCGTGACGATGGTCGGCGAGACCAACCGCGCCCCCTTCGACATGCCGGAGTCCGAGGGCGACCTGGTCGGCGGCTTCAACACCGAGTACTCGTCGATCAAGTTCGCGATGTTCATGCTCGCCGAGTACGTCAACATGGTGACCGTCTCGGCCGTCGCCACGACGCTGTTCCTCGGCGGCTGGCGGGCCCCCTGGCCGATCAGCACCTTCTGGGAGGGCGCCAACCACGGCTGGTGGCCGCTCCTCTGGTTCACGGTCAAGGTCCAGTTGCTGCTGTTCATGTTCATCTGGATCCGCGGCACCCTCCCGCGCGTCCGCTACGACCAGCTGATGAAGCTCGGCTGGAAGGTCCTCATCCCCGTCTCGCTGGTCTGGCTGATGCTCGTCGCGAGCGTGCGGGCCTTCCGGAACGAGGGCTACGACTTCGCCGACATCGCCCTCTACGTGGGCGGCGGCGTCCTCGCCCTGCTGCTGCTCTCCTTCGTCGCCGACATCTTCCGCGAGAAGGCCAAGAAGGCCGAAGAGCCGGCCGAGACCCCGGCCGCCTTCGACCCGATGGCGGGCGGATTCCCCGTACCGCCGCTGCCCGGACAGGAACTCCCGCCGGTCCCGCGCCGCAGCTCGCGCCGTGAGCGGGAGCTGATTGTCAGTGGCGGGCCCGATACTCAGAGTGACGGATCTCTGGGCGGATCTACGGATGGAAAGGAGGCGTCCGATGGCTGAGGAACTCGAGCGTTCGAAGGCTGAGGAACCCAAGGACACCAAGCCCGGTTTCCAGAACCCCGTGGCCGGCTTCGGCGTGACCTTCAAGGCCATGTTCAAGAAGCGGCTGACCGAGCAGTACCCGGAGCAGCAGAAGACCACGGCTCCGCGCTTCCACGGACGGCACCAGCTCAACCGCCATCCGGACGGCCTGGAGAAGTGCGTCGGCTGTGAACTGTGCGCCTGGGCCTGCCCCGCCGACGCCATCTACGTGGAGGGCGCGGACAACACCGACGAGGAGCGCTACTCGCCGGGCGAGCGGTACGGCCGCGTCTACCAGATCAACTACGCCCGCTGCATCCTGTGCGGCCTGTGCATCGAGGCCTGCCCCACGCGCGCGCTCACGATGACCAACGAGTTCGAGCTGGCCGACTCCAGCCGGGCCAACCTCATCTACACCAAGGAGCAGCTGCTCGCCGGTCTCGAGGACGGCATGGTCGACTCGCCCCACGCCATCTATCCGGGGACGGACGAACAGGACTACTACCGGGGCCTGGTCACGGAGGCCGCGCCCGGCACCGAGCGGCAGGTCGCCCACTCCGAGGGCGAGGTCGTGCAGGAGGCCGACTCGACCTTCGGCGGGACGGAACCGGCGTCGGGGAAGGTGGCCGGCCGATGACCACACAGCTCGCCGCCTACTCCACCTCCACCGGAGAGGCCGTCCAGTTCTGGATCCTCGGCACCGTCGCGGTGATCGGCGCCCTGTGCACCATCCTCATGAAGAGGGCCGTGCACAGCGCGCTCTGCCTCGCCGGCACCATGATCATCCTGGCGGTGTTCTACCTCGCCAACGGCGCCTACTTCCTGGGCGTCGTACAGATCGTCGTCTACACCGGCGCGATCATGATGCTGTTCCTGTTCGTGGTGATGCTCGTCGGCGTCACCGCGGCGGACTCCCTGAAGGAGACCATCAAGGGACAGCGCTGGCTGGCCCTGCTGTGCGGGCTCGGCTTCGGCGTCCTGCTGGTCGCCGGGATCGGCAACGCGTCCCTGAAGGAGTTCAACGGCACCGGCCAGGCGAACGCCGGGGGCAACGTGGAGGGCCTGGCCGCCCTCCTCTTCACCAAGTACGTCTTCGCGTTCGAGATCACCGGCGCCCTGCTCATCACGGCCGCCGTCGGCGCCATGGTGCTCACCCACCGCGAGCGCACCGAGCGCGCCAAGACGCAGCGGGAGCTCGCCGAAGAGCGCGTCCGCGAGGGCAAGTACCTGCCGCCGCTGCCGGCACCCGGTGTGTACGCCCGGCACAACGCGGTCGACATCGCGGGCCTGCTGCCCGACGGCACCCCGTCCGACCTCACCGTCAGCAAGACGCTGCGCGAGCGCGGCCAGATCCGCGACGTGTCGCAGGAGGCGCTCAACGACCTCAAGGCCCTGGAGCAGCGGTCCGAGGAGCGTCTGGAGCGCAGGGCGGTCGGGCCGACGAAGTTCCGGTCCGAGGAGGCGTCGAAGTGAACCCCGTCAACTACCTCTACCTCGCGGCCCTGTTGTTCACGATCGGCGCCACCGGCGTGCTGATCAGGCGCAACGCGATCGTCGTGTTCATGTGCATCGAGCTCATGCTCAACGCCTGCAACCTCGCGTTCGTCGCCTTCTCCCGGATGCACGGCAACCTCGACGGCCAGATCATCGCCTTCTTCACGATGGTCGTCGCCGCCGCCGAGGTCGTGGTCGGGCTCGCGATCATCGTGTCCCTGTTCCGTGCCCGCCACTCGGCCTCGGTCGACGACACCAGCCTGATGAAGCTGTAAGGGGTCGGAAGAATCGTGGAGAACCTCATTGCGCTGCTGGTGGCGGCGCCCCTGCTCGGAGCTGCGGTCCTGCTGTGCGGCGGACGGCTGCTGGACGCCGTCGGCCACTGGCTCGGCACCGCGCTCGCGGCCGTCTCCTTCGTGCTCGGCCTGGTGCTGTTCACCGACATGCTGGGCCAGGACGCCGAAAACCGCGTCATGAGCCAGCATCTGTTCAGCTGGATCCCGGTCGAGGGCTTCCAGGCGGACGTCGCCTTCCAGCTCGACCAGTTGTCCATGACGTTCGTGCTGCTGATCACGGGCGTCGGATCACTGATCCACCTGTACTCCGTCGGGTACATGGAGCACGACGAGCGGCGCCGCCGCTTCTTCGGCTATCTGAACCTGTTCCTCGCGGCGATGCTGATCCTCGTCCTCGCCGACAACTACCTGCTGTTGTACGTCGGCTGGGAGGGCGTCGGTCTCGCCTCCTACCTGCTGATCGGCTTCTGGCAGCACAAGCCCAGCGCCGCCACGGCCGCGAAGAAGGCCTTCCTGGTCAACCGCGTCGGCGACATGGGCCTGTCCATCGCGATCATGCTGATGTTCCTGTGGTTCGGCACCTTCGCCTTCGGGCCGGTGCTCGGCGACCACGGTGAGGCCGGGCTGGCCGGTGCCGCCGGTGAGGACAAGCTGACCGCGATCGCGCTGATGCTGCTGCTCGCCGCGTGCGGCAAGTCGGCCCAGGTGCCGCTGCAGTCCTGGCTCGGGGACGCGATGGAGGGCCCGACCCCGGTCTCGGCCCTCATCCACGCCGCGACCATGGTGACCGCGGGCGTCTACCTGATCGTCCGCTCCGCGGCGGTCTTCAACGGCGCGCCGGACGCTCAGCTGGTCGTCACCATCGTCGGTGCGGTCACGCTCCTGTTCGGTGCGATCGTCGGTTGCGCGAAGGACGACATCAAGAAGGCCCTGGCAGGCTCGACCATGTCGCAGATCGGCTACATGATCCTCGCCGCGGGCCTCGGCCCCATCGGCTACGTCTTCGCGATCATGCACCTGGTGACGCACGGCTTCTTCAAGGCCGGTCTGTTCCTCGGCGCCGGTTCCGTCATGCACGGCATGAACGACGAGGTCGACATGCGCCGCTACGGCGGACTGCGGAAGTACATGCCGGTCACCTTCGTCACCTTCGGCCTCGGCTACCTGGCCATCATCGGCTTCCCGGGCCTGTCCGGGTTCTTCTCCAAGGACAAGATCATCGAGGCGGCGTTCGCCAAGGGCGGCACCGAGGGCTGGATCCTCGGCGCCTGCGCCCTGCTCGGCGCGGCCATCACCGCGTTCTACATGACGCGCGTGATGCTGATGACCTTCTTCGGCGAGGAACGCTGGCGCAACGCCCCGACGCCGTCCCCGGCCGAGCCGAGCGCGGAACCCGCCGCCGAGACGCGCGGCGAGTACACCCCGCCGCATCCGCACGAGTCGCCCAAGGTCATGACGATCCCGATGATCGTGCTGGCCGTCGGGTCGGTGGCCGGCGGCGCGTTCTTCAGCATCGGCGACCGGTTCATGCACTGGCTGGAGCCGGTCACCGGGCACAGCCACGGCAACCCGCCGATCAGCGCGGGCGTGGTCACCGGCGCGACCGTCGCGTGCATGGTCATCGGCGTCGCCCTCGCCTGGGCCCAGTACGGCCGCCGCCCGGTCCCGGCCGTCGCCCCGCGCGGCTCGCTGCTCACCCGGGCCGCCCGGCGCGACCTGCTCCAGGACGACTTCAACCACGTGGTCCTGGTCCGCGGCGGCGAGCACCTCACGCGGTCCCTGGTCTACGTCGACCACACCCTGGTCGACGGCGTCGTCAACGGCACGGCGGCCTCGGTCGGCGGCCTCTCCGGGCGGATGCGCAGGCTGCAGAACGGCTTCGCCCGCTCCTACGCGGTCTCGATGTTCGGGGGTGCGGCGCTCATCGTCGCCGCGACCCTGCTGATGAGGGCGGTCTGATACCGATGTCCTTTCCTCTGCTGACAGTGACAGCGGCGCTCCCGGCCGTCGGGGCGATCGCCACGGCCGCCGTACCGGCCGCGAAGCGCACCGCCGCCAAGTGGCTGGCGCTGCTCTTCTCGCTCGCCACGCTCGTCCTGGCGATCACCGTCCTGGTCCGCTTCGACCCGGGCGGCGACCGCTACCAGCTCACCGAGTCCCACGCCTGGATCGCGGACTTCGGCGTCCGCTACGAACTGGGTGTGGACGGCATCGGGGTGGCGCTGATCGCGCTGACCGCCCTGCTGATCCCGTTCATCATCCTCGCCGGCTGGCACGACGCCGACCCCCTGGAGACCGGCAGCAGCCGCTGGCGGCCGACGCAGGGCTTCTTCGCCTTGATCCTCGCCGTCGAGGCGATGGTGATCCTCTCCTTCGAGGCCACCGACGTCTTCCTCTTCTACATCTTCTTCGAAGCCATGCTGATCCCGATGTACTTCCTCATCGGCGGCTTCGGGGACCGTGCCCACGAGCACGGCGAGAAGGCGGCGGCGACCCAACGGTCGTACGCGGCGGTGAAGTTCCTGCTCTACAACCTGGCCGGCGGTCTGATCATGCTGGCCGCGGTGATCGGCCTGTACGTCGTCGCCGGGAACTTTTCGCTCCAGGAGATCGCCGAGGCCCGCGCCAACGGCTCGCTCGACATGGCGACCAACACCGAGCGGTGGCTGTTCCTCGGCTTCTTCTTCGCCTTCGCGGTGAAGGCGCCGCTGTGGCCGCTGCACACCTGGCTGCCCAACGCGATGCAGGAGTCCACCGCCCCGGTCGCCGTGCTCATCACGGCGGTCGTCGACAAGGTCGGCACCTTCGCGATGCTCCGCTTCTGCCTCCAGCTCTTCCCGGAGGCCAGCAAGTGGGCCACGCCCGCGATCCTCGTCCTCGCCCTGATCAGCATCATCTACGGGGCGCTGCTGGCGGTCGGCCAGCGCGACATCAAGCGGCTGATCGCCTACGCGTCGATCTCCCACTTCGGCTTCATCATCATGGGCATCTTCGCGATGACCAGCCAGGGCCAGTCCGGGGCGACGCTCTACATGATCAACCACGGCATCTCGACGGCCGCGCTGATGCTGGTGGCGGGCTTCCTGATCTCCCGCCGCGGCTCGCGGCTCATCGCCGACTACGGCGGAGTGCAGAAGGTCGCCCCGGTGCTCGCCGGCACGTTCCTGATCGGCAGCCTCGCGACGCTGTCGCTGCCGGGGCTGGCGCCGTTCGTCAGTGAGTTCCTGGTCCTGGTCGGCACGTTCACGCGCTACCCGGTGATCGGCATCATCGCCACGTTCGGCATCGTCCTCGCCGCGCTCTACACCCTCGTCCTCTACCAGCGGACGATGACGGGCCCGGTGAAACCGGAGGTCAGCGCGATGCCGGACCTCAGGGTTCGTGAACTCGTGGTCGTCGCCCCGCTGGTCGTCCTGCTGATCTTCCTGGGCGTCTACCCGAAGCCCGTCACCCAGATCATCGACCCGGCGGTCAAACAGACCATGTCCGATGTACAGAAGAAGGACCCCCAGCCCGAGGTGGAGGCGGCCAAGTGAGCGCAACAGCCGTCCACAGCCTGTGGACAACCGCGGCCGACTCGATCACCAAGATCGACGCGCCGAAGTTCGAGTACGGCCAGTTGTCGCCGACCCTGATCGTCGTCGGTGCGGCGATCATCGGGATCCTGATCGAGGCGTTCGTCCCGCGAAAGTCGCGTTACTACGCCCAGATGTTCGTGTCCGTCGTCGCGCTCGCCGCCGCCTTCGCCGCGGTCGTGGCGCTCGCGGCCGACGGGTACGGCACGACCAAGGCGCGCATCGCGGCGATGGGCGCGATCGCCGTCGACGGGCCGGCCCTGTTCCTGCAAGGCACGATCCTGCTGGCGGCCCTGGTGGGCCTGTTCACCTTCGCCGAGCGGCGCCTCGACCCGGTGGTGCACGGCAACCGTGTCGACTCCTTCGCCGCGCAGGCCGCCTCCGTGCCGGGCAGCGAGAGCGAGAAGGCCGCGGTCAAGGCCGGGTTCACCACCACCGAGGTGTTCCCGCTGCTGCTGTTCGCCGTCGCCGGCATGCTGATCTTCCCGGCGGCCAACGACCTGGTGACGCTGTTCGTGGCGCTGGAGGTCCTCTCCCTGCCGCTGTACCTGCTGTGCGCCCTGGCCCGCCGCAAGCGGCTCATGTCACAGGAGGCGGCGGTCAAGTACTTCCTGCTCGGCGCCTTCGCCTCCGCGTTCACCCTGTTCGGCATCGCCCTGCTGTACGGCTACGCGGGCTCGATGTCGTACGCGACGATCGCGCAGGTCGTCGACGGCACCGTGCAGGACGTCAACCCGGCACTCGCCGACACCATGGGCAACGACGCGCTGCTGCTGATCGGCGCCGCGCTGCTGGTGATGGGTCTGCTGTTCAAGGTGGGCGCGGTGCCGTTCCACATGTGGACGCCGGACGTGTACCAGGGCGCTCCGACGCCGGTGACCGGCTTCATGGCGGCGGCGACGAAGGTGGCGGCGTTCGGTGCGCTGCTGCGGCTGCTGTACGTCGTCCTGCCGGGTCTGCGCTGGGACTGGCGGCCGGTCATGTGGGCCGTGGCCATCGTCACCATGCTGGGCGGTGCGATCGTCGCGATCACGCAGACCGACATCAAGCGGCTGCTGGCGTACTCGTCGATCGCGCACGCCGGGTTCATCCTCGCCGGTGTCATCGCGACCACGCCCGACGGTGTCTCGTCGGTGCTGTTCTACCTGGCGGCGTACTCGTTCGTGACGATCGGCGCCTTCGCGGTGGTCACCCTCGTCCGCGACGCGGGCGGTGAGGCGACGCACCTGTCCAAGTGGGCCGGGCTCGGACGCAGGTCCCCGCTGGTGGCGGCGGTGTTCGCGGTGTTCCTGCTGGCCTTCGCGGGCATTCCGCTGACGTCCGGTTTCGCCGGGAAGTTCGCCGTGTTCAAGGCGGCGGCGGAGGGCGGGGCGGCCCCGCTCGTCGTGATCGGTGTGATCTCGTCGGCGATCGCGGCGTTCTTCTACATCCGCGTCATCGTGCTGATGTTCTTCAGCGAGCCGCGGCCGGAGGGCCCGACGGTGGCCGTGCCGTCGCCCCTGACGATGACGGCGATCGGGGTGGGCGTGGCGGTCACGCTGGTGCTCGGTGTGGCGCCGCAGTACTTCCTGGATCTGGCGGGGCAGGCGGGGGTGTTCGTCCGCTGACGTCCTCGTACGTCGATGTGGGACCCGGTCTCCTTCGGGAGCCGGGTCCCACGGCGTTCCCGGGCAGGCGGGCGGTCCACCAATCGAGTCGAACGGATGTATGGGCACCGTCTCCACCGGGCGGGACCTGTGGATAACTCCGGGGCTGTCGGTGCGGGAGCCTATGGTGGACGCAGTGGTCGAGGCGCGACGCACGGGGGACGCAACGATGGGCGCTACGGGCGGGACAGGTGTGATGACGGAACTGGACGCGGTGACCGGGGCCGGGATCGGCGCGGGCAGCGGCTCCGCCGGGCCCCTCGGCGCCGACGCGAGCGAGGCGCTGGCCGCGCTGCACCGGGTCTTCGGCTACGAGGCCTTCCGCGGTGAGCAGGAAGCCGTCATCGACCATGTCGTGGCGGGCGGCGACGCCGTCGTGCTCATGCCGACCGGCGGCGGCAAGTCGCTGTGCTACCAGATCCCGTCCCTGGTCAGGCCCGGTACGGGCGTGGTCGTCTCCCCGCTCATCGCCCTGATGCAGGACCAGGTGGACGCGCTGCGGGCGCTGGGCGTGCGGGCCGGGTTCATGAACTCCACGCAGGACTTCGACGAGCGGCGGATGGTGGAGGCCGAGTTCCTGGCCGGCGAGCTGGACCTGCTGTACCTGGCGCCGGAGCGGCTGCGCCTTCAGAGCACCCTCGATCTGCTCTCCCGCGGCAAGATCTCCCTCTTCGCCATCGACGAGGCGCACTGCGTCTCCCAGTGGGGCCACGACTTCCGCCCCGACTACCTGGCACTGTCCCTGCTCGGCGAGCGCTGGCCGGACGTACCGCGGATCGCGCTGACGGCGACGGCCACACGCGCGACGCACCAGGAGATCACCGAGCGGCTGAACATGCCGACGGCCCGCCACTTCGTGGCGAGCTTCGACCGGCCCAACATCCAGTACCGAATCGTGCCCAAGGCCGACCCGAAGAAGCAGCTGCTGAGCTTCCTGCGCGAGGAGCACGCGGGCGACGCCGGCATCGTCTACTGCCTGTCACGCAATTCGGTGGACAAGACCGCCGAGTTCCTCAGCCGCAACGGCGTCGAGGCGGTGCCGTACCACGCGGGCCTGGACGCGGGGACGCGCGCCGCCCACCAGTCCCGCTTCCTGCGGGAGGACGGCCTGGTCGTGGTGGCGACCATCGCCTTCGGCATGGGCATCGACAAGCCGGACGTCCGCTTCGTCGCCCACCTCGACCTGCCCAAGTCGGTCGAGGGCTACTACCAGGAGACGGGCCGGGCCGGCCGCGACGGGCTGCCGTCGACGGCCTGGATGGCCTACGGGCTGAACGACGTCATACAGCAGCGCAAGCTGATCCAGTCCGGCGAAGGCGACGAGGCCTTCCGACGCCGGGCCCAGGCCCACCTGGACTCGATGCTGGCGCTGTGCGAGACGGCCCAGTGCCGCCGGGGCCAGCTCCTCGCCTACTTCGGCCAGGACCCGGACCCGTCCGGCTGCGGCAACTGCGACACGTGCCTGACACCGCCGGAGACCTGGGACGGCACCATCGCCGCGCAGAAGGCACTGTCGACGGTGGTCCGGCTGCAGCGGGAGCGCGGGCAGAAGTTCGGCGCGGTGCAGATCGTCGACATCCTGCTGGGGAAGCGGACCGGCAAGGTCATCCAGTTCGACCACGACCAGCTGTCCGTGTTCGGCATCGGCGAGGAGCTCACCGAGGGCGAATGGCGGGGCGTCATCCGGCAGTTGCTCGCCCAGGGGCTGCTCGCGGTGGAGGGCGAGTACGGCACGCTGGTGCTGACCGAGGCCAGCGGGGCGGTGCTGCGGCGGGAGCGGGACGTGCCGCTGCGCAAGGAGCCGAAGAAGCCGGTCACCTCCCGGTCGGGGTCCTCGTCGTCCTCGGGCTCCGGACGGGGCGAGCGCAAGGGCAAGGCTGTCGCCGCCGAGCTGCCCGAGGAGCTGCTGCCGGCCTTCGAGGCACTGCGCGCCTGGCGCGCCGAGCAGGCCCGTGAGCAGGGCGTCCCGGCGTATGTGATCTTCCACGACGCCACGCTGCGGGAGATCGCCATGGCGTGGCCGACGTCGGTGGGGGAGCTGGGCGGGATCAGCGGGGTCGGCGAGAAGAAGCTGGCGACGTACGGGGAGGGTGTGCTGGAGGTGCTCGCCACTCTGGGCGGGCCGGCGGGCCCGGCTCCGCAAGCGGGCCCGGCCCCGGCTCACGCCCCCGGTCAGGACGCGGGTGAGCCGGACCACTGGCCGGAGATGGACGCGGAGCCCGAGCCCGACGACTGGATATAGGGCCGGGCTCCGGCCAGGTCACCGGGGTCCGGGAGCCGGTCCGGTCACCATGCCCGTCCCGCGTACGCCCTGACATCCGCGTCGGAGTCCGTCGTCGCCGTGGCGAGGGCCGCCCGGGCCTCCTCGGTGGCGCGGTGCCGGGTCAGTGCGAGGACGGCGGCCTTGCGGACGTCGGCGTTGGGGTCCGCCAGGGCCTTGGCGAGAGCCGGGACGGCCATGTCGGGGTCCGCGACGGACAGGGCTGTGGCGGCTCCGGCCCGGACCTGCCAGGCCGACTCGGACAGAGCGGCCACCGCGCGCGTGGTGAGGGGCGCCGGGCAGCCGGTGGTGCCCAGGGCTCCATAGGCCGCTGCGCGCACCAGGGCATCGGCGTCGCCGAGGAGGCCGGTGAGGGCCGCTTCGATCGCGTCGGCGGAGGGATCGGCGGCGGCCGGGGTGTCACGCGCCAGCCGCTCGGCACCCACCGTGGCGAGGCCCTTGGCGATCGCCACGCGGACCTCGCGGGACGGGTCGCCGGCCGCTGCTCGGGCCAGTTCGCCGGAAGCGTCGACCGACACCAGGGCGCGTACGGCCTCGATGCGGACGGCGATGTCGGAGTCGGCCAGGGAGTCCGCGAACAGGCCGGCGTCTCCGAGCCGCAGGGCACGCAGGACGTCCAGCGCCGCGGCGCGCACCACCGGGTCCGGCTCGGCCAGCGCGGCGGTGAGACCGTCGCGCAGGTCGGGCTCGGCCGGGAGCGTCTCGACGAGCTCGCGCAGTGACGCGGCAGCGGCGGCACGGACCTCGGCGGCGGTGTCGCGCAGGGCGGCGGCGAGGGCGGTGCCCGTCCCCGGCGGCAGGGTCTCGGTGAGCACGGCGACGGCCTCGCGGCGGACGGCGGGCACCGGGTCGGTCAGGTAGGGGAGGAGGGCGTCCAGTTCGGGCTCCTCCTCGGCGAGGGCGACGAGTTCGAGGAGGCGGGCGGCGGACCGCTCGCCGGACGGCGCGGTGGTCGGGGCCTGCGGAGCCGAAGCCGGCTCCGCCGTCCCCGCCCGGCCGGACCGGTCACTGCTGGTGGCCGCCACCGGCGCCAGGTCCCGCGACCCGGCCGTGGCCACATCCTCGGCGTGGACCTCGCCGAGGGCACGGGAGGGACCACCGACGGGGTCGAAGCCGTCGACCGGAACGAGATAGGGAGCCACGGGCCGGGCCGTGAACTCCATCGCACCAGAGGGGGACTTGTGCAGATCGAGGTGGTGGAACCAGGACACGTCGTCGCGCTGGGGGTGGTCGAGACGGTCGTGGTAGAGGCCCCAGCGGGACTCCGTGCGGGCCAGGGAGGACCGCGCGGCCATCTCCGCGCAGTCGCGGATGAAGGTGACCTCGGCGCAGCGCATCAGCTCGTGCGCGGTGCGGGCGCCCATCTCGGCGATGTCGGTGTGCATCCGCTCGAAGGCCTCCAGGGCCAGCGACAGCCGGGCGCCGGACTTGGGCGGGGCCACGTAGTCGTTCACGAAGCGGCGCAGCTTGTACTCGACCTGGGGCTGCGGCGGGCCGTCGGGGTTGCGCAGCGGGCGGTAGATCAGCTCGTGCGCCTCCCGGAGCTGGTCCGCGGGCAACTCGCCCGCGTACGCCTGGTACTGGGACGCGTCCGCTCCCGCCAGGTCACCGAAGACGAACGCGCCGATCATGTAGTTGTGCGGGACGCAGGCCAGGTCACCGGCCGCGTACAGCCGGGGGACGGTCGTACGGGCGTGGTCGTCCACACGGACGCCGGAGGCGGAGTGCCCGCCGCACAGGCCGATCTCGGAGATGTGCATCTCGACGTCGTGGGTGCGGTAGTCGTGGCCGCGGCCGGAGTGGAAGGTGCCGCGGGTGGGGCGCTCGGTGGAATGGAGGATCGTCTCCAGGGCCGAGACCGACTCCTCGGGCAGATGGCTCAGCTTCAGGTAGACGGGGCCGCGGTCGGACGCCACCTCGGCGGCGAACTCGGCCATCATCTGGCCCGACCAGTAGTCGGAGTCGACGAAGCGTTCGCCGTGCCGGTTGACCTGGTAGCCGCCGAAGGGGTTGGCGACGTAGGCGCAGGCCGGGCCGTTGTAGTCCTTGATCAGCGGGTTGATCTGGAAGCACTCGATGCCGGTGAGTTCGGCGCCCGCGTGGTAGGCCATGGCGTAGCCGTCGCCCGCGTTCGTGGGGTTCTCGTAGGTGCCGTAGAGGTAGCCGGAGGCGGGCAGGCCGAGGCGGCCGCAGGCGCCGGTCGCGAGGATCACCGCACCCGCGCGGACCTGGACGAACCGCCCGGTGCGGGTGTTGAAGCCGGCCGCCCCGACAGCTCGCCCTTGCGTAGTGAGGACGCGCACCGGCATCACGCGGTTCTCGATGCGGATCCTCTCCCGCATCTCGCGGCGCCGCAGCTGCCGGTACAGGACCTTCTTGACGTCCTTGCCCTCCGGCATCGGCAGCACGTAGGAGCCGGAGCGGTGCACCTGGCGGACGGAGTAGTCGCCGTGCTCGTCCTTCTCGAACTTCACGCCGTAGGACTCCAGCCGCTGCACCATGTCGAAGCCGCGGGTGGCGGTCTGGCGGACGGTGGACTGGTCGACGATGCCGTCGTTGGCGCGGGTGATCTCGGCGACGTAGTCGTCGGGTTCGGCGCGGCCCGGGATGACCGCGTTGTTGACGCCGTCCATGCCCATGGCGAGCGCGCCGGAGTGGCGGACGTGCGCCTTCTCCAGGAGAAGCACGTTCGCGCCGTGCTCGGCGGCGGTCAGGGCGGCCATGGTGCCGGCGGTGCCGCCGCCGATGACGAGGACGTCGCAGGTCAGTTCCTCGGCGTCGGCGAGCGACGGGACGGCCAGGGGGATGTCCGCAGGAGGGTTCACGGAGGTGGTCACCGGGGTGCCTTTCACGTACCGAGCGAGGTGAGGACGTCGCGCCGCAGGGCCACGCGCGCCGGGTCGTCGTGTGCGCCGCGGTCGCGCGGGCGGGGGATGTCCCGGACGGCGAGGAGGCCGCCCGCGCCGAGCAGGGCCACGCGGTCGCCGAGGAACAGGGCCTCGTCCACGTCGTGGGTGACGAAGACGACGGTGGCGCCCGTGCCCTGGAGCACCTCCACCAGCAGGTCCTGCATGCCCGCGCGGGTCTGCGCGTCGAGCGCGCCGAACGGCTCGTCCATCAGGACGGCGCGCGGGCGTCCGGCCAGGGCGCGGGCCAGCTGGACGCGCTGGCGCTGCCCGCCGGAGACCCGGTGCGGCAACTGCCGTGCCTGCGAGCCGAGTCCGACCCGCTCCAGCCAGGTCTGGGCCTGCTCCCGGCGCTCGGCGCGGGACACGCCGCGGATGGCGAGGGGAAGTTCGACGTTGGCGCGCAGGGTGCGCCAGGGGAGCAGGGCGTCCTCCTGGAAGACCAGGGCGCGGTCGGCCGAGGGGCCGGTCAGCCGCCGGCCGTCCTGGGTGATCTCGCCGGCGAGCGGCGACAGCAGGCCGGCCAGGGTGCGCAGCAGGGTCGACTTGCCGCAGCCCGAGGGGCCGACGACGGTGAGGATCTCGCCGGGGGCGATGTCCAGGTCGACCTTGTCCAGGGCGGGCGCGCCGGGCCGGCCGAGACAGGCGCCGGCGAGGGCGAGCCGGGTGCCGCGTACCGGGGCTGCGGGGGCGGCGGTCTCGGACGAGGCTTTCGGGCCGGTGCCGGACGAGGTGTTCGGGACAGCCCCGGGCGGGATGTTCGAGACGGTCTCAGACGAGGTGCTCATCGCGTGTTCTCCTCGGATCGGGCCCCGCCGGGGACGGCGGCGGGGGCGGCCGGTGCCGGCGTCACGGACCGGTCGGACCGGGGCGGCCGGACGCCGGGGACGTACGCGGTGCGCGGCAGCCAGCGGGTGAGGCGGCTGCCCAGCAGTTCGACGGCGGTGGAGGTGAGCCAGCCGAGGACGCCGATGGTGACCATGCCGACGAACACGCCGGGGTAGTCGACGACGGTGTAGTCCTGCCAGGTGCGGTAGCCGACGCCGTACTGGCCGGAGATCATCTCGGCGGAGATCACACAGATCCACGAGACGCCGATGCCGACGGACAGACCGCCGAACACGCCGGGCAGCGCGCCCGGCAGGACGACCGAGCCGAGGATCCGCCACCGGCCGCCGCCCATCGTGCGCACCGCCTCCTCCCACACGGGAGTCAGGGCGCGCACCGCGTGCCGGGTGGAGACCAGGACCGGGAAGAAGGCGGCGGTGCAGGTGATGAAGACGATGCCCTGCTCGTTGGAGGGGAACAGCAGGATCGCGACGGGGACCAGGGCGATGGCCGGGATCGGGCGGATCACCTCCAGCACCGGGCCGAGCAGGTCCTCGGCGAGGCGCGAGCGTGCCACGAGCACGCCCGTGGCCACACCGAGGACGGCGGCCAGCAGGAAACCGGTGAGGATCCGGGTGAGGCTGTCGGTGAGGTCCGTCCAGTAGTCCGGCCCGGACACCCGGGCGGCGAAGGTCCGGGCCACGTCGGTGACCGTCGGGAACTGCGAGAAGCGCAGCCACAGGTTGATGTTCAGGCTGGTCAGCGCCTGCCACAGGCCGAGGGCTGCGGCCAGCGACACCACGCGGAGCGCGTACCGCTTCACGAGGCCCGCTCCAGCGCGTCGGCGTACGGGACGACCCGCGCTCCGCCGTGCCCGGCGATGTACGCCTGCGCGGTGTCGGGGGCGACGAAGGGCAGCAGCTTGTCGCCGTCGGCCACCCACACGGCCTTGTCGGCGAACCAGAGGGTGCCGGTGGTGGTGTCGGGGACGTAGGCGGCGCGCAGGGTGTCGCGGTGCCCGGCGATGTAACGCAGCAGCAGGGAGGGGGAGTTGAAGGTGACGGTCTTCGAGGCGCCCTCGGGCCAGGCCTCGCTCGCGGCCGGTGCGGGCTTCGTGGCGAGGTGTTCGGCGTACGCCGCCGGGCCGAGGGCCTTCTTCACGTACTGGTCGTCGACGAAGGAGTCGACGTCCACGTCGCCGGTGAACTTCGCCGACTTGAGGATCGACACGTCCTGTTTCAGCGCGGAGACGAGCTGGGGCTTGAGTGCCGGGTCGAAGGTGGCGATGCCGTGAGCGCCGTTGTAGAGGTAGACGACCTCGGCGGGCAGGCCGGTCGCCTTCGCGACCTTCTCGGCGGCGTCCACCGGGTGGTCGTTCAGGTAGTCGGTCGCCTCCGCCTGCGCCTTCAGGAACGCCTCCAGCACGGCCGGGCGCTGCTTCGCGAAGTCCTCGCGGGCGGTGACGCCGTGGAAGGTGGGCAGGTTCAGCCGGGCCCCGTCGTAGATCGCCTTCGCCTTGCCCTGGTAGGCGAGCAGGCCCGGCCAGGCGACGAACTGGGACAGTGCGTCCGTGCTGCCCGCCGCGAGGGCGGAGGCGCCGACGGAAGGCTGCTGGTTGAGCTTGTCGATGCCGCTGTTCGGGTCGATGCCGGCGCGTTGCAGGGCCCGTACGAGGGTGCCGTCGGCGGCCGACCCGACGCTCGTGGAGACCTTCTTGCCCTTCAGGTCCTTCAGGGAGGTCAGCTTGGAACCGGGTGCGGTGACGATGGTGTTGAGGCCGCCGCGCAGGTTGTAGCCGGTGACCGACACCAGGCGGGTGGGGCTGCCCAGCTGCTTGCCGCGGGCCGCGTTGATGAGCAGCGGGAAGTCGCCCATCGAGCCGATGTCGATCTTCCCGGCGGTCATCTGGGCGGTGATGGGGGCGCCGGTGGCGTAGTCCTGCCAGTTCACCTTGTAGTGGATGCCGTCGTGCAGGGAGTTCAGCTGCTTCTCGAAGGCGCCGAGGGAGCGGAGCAGGGTGCCCGCCGTGACGGTGTTGATCGTCCTGGACTGGTAGCCGACGGTGACGGTGACCGTGGAGCCGCTGCCCGCTTCGGCGTCACCGCCGCAGGCGCTGAGCGGGAACAGGAGAACGACGGCGGATATGGCGACTGCTGTGCGTTTCATGATGGTTCGGGCCTCTCACCGGAGCAGATAGGGCATGTTGACCGTGACGGCTCCGGTGGGGCAGCGGGCCGCGCACGGGCCGCAGTACCAGCACTCGTCGACATGCATGTAGGCCTTGCCGTTGCGCTCGTCGATGGCGAGGGAGTCCAGCGGGCACATGTCCACGCAGAGCGTGCAGCCGTCGATGCACTTCGACTCGTCGATGGTCACGGGCACGTCGGCCCGCTGGGGCGCCAAGGGCATGGCTGTCTCCAGGAGTGTGCGCGAGCGGGGTGGTCACCGGGTCCGGTGCAGCAGGCCGCTCATGGTGATGCGGTCGCCGCGGAAACGGATGAACTCCAGGTCGACCGGGCGGCCGTCCGCGAGGTGGGTGAGGCGTTCCAGCATGAGGACGGCGGCGCCGCGCGGAGCCTCGAGCACGGCGGCCGAGTGGGTGTCCGCGCTGACCGCTTCCAGGGTGATCTCGGCGTGGCCGAGGCGCTGGCCGGTGGCGGCTTCCAGAAGGCGGAAGACGTCGGTGTTCTCCAGATCGGCGCCGAGCAGGCCGGTGCCGATGTCGAGGGGGATGTAGGTGAGGTCGAGGGACAGGGGCAGACCGCCCAGTCTGCGCAGGCGTTCGATGTAGAGGACGTCGGTGCCGGGCGTGAGCCGGAGGCGGTCGGCGACCGGCGCGGGTGCCGGGGCGGGGCCCATGGTGCGGACCTCGTTGGTGACCTGCCCGTGTTCGCGGAGGGTTTCCGCGAGACCCATCAGCCGGTCCAGGCCGTGGGGGTACTTGTGGGCCACGACCACGGTGCCGACGCCGGGCTGGCGCTCCACGAGGCCCTCGGCCCGCAGCAGGTCGAGCGCCTCGCGAACCGTGTTGCGGCTGGCGCCGTACTCGGTGGCGACGGTCGACTCGTGGGGGAGGACGCCGTCGGGGAAGGCGCCGGTGAGCAGCAGCCGACGGAGCAGGTCGGCCAGTTGCCGGGCCCGGTCGGCGCGCAGCCGTCGCCGCGCGCGGTGGGCGGCGACGGTGGTCGCGGCTCCCTGTCCGGCGTGGTCTCGGATGCGGTCACTGGGCATGGCTCGGACCATACCTATCCGATAGGAAAAGTGGTGTTGCGGGAATGTTGCGCCACCGGGAATGTGACCGGTTCGACGGATGAGCTGGCCTTTTGGTCAACCCGCGAGCGGATCCGCCACCGGCCACACGGCCCGTGCGGCTACGACAGCTGCACACAGCCGCACCGGTACGCCTGCGACAGCCGCCCACAACCTGACCGGTACGCCTGCGACAGCCGCCCACAGCCGGACCGGTGCGGCTACGACAGCGCCGTCAAGCCCGGGGCGAAGGCGATCAGCAGGGGCAACAGCGGGACGAGCGCGGCCGTCGTGGTGGTCAGGGCCCGGTGCCGGCGGCCCAGCCGGGGCGGCGGTTCCAGGAGCCGGTCGACCCGCTCGCCCAGCAGGCGGTGGCTCGAGGCGCAGGACAGGACGCCGCGGTGCTGGTTGAGCTCGATCAGGGCCAGGGCGGTGGTCAGGTGGCCGCAACGGCGGGAGGCCGTGTCGTCGGCGGCCAGTTCGACCAGGCGGTGGGTCTGGTCGCAGAAGTGGGCGAACAGCGGGATGCGGGGGAAGCCGGTGGCCAGGGCGGTGGACAGGTGCAGCAACCAGTCGTGGCGGGCCCGGGCGTGGCCCCGCTCGTGGGTGAGGACGGCGTCGAGCTGGTGGCCGGTGAGGCGGTGCAGGGCGCCCGTGGTGACGATCAGCTGGGGCGGGCTGCCGGGCATCCACCAGGCGTCCGGGTACTCGTCCTCCAGGACCAGCAGCGGCCCGCGCGCCGCGGGCAGGCCGGCCGGCAGGTCGGGGGCGCGCTCGCGCAGGTGGGCGCGGGCCTGGGCGCGGCGCCGGCGGGCCTCGACGAGTTCCCGCGCGAGCATCGCGGTCGTCCAGGCGGCACCGCAGGCCAGCAGCAGGGTGAGGGCGGCTGCCCCCGGCGGGGCGGTGGACAGGTCGTACGCCGCGGTCACCGCCGGCGGTGCCGGGGCGAAGAGCTGGGCGCGGACGGTGCCGAAGACGGCGGCGGCGCCCAGGGAGAGCGCCGTGACGCAACACAGCAGGACAGTGGCGACCAGGCACTGCCACACCCACAGCGCGACCACCGGTTCCCGTTCGGGCCACGCGGCCCGGGTCAGCGCACGGGGAACAGGGACGGCGGCCGTCAGGGCGACGACGCTCAGCAGGAGCAGGCAGACGGTCATGGCCACGGGCTCCGGTTCCTCGTCGGAAGAGGGGCGGCTACGGGTCGTGCGGGGGTGGGCGGTCGCCGTGCGCACCGGTGACCACGCGCGCCTCGACGACGAGCGTGGCGGAGGTGCGGGCACACCGCCCTGCGCCCAGTATGACGGGCCGGGCAGTGTGCGTCAGGGGCCGAACGGCAACAGAAGAGACCGGAGGGGCGGCGGTCGGCCGGCCCTCGCCCGGCCGGTGTCAGCCCTGGACCACCCGTCCCGTCACCTCGCCCAGCCCCACCCGCACGCCGTGCGGCCCAGGAGCCCACGCCGAGAGGGTCACCTCGTCGCCGTCCTCCAGGAACGTCCGCTTCCCGTCCGGCAGTTCGAGCGGCTCTTGGCCGTTCCAGGTCAGCTCCAGCAGGGAGCCGCGCTCCCCTTCCGCCGGGCCGCTGACCGTGCCGGAGCCGTAGAGGTCGCCGGTGCGCAGGGAGGCGCCGTTGACGGTCATGTGGGCCAGCTGCTGGGCGGCCGTCCAGTACATGGTGGAGAAGGGCGGCTCGGAGACGACGTGGCCGTTGACGGCGACGCTGATCCGCAGATCGTAGCCGCCGGGCTCCTCGCCGCTGTCGTCCAGGTAGGGCAGCAGCTCGTGCGTCCGGGCCGGAGGCGCCACGAGCGCCTCCTCCAGGGCGTCCAGCGGCGTGATCCACGCCGACACCGACGTGGCGAAGGACTTGCCGAGGAACGGACCGAGGGGGACGTACTCCCAGGCCTGGATGTCGCGGGCGGACCAGTCGTTGAGGAGGCACAGCCCGAACACGTGCTCGCGGAAGTCCCCGAGGGCCACCGGCGCGCCCATCCGGGAGGGCACGCCGACGACGAAACCGACCTCGGCCTCGATGTCCAGGCGGACGGACGGGCCGAAGACGGGAGCGGCGTCCGTGGGGGCCTTGCGCTGGCCGGACGGGCGGGCGACCTCCGTGCCGGAGACGACGACCGTGCCGGAGCGGCCGTGGTAGCCGATCGGCAGGTGCTTCCAGTTGGGGGTGAGGGAGTCCTCCGCGTCGGGGCGGAAGATCCGGCCGACGTTCCGGGCGTGGTTCTCCGAGGCGTAGAAGTCGACGTAGTCCGCGACCTCGAAGGGCAGGTGCAGGGTCACCGACGACAGGGGGTGGAACAGGGGTGCGACGGTCTCGCGGTGGGACGGCACGGTCACCCAGGCGGTCAGTGCCCGGCGCACGTCGGACCAGGCCGTGCGGCCCGCGGCCAGCAGCGGGTTGAGGGTCGGCTGCGCGAGCAGGGAGGCGTACGGCGAGCCCAGCGCGTGGGCCGCCGCGCCCGCGTCCAGCACATGGTCACCGAGCCGGACGCCCACGGCCCGGTGGGACGAGCCGGGGAGGGAGAACACGCCGTACGGCAGGTTGTGCGGGCCGAAGGGATCGCCCTCGGGGACATCGAAGGGGGGCATCGGGTGCTGCCTCGCTTTCGGGTGTGCCATGTCGTCGCCACGTGTTCGTGGTCATGCCACACGTTACGGGTGACGCGCCGCTCCTGTGCAGAGTCCGTGGAGGCGCACAGGGGCGAACGGGGCAGGTGGGCCCGGGTGGGACCGGACGGGGCGGCTCCGGCGCGCCGGACGGGACGCCCCATTCGTACGAGCCGGAAGTTATCCACAGGACGCGACGCAATCTTGACGGAGCGGTGCGAACGGGGCGACTCTGGGCGGGTGCCGGAAGGCCTCGGGGAGGGGGCTTTCCCACGGCACATCTGGGGGGCGGATGGCCATAGGGGAGGCCGGTCCGGGTTCGGCGCGGCGTGGTGCACAGCCGAAGCGGCTGGAAGAGACCATGCGCGTCCGGCTCGGCCGGGAATGTGTGTACGTGCCGTCGTGCCGTTTCGGGCTGTACGTGGCGCTGCGCCACTGGTGCCCGCCCGGCGGACGGGTGCTGATGTCGCCGGTCAACGACGACGTGATCTTCTTCGTCGTGCTCGCGGCCGGACTGCGTCCGGTGCAGGCCCCGTTGAACCCGCTCGACGCGTCCATCGACATCGACGCCGTGCCGGACGAGGTGTGGGGCTCGGTCTCGGCCGTGCTCACGACGAACCTGTACGGAAACCCGGACCCGGCGCCGCGCCTCAGACAGAAGTGCGACGCGCTGGGAATCCCGCTGTTCGAGGACGCGGCGCACGCGATCGGCAGCCGGGTGGGGGACCGGCCGGTCGGGGCCTGGGGCGAGGCCTCCGTGTTCAGTCTGTCCAAGCACGTCGGGGCCAAAGCCGGAGGCATGCTCTCGCTCGCCGATCCGGGGCTGCGGGAGGCGGTGCAGAAGACCTGCGCGGGACTGCTCGCGCCGCGCCGGACGAGCGCCGAACTCGCCTACCTGGTCCGGCCGTACGCGGAGGCGACGGTGCGCGGGCTGCGGCTGCGGCGCGCCGCCCGGTCCGCGATCCGGCTGCTGGGACTGGCGGACCGTGAGGAGATCCGGATGCCGCTGCGCCCGGACGAACTCGCCCTCGCCGCCCGCGAGACGCCCGGGCTCGACGCCCACCACCCGTGGCTGCGCGTCGACATGCACGACTACCGCCTGGAGTCCGGCCGGCTGCGGCTGCGGCGCATCGGGCGGGGGCTCGACCGGCTGGACGACGTGCTGGAGGCCTGCCGGGCGGGCACGGAGCTGCTGCTGTCCACGCCCTGGGCCAAGCCGCGCGACGCCTACGGCACGCAGCCGTTGTTCCGTGTGCCGCTGTTCGTGGCGGACCGGGACGCGGCGATCGCGGCGCTGGCGCGGCGGGGCATCGTCGTCGGCTACCTCTACGACCCGCCTCTGGACGACTACGCCGGTGGGGAATTCACCGACCCCTCACCGTCCCCCGAAGCGGCTCGCTGGTTCGCGCGGCACGCGCTGCCCGTGGACCCGCTGCGGGCGCGCACGGTCGCCGAGGTACTGGAGCGGTCCGGGGCGCAACCCGTCCGGGCTCCGGGAGAACTGCCCGGGAACAGGCCGACACCGGGAGGGCTGGGACAGTCCCGTGGCTGAGATCCAGGTGCACGAGCCTGCCGCCGCGCGTACCGACGGCGGCGGACCGAAGCCCGCCGGCAGTGACCACACCCACGACTCGCTGTTCAAGAACGCCTACTTCCTCATGCTCAGCACCGGCGTCTCCGCCGTACTGGGCCTGGGATTCTGGCTGGTGGCCGCCCGCTACTACACGGAGGAGGCCGTCGGCCAGGGCTCGGCCGCGATCGCCGCGATGCGGCTGCTCGCCAGCATCACGGCGACGACGATGATCGGCGCCGTCGTCCGCTTCGTCCCGCGCGCGGGCCGGGAGACCGGACGCCTGGTGTGGGGCACGTACGTGGCCAGTTCGCTGGTCGTGGCGCTCGCCGCCGCCGTCTTCCTGCTCACGCTCGACGCGTGGGGAGCGTCCTACGCGCCTCTGGGCACGCCCATGGCGGGGGCGGTGTTCGTCGCGGCGTGCGTCGCCTGGGCGTTGCTCACGCTTCAGGACGGGGTGCTCACCGGGCTGCGCAAGGCGGAGTGGGTGCCCGCCGGGAACGCCGTGTTCTCGGTCGGGAAGCTGGTCCTCCTGGCCGTCTTCGCCGGCACGCTGCCCGTCCTCGGCATCTTCGTCTCCTGGGCGGTCGCGATCGCCTTCTCCACCCTGCCGCTGGGCTGGCTGATCTTCCGCCGGCTCATCCCCCGCCAGGCGGAGGCCGACCGCCACAAAGAGCCCCCCAAGATCAGGGACATGGGCCGCTTCCTGGCCGGGGATTCGCTGGGTGCGCTGTTCAGCCTGGCGATGATCAACCTGCTGCCGGTGATGGTCGCGGTCCGCTTCAGCGCCGCGGAGAACGGCTACTTCTACGTGGCCTACACCGTCGGCGGCACGATGGAGTTCATGGCCATCAACATGGCCTCGTCGCTCACCGCGCACGCCTCGCACGACCCGCGCCAGCTCGCCGACGGCGTCCGGGGCGCGCTGCGGCGGATGACGCTGCTGCTCGTCCCGGTCGTGCTGGTGCTCGTCGTCTTCGCCCCGTACATCCTCACGCCCTTCAGCCCGGACTACGCCGAGCACGGCTCGACCGTGCTGCGGCTGCTCGCCCTCGGCGCCCTGCCGCGGGTCGTGGTGGAGCTGTACATCGGCGTGCTGCGCGTCCAGGGGCGCACAGGAGTGCTGGCCGCGCTCCAAGGATCCATGTGCGCCCTGGTGCTGGGCAGCGCGGCCGTGCTGTTCACCCCGTCGGGGATCGCGGGCGCCGGCTGGGCGGTGCTGCTGAGCATGACGCTGATCGCCGTCGTCGCCACGGCCGGGCTGCGCGCGGCCCTGCGCCACGACGACAGCGCGCCCGCCGTCCGTGCGCCCGCCGCCCCCTCCTACGGCACCCGCTGGGCGAAACTGAACGCCACCGCCGGGTTCGGCACGAGCTGGGCCCGCCGGGCCGCGTACCAGCCCAAGGAGGGTGACGAGGACACGGTCACGTTGTTCATCGGGCGCCCCGGGTACGAGCGTGAGGCGTTGCAGGCGGACACGCTGGCGCTGATCGTGCGGCCGGAGGGCCCGACCCGCGAACCACCACCCCGCGAACCACCCCGCGAGCTCACGGACGAGGAGCCACGAGAACGGCGGCTGCGCGGTGCCCTCTGGAGCCTGCTCGGTGTCGCCGTCGTCTTCTTCTGGGCGCCGCTGCGCGAGCTGCCCTGGCTCGGCGGCGCCACCGTGACAGAGCTGGCGGGGCGTCAGTTGCTGGAGGGCCTGCCGCTGCCGTCGCTCACCGCGGGAGGCCTGCTGCTCGTGGTGTTCGTCGCCGCGGTCACCCTCTGCGCCCGGCGCGAACCGTGGTTGCCCGGCACGGCGTTGTGCGCCGCCCTGTGCGCCCTGTACGCCGCACCGGTCGCCCTCGGGCGGGAACCACGACCGGTGGACGGGGCGTTCTACTCGCAGACGGCCGGCTTCCTCGCGGACGCGGTGGGCCTCGACGGGCCCGAGCCGCTGCTGCGCTGGGCGCCGCCGGCCTGCCAGTTGCTGTATCTCGTACCGCTGGGGCTGCTGCTCGCGAGCGTGGGCGGACGGCTGCCGTGGCAGGGGCGCTGGGGGGTTCTGTATCTCGTCGCGGTCGGCGGCTGGGTGTGGCGCGATGCGCTCGCACCGGTCGCGCCGCCCCTGCTTCTCGTACTCGTCGTGCTCGTCGTACTCGTCCTGGTTCTGCCGCGCTGGCGCCGTGCCGCGTCGGCCCGAGGGCTGCCGCACCGCACAGAACCGAACGGCCCGACCGCCGACTGATCGATCACCAGAACCGAACAGAGCCACACAGAGCCGAACCGCCAGGGGGGAACCACCGTGCGTCCGCCAGTCACACCGAGGGAGAGATCCACGCCGGAACCCGCACCCGCCCGGGACGGCGCGAGCACCCCCGGCAGCGGCCCCGAGACGGCCAGCCAGTCCTCCAGCCCCTCCTCCTCGGAGTCGTCGAGCCCCGCCCATGAGCCCGTGACGGATCTGTCCGACCTGCCCCCCGCCTGGTCCGGGCGCCGCGCGCTCGCCTGGCCGGGAGTTCCGCTGCTCGTCGCGCTCGCGCTCTGGGCGTACGCCGTGCGGCACACCGACGTCTCGCGGCTCGACGACTACGGGCTGGTCAGCGCGCTGCATCCGGCCTTCTGGGCCGGGCTCGCGGTGCTCACCACCGGGTTCTGGTTCACGGTCCGCGACGCGCGCCGGCCGGGCGCCTGGTCGGCGGCGTACGTGCTCGGTCTGCTGGTGATGGAGCGGGCCACACAGGCCGTGCTCTACCCGACCCCCCTGTACGCCTGGGCGTGGAAGCACGAGGCGGTCATCGACCATCTGCTGACGGCCGGCGGTCTGCAGACGGCCGATCAGGTCGGCGACATGGCGGTGTACGACCAGTGGCCGGGCTTCTTCGCCGCCCAGGCCGCCCTGCAACGGCTGCTGGGCGTGGACTCGGCGGCGATGTTCATGGCCTGGTGGCCCCTGGCCTCCAGCCTGATGCTCCTGCTCCCGCTGCTGCTGATCTACCGCACCTTCACCGAGGACCGGCGGCTCGTCTGGACCGCGGTCTGGCTCTTCTACGTCGCCAACTGGGTCGGCCAGGACTACTTCTCGCCCCAGTCCGTGGCGTACGCGCTGCACGTGGGCGTCCTCGCCGTCGTCCTGCGCCGCTTCGGCCGGTCCGCCGTGCGGCGCGGGCGGCCGCGGCAGGCCGTGTGGACGGTGGTGATCACCGTCATGATCGTGGCGATCGTCATCTCCCACCAGCTCACCCCGGGCATGCTGGCCGTCTGCCTGGTCGCCCTGTGTCTGAGCCGCCGCTACCGCGACTGGGTCCCGGTGGTCACCACCGTCGTGATCTTCCTGGCCTGGTGTCTCACGGCCGCGCTGCCCTTCCTGTCCGCGGCGATGCCGGACATGATCCGCTCCATCGGCGACGTCGGCGCCAACGTCGAGACGGGCTACGGCGCCACCCCGACCGGCACCGGAGCGATCGTGACCTCCTGGGCGGCCCGGCTGCTGTCCGGTTCCGTCCTGCTGCTCGCGGCCGTCGGCGTGCTGCGCCAGCGGGTGCTGCGCCATCGCGCCCGGCCCCTGCTGCTGGTCGCCGCGGCCCCGCTGCCGATGTTCGCGGCGAGCAGCTACGGCAGCGAGATGATCTTCCGGGTGCTGCTGTTCATGCTGCCCGGCGCCGCCTTCTTCGCCGCGGCGGCGCTGCTGCCCAAGGTCCGCACCCTGGCCGCCGACGCCGCCGCGCAGGAGGCAGGCAGCCGGCAGGGCGCCCCCGCCGAGAGCCGCCGGGGCATCGGCGTCTGGGTGCCGCTGGCCGCACTGCTCGGCAGCACGCTGGCGTTCGTCCCGGCCTACTCCGGCAAGGACCGGATCAACTACTTCCCGCCGCAGGAAGTGGCCCTCGTACGGCAGCTCTTCGACCAGGCGCCCGACGGCTCGCTGGTCGTGGCCGCCAACCGCAACTACCCGGACGCGTACGCCTCCTACTGGAGCGTCGACCACTACTGGTTCCTCGACGACGCACGCAGTCACGTCGACCAGATCGTCAGGAGCCCCGCCGGCACCCTCGCCCGTGACATGGCCGGGGTGGAGCGGCCGGCCCGGGCCTACTTCCTGCTCACCCAGGGACAGTTGGCCAACTCCGAGATGAACGGGCAGCTCGACAAGGCGCAGCTGGACCGCATCCGGAAGTCCGTCGCCGCCTCGCCGCGCTTCCGGCTCGTGGCGGAGAACAGCGCCGGATGGCTCTACGTACTGAAGCAGGCAGGGGGAGCGGAGCGATGACACCGCAGGAACTCGTGGTCCGGATGCTGCCCCCGTTCGGCGGCTGGCTTGCGCTGGCCGCGCTCGCCCTGCCCGGCGGGTCGCCGCTGCGGGGCGCCGCTGTCGTGCTCTTCCTGGCGGCCGGCCCGGGCGCGGCCGCGGTCAGAGTCTGCGCCCCCGCCCTGGGGGCGCGGCCCGCCGAAGGGCCCGTGGAGCGCCGGGACGCGGAGTTCGCCCGCCACTCCGACCTGCTGGAGCGGCTGATGCTGGTGCTCTTCCTGAGCATCGGCGCCGTGATGCTCGTCGCGACCGTGCTGATCGCCACGCACACCTTCAGCGCGCAGCGGGTGCTGCTGACGCTGACACTGCTGACCACACTCACCGCGTTCTGTCCGCCGCTGCGCGCCTCCCCGCCGCCCCGCACGACGCCGAGGACACCGAAGGGTTCCGCTCAGTGAGGTTCAACCGCCCCCACCGTCCCTTCCGCAGCAAGCCGAGCACGACCGGAGGACAGCACCGCAGGACACCGCACACGGAGAAGCCGCACGACGAGAAGCCGCACGAGGAGCGGGCCGCCCGCCCGACGGCGTCGAGCCGGCGCCGCCTGCTGATCACGTCCGCCACGGTCGTCAGCGCCGTCCTGGTCGCCGTACTCGCCCTGCGGGACGCCTCCGGACCGCAGGAGCAGGGGGCAGCCGGTTCCGAGGCGGACTGCCGCCCCACGGCCCTCCTCGAACCGCCCTGCGGCGCCTGGTTCGGCGCGTTCGTGCCGCACGAGCGGGACGACCTGCCCGAGAAGGTGCGCGCCTACGAGAAGCGCGTGGGCCGCGAACTCGACATCGTGTACACGTACCACGACATGTCCCTGGCCTCGGGCTCCCGGCGCGAGGGTCAACTGCTCACCCCGGAGGAGCGGCGCGTCGGCGAGGACCACCTGCTGCTGCTCTCCTGGGAGAGCAAGTGGTGGGGCGGCACGAAGCGGCAGCAGCCCACCTGGGAACAGATCGCGGCCGGCGAGCTGGACGACAGGGTCATCGACGTCCAGGCCCGGCGCATCAAGGACTACGGCAGGAAGGTGTTCCTCTCCTTCGACCTGGAGATGGACACCCGCACCCCGGCCAGCGGCACGCCCGCCGACTACGTGAGGGCGTACCGGCACATCCACGACCGCTTCCGCGAACTGGGCGTCGACAACGTGGTGTGGACGTGGATCACCACCGGGTACCTCGACCACGCCGACGAGATCAAGAGGATGTACCCGGGCGACGACTACGTCGACTGGATCGGCTACAACCAGTACAACTACTACCGCTGTCACGACGCGGGCTGGCTGACCTTCGCGCAGACCCAGAAGGCCACGCACGAGTGGATCCGCGCGAACATCTCCGACGACAAGCCGCTGATGCTCTCCGAGTTCGGCACCGCCGTGGACACGGCCCGTCCGCAGCGGCAGGCCGAGTGGTACGCGCAGGTGCCCGGGGTGCTGAAGGGCCTGGAGGGCGTCAAGGCCGCCCTCCAGTGGAACTACCGCGACCCCGGACCGCACTGCAACCTGGCGCTGGCCGACGACGCGGCCTGGGACAGCCTGCGCAAGGCGGTCGCCGACCCGTACCTCAACCAGCCGCTGAGGTAGGCCGGGATCAGCCCGCGAACTCGGGCCCGTGCACCATCGCACGGGCTCGCCGGTACCAGCGCCACGCGATCGTCTTCGGCCCGTCGCGGTACGGCGCGACCCGCGCGCCCGCCCCCGCCAGCCAGCCCTCGACATCGGCGACGGTGTGGGTGCGCCGGACGATGAGCCGGGCGATGCGGTACCGCTCGTCGCGGTCGGAGCTGAGCGCGTGCCGTACGGCGGTCGCCGTCTCGTAGCCGGCCCGCGCCGACATGGCGCGCACGCGGCGGCTGTTGTAGCCGTGCGGGTAGGCGAGGTGCCGGATCTCGTGCCCGAGGGCGTCCTCCAGCACGGCCTTGGAGGTGCGCAGTTCGTACGCCAGAGCCTTGGCGGACAGGGTGTCGAGCTGCGCGTGGGTGACGGTGTGGCTGCCGATCTCCATGCCGGAACGTTCCAGCTCCGCCGCCCGGGCCAGGGTCATCATCGGGGCGGGCGGCAGCAGACTGCGGCCGCCCGGGGCGATGGCGCCGGTGGTGAGGTAGGCGGTGGCAGGCAGCGCGCGTTCGGCCAGGGCCTCGGCCGTGGGGCCGGGCAGATCGGCGAACCCGTCGTCGAAGGTGAGCAGCACGGGCCGGGGCGGCAGCGGCGCCCGCCCGGCCAGGTGATCGGCGATCGCGCTGATCGTGACGGGCGTACGGCCACTGCGGACCACGGCATCGAGGTGCGCCGCGAACTGCTCCGGCGTGACCGTGAACTCGGCGATCCAGTCCGGCGGATCGTCCATCACCGAGTGATACAGGAAGACGGGGATGGGCGGCGCGGCCGGGGGCGGTATCGGCCCCTCACCGTCCGGCGCAGCCCGCTCCGCCCGGCCTCTGCCCTCCGTCTTCATCTCGCCCCCCGAGCCGTCTTCTCACGAGAAGTCGCGCGCAGCGCCCGCCGCGCCCGCAGATAGCCGACAGGCCCGTACACCATCCCGCGGCGCTGCAACCGCGACAGCCGCCGCGGCCAGGGATGGGTCCGCGCGTCATGATCGCCCGGCGTGCCCGCGCCGTCCGCTCCCTCGGTCTCGCGCACGGCCGTCAGCGCGCGGGCGTGGGCGAGGCCGCGGGGCAGCCTCGCGAGGAACGCCGGCAGCAGCGCGGGCCGGTTCACGAGCACCGCGGTGAGATACGCGGTGAGTCCGGCGCCGTAGCCGTACGCCTGGGTCTCCAGGTCCCGCCAGGTCTCCCGGTGGTGGTGCCACACCAGGGCGTACGGCGTGTAGCGCAGCCGGTGGCCCTGGGCCAGGATCCGCACGAAGCCGTAGAGGTCGTCCCCGCCCCGGGCGGCCGTCCCGGCTCCGGTGGCCGGGTCGAAACCGCCGACGGAACGCAGCACCGCCGTACGGAACGCCATGTTCGCCCCCGAGCCGAACCGCCCGGCAGTGAACGGGAACAGCGGCTCGTCGCCCGGCGGGCGCGCCGGGTCGTACGTCCTTGGAGTGAAGCCCTTCGCGAAGCCGCCGTGGCTCTCCAGCAGCACCTGGGCCGGGGTGGTCAGCCGCGCGGGCAGGATCAGCCCCGTGCTGCACCCGAGCCCGGCGTCGGCGGCGAAGGGCGCGGTCAGCTCGGTCAGCCAGCGCGGGTCGGCGACCACGTCGTCGTCGGTGAAGGCCACCACCTCGCCGTGCACGGCGTCCAGCCCCGTGTTGTGCGCGCCTGCGAGCCCCGGAACAGGTTCACAGACGTACCGCACGCGCTCGGCGTACTTCCGCTCGATCAGCTCCCGCGTCTCGCTCGTGACGGGCGCGTTGTCGACGACGACGATCTCGAACCGCGGATGGTCCTGCGCCAGCAGCGAGTCCAGAGCCCTGGCCAGCTGCCCGGCGCGCTCCCGGGTCGCGACGACGACACTCGTGTACGGCGGCTCCCCGGGTTCGCCGAAGACGGCGGGCCCGCACTCCGCCCGGGCCCGCGCCGCCAGCACGGCCCTGGCATCCGCCCCCTCCGGCACCCGCCCGAGCAGCGTGCCCACGGGTCGGCCGGCCCTTCTGACCAGCACGAAGACCTCTCCGTGCGTCACCGGCGGACTCCCCGGGCCCGGTCTGAGCACCGCCTCGTCGCCGTCGAGGTCCAGCTCGGCGACCTGCACCGCGCCGATGTCCAGGAACCGCCGTATCTCCTCCTGCGCACGCGCCGAACGCGCCATGCGCCCACCCCCCTTGTGTCAGGTACGCCTTGCCTCAGGTACGGCGCAGCCGTGCCGCGCCCTTCAGCGTCCGCGCGGCCAGCGACGCGAGCCGCGGCCGGCCGCGGACGAAGCGGTGCGCGCGGCGGGCCGGCTCGCGGCTCAGCCAGTGCAGTGCCGCGCCCGCCCCCGGGCGGGTCACCGCCCCCTCGTACACGGGCAGTTCGCCCGTCTTCAGCGCGTCCTTGTACTCGGCCGCGCCCCGCCCCAGGTCCAGCATGCCGATGCCGTCCCCGGCCGCCGCCTCGGCCATGCGCAGGTGCAGCACCAGACCGGGCGAGAACTTCGCGAACTCCGGGTCGTAGGCCGGGAACCAGCAGGCCAGAACGGAGGCCGAGCGCAGCCCGAAGTGCGCGGCGACGGGCCGCTCACCGGCGTACAGCACGGACAGGGTGCCGCTGCACTCCGGCGCCCGGGTCCTGGCCAGCTGCCCGACGAGGCGGGTGATCCACTCCTGGGCGAACCGGTCCCGGCGGCCGGTCCTGCGGTACTGCGCCGACTTCCAGTCCATGAGCGTGCGCAGCGCCGCCGGATCGCGTTCGTCGAACACGAACCGCAGCTCGCCGGCCTGCCGGCCCAGCCTGCGCTCCTTGGCCAGCGTGGTCTTCAGAAACTTCGGCGACTGCGCCCGCAGCACCGACTCGTACGTCTCGTAGCCCTTCTCCACGTCGATGACGTAGGTGGCGTGCTCCTCGGCCGCGTACCGGACGAACAGCCGCTGCTCGGCCTCCAGATTGTCGAAGGCGAAGCTCGACACCGAGCAGGCCTTCAGCAGTTCGCCCGTCTCCAGGTCCAGGCCCGGCCGCAGGATCGCGCCCTGGGCGTCCGAGACGCCGAGCCCGATCGCCCGGCCCTGCCCCAACGGGCCCCGCTCGTAGGGCAGGAAGCCGGCCGGCTCCGGCCCCTCGTACACCACGGCGACCCGGGCCCCCGGCCTGACCCGGCCGACGGCTTCGGTGAACTCCGGTTCCATGAAGGGGTTGCGCGGTGTTTCGGAAGCCGCGCGCAGCGCACGCCAGTGCTCCCTTTCCCCTTCACCGAGCTCCCCGGGCCCAGCCACGCGAACGCGCCCACTGCTCAACCTGACCCCCCGATCAAGTCCCCCCTGGACACATGGAAGGTACCGCTCTATGCGGCCCCTCGGGTAGGTAGCGGAGCATGTTGTTGCCAACTGGTGCAGAGGCCTTCAACCGGGCAATCGGCGTGCGCCGTGCGATGAAACGAAGGGGCGCGTTGTCCGTATTCTCTGATCATGGCCGCACCCCTCGCATATTCACTCATCGCCACCGATCTGGACGGGACGCTGCTGCGCGGCGACGACACCCTCTCCGACCGGTCTCTCGCCGTGCTCGCGCGGGTGGCGGACGCCGGTGCCCAGCACCTCGTGGTGACGGGCCGGCCGGCGCCGAGAGTGCGGCCGCTCCTGGACGACCTCGCATGCACGGGGCTCGCGGTGTGCGGGCAGGGCGCGCAGGTGTACGACGCCGGCGCGGACCGGCTGCTGTGGTCCATCACCCTGGACCGGGAACTGGCCGAGACCGCCCTCGGCAAGATCGAGGCCGAGGTGGGGCAGGTGTACGCGGCGGTCGACCAGGACGGGGTCGACGGGCTCACGCTGATCGAGCCCGGCTATCTCATGCCGCACCCGACCCTGCCCGCGGTACGGGTCGACCGGCGCGACGAACTGTGGGACGAGCCCATCAGCAAGGTGCTGCTGCGCCATCCCCACCTGTCGGACGACGAGTTGGCGGCGACGGCCCGCTCGGTGGTCGGCTCACTGGCGACGGTGACGATGTCGGGGCCCGGCACGGTCGAGCTCCAGCCGTGCGGGATCACCAAGGCGACGGGCCTGGCGCTGGCGGCCGAGCATCTGGGGCTGCGGTCGGCGGACACCATCGCCTTCGGCGACATGCCCAACGACATCCCGATGTTCGACTGGGCCGGCCACGGCGTCGCGATGGCCAACGCCCATCCCGAACTCAAGGCCGTGGCCGACGAGGTGACCCTGTCGAACGAGGACGACGGCATCGCCGTCGTCCTCGAGCGACTGCTGGGCGGGTCGGCTCAGTACGGGCCGTTGACGTTGTCGATCGAGCCGTAGCGGTCGGCCGCGTAGTTGCAGGCCGCTGTGATGTTGGCGACCGGGTCGTACGGGTCCCACGACGTGCCGTCCACGTGGTAGGCCTGGAAGGTCGGGTCGATGGTCTGGAGCAGGCCCTTGGACGGGGTGCCCTTGGCGGCGTTGGAGTCCCAGTTGTTGATCGCCAGCGGGTTGCCGGACGACTCGCGCATGATGTTGCGGTAGATGCCGTCGTAGGACCCGGGGATCCCCTTCTGCGCCATGATGTCCAGCGCCTCGCGGATCCACCCGTCGAGGTTGTTCGCGTAGGTCTTCGCGGACGCCTGGGTGGCCTGGGCGACACCGCCGGCGGGCTTGGCGGCCGGCTTGGCGGGGGCGGACGACTTGGTCGCCGTCTTCTTCGCGGCGTCCGTCTTGGTGGTCTTCACCGTCAGCTTCAGACCCGGGTGGATCAGCTTCGGGTCGTCGCCGACGGCGGCGCGGTTGTCCTTGTAGAGCTGCTTCCAGCCGCCCGAGACGTCGTACTTGTCCGCGATGCGGGCGAGCGAGTCGCCCTTGATCACGGTGTACATGAGGGACTTGGCGGGCTGGGCCGCCTGCGGCACGGACTGTGCGGCGGCGGGTGCGCTCTGGGGCTCGGCGGCGCTCGCGTGCGTGGCGCCGAGGAGCGGCAGGGTGAGTGCTGCTCCGCCGGTACCGGCGGCGATGATGCCTCGGGTCAGCGGGTTGGTTCTGGGGCGACGGTGCTTGCCTCGTCCGGCCATGGCGATATTCCTCTCCGGCGCCTGCGAGGTGAGCTGTCGGGTTCGGGCCGGGAGGTGCCCGGCCGCGTACGGCACTGTGTGCCGTACGCGGCTTCACCCCGAGCCGTGCCGCTGTGCGGACCGGCGACTTACCTGGGTCCCCCGCTCCTGCCACGCGTGAGTGAGTCGGTTCCTGTGGGGAGTCCGGGCGGCGGCAGGATTAGGCGTCCGCCGGACAGGCCGGGAACGTATGCGAGAGCACATGTCGGGAACAAGCAGCTCAGTCACATATCGCGCGGTTGACCTTGGTCGGGGGTGTTTGAGCCGCTTGATCCTTTGCGGGAGCCAAGGCTCAACTGGCTTTGTGGGGAAGGGGGTACGGGCCGGTGCCGTGGTGGGACGGAAAAGGGGAGGAAGTGATTCAACTCACTGATCACGAGTCCCTAGGGCAATTTCCACCAAAAGGGATTCGCTTAATCAACGCGGCAAATCGTGCATAGTTCGCTACCCTTGGGTAAGTCGATAAATATCTGTTCTTATGGGTTGATCGAAAACATAGCGGTCGTGATCGCATACCGCCCGGCCTGTAACCGTGGGCGCTGGCAGTGATCGAAACGTGACCGGATACGCTGACTCGAGTGAGGGCAGCGACCTATCGACAATCCGCGTAATCACCGGCAGACACAGCAGACAGGAGACCCCTCGTGACCGACGTCGGGCCGTTCGGGCTGAGCGTGCGGGACCAGGCTCTGGAAGCCGATGTCCATGCCGGACTGGCGGCTGTCGAGGAAGGCTTGCTCGAGGCCACCAAGAGTGAGGTGCCCTTCATCACGGAGGCCGCCCAGCATCTGGTGCGGGCCGGCGGCAAGCGGTTCCGGCCGCTGCTCGTGATGCTCTCCGCCCAGTTCGGTGACCGGCACGCACCCGGGATCGTGCCGTCGGCCGTCGTCGTGGAGCTGACCCACCTCGCCACGCTGTACCACGACGACGTCATGGACGAGGCCGCCGTGCGCCGCGGGGTCGCGAGCGCGAACACCCGCTGGGGCAACTCCGTCGCGGTCCTCACCGGCGACTTCCTCTTCGCCCGTGCCTCCCACATCCTGGCCGACCTCGGTCCGGAGGCCGTGCGGGTACAGGCCGAGGCGTTCGAGCGCCTGGTGACCGGCCAGATCCTGGAGACGGCCGGACCGCAGGACGGCCGGGACCCCGTCGAGCACTACCTGGACGTGCTGGGCGGCAAGACCGGCTCGCTGGTCGCGGTGTCGTGCCGGTTCGGCGCGATGATGTCCGGCGCCGACGAGACGGTGGTGGACGTCCTCACCCAGTACGGCGAGCGGCTCGGCGTCGCCTTCCAGCTCGCGGACGACGTCCTGGACATCGCCTCCGACTCCCACGAGTCCGGCAAGACCCCCGGCACCGACCTGCGCGAGGGCATCCCCACGCTGCCGGTGCTGCGGCTGCGCGAGCGGGCGGCCCGGCTCGGGCTCGCCGAGGACATCGCCCTGTGCGAGCTGCTGGACTCCGACCTCACCGACGACGAACGGCACGCCGAGGCCCTGCGCCTGCTGCGGGCCCACCCGGCGCTGGAGCAGGCCAGGCGGGACACCGTCCGCTACGCGCAGGACGCCCGCTCGGCGCTGGCACCCCTGCGGGAGTGCACCGCGAAGACGGCGCTCCTGGAGCTGTGCGACGCGGTCGTGCACCGGGCCGGTTAGCACGTCTTTCCCGTACGACCCCTACGGGTCGGGGGAGAAGCCGCCCTTCCGTGTCATACCCCAGCAGTACACGGAGTTGAGTCCGGGGTCTGACGTATCTCCCTGGCCGATTTGGTCAGATGGAAACCACGGAAAACACCACTCCTCACCTGTTCGGGTGAGAATGGCGGCTCAGGGACGAGTGCGTGCACGACACGGACAGCCGCCGCCGACCACGGAGGTAGGGCACACATGGCACCGTACGCATCCGACGACAGCACGACCGCCGGGGAGGTCGACGAGCAGCGCTCCGGGCGGCGCAAAGCCGCGCGGTACATCGTTCCGGTCACGGTGGTGGGGGTGGCGGCCGCGACCATCGGGCTGGTCCCCGCACTCGCCGACTCCGGTGACCCCGACCTCCCGAAGATCACCGCCCAGCAGCTCATCGAGAAGATCGCCAAGTCCGACGTCGAGCAGCTGTCCGGCACGGTGAAGATCAGCACCGACCTCGGTCTGCCGAACCTCGGCGGCCTGGAGTCCGGCCTGCTGTCCGGCGCCGCGGGCAAGGGTGACGGCGGCTCCTCCGCCGACCCGACGGCCAAGCTCACCGAACTGGCCTCCGGCACGCACACCCTGCGGGTCGCCGCCGACGGCCCGGACAGGCAGAAGCTGTCGCTGCTGGAGAACGCCGCCGAGTACAGCGTCATCCACAACGGCAAGGACGTCTGGGGCTACGACAGCAAGTCCAACGAGGTCTACCACGGCACCTCCTCCGAGAGCCCGGAGCGCGGGAAGGACCAGCAGCCGCCGGCCATGCCGAAGGACTTCGCCGAGGAGGCCCTGAAGGCGGTCGACGGCACGACGTCCGTGACCGTGGACGGCACCGCCCAGGTCGCCGGCCGGGACGCCTACAAGCTGGTCGTCAAGCCCAAGCAGTCCGGCTCGACGGTCGGCGCGATCACCGTGGCCGTGGACGCGAAGACCGGCATGCCTCTGAAGTTCACCCTCACCCCGGCGAGCGGCGGCGCCGCCGTCGTCGACGTGGGCTTCACGAAGGTCAGCTTCGCCAAGCCGGCCGCCTCGACCTTCGACTTCACCCCGCCCAAGGGGGCGAAGGTCACCGAGGAGAAGGACTCCAGGGCCTCGGACGAGGCTCCGCGCAAGGCTCCCGGCAAGCCCTTCGACCTCGGTGAGGCACCGGGGCACGGTCCCAAGGCCGGGGAGGACTTCGGCAAGGGCCTCGACGGCATGAAGACCATCGGCGAGGGCTGGACCTCCATAGCCACCTTCGACACGGGCGGCGAGGGCGTGCCCTCGGGCAAGGCCGGCGGCGAACTCGGCGGCTTCATGGACTCGCTCGGTGACAAGGTCCACGGCAAGTTCGGCTCGGGCACGGTCTTCTCGACCCGCCTGGTCAACGCGCTCGTCACCGACGACGGCAAGGTCTACGCGGGCCTGGTCACCAAGGACGCGCTCGTGAAGGCGGCCGACGCCGGGAAGTAGGTCCCGTAGCCGTACGGGACGTCGAGAGAACGAGGAAGCCGATGGGCGAAGCGTCCGCCACGGAACCGGAGCGACGCGCGGCGCGGGCCGAGGCCGGGGAACCGGTCATCGCCACCCGCGCGCTCACCAAGCGCTACCGCGGCGGACAGCTCGCCGTCGACGGTCTCGACCTGACCGTCCCGGCGGGCAGCGTCTTCGGCTTCCTCGGCCCCAACGGCTCCGGCAAGACCACCACCATCCGCATGCTGATGGGACTCATCGAGCCCACCTCCGGCACGGCCCGGGTGCTCGGGCAGCCCATGCCCCGGGCCACCCGCGCCGTGCTGCCGCACGTCGGCGCCCTCATCGAGGGCCCGGCCCTCTACGGCTTCCTCTCCGGCCGCGACAACCTCATCCGCTACGACAGCGCCGACCCGGCCGCCGACCCGCGCACGCGGCGCGACCGGGTCGCCTCCGCCCTGGACCGGGTGGGCCTGACGGCCGCGGCGGGCAAGAAGGCCAGGGCGTACTCCCTCGGCATGAAACAGCGCCTGGGTCTCGCGGCCGCGCTGCTCCAGCCGCGTCGGCTGCTCGTCCTCGACGAGCCGACCAACGGCCTCGACCCGCAGGGCATGCGCGAGATCCGCACGCTCGTCCGGGAACTGGCCTCGGACGGCACGACCGTCTTCCTCTCCTCCCACCTCCTCGACGAGATCGAGCAGGTCTGCACGCACGCGGCCGTGATGGCGCAGGGCCGGCTGATCACGCAGGGCCCGGTCGCCGAGCTGTCCGCCGGGGCGCGCGGCCGGCTGGTGGTGATCACGCCGGACCCGGCGGAGGCGGCCCGGGTCCTGAAGGAGCAGGGCGTCGCGGACATCGCCGTCACCGACGACCGGGTGACCGGCGAACCGCCGGAGCGCGACCTCGCCGAAGTGAACGCCGCGCTGGTGACGGCCGGGATCCGCGTGCGCGGTTTCACGGTCGAACGGGCTTCGCTGGAGGACGCGTTCGTGGCACTGACCGGGGAGGGCTTCGATGTCGCGGGCTGAAGTCGTGGGATCCGTACGGCCGGTGAGCCCGCTGTGGACCTTCGGGCTGCTGCGCAACGAGCTCGTCACCACCTTCCGGCGCTGGCGCACGCTCGCGCTGCTGGCCGTGCTGGCGGGCGTGCCGATCCTCGTCGGCATCGCCGTCAAGATCGAGACGGGTGACGGTGCGTCGCCCGGCGGCGGGGGCGGCGGAGGACCGGCCTTCATCGCGCAGATCACCAACAACGGCCTGTTCCTCGTCTTCACCGCCCTGGCCGCCACGCTCCCGTTCTTCCTGCCCATGGCGGTCGGGGTCGTGGCGGGCGACGCGATCGCCGGCGAGGCCAACTCCGGCACACTGCGCTATCTGCTGGTCGCCCCGGCCGGCCGCAGCCGCCTGCTGCTCACCAAGTACGCGACGGTCGTCCTCTTCTGCCTGGTCGCCACGCTGGTGGTCGCCGTATCGGCCCTGACCGTCGGCGCGTTGCTGTTCCCGCTCGGGGACCTGACGACCATCTCCGGTACGCAGATCAGCTTCGCCGAGGGCCTGGGCAGAGCCCTGCTGATCGCCCTGGCCGTCGCCGCGTCACTGATCGGCGTCGCCGCGCTCGGCCTGTTCGTGTCCACCCTGACGGGCAGCGGCATCGCTGCGATGGCGACGACGGTCGGTCTGCTGATCACGGTCCAGATCCTCGACCAGATCCCGCAACTGCACGCCCTCCAGCCGTACTTCTTCTCCCACTACTGGCTCTCCTTCGCCGACCTCATGCGCGAGCCGGTCTACTGGGACGACCTGGCGAAGAACCTCGGCCTCCAGGCTCTGTACGCGGTGGTGTTCGGGTCGGCGGCGTGGGCGCGCTTCACGGCGAAGGACATCACGGCCTAGAGAAACCGGCCCGTACTCACTTCTCGTACAGGAACCGGGCGGGCGGAGCCTCCTGGGCGAAGAACGTCTTCGCGCGGGTCAGCGCCTCGCCGTCGGCCAGTACGTCACCGGGCTTGCTGCCGTTGCCGAGCAGCACCCCGCCGAAGCGCATGCCCATGTACGCGGCCGAGTTGTGCAGCGTCCCGATCAGGGGGTCGGCGACGACCTCCTCCCGGTGCGCGAGGGCGGTGACGCCCCACAGGGTGCGGCCGGCCAGGGTCGCCTTGAAGTCGAGGCCCGGCGTGCGCAGCCAGCCCGACCAGTAGTCCAGGTAGCGCTTGGTCTGTGCGGAGACCGAGTACCAGTACAGCGGCGAGACGATCACGATGTCCGTCGCCGCGAGCGTGGCGTCGAGCAGGCGGGCCACGTTGCCCTCGGTCGGGCGGACGTGGTCGCTGTCGTGCCGCAGGTCCTCGAAGTCCGGCACGGGGAGCTCGGTGAGGTCGATCCACTCCTGCTCGACGTCCGGGGCCAGTTGCTCGGCGGCCCGGCGGGCCAGCAGCTCGGAGTTGCCCTCGGCGCGAGCGCTGCCCAGGACGAAGAGGAAACGGCGGGTCATGGGTGCCCCCTGGAAAGTCGGCGTACGGCAATTACACGCATGTGCATCATATGCGCGTGCAAGTAAATGTGCCAGGGGTCTTCGTCAGGGGTGTGCACGAGAAGTCTCCGCCCGGGGTGTCAGCCCTTGACACGCCTCTCCGCCTCCCGCGCCACGGCCAGCAGCAGTACCTCCCGCCCGCGCGGCGCCACCAGCTGCAGCCCGGCCGGGCAGCCGTCGCCGCCGAACCCCGCGGGCAGGCTCAGCGCGGGATGTCCGCTGAGGTTGAACGCCCAGGTGAGAGAGGTGGAGTAGCGGTCCCCGGGCCCCTCGTGGCCGTGCGGGGCGGTCGGTGCCGTCGGGGTCAGCAGCAGCTCGGCATCGGCGAACAGCGCGGCGAGCCGCCGGTCGTTCTCCGCCCGGACCCGCTCGGCCCCGGCCAGGTCGGCACCGGGCGTGCGCAGGGCGAACCAGGCGGGCCCGGGGTCCGTGAGCCGCAACGGCGTCCGCGGCCGTACGAGCCGTACGACGCCCGCCGCCACGAGCCGTTCCACCGCGGCCCGGGCGAGCGCGACGGGTTCCGGGTCGGGTTCGGCGAAACCGAGGTCGGGGGACCAGACGGCCGTGACGGGGAGAGCCGTCTCGGCCGGCAGCGGCTCCTTCGCCACCACACGCCACCACAGCCCGGCGTCCGACGCCGAGCGGGCGAGCACCCCCGGCACGGCCAGCCCCGTACGGTCGCCCGACGGCAGTCGTCCGCTCGTCGTCTTCAGCCCGGCCACCCCGCACCACGCCGCCGGGATCCGCACCGACCCGGCCCCGTCGCTGCCCGTCGCCAGCGGCACCAGCCCGGCCGCCACGGCCGCCGCGGCCCCGGCCGACGAGCCGCCCGGCGTACGGTCGGCCCGCCACGGATTGACGGTCCGGCCCCGGGCCCCGAGCCCCCAGGTCTGCCAGGGCGTTCCCGGCCCGGGTACGGACGTCGCCCCCACGGCCACACAGCCGGCCGCGAGCAGCGGACCGGCCGTGCGCAGCCCGCGCCGCCCCTTCACGGCGACCGGTACACCGGCCAGCGGCAGGGACGGATCCGGGCCCCGCCGGTCGAGTCGCCGGTCCACCTCACCCGCCCGCAGCAACGCCTCCTCGCCCCACACCTCGACGAACGCGCACAGCTCCGGATCGGCCCGCTCGATCCGGCCCAGGGCCTCCGCGACGACGTCCGCCGCGCGCAGCTCCCGGGCCCGTACACCCGCCGCGATCTCCCCGGCCGACAGCGGCACGGCGGTCAGTGTGCCGCTCCCGTCAGCCGGGCCAGGGGCGCCGTCTCGCGCGGCGGGTGGCCCGGTTCGCCGAGCCGCCAGGACGGCACCCACGGCACGCGGTACACGTCGATGACCGACTCCAGGGACTTGATCCGCTGGGCGAGCGGGCGCGGCAGCCGGCCCGGGGCGTCCGCCACGAGGACGACGGCGTCCAGATCGAGCCCCGGCGGAGCCTGACCGCGCCGGAACAGCTCCACCGCCCCGGCGATCGTGTCCAGCCCGGCCGCGTGCGTCCGGGCGACCAGCAGCACCGACGCGGGATCGCCGGGTCCGGGCCAGGACCGGCCGCTGTCATGGCCGCCGTAGACCGTGGCGAGGGTGGAGACGCCCGCGCCGCCGTGCGTGCCGACCCAGGAGAAGCGCCGCGCCGCGGCATGGGCGTGCGCGGGCTCCGGCGGCCCCGGCTCCGGGGTGGTCACCGGGCCGCGCAGCCAGATCTCCGGTCCCTGTCGCATCCCTGTGTGCATGCCCCTCTCCTCCCTCGTACGCCCGGCCTTCATGCCCTCCGCGACGACCGCGCCGGGGCCGACGGCCCTTGGGACGAGCCTGTGACACCGTGGTGACGTGAGAAACGGGGGCGAGCGGACACACTCGACAGTAGGTGTACGACGCCCAGTGAGGGGACGATGTCGCGACTCAGCCGCGAGAAGAAGCGGGAACAGAAGCAGGCCGCACGCGCGGCGACCCCGGCGGCGCCGATCGACGTCCATGTCCCCGGGGCCGGAACGGACGTGGGAGGCGGCACCGGTGGGGCGTCCGACGGTGCCTCGGTCGGAGGCGTTCCGGTCTTCGCGGCCCCCGGCGAGGAGATCCAGCGGGCCGTCCTGAACCGCCTCCACCACATCGCCCTCGCCACCGGCCACCCCGTCCTCGCCACGATCCACGACGAGCGCATCGGCTACGTCGTCCCACTCCAGGTCGACCCGGACGGCTCCAGCCACTTCACGGCCGAGCCGATCGCCACGACCTCACCGGCGCGCCAGCCCGCCGGAGGCGGCGGGGCCACGCCCCCACCGCCGCCCCGGCACGCCGCAGGCAACGGCGCCCCGACCCCGCCGCCGCTCCAGCACGCCGAGGGCAACGGCGCTCCTACGCCGTCGGAGCCGCAGCCCGCAGAGCGCGAGGGCGTCACCCCGCCCGAGCCGCGGCCCGTCCCGGGCAACAGTGCCGCGACCCCGCCCGAGCCGCGGCACGCCCCGCCGGCCCCGGGCGACAGCGCCACGCACGTGCTGCGTCCCGTTCCGGAGTCCGGCCGAGGCTCGGCCCCGACGTTCGGGCTGCGGGCGGTGCCCGAGCCGCAGCCGGTCGATGAACCCGTACCGACGTTCGAACTGCGAGCCGTACCGGAGTCGGCGGAGCCCGCGCCGGAAGACGCGCCACCGGCCGCGGGCACGGCGATGCCGCCCGGCACCGTCGCGCCGCCCACCGGCGAGTTCGGCCCGCCCCCGCCCATGGACGCGAGGCCGCTCCCCGTCCCCGAAGCCCACCCGGCGCCACGACCCGAACCGGCCCTGGAAGACGCCCTGATCGCCGCCGACCCCGACCCCAAGCCCACGCCTCCCCGCGGCTTCGACGCCGTCGCGGAGGCCGTGCTCGGGGACGAGCCCCTCACCGCCCCGGGCGATTCCACCGCGCCCGCGCTCCTCGCGGAGCCGATCACGCGGATCAACGAGGCCGTGAAGGAAGGCAGGATCGACGCGGCCGCCGGGCTGGCGGAGCAGACCCTCGTGCAGGCGTCGGGGACGCTGGGGCCGGAGCACCCCGAGGTGCTCCGGCTGCGCGAACTCACCGCATACGTCGCCTACTTGGCGGGCGACCCGCTCCGGGCCTTCCACCTGTCGCTCGACCTGGCCGGTGCCCGCCGCCGGGCCGGTGACGCGGAGGCCGCCTACGGGAACGTGGAGAGCGCGGCCACGGCCTGGCGCGCGGTGCGGGACCCGGCGCTGGGGCTGGAGCTGGGACGCGACCTGATCGGCCTGTGGACGGAGCTTGCCGCCGAGGACGGCCCGGCCGCCCTGGAGGTCGAGCAACTGGAGTCGGCCCGCGCCCGCATGGGCCGCCTCACCGAACGCGCCCGCACGCAGTAGCGTGGCCCAGGGGGCTACTCCGACAGCTCCCACACCGCGTACGCGAGGGCGTCGCTGTTGCGGTTCAGGGCGGTGTCGTTGATGTTGGCGGTGGTGTCGCAGGAGGAGTGGTAGCAGCGGTCGAAGGCCCGCCCCGCGGTACCGCCCCACTTGGCCGCCTGCGCCGCCGTCATCGTCCGGCTGGCCCCGGTGAACAGACCGCCCACCGGCACGCCCGCGCTGTTGAAGGGCGCGTGGTCGGAGCGGCCGTCGCCCTCGGTCTCGATCTCGGTCGGGACGCCGATGCCGCCGAAGTAGTCCTTGAAGGTCTTCTCGATCGCGGGGTCGTCGTCGTAGACGAAGTAACCGGGGTTCGGGGAGCCGATCATGTCGAAGTTCAGGTAGGCGCTGATCCTCGAACGGTCGCCGGTGGCCAGCCGGTTGACGTAGTAGCGGGAGCCGACCAGGCCGAGCTCCTCCGCTCCCCACCAGGCGAACCGCAGATGCTTGGTGGGCTTGTACTGCGCCCGGGACACGGCGAGGGCGGTCTCCAGGACGGCGGCCGAGCCGGAGCCGTTGTCGTTGATGCCGGGCCCCGAGGAGACGCTGTCGAGGTGCGAGCCGGCCATCACGACCTGGTTCGCGTCACCACCCGGCCAGTCGGCGATCAGGTTGTAGCCGGTGCGGCCGGAGGCGGTGAACTGCTGGACCGTGGTGGTGTATCCGGCCGCGTCCAGCTTGGCCTTCATGTAGTCGAGCGAGGCCTTGTAGCCGGCCCGGCCGTGCGCGCGGTTGCCGCCGTTGGCGGTGGCTATGGACTGCAGCTGGGACAGGTGGGCCTTGACGTTCGCCACGGGTATGTCCGGCGCGGCGGCCGCTCTGGAGGGAGCGGAGGACGCGGCGTCGGCCACGGCACCGCCGGTCAGGAGCATGGCTGTTGCCATGCCGCCTGCCACGACGGCGCGCGCGGAAACGGAGAGCTTCATGTGGGGGCTCCGGATTCCGTCGGGAAGCCCGTGGGGTGTCCACGGGCCGCCCACAGTGAATGGGGTGCCTGGATGGTGAAGCTGATACTGACTCTCCGTCAAGGCTCTTATTGAGTCAGGGCGTTACGGAGTGCAGGCCTCCGGCTCCCCTGTCACTGCACGCAGAACTCGTTCCCCTCCGGGTCCGCCATCACGACCCACTCGCCGCCCTGCTCCTTCACCCGCCGCAGCGCGCTCGCCCCGAGGCCCTCCAGCCGCGCGACCTCCTCGTCGCGCCGCCCCTCGCCCGGGTGCAGATCGAGGTGCAGCCGGTTCTTGACCGTCTTCGCCTCCGGCACCCGCTGGAACAGCAGCCGCCGGCCGAGCCCGGTCCCGCTCTCCTCCTCGAACGGGTCCTCGGGGTGCCGTACGGCGACCAGATCCCGGAAGGCCCGGCGGCCGTGGAAGTCGACCGTGGCCTCCTCCGGCAGGGCGCCGAAGCCGAGCAGCTTCCCGATGAGGGCGCTGTTGTCCTCTACCTCGTACCGGAGGGCGGCGGCCCAGAAGTCGGCCTGTGCGTGCGGGTCGTTCGCGTCGATGACGAGTTTCCAGTGCAGGGGAGTGGGCGATGCGGGTGTCTGCGTCATGTAACCACTTATACTGGTTAGGTGAGTGGACGTGCTGGGGAAACGCCGGATCGACCGCCCGGCCTGACGCTGGTCTCGCGCGAGGGGAAGTCCTACCGCTTCGATCCGGGCACCCTGTGCCTCGAGCTCACGGCGACGGGCGGCCCCGGGGCCTTCGCCCGCTGGGAAGTGCTGCACGAACCCCATGACCTGGTCGCGTGGGCCGGGCGCAGCCGGCTGCCGGAGGGTCTTGACCTCACCGTCTCCACCGGGGAACTGGAGCGGGCGCGCACCCTGCGCGACGCCGTGTTCCTGCTCGCCGCCGACCGTGCCCACGGGCGCTCCCTGGGCGCCGCCCACCTGGACGTCGTCAACTCCGCCGCGGCCGGGCCCCCGCTGGTCGCCCGCATCGAGCCCGGCGGCACCCGCTCCTGGGCCCCGGGCGCCACCGGCACGCAGCTGCTCTCCACCGTCGCCCGCGACGCGATCGACCTGTTCACCGGGCCCTTCGCCGACCGGATCCGCGAGTGCGGCGCCCACAACTGCTCCCTGCTCTTCGTCGACACCTCCCGCCCGGGCCGCCGTCGCTGGTGCGCGATGGAGCACTGCGGAAACCGCGAGAAGGTCCGGGCACACCGGGCCCGCCACGCTCCTGCGAAGCCGTAGCCTCCGCGGCCTTTGCGGCGCGGGTGTCGTAGGCGGCCCGGGCCGCCGCGATCTCCTCCGCCGGTGAGCGCGGAGTCACGGACGGGGCGCGGAGTCGGGGCAGCAGGGTCTGGCCGGCGGACTGCTGACCACCGCCATTCCCGGTCACCGCCGTGAGCACACCGGCCGGGAACCGTACCCGTTCGGCTCGGCGACCGGCATCTCGGCGGTGGCCGCGGTCTACGGCCTGGCGTCCACCGGGTCCGGCTCCAAGGCCACACGGTCGGCGTTCCGGGTGGCACTGTCCGGGCCGGTCGCCCTGGTGGTGCTGGGCGCGCTCATCTCGTCGGTGAGCGTGCGGGAGGCCCGGCGGGCGGTGCGCAACGCGTCCCAGGTGAGCAGCGCCAACGCCAGCCACACGAGCGTGAATCCGGCCCAGCGTTCCGGCGGCATCTCCTCGTGGAAGTAGAGAATGCCGAGCAGGAACTGGATGACCGGCGTCGAGTACTGCAGCAGGCCGATGGTGGACAGGGGCACCCGGATGGCGGCCGCGCCGAAGCAGACCAGGGGGAGCGCGGTGACGATGCCGGCCGAGGCGAGCAGCGCCGCGTGCCCCGCACCCTCGGTGGTGAAGGTGGAATCGCCCTGCGCGGTCAGCCACGCCAGGAAGCCGAGCGCGGGCAGGAACTGGATCGCGGTCTCTGCGGCCAGCGACTCGATGCCGCCGAGGCCCACCTTCTTCTTCACCAGCCCGTACGTGGCGAAGGAGAAGGCGAGGCAGAGCGAGATCCACGGAGGCTGCCCATAGCCGATGGTCAGCACGACGACGGCGGCGCAGCCGGTCCCGACCGCCGCCCACTGCACCGGCCGCAGCCGCTCCTTCAGCAGCAGCACGCCGATCGCGATGGTGACCAGGGGGTTGATGAAGTACCCGAGCGAGGCCTCGACCACGTGCCCGGAGTTCACGGACCAGATGTACAGGCCCCAGTTGACGGTGATGACCGCCGCCGCGACCGTGATCAGCGCCAGCTTGCGCGGCTGCCGCAGCAGCTCACCGGCCCAGGCCCAGCGCCGCAGCACGAGCAGGGCGGCGCCCACGAAGACCAGCGACCACACCATCCGGTGGGCCAGGATCTCCACCGCGCCGGCCGGCTTCAGCAGGGGCCAGAAGAGGGGCACGAGCCCCCACATCCCGTAGGCCGCGAGCCCGTTCAGCAGTCCTATGTGCCGCTCACCCTTCGGCTTGCCGGTCACGGGCCCCTCCTTCGCGCCTGGCGTGTGTCCGCCTGGACGACGGTAACGCCGAGCGCCCCCGGCTGTCATGCCCGTATCGGCATACGGTCATGACAGTCCGGGGGTGGTACGGGGGAGCGGGGTGTCAGCTCTTGAGGGCGGCCTCGATGGCCTCGGCGAACGGGGTGGTCGGGCGGCCGATGAGGCGGGACAGGTCGCCGGTGGAGACGACCAGCTGGCCCTTCTCGATGGCGGCGTCGACGCCCGCGAGGATCTGCGCGAACGGCTCGGGCAGGCCCGCGCCGGTCAGGATGCCGACGAGGGCTTCGGGGGAGACGGCGTCGTAGGTGATCTCCTTGCCGGTCCGGCGGCTCAGCTCGGCCGCGTACTCGGCGAAGCTCCAGGGGGTGTCGCCGCCCAGCTCGTACGTCTTGTTCTCGTGCCCCTCGCCGGTCAGCACGGCGACGGCGGCGGCGGCGTAGTCGGCGCGCGAGGCGGAGGAGACCTTGCCCTCGCCGGCGGCGGCCACGACCGCGTTGTGCTCCAGCACCGGGGCGAGGTTCTCGGTGTAGTTCTCGTGGTACCAGCCGTTGCGCAGCAGCGTGTAGGGCACACCGGAGCCCAGCAGGAGCTCCTCGGTGCCGCGGTGGTCGTCGGCGAGCGCGGCGGTCAGGCTGCCGGGGGCGCTGGTGTAGGCGAGCAGGGCGACACCGGCCGCCGCGGCGGCGTCGATGACGACCTTGTGCTGCTGCACGCGGCCCTTGTCGAACTCGTTGCCGGAGATCAGCAGCACCTTGTCACCGGCGGAGAACAGGCTGTCGAAGGAGGCGGGGGTGTTGTAGTCGGCGAGCGCGATCCTCACACCGCGGTCCGCGAAGTCGGCGGCCTTCTCCGCGTTGCGCACGACCGCGGTGATCTGCTCGGCGGGGACCTTCTCCAGCAGCTGCTCCACGACGTGGCGGCCGAGGTGTCCGGTGGCTCCGGTGACGACGATGCTCATGATGGGGACTCTCCTTGTGGGGTGCGTTGGTACTAACCCTAGGAGATGCGCTAACTATTGGAAAGTACCCACTTTGAAGTAAGGTACTGGCATGGCGGTAAGTGATAACGAAGCCCTGTGCCCGTACCGGCTGGTCCTGGAGCACGTGACCAGCCGCTGGGGCGTGCTCGTCCTGATCGAGCTCCTGGACCGCCCGTACCGGTTCAGCGAGCTGCGCCGGACGATCGGCGCATACGGCGGCCGGGGTGTCAGCGAGAAAATGCTCACGCAGACCCTCCAGACCCTGGAGCGGGACGGACTCGTCCACCGCGACGCCAAGCCCGTCATCCCGCCGCGCGTCGACTACTCCCTCACCGACCTGGGCCGCGAGGCCGCCGAGCAGGTGCGGGGCCTCGCGGCGTGGACGCATCAGCGCATGGACGAGGTGGAAAAGTCCCGGCGGGCGTACGACGAGGCCCGGGCCGCCTCCTAGGCGGCCCGGGCCCCGAGGGTCCTCGTCGGCCGGGTCAGCCGACGACCGTCCAGGTGTCGCCGCCCGCCAGCAGCGCGCCAAGGTCTCCCTTGCCGTGCTGCTCGATCGCGGTGTCGAGCTGGTCGGCCATCTGCGTGTCGTAGACGGGCCGGTCGACCGAGCGCAGGACACCGATCGGCGTGTGGTGCAGGGTGTCCGGGTCGGCGAGGCGGGACAGCGCGAACGCCGTGGTCGGGGACGGGGAGTGCGCGTCGTGCACGAGCACCTGGCCCTCGTTGTCCGGCGTCACCGCGACCACCTTCAGGTCCCCGGTCAGCGGGTCCCGCACGACGCCCTTGGCCCGGTCCGCGCCGAAGCGGATCGGCTCGCCGTGCTCCAGGCGGATCACGGCCTCCTCGGCCTGCTGCTTGTCCTTGAGGGCGTCGAAGGCGCCGTCGTTGAAGATGTTGCAGTTCTGGTAGATCTCGATCAGGGCCGTGCCCTGGTGGGCGGCGGCCTGTCGCAGCACCTCTGTGAGGTGCTTGCGGTCGGAGTCCACCGTCCGCGCCACGAACGACGCCTCCGCGCCGAGCGCCAGCGACACCGGGTTGAAAGGCGCGTCCAGCGAACCCATCGGCGTCGACTTCGTGATCTTCCCGACCTCGGAGGTCGGCGAGTACTGGCCCTTGGTCAGGCCGTAGATCCGGTTGTTGAACAGCAGGATCTTGAGGTTGACGTTGCGGCGCAGCGCGTGGATCAGGTGGTTGCCGCCGATGGACAGCGCGTCGCCGTCACCCGTGACGACCCACACCGACAGATCGCGGCGCGAACTCGCCAGACCGGTGGCGATGGCGGGGGCGCGGCCGTGGATGGAGTGCATCCCGTACGTGTTCATGTAGTACGGGAAGCGGGAGGAGCAGCCGATGCCCGAGACGAAGACGATGTTCTCCTTCGCCAGCCCCAGCTCGGGCATGAAGCCCTGCACCGCGGCGAGGATGGCGTAGTCGCCGCAGCCGGGGCACCAGCGCACTTCCTGATCGGACTTGAAGTCCTTCATCGACTGCTTGCCCTCGGCCTTGGGAACGAGGGAAAGCGCCTCGATGGTGCCCGTGCCTTGCGTGGACGTCTCAGCCATCGATGGCCTCCTTCAGAGCCGCGGCGAGCTGCTCCGCCTTGAACGGCATGCCGTTGACCTGGGTGTACGAGTGGGCGTCGACCAGGTACTTCGCCCGGATGAGCGTGGCGAGCTGCCCGAGGTTCATCTCGGGGATCACCACCTTGTCGTAACGCTCCAGCACAGAGCCCAGATTCCGCGGGAAGGGGTTGAGATGGCGCAGATGCGCCTGCGCGACGGACTCCCCGGCTCTGCGCAGCCGCCGCACGGCCGCCGTGATCGGCCCGTACGTCGAACCCCAGCCCAGGACCAGCGTCCTCGCCCCGTGGGGATCGTCCACCTCGACGTCCGGGACGTCGATGCCGTCGATCTTCGCCTGCCGGGTGCGCACCATGAAGTCGTGGTTGGCCGGGTCGTAGGAGATGTTGCCCGTGCCGTCCTGCTTCTCGATGCCGCCGATCCGGTGCTCCAGACCCGGTGTGCCCGGGATCGCCCAGGGGCGGGCCAGCGTCTGCGGGTCCCGCTTGTACGGCCAGAACACCTCGGAGCCGTCGTCGAGCGTGTGGTTCGGGCCCTGCGCGAACTGCACCCGCAGGTCGGGCAGCTCCTCGATGTCCGGGATCCGCCAGGGCTCGGAACCGTTGGCCAGGTAACCGTCGGACAGCAGGAACACCGGCGTGCGGTACGTCAGCGCGATCCGCGCCGCCTCCAGCGCGGCGTCGAAACAGTCCGCCGGGGTGCGCGGCGCGACCACCGGCACCGGAGCCTCGCCATTGCGCCCGTACATCGCCTGGAGCAGGTCCGCCTGCTCGGTCTTGGTGGGCAGACCCGTCGACGGCCCACCGCGCTGGATGTCCACGATCAGCAGCGGCAGCTCCAGGGAGACCGCGAGGCCGATGGTCTCCGACTTCAGCGCCACGCCCGGGCCGCTCGTCGTCGTCACGGCCAGCGAACCACCGAAGGCCGCGCCCAGAGCGGCCCCGATACCGGCGATCTCGTCCTCCGCCTGGAAGGTCCGCACGCCGAAGTTCTTGTGCTTGCTCAGCTCGTGCAGGATGTCCGACGCCGGAGTGATGGGGTACGACCCCAGGTACAGCGGCAGATCAGCCTGCCGGCTCGCCGCGACCAGCCCGTACGACAGGGCGAGGTTGCCGGAGATGTTGCGGTAGACACCCGGCGGGAACGCCGTGGCCGCCGGGGCGACCTCGTAGGAGACGGCGAAGTCCTCGGTGGTCTCGCCGAAGTTCCAGCCGGCCCGGTACGCCGCGATGTTGGCCGCCGCGATGTCGGGCTTCCTCGCGAACTTCGACTTCAGGAACTTCTCCGTGCCCTCGGTGGGCCGGTGGTACATCCAGCTCAGCAGGCCCAGCGCGAACATGTTCTTGCTGCGCTCGGCCTCCTTGCGGCTGAGGTCGAACTCCTTCAGCGCCTCGACCGTGAGCGTGGTCAGCGGCACCGGGTGCAGGTGGTAGCCGTCCAGCGACCCGTCCTCCAGCGGACTGGTCTCGTAGCCGACCTTCTGCATCGCCCGCTTGGTGAACTCGTCCGTGTTGACGATCACCTCGGCGCCGCGCGGCAGGTCGCCGATGTTCGCCTTCAGCGCGGCCGGGTTCATCGCCACGAGCACGTTCGGCGCGTCACCGGGCGTGAGGATGTCGTGATCGGCGAAGTGCACCTGGAAGGACGACACACCCGGCAGTGTCCCGGCGGGCGCCCTGATCTCGGCCGGGAAGTTCGGCAGCGTCGACAGGTCGTTGCCGAACGACGCGGTCTCCGAGGTGAAACGGTCACCGGTGAGCTGCATACCGTCACCCGAGTCCCCCGCGAACCTGATGATCACCCGGTCGAGGCGACGGACATCCTTCGCGCCCGCCGCTTTGCGCTGCTCTCCTACGACTGCTTCGTCGGCCTGCTCCGCTGGGCTACTGACCTGGCTGGTCACTGAACTGGACCTCCCTCGAGGCGGCTGTCCGGGAGAGGCCTTCCCGCAGGCCCTCCCAGGATCAACACTACGACCGCAAGGGTCGCCTTCTTCGGGTCATTCGCATCTTGGACACGACTTTGGGATGATCATGCGCCCGGACTTGTCCGGAATTCCGACGTCAGGACGTGAGGCACGTCAGGACGTGAGGGACGTCAGGACGTGAAGCACGTCAGGACGTGAGGCACGTCAGGAGTTCAGATACGTCAGCACGGCCAGCACCCTGCGGTGGTCCCCCTCGCTCGGAGACAGCCCCAGCTTCAGGAAGATGTTGCTGACGTGCTTCTCGACCGCCCCGTCGCTGACCACGAGCTGCCGCGCGATCGCCGAGTTCGTCCGCCCCTCGGCCATCAGCCCCAGCACCTCCCGCTCCCTCGGGGTGAGCCCCGCGAGCACGTCCTGCTTACGGCTGCGGCCCAGCAACTGCGCGACCACCTCCGGGTCGAGCGCCGTACCGCCCTCGGCCACCCGTACCACCGCGTCCACGAACTCCCGCACCTCGGCCACCCGGTCCTTCAGCAGATAGCCGACGCCCCGGCTGGACCCCGCCAGCAGCTCCGTCGCGTAGCGCTCCTCCACGTACTGCGACAGCACCAGCACCCCGAGCCCCGGGTGCGCCTTGCGCAGCTGCACCGCAGCCCGCACTCCCTCGTCGGTGTGCGTCGGCGGCATCCGCACGTCCGCCACCACCACGTCCGGCAGTTCGCCCTGCGCGTCGAGCTCCGTGATGGTCTTGATCAGTGCCTCGCCGTCACCGACACCGGCGACGACGTCGTGCCCGCGGTCGGTCAGCAGCCGGGTCAGGCCCTCCCTGAGCAGCACTGAATCCTCGGCGATGACCACCCGCACCCTGTCCTCCACGATGTTCGGCCCCCCACAGCCCGACGCCGCCCGTCCGCAGCCCTCGACGGCTCCGCGCCCACCCGTGCGACGGGTCCAGCATTTCAGTATCGGGACGTGTATGGGGACGGGACCGGCTTCTTGGCCGGCACATCGGGTGGTGGAGGGAAGCTGTGGGGCCAGGGGTGAAGACCCCTGGCCCCGTCACGGCTCGCGGGGGCCGAGCCCCGCGAGGGTCACCGCATGTGCTCCCCCCGCCACGGCAACTCCGCTGTCACCCGGGTCGGCCCGCCGGCCGGCGAGTCCACCACCAGGATCCCGTCCACCGCGTCGAGCCGCTCCGCCAGCCCCGCGAGACCGGACCCCCGCGCGGTGTCGGCCCCGCCCACGCCGTTGTCCACGACCTGGAGCATCAGCCGGTTCTCCGTCCGCCACACCTCCACGCCCGCCCAGGTGGCCCGCGCGTGCTTGCTGACGTTCTGGAGCAGCTCCGACACCGTGAAGTACGCGATCCCCTCGATCGCCGGCGCCGGCCTCTCCACCAGGTCGACCTCGACCCGCACCGGCACCGTGCACCGCGACGCCACCGCCGACAGGGCCGCGTCCAGACCGCGGTCCGTCAGCACCGCCGGATGGATCCCCCGGGCCAGGTCCCGCAGCTCCTGAAGCGCCGTCTTCACCTCGCCGTGCGCCTCGTCGACCATCCGCGCGGCCGTTTCCGGATCCTCGTGGAGCTTCTCCTTCGCCAGCCCCAGATCCATGGCCAGCGCCACCAGCCGGGCCTGCGCCCCGTCGTGCAGATCCCGCTCGATGCGCCGCAGGTCGGCCGCCGCCGTGTCGACCACGACCCCCCGGTCCGACTCCAGCTCCACCACCCGCGAGGCCAGCCGCGACGGCCCGAGCAGGCCGTGCACCAGCAGCCGGTCCACCATCGTCAGCGCCCGCACGATCCACGGCGCGGCGATCGTGAACAGCAGACCCACCAGCGCGGTCACCGTGATCTCGAAGGGGTTGTCGAGGTAGATCCGGTGCGTCTCGTCGCCGTACAGCTGGATCCCTTCCTGTCCGGCGTACACCGGGAACACCCAGAACCACAGCGGGTACGTCAGCAGCGCCCAGCCGAGCACCCAGACGTTCACGGCGACGACGAACGAGAACACCGCCCAGGGCAGATGCAGCACCGCGTACAGCAGGGCCCGCCACGAGGCGCCGCTCTTGAGGACGGCCCCCATCCACGCCATCGCGCCCGGCTTCTTCATCCGCAGCGGCTCCGGCTCGGCCACCTCCAGACCCAGCAGCCCCCGCGCCCGCATCCGCTCCAGCGCCCCGAAGCCGCGGCACCCGGCGAGCGCCCCCGCCAGCACCGGGATGCCGAGGAACGTGACGAGCAGCCCCGCCCCCAGCGACACCATCGTGACCGCGTAGGTGAACAGCAGGATGCTGAGCGGCAGGCTGAGCAGCACATGGGTGAGCTCGAGCCAGGTGCGGCCCTCGACCGGCGCCCGCAGCGCGGCCGGCAGCCGGTACCGCCGTTCGGTGCTCCCGGGGACCCCGGGCCCGCTGTCGAGCCCGTATCCCTGTCCGTACTCCGTGGCCATCGGCGTCGTCCTTCTCCTCGTCCTGCGGCTGTGCTCCCGTACCTCCACCCTGCTCCGCCGCAGGTCGGCGGACCATGGAGTCCGTCGGCGTCTGCGGAGGGGGGTTTTCCCTACCCCGGGGCCCCGGACCGGTCGCGCCACGGCAGTTCCGCCGTGACCGTCGTCGGGCCGCCTTCGGGCGACTCCAGGACGAACAGCCCGTCGACGGCGTCCAGCCGGTCCGCCAGGCCCTTCATCCCCGTACCGCCGTCCAGGCTCGCGCCCCCACGCCCGTCGTCCCACACCTGTATGAGCAGCCGGGTGTTCGTCCGCCACACATCCACCGAGGCCGACTTCGCCCCGCTGTGCTTGCTGACGTTCTGGAGCAGCTCCGAGACGGTGAAGTAGGCGATGCCCTCGATGGCCGCGGCCGGGCGCTCCGGCAGATCGACCGTCACCTTCACCGGGACCGTGCAGCGCGAGGCGACCGACGACAGGGCCGCGTCCAGCCCGCGGTCGGTCAGGACCGCCGGATGGATGCCACGCGCCAGATCCCGCAGCTCCTGAAGCGCCAGCTTCACCTCGCCGTGCGCCTCCTCGACCATCGCCGCGGCCGCGTCGGGATCCTCCAGCACCTTCTCCTTGGCCAGGCCGAGACCCATGGCCAAGTTGACCAGCCGCGCCTGTGCCCCGTCGTGCAGATCCCGCTCGATGCGCCGCAGGTCGGCCGCGGCCGTGTCCACCACGACCCCCCGGTCCGACTCCAGCTCGGCGATCCGCCGCTCCAACTCGTCGGAGGGCGACAGCAGCGCCCGCACCATGGCCCGGTCGGCGTTGGTCAGCCCCCGGGCGATGAACGGCAGCACCGGCCACAGCACGAACAGCGAGGTCAGCGCGATGGTGAAGGTGAGGACGCCCCACGGCAGGCGGATGAATTCGTACAGGACCGTGCGCCAGCCCACCGGGTCCTTCAGCTGCATCCACAGCCGCTGGAAGAAGCCGCCTCCGCCACGCAGCCGCAGCCGGCTCGGCTCGTCCACCCGCACCCCGAGCAGCGCCCTGGCCCGCGCCCGCTCCAACCTGCCCAACTGCCGCGCACCCCCGAGTCCGGCCGCGAGCAGCGGGAACCCGATCACCGTGACGGTCAGCCCGAAACCGATGGACAGCATCGTCACGACATAAGTGAAACCGAGCAGCGCGACCGGCAGGTTGGCCAGCAGGTGCGCGATCTCTTTCCAGGTGTGCCGGTCATAGGCGAGACGCGGAGGCGGCGGACGGTCGTCCGGCCCGGCCGCCGTGGAGGCCGCCTTCGTGCCCGGGGACGGGATGCGTTGGGTCATATGCGTCAGCGTGCCCGGCGGCGGGCGGCCGCGCCATGAGGTAGGCCGCCAGGATCGACTGTGGAAAACCCCACCCCCGCATGCCGGGCCGTGACGGGCTGCTTACCCTGCCCTTATCAGGGCCTAGACTCCCGTGCGTACAGATCGTCGAACGGCGGCATCCGAGCGAGCCGCAGCATCGTCGCAGGATCCAGGTCCGAGTTTCAGGGAGCGAGGGACGGACGTGCCGGAACCGACCGTCGACACCACGACCGTCGTCGCGGCGGACTACTTCCAGTCCTACTCGGTCGTCGGACTGCTCGCCGTCGTCGGCGTGCTGTTCGTCGCCGTCGCCTTCGGGGCCGGCCGCCTGCTGCGCCCCGTGGTCCCCACGCCCGAGAAGCTCCTGACGTACGAGTGCGGAGTCGACCCCGTCGGCGAGGGCTGGGCCCACACCCAGGTCCGCTACTACGTGTACGCCTTCCTCTACGTGATCTTCGCCGTCGACTCGATCTTCCTGTTCCCCTGGGCGACCGTCTTCGCCGCCCCCGGCTACGGCGCCGCGACCCTGGTCGAGATGTTCATCTTCCTCGGCTTCCTGGCCGTGGGCCTGCTCTACGCATACAAGAAGGGCGTCCTGGCATGGACGTGAACCCCTCGGTGTCCGAGCCTGTTCTGCTGCCCGAGCCGAAGCGGCTCGGCGCCCTCGCGCGCCTCGCCCCCGAGCCGATGAAGGTGATCCTCAACTGGGGACGCCGCTACTCGCTCTGGGTCTTCAACTTCGGCCTCGCCTGCTGCGCGATCGAATTCATCGCCGCGTCGATGGCCCGCCACGACTTCATCCGGCTCGGCGTCATCCCGTTCGCCCCGGGCCCCCGCCAGGCCGACCTGATGGTGGTGTCCGGCACGGTCACGGACAAGATGGCACCCGCCGTGAAACGCCTCTACGAGCAGATGCCGGAACCCAAGTACGTCATCTCCTTCGGCGCGTGCAGCAACTGCGGCGGCCCGTACTGGGACTCGTACTCCGTCACCAAGGGCGTCGACCAGATCATCCCCGTCGACGTCTACGTCCCCGGCTGCCCGCCCCGGCCCGAGGCGCTGCTCCAAGGCATCCTCAAGCTCCAGGAGAAGATCGCCCGCGAGTCGCTGGGGGAGCGGTACGGCAGCGGCGCCGCTCGTCCGTCGGCAGCGGCGCTGCAGAGCGACCTGGTACAGCCGCCGGCTCCGGACCCGACCTCGGGGGAGGGACGATGACCGCCGTCGGCTGGCTGCCCGCCGACGCCGAGGAACTCTTCGGCCCCGACGCCACCGCCGAGGAGTCCTACGAGGTCCTGACGGTCGACGTACCGCCGGCTGCTTGGATCGCCGCCCTGGAGACCGCCCGCGACCGGCTCGGCTGCACCTACTTCGACTGGCTGAGCGCCGTCGACGAACCGGGCACGGGCTTCCGCGTCACGACCCATGTCGCGGCCCTCTCTCCCGTACGACGCCTCCTCCTGCGTACGACCGTCCCGCACGAGGCCCCCGCCCTGCCCTCGGCGGTCGACGTCTACGCGGGTGCCGCCTGGCACGAACGCGAGACGCACGAGATGTTCGGCATCACCTTCGAAGGCCACCCGGCGCTGGACCACCTGCTCCTGCCCGAGAACTTCGAGGGGCACCCCCTGCGCAAGGACTTCGTCCTCGCCGCCCGCGTCGCCAAGGCCTGGCCCGGCGCGAAGGAACCCGGCGAGTCGGAACACGGCGGCCCCAAGCGCCGCCAGATGCTCCCGCCCGGCGTCCCCGACCCCAACGAATGGGGCCCCCTGAAGGGCCAGCTCCCTCCGGCTCCCGCCCGTCCGGCCCGAGGCGCGGGCCGCACGGCAGGCGAACGCCCCGCCCGAGCAGCAGCCCCTCCCACAGCGGAACGCCCGGTGCGCCGGACCCGCTCGGCGTCGCAGGGTTCGGCCAGCCAGTCCGCTGCCGGTGCGGAGACTCCGACACCGACTTCCCCACGCCGCTCGCGTACGACGGCGGAGGGCTCAGCGAGCCAGTCCACACGAGGTGAGACGACTGCTCCGGGCTCGGCGGGTCAGTCCGCGTCGGGCGAGACGACTGCTCGGGGCTCGGCGGGTCAGTCCGCGTCGGGTGAGGCGGCTGCTCCTGCTTCGGCGGATCGGCCCGCGTCCGGTGAGGCGGGTGCTCCGGGCTCGGCGGGTCAGCCCGGGTCCGGCGAGCCGACCGCTCCTGCTCCGGCCCGACCGCGGCGCAACCGCTCGGCGTCGGAAGGTTCGGTGAGTCAGCAGCCCACGGGCTCGGCATCCCCGACGCCTGGCCCCGAGTCCGCGACGTCCGAGTCCGCGACGCCCGAGTCGGCGGGCGGCGCGAGTCGGCGCGCCACGTCCGGCCCCGGCGACAGCCGTCCGGGCAGGGCTTCGAGCGCCCCCCGCAGCTCGGACGCCCCCTGGCACCACGCCCGCCCGGCCTTCGACGAACCGAAACCCGAACCGTCGCCGGAGGCAGCGCAGGTGCCGTCCCCGGAGCCCGCGGACCCGGACTCGGCGAACCACCCGAAGCCCACGGGCGACAACGCGAAACCCACGGCCGACAACGCGAAACCCACGGCCGACAACGCGAAACCCACGGCCGACAACGCGAAACCCACGGCCGACAACGCGAAACCCACGGAAGAGCCCACTGACAACCCCGAGGACCCCACAGGAGGCCCGCAGTGAACGACGTGCTCGACGTCGCCCTGCGACTCCTGGTCGTCTTCGTCGTCTTCCTCACCTTCCCCCTGGTCATCGGCCAGACCGAACACAAGGTGATGGCCCACATGCAGGGCCGCCTCGGCCCCATGTACGCCGGCGGTTTCCACGGCTGGGCCCAGCTGGTCGCCGACGGCGTGAAGTTCGCGCAGAAGGAGGACGTCGTCCCCGCGGGCGCCGACCGCCGCATCTTCCAACTGGCCCCCGCCGTCGCCCTCCTGCCCTACCTCCTCGTCCTGCTCGCCATCCCCATCGGCCCGGGTGAGGGAGCCGTCGGCCAGGTCATCGACGCGGGCGTTTTCTTCGTCCTGGCCGTCATGGGCGTCGGCGTCCTCGGCTCGCTCATGGCCGGCTGGGCGTCCGCGAACAAGTTCTCCCTCCTCGGCGGCCTGCGCACCGCCGCCCAGCTCCTCGCCTACGAACTGCCGATGCTCCTGACCGCCGCCTCGGTGGCGATGGCGGCCGGCACCGTCTCCCTCCCCGGCATCCTCGATGCCTTCGAGTGGTGGTGGCTGCCCTGGCAGATCGTCGGCGCGATCGTCTTCTTCGTGGCCGGTCTCGCCGAACTCCAGCGCCCGCCCTTCGACATGCCCGTCGCCGACTCGGAGATCATCTTCGGTGCCTACACCGAATACACCGGCCTCCGTTTCGCCCTCTTCCTCCTCGCCGAGTACGCCGGAATCGTCGTCCTGTGCGGCCTGACCACCGTCCTCTTCCTGGGCGGCTGGCACGGCCCCTGGGGCGCCGACGGCCTCGGCTGGGTCTGGACCCTGCTGAAGACCGCGGTCCTCGCCTTCCTCGTGATCTGGCTGCGCGTCACCTACCCCCGGCTGCGCGAGGACCAGCTCCAGAAGCTCTCCTGGACCCTCCTCGTCCCCCTCTCCCTCGCCCAGATCGCCCTCACCGGCATCGTCAAGGTGGTGATCCAGTAACCATGGCCCCCATCCCAGGAAGTGGCCTGGCCAAGGGCCTGGCCGTCACCCTCCGCACGATGACGAAGAAGTCCGTCACCGCGCAGTACCCGGACGCCCAGCCCGACCTCCCGCCCCGCACCCGCGGTGTGATCGGCCTGTTCGAGGAGAACTGCACGGTCTGCATGCTGTGCGCCCGCGAGTGCCCGGACTGGTGCATCTACATCGACTCCCACAAGGAGACCGTCCCGGCGGCGACCCCCGGCGGCCGCGAACGCAGCCGCAACGTCCTCGACCGCTTCGCCATCGACTTCTCCCTGTGCATGTACTGCGGTATCTGCATCGAGGTCTGTCCTTTCGACGCCCTGTTCTGGTCCCCGGAGTTCGAATACGCCGAGACCGACATCCGCGATCTCACCCACGAGCGAGACAAGCTCCGCGAGTGGATGTGGACCGTCCCGGCCCCGCCGGCCCTCGACCCCGGCGCGGAGGAACCGAAGGAACTCGCCGCCGCCCGCAAGACCGCCGACAAGCTGGCCGCCCAGCAGGCCCCGCCGGCCACCGAACCGCACGCCGACGAGCAGGCCCGCGCCGCCGAGCAGCCCACCCGCCCCCAGGGCGACTCCAAGCAGCAGACCGACCAGCCGAGGCCGGGCCGGCCGACGCCAGGGCAGGAGGGCTCGGAATGACCCTCACCGCAACCGCCGCCCTCCTCGCGACGGGCCCGACCACCGGGGCCGCCGCCGACACCCACGGCTTCCTCTCCCCGACCGGCGTCGAGATCGCCTTCCTCCTCGTCGGCCTGGTCACCTTCGGCGCCGCGCTCGTCACCGTCACCACCAAGCAGCTGGTGCACGCCGCCCTGTGGCTGGTGGTCACCCTCGGCGGCCTGGCCGTCGAGTACCTCCTGCTCACCGCCGAGTTCATCGCCTGGGTGCAGGTCCTCATCTACGTCGGTTCCGTCGTCGTCCTCCTCCTGTTCGGTCTGATGCTCACCAGGGCCCCCATCGGCCGCTCACCGGACGCCGACTCGGCCAACCGCTGGGCCGCCCTCACCGTGGCCGTCGCCGCGGCCGCCGCTCTGGTCTGGGTCGTCGTCGACGCCTTCCGCACGACCTGGATCGACCTGGACGGCCCCGCCGCCGGGTCCACCGAGGCCACCGGTGCGAGCCTCTTCCAGAACTGGGTCCTCCCCTTCGAGGCCCTCTCCGTCCTCCTCCTCGCCGCCCTGGTCGGCGCGATCGTCCTGTCCCGCAAGGCGAAGGCGGAGTCGAGCTCTCCCCACGTGAACGCCCGGAGCGGCACAGAGAGTTCCCGGATGGTCGCAGAGAGTTCCAAGCAGGAAAGGCCCCGCTGATGCACCTCGCCTATCCCGCCGTGCTCTCCGCCCTCCTCTTCTGCACGGGCCTGTACGGCGTCCTCGCCCGCCGCAACGCGATCCTGGTCCTGATGTCGGTCGAGCTGATGCTCAACGCCGTCAACCTCAACCTGGTCGCCTTCGACGTCTGGCTCAGCAAGACCGCCGAGGAGACCCTGCACTCCGGCCAGGCCCTGACCCTGTTCACCATCGCCATCGCCGCCGCCGAGATCGGCATCGGCCTGGCGATCGTCCTCGCCGTCCACCGCAACCGCGGCACCGCGAACATCGACAAACTCCGCGACACCGCCGAACGGCACGACCCCGACGGCCCCGACCACGACGCCCGCACGGCCGAGCGGTCCGACGAGGCCCAGAAGGCTGAGGCCACCGCGTGACCACGACCACCCTCGCCGCCCTCGTCCCCCTCCTTCCGTTCCTCGGCTCCGCCGCCGGCCTGCTCCTCGGCCGCACGGCACCCGGCTTCGTCCGCCCGCTCGCCGTCCTGCCGACGCTCACCTCCCTGGTGCTCGCCGCGCTGGTCGCCGTACGCCAGGGCGGCGACGCGGCCGTCGACTCGGCCACGGAACTCACCCCCACGGGCTCGGTCCCGATCGAACTCGCCCTTCACATCGACGGCTTCGCCGCCCTCGTCGCCGTCCTGGTCGGCCTGGTCGCCTCCTGCGTGCAGATCTACTCGACGGGCTACCTGCGCGACGACCCGCGCTACCCCTCCTACGCCGCCCTCGTCTCCCTGTTCACCTCCGCGATGCTCCTGGTCGTCTACTCCGGCGACCTGATCGTGCTGCTGGTCGGCTGGGAAGTCATGGGCATCTGCTCCTACTTCCTCGTCGGCCACTACTGGGAGACCCCGGAGGCCCGCGCCGCCTCCCTCAAGGCCTTCCTGGTCACCAAACTCGGCGACGTCCCCTTCCTCATCGGCCTGTTCGCCCTGGCCACCGACGCCGGCTCGTTCCGCATCACCCGGGTCCTGGGCACCGTCGCGAGCGGTGGACTCGACCACCCGACGCTGATCGCCCTGCTGCTCCTCGCGGGCGTGGCGGGCAAGTCGGCGCAGTTCCCGCTGCACACCTGGCTTCCCGACGCGATGGCGGGCCCGACCCCCGTCTCCGCGTTGATCCACGCCGCGACGATGGTCGCCGCCGGTGTCTACTTCATCGCCCGTCTCCTCCCGGTCTTCGAGGCCTCCCAGGCCGCGATGGTCGTCCTCGCCGTCATGGCCGCCGTCACGATGACCGGCTCGGCGCTCGCCGCGCTCGCCCAGGACGACATCAAGCGGGTCCTCGCCTACTCGACGATCGGCCAGCTCGGCTACATGACGGGCGCCCTCGCCGTCGGCGACCGCGGGGCCGCCGTCTTCCACCTCCTGTCCCACGGCGCCTTCAAGGCGCTGCTGTTCCTCGCGGCGGGCGTGATCATCCACGCCGCCGGCACCAACTCGCTCGCGGCCATGTCCCGCATGCGGAACCTGCGCGACCGCGTCCCCGACGCCTATTGGACGATGACCGTGGCGCTGCTCGCGCTCGCCGCGATCCCGCCGTTCAGCGGCTTCTTCTCCAAGGAGGCCGTCCTCGGCGTCGCCGAGCACGTCGTCACCGGCCACACCGAGCACGCCCCCGCCGCCGCGGGTTGGATCGTCCTCGTCGCCGGCCTGCTCACCGCCGTGTTCACCGCCGCCTACGCGATGCGCCTGTGGCTGCTGGCCTTCCGGGGCCGGGGCACCGAAGTGCCCGACCACGGCAGGCAGCCGCTGACGATGACCGTCGTGCTGTGGGTGCTGGCCGTCCCGTCCCTGGCCCTCGGCGGGTTCGTCTTCCGCCTGCTGCCCGACTGGTTCGACGGCCGCGACCTCAGCCCGACCCTGACCACCTCGGTGCTCGGCACGGGCGTGGCTCTGGTCGGCGGCATCGTCACCTACGCCGCCTGGCGGCACACCACCGCGCTCAGCGCCCGCGTCCCGCTGGGCGCGGTCGCGGCCCACCCGGAGGGCGACGCCGCCCAGGTCGAGGCCGAGGCCATCGCCACGCACGAGCCGGCCTACGGGGACATCGCCTACGCGCCCGACCCCGCCGACCCGGGGCGGCTGCTGCTCGGCCCCCTGCACCGGCACGCGGCCGCAGGCTTCCACCTGGACGCCGTGTACACGGCCCTCTTCGTCCGCCCGGTCCAGGCCGGAGCGAGCCTCGTCCGGTTCCTCGACCGCGAGGTCGTCGAGACCTACGTCCGCGGTGCGGGTGCGCTGCCCCGCTGGCTCGGCGCCGCCGTACGACGTGCCCAGACCGGCAACGTCCAGACCTATGTGAGCGCGCTGCTCGCCGGCACCGTCGTCCTCGCGGTCGCCGTCGTCCTCGTCGCCACGGGAGCGTGAGCAGGCGTGATCGATATCAACGAGTCCGTGATGCAGTTCCTTCTGGCATTCGTCGTCGTCGGCCCGCTCCTCGGCGCCGCGGCGGCTCTCCTGCCGGCCCCGCCCGGGCTGAAGGGGAAGTCACCCGAGCAGGCCGTGCTCCGGCACGGCGTCACCGTCACCGGCGCGGTCCTCATCGCGGCGATCGTCCTCGCGCTCGGCTTCGACCACGACCAGCCGTCGAAGATGCAGGCCAGCACCGACATCAGCTGGATCCCCGCGCTCGACGTACGCATCCACCTCGGCATCGACGGCATTTCCCTCCCCCTACTGGTCCTGACCGCGCTGCTGACCTTCCTCTGCGCGCTCTACTCGTACTTCAAGATGCCGGCGGGTCCGACCCCGAAGGCCTTCGTCGCCCTGCTGCTCGTCCTGGAGTCCGGCACGCTCGCGACCTTCGCCGTCCTCGACCTGCTGCTGTTCTTCCTCGCCTTCGAGATGGTCCTCATCCCGATGTACTTCCTCATCGCCCGCTGGGGCGGCGAGGGCCGCAGCCAGGCCGCGTGGCGATTCATCCTCTACACGCTGCTCGGCTCCGTGGTCATGCTGCTCGGCCTGCTCCTGATCGGGATCAAGGCGGGCACGTTCGACATGATGGCACTCGCCACTGACAACGGCCGGTCGCTGACCGCATCCGTGCAGGTCATCGCCGTTCTGGCGATCGGGATCGGGCTCGCGGTGAAGACGCCGATGTGGCCGCTGCACAGCTGGCTGCCCGACGCCCACACCTCCGCGCCCACCGTCGGCTCGGTCCTGCTGGCCGGTGTCCTGTTGAAGATGGGTACGTACGGATTCGTTCGGATCATCCTCCCCATCGCACCGGACGGGTTCCGCACCTTCGCGCCCTACCTCGCCGCCCTGGCCGTCGTCGGCATCATCTACGGCTCCCTGGCCTGCCTGGCCCTCGCCAAGCAGGGCGCGAAGGGCGACCTCAAGCGCCTCATCGCCTACTCCTCCGTCGGCCACATGGGCTTCGTGCTGCTCGGCATCTCGACGATGACCCCGACCGGCGTGAACGGCGCCCTCTTCGCCAACATCGCCCACGGCCTCATCACCGGCCTGTTGTTCTTCCTGGTCGGGGCGCTGAAGGACCGCACCGGCACCACCGACCTCGACACCCTCGCCGAGGAGACCGGAGCCGCCCTCTACGGCAAGGCCCCGCGCCTCGGCGGCCTGCTCGCCTTCGCCGCCGTCGCCTCGCTCGGCCTGCCGGGCCTGGCCGGATTCTGGGGCGAGATGCTGGCCCTGTTCGGCGCGTTCCAGCCCGCCGAGGGCCTCAACCGCGCGGCCTTCCTCACCTTCATGGCGATCGGCGCGTTCGGCACGCTGCTGACGGCCGCGTACCTGCTGGTCGTGGTACGCCGCGTCTGTATGGGCGCCCTGCCCCAGGACGCTCCCCGGCTCACCGACGTCCGTTCGTACGAGTTCGCGGCGTGGACCCCGCTCGTCGTCCTCACCGTCGTCGCGGGGCTGTGGCCCAAGGCCCTCCTCGGCCTGAGCGACCCGGCCGTCCAGCAGCTCCTCGCAGGAGGCACCCGATGAGCTCCCCGGCCCAGCCCCTGGCCGCCTCGCTGGTCCAGTCCGTCGACTGGCTCGCGATCGCGCCGCCCACCATCGCGGCGGTCGTCGGACTCGTCGTCCTGGTCGCCGACCTGTTCCTCGCCGAGCACCGCAAGGCCCTGCTCGGCTGGACGTCGGTGGCAGGCCTGGCCGCCGCCACGCTGATGCTGCTGCCCCTGCTGGACGGCGACCGCAGCACCTTCTGCCTGACCGGCGACGCCGCCGTGTGCAGCTACACGGCCGACCGCTTCACCCTGGTCATCCAGTTCCTGGTCCTCGGCGGCGCCCTGCTCGCCGCCCTCCTGTCGGTCACCGCCCTGAAGGACGCCCGCAAGGAGCTCCCCGAAGGCGAGTACTGGTTCCTGCTGCTGTCCTCCGCGGCCGGAGCCGCCCTGCTGCCCGCCTCCCGCGACCTCGCGACCCTGATCGTCGCCCTGGAGGTCGCCTCCCTGCCCGCCTTCGCGCTGGTCGGCCTGAAGTACGGCGACCGGAAGTCCTCCGAAGCGGCCCTGAAGTTCTTCCTGTCCTCGGTCACCGCGACCGCGGTCAGCCTCATGGGCATCAGCTTCGTGTACGCCACCACGGGCACCCTCTACCTCACCCAGGTCGCCGACCGTATCCAGAACGTCGACGGGCAGTTCCACACGCTCGCCCAGACCGGCGTCGTCCTCACCCTCGTCGGCTTCGCCTTCAAGACGGCCGCCGTGCCCTTCCACTTCTGGGTGCCCGACACCTACGTGGGCGCGCCCCTGCCGATCGCGGCCTACCTGTCGGTCATCGGCAAGGCGGTCGGCTTCAGCGGCCTGATCCTCGTCACGGTCGTGGCCCTCCCGTCGTACGCCGACGTGTGGGGCCCCGCCCTGGCGGCGCTGGCCGCGCTCACCATGACCGTGGGCAACGTCGGAGCCCTGCGCCAGCAGGCCACGCGCGCGTACAGCGCGGTACGCCTGCTCGCCTGGTCCTCCGTCGGCCAGGCCGGCTACCTCCTGGTGCCGATCGCCGCCGCCGCGTACTCCGGGGACGCCGAGAAGTCGATCGGCTCCACCGTCGCCTACGCCCTGATGTACGGCGCCGTGAACCTGGGCGCCTTCGCCGTGGCCGCGCTCGTCGGCCGCACGAAGTCCCTCAACCGCGTCGCCGACTACCGCGGCCTCTACGCGTCGAGCCCCCTGTCCGCACTGCTTCTGGCGTTCTTCCTGCTCTGCCTCGCCGGGCTGCCGCCGGGCGTCATCGGCCTCTTCGCCAAGGTCACCGTCTTCTCGGCGGCCGTCGACGCCGGCCTCGGCTGGCTGGCCGTGATCATGGCCGTCAACGTCGTCATCGCGCTGTTCTACTACCTCCAGTGGACGGCCCTGCTCTTCCGCGCCCCCGAGGGCGAACCCGAGAAACACCGCGTCCCCGGCCCGGTCACCGCCGCGATCGCCCTGACCGGCGTCCTCGGCATCGTCCTGTCCGGCGCACCCCAGCTGGTCCTGCGCTTCACCGACACCGGGCTCTTCTGAACACACCGCGCTACCCGGAAAACCGGCCGCTTACACCTCGCGCGCGTGGGGCACTCGCTCCCACGCGCGCGTGCCGCTTCCCGGCGCCGCCACCCGGACCGCCCACACCCGCCGCCGCGCGTACCAGGGAACTAGAGCCTCCCGCCCGGCGTTGACCAGTACGGGAGGGTCCACTGGACGTGAGAACGCGGCACCAGTGGCACCACAGATTCAGCAAGCAAGGGTCCCCCTGCCGCACCACTTGGAGGGCGCACCGTGCACCGCCGGCACAACGGGCTCAGGACAGCGATCCTCCTAGGAGGACTGTCCGCACTCATCATCGTCATCGGCAGCTTCTTCGGCCGCATGGGGCTCGTCATCGCCGTCCTGGTCGCACTGGCCACCAACGCGTACGCGTACTGGAACAGCGACAAACTGGCACTGCGCGCCATGCGCGCCCGCCCCGTGAGCGAGTTCGAGGCCCCCGGGCTCTACCGCATGGTCCGCGAGCTCTCCACCCAGGCCCGCCAGCCCATGCCGCGCCTGTACATCTCCCCGACGGAGGCCCCCAACGCCTTCGCCACCGGCCGCAACCCGCGCAACGCCGCCGTGTGCTGCACCGAAGGCATCCTGCGCCTGCTGGACGAGCGCGAGCTGCGCGGCGTCATCGGCCACGAGCTCAGCCACGTCTACAACCGCGACATCCTCATCTCGTCGGTCGCCGGCGCCCTCGCCTCGGTCATCATGTTCCTGGTCAACTTCGCCTGGCTGATCCCCATCGGGCGCTCGGACGACGATGACGGCCCCGGCCTGCTCGGCATGCTGCTGATCATGTTCCTGGGCCCGCTCGCCGCCTCGCTCATCCAACTGGCCATCAGCCGCTCCCGGGAGTACCAGGCGGACGCCTCCGGTGCCCAGCTCACCGGCGACCCGCTCGCCCTGGCCAGTGCCCTGCGCAAGCTTGAACTCGGCACGAAGCAGCTCCCGCTGCCGCCCGAGCCGCGTATCGAGACCGCCAGTCACATGATGATCGCGAACCCGTTCCGGCCCGGCCAGGGCCTCTCGAAGATGTTCTCCACACACCCGCCGATGGCGGAACGCATCGCCCGGCTCGAGAAGATGGCAGGTGGGAACCAGTGAGAACCATTCTGAACGTCATATGGCTCGTCCTGAGCGGCTTCTGGCTCTTCCTCGCCTACATGCTCGCGGGCCTGCTCCTCTGCATCACCATCATCGGCATCCCGTTCGGCATCGCGGCCTTCCGCATCGGCGTCTACGCCCTGTGGCCTTTCGGGTACACGACGATCGAGCGCCACGACGCGGGCGCCCCGTCCTGCGTGGGCAACGTGCTGTGGCTGGTGCTCGCGGGCTGGTGGCTCGCCCTCGGCCACATCGCCACCGGCATAGCCTTGTGCGTCACGATCATCGGCATCCCGCTGGGCATCGCCAACTTCAAGCTCATCCCGGTCTCACTGCTCCCACTCGGCCGCGACATCGTACGGACGGACGAGCCGTTCGCGGTGCGCTGACACCGGGGCCCTCGATTTCCACAGGCCAGGGTTATCCACAGGCCCGCCCGGCTGTCAGCGGCGGCCTGCATGATGAACCCATGACCGCGATCGAGCAGTTGCCGACCCAAGAGACGACCGAGACCCACAACCCCCGCCGAGCGGCGAGTGCTTCGCGCCGCGGCCCGGCCGCTCCGGTGAGAGTCGCCGAAAGATCCGAGCCGAGAGGCCCCTGCAGGGCCGGGCTGTAGCGGAGGGCCGGACCTACCGTCCCCCTGCCCCAGCCTTCACCCTCCGCCGCACCGCGTACGCAACCGCTCCCAGCGTCAGCACCCCCGCGCCCACGATGACCGACACCCCGGGCAGCGAAAACGCCAGTACCACGCACCCGACCAGCCCCACCACCGGCACGGCCCGCGCCGCCGGCGCTGAAGACAGGGTCCAGGCCGACGCGTTGGCCACGGCGTAGTACGCCAGCACACCGAAGGAGGAGAACCCGATCGCGCCCCGGACGTCCACCGTGGCGGCCAGGACCGCGACCACCGCACCCACGGCCAGCTCCGCCCGGTGCGGCACCTGGAAGCGGTGATGCACGGCGGCCAGCGCCGGCGGCAGATGCCGGTCCCGGGCCATGGCCAGTGTCGTCCGGGACACCCCCAGGATCAGCGCGAGCAGCGACCCCGTCGCGGCCACGGCCGCACCGGTCCGCACGATCGGCACGAGCCAGGGCGCCCCGGCCACCCGCACCGCGTCGGTCAGCGGTGCCGTCGCCTCCCCGAGACCGCCCGACCCGAGTACGGAAAGGACAGCCACCGCCACACACGCGTACACCACCAGCGTGATGCCCAGCGCCAGCGGGATCGCGCGCGGAATGGTGTGCGCCGGGTCCCGCACCTCCTCACCGAGGGTCGCGATCCGGGCGTACCCGGCGAACGCGAAGAACAGCAGACCCGCCGCCTGCAGCACCCCGTCCGCACCACCCGAGGCCCCGATGTCCAGCCGCCCGGCATCGGCCTCACCGGACACCAGACACATGACCACCACGGAAGCGAGGACGGCCAGGACCAGCGCCACGATCACCCGCGTCAGCCACGCGGACTTCTGGACACCGCCGTAGTTCACCGCGGTCAGCGCCACCACGGCCCCGACCGCCACCGCGTGGGCCTGCCCCGGCCAGACGTACGTGCCCACGGTGAGCGCCATCGCCGCACAGGAGGCCGTCTTCCCGACCACGAACGACCAGCCCGCGAGGTACCCCCAGAACTCCCCGAGCCGCTCCCGCCCGTACACGTACGTGCCGCCCGAGGCCGGATACAGGGCGGCGAGGCGAGCCGACGACATGGCGTTGCAGTACGCGACCACAGCGGCGACGGCGAGTCCGAAAAGCAGCCCGGAGCCGGCCGCGTGGGCCGCGGGCGCGAGGGCGGCGAAGATCCCGGCCCCCACCATCGAGCCCAGTCCGATGACGACGGCGTCCCCCACACCGAGGGTGCGGCGCAGTCCGGAACCGGAGGTTGTCATGCGCCGCACCCTACTGATCGGCGCAACCGGCGGGTGCCGCCAGGACGTCCTCTTCACCAAGACGGCAAGAACGCGCGGGGTGAGGAAGCCGCACGCGAGACGCCCGACGAACGACGCACGGGCTCGGCCTGCCGGGAGCAAGATCACAGGGCCGGGACAGTGCGGGCACAGCGTGAAAGGGCAGGTTCACGGCATGACCATCATCGGCTGGATCATCCTCGGACTGCTGGCCGGAGCCATCGCGAAGTTCCTGCTGCCGGGGCGCGACCCGGGTGGCCTGATCGGCACGACTCTGATCGGTGTCGCGGGCGCCTTCATCGGCGGCTGGATATCGGCCCGCTGGATGGACCACCCGATCACCAAGGACTTCTACGACGGTGCCACGTGGGCGGCGGCGATCGGCGGATCGCTCGTCCTCCTGATCGCCTACCGCCTGTTGTTCGGCAATTCGCGCGACTGACCGCGCCCGCCCGCCGGCCGACGAGAAGGGTGGGCACCGGCAGTGCCCACCCTTCCTCGAAGCCGTGCGGGCGGGAGCCCCGAAGGCCGGACCTACCGGTAGTTCACGAACTGCATCGCGAAGTCGAAGTCCTTGCCCTTCAGCAGGGTGATGACGGCCTGCAGATCGTCACGGCTCTTGGAGCTGACTCGCAGCTCCTCGCCCTGCACCTGCGCCTTCACGCCCTTGGGGCCCTCGTCGCGGATGGTCTTCGCCACCTTCTTCGCGTTCTCCTGGGAGATGCCCTCCTTGATCGACGAGAAGATCTTGTACTCCTTGCCGGAGAGCTGGGGCTCGCCCGCGTCCAGAGCCTTCAGCGAGATGCCCCGCTTGATCAGCTTGGACTGGAAGACGTCGAGGATGGCCTTCACCCGGTCCTCGGAGTTCGCCTCCATGAGGATCTGCTCACCGGACCACGAGATCGAGGCACCCACGCCCTTGAAGTCGTAGCGCTGCGAGATCTCCTTGGCGGCCTGGTTGAGTGCGTTGTCGACCTCCTGCCGCTCGACCTTCGAGACGATGTCGAAACTGGAGTCGGCCATGTCCTGTGGCTCCTTGTATCGGGGTGCGTATCGTGCGTACCGGCGTATGGGGGGCGGTCGCAGGGCCCGTTCAGGTCACGGGCCGCATCCGGACAAGCCTAGCCACCCCCGGCCCTCCGAGCGCCGATCAATCGGGTGGCGAAGCACCCCTCCCCATCGGGTATTGTTTACGTCGTTGCCACGGAGCGCCGCGGAAAAGCGGCTCGACGAGCAGCTACCCCGGCGGTGTGCCCGAGCGGCCAAAGGGAGCAGACTGTAAATCTGCCGGCTCAGCCTTCCCAGGTTCGAATCCTGGCGCCGCCACAAGACCGAAAGGGTCTGTGACCAGCAGCAATGCTGATCGCAGGCCCTTTCGGCGTTGACGGGCCCGACCTGATCGTTATGGGTGCTTTTTCCCAGTGTGTCTCACCCTGATTCGGGTGCTGACCAGTGCGTGTGGGGCAGGCGTGGGGCAGCTTCCGGGCGTCCTAGCTGCCATTTTTCAAGGCCCGCTCGATCCGGGCGTTCGCTGTGGCGGCGCCGCCATCCAGGCACTTCGCGTATACCCGGAACAGCACGGCCACGCTGTGGCCGGCACGCGCGGCTACCTCCTGCGGTTCCACCCCGGAACTGAGCCATGTGGACACAGCAGCGTGGCGAAGATCATACGGACGCTTCGCCAGCAGCGACGCGCACTGGGCGGGCGTGAGAGCGCGCGCACGGGCTTCCGCCCACACCTCGCCGTATCCGGTGTCCTGGATGAGCCCGCCGCGTTGCGTCCGGAACAACCGCCCATCGGGGGCGACTCCGTACGCCGTGACGTGCCACCGGAGCAGGTTCACGAGATCGGGCGGGATCGGAACGGTGCGGATTGCTTTCCGGGGCCGGTGCTTGAGCCCTCGCCGATCGTGCGACTCACCGCTGTCCGTCCAGGCCGACCCTGAGCGCGGGCGAGTCTCCCGGAGGCGCAGAATGCCCCACCCCCGGCGGGGCAGGTCGCAGTCCTGGAGACGGAGGCCGATGACTTCCGCCGGCCGCGCCGCCGCGTAGTACATGCAGCCGAAGAATGCGACCAGGCGTCGCCCACGGGGGCTCTGCGTACGCACGGCATCGAGCAGGGCGAGAGCCTGTCGGGGGTCCGGCACTGAGGCGGGGTCCAGTTCCTCCGCTACTTGCTCCGGAGACTTCCACTGCACCTGTGGCAGGGGGTTGTCCGTGAGGCGTCCGGCGTCTACGGCGTAGCCGAGAGCGTTGTGAAAGATGGCCCGCTTCCGGCGGATGGTCGACGCCGCCGCCGTGGTGCCGTCCAGTTTCTTGGTCAAGGCGTCCAGGGCGGCGCGTAGTTGCCGGTTCAAAGGCGAGAGGCGCAGCCTGAGCGCCCTTGATCCCCCATGTGTCCCCCGAGAGCGGCCCCCGGGAGGAAACTGCAGCTCAAAGCGCCCGAACCCGGCCGCTGTAAATCTGCTGCCGAGCCGAGCCAGGGCGACGGGTGCCATGCTCACTCGCGATCACGAGGAACGCCCTCCTCCCGCCTTGTGGTGCGTCAGGAGCGGGGGTTGGGATAGGAGCCGAGGAGGTTGGGTACGCCGCAGGCGGTGGCGAGGAGGTCGGCGTACGCAGCAAGGATGCGACGGGTGTCATCCAAGGCGGTTCGCAGCTGAGCTGACTGGGGCCAGGCGCGCTCATGGTCGCCGCGGGAGCGGTCCGCAGGGCGGCGGCTCTCCCAATCCTCCAACGCAGGGTGCCAGGCAGCTAGGAACGGGCGTACACCGTAGTTGAGCATTGCCACCGCCAGGTACCCGAAGTTGTACTCGCCGTTCCGTTTCGGTTCGGCGATCTGCGGCCCGTGACGGCGCAGGATCTCGCGAGTGGTGCCGAACAGCGAGTACAGGCTCGTCAGTGCCTCTCGCAGCAGACCCTCGTCCTCCTGCAGCGGCACTACAGACACTCGGGTGATCAGCTCTACATACAGCTCCCAGGCAGCTCGCCGTTCCGTGTCGTTTGGCTCCCAGCTGCCTGCGATCTCAAGCATGGGGAGCTTCAGCCTGACTTCGACGTTCTTCGGCGCCTGGGCCATTTCCTACTCTTCCTACCTACGAGATCTCGGCGTTCTCTGCCCTGTCCCACGCCATACGCGAGATCATGGCCGGTGCTCCGCGTTACGAGGGTCAGGGTATTCGGGGGTCAACGGTGACCGACACCACGCAACGGATTTTTGTCAGCTACGCAGGCCCGGACCGGGCCTGGGCGGAGTGGGCCAGCTGGCAGCTCCAGCAGGCTGGGCACCAAGTTGAGCTGGACCGGTGGCACTGGCGCACCGGAGACGACTTCGTCCAGAAGATGAACCTTGCTCTCGACAGGGCCGACGCGGTGGTGGCTCTGTTCTCCAGGCACTACTTCGCTCCCAAACGATGGACTCGAGAGGAGTGGTCGGCCACCGTGGCCCTTCGGGGACGCCTCATTCCGGTGGCGATCGAGCTTCTGTCCGACGACGACATCCCCGCCCTTCTGGCCGGGATGCTGCGCACAGACGTTCACGGTCTGGACGAGACCGCCGCTACTGCTGCCCTGCTCGAAGCCGTCCATGGACCGGTCACCCCTACCGGTCCGGTCGCCTTTCCTGGTGCCGCCTCCGCCAATACGACTACGGAACTCGATACACAGCGTCCCCGACTACCCAGCAGCGTCGGTCTGCCCGAGGTGTGGAATGTCCGTCGCCGCAACCCCGACTTTGCCGGCCGCGAGGCTGTTATGGGGCAGCTTCGTACCGGTCTGCTCAGCGGACACCAAGCAGTGGTCCAAGCGCTCCACGGCATGGGCGGCATCGGAAAGACCCAGATTGCCTTGGAGTACGCTCACCGCTTCGCCAGCCAGTACGACCTCGTGTGGTGGGTCGATGCCGAACAGGCCGACCAGTTACCCGTCCGCTACACCGAACTCGCCGACCGCCTCGGCATTGCCAAATCCGACGCTGGCTCCGAACCCAACGCCCGTGCTCTTCTTCAGCATCTGCGGACGCGGCACCGCTGGCTTCTCATTCTCGACAACGCTGAACACCCTGACCAGATCGAGCCCTGGCTCCCCGAGGGGCCAGGTCACGTTCTGATCACCTCACGCAACCCAGACTGGCACGGGACCGCTCACCAGAGTGACCTGGACGTGTTCACCCGCACCGACTCCTTGGCCTACCTCAAGAGTCGTATCCCGGGAATGACCACCGAGCACGCCGATTTGCTGGCCCAGGATCTCGGCGACCTACCCCTTGCGCTCGCCCAAGCTGCGGGAGTGCTGCGCAGCGGCATGACCCTGGACCGCTACCGTCAGCTTCTGACCACCGACACCGCACGCCTCCTGCAGGAGAGTGACGTGCGCGACTATCCCGCGCCACTGGCTGCGACGGTCAACATCGCCGTCACCCGCCTCGTAGACGATGGCCACCCCGATGCCACCGCACTGCTCCGTCTCGGCGCGTTCCTCGGCCCCGAACCCATCCCCACCGCCTGGCTGGAGACAGCCCGCCCCCGCCTGGCCACCCTTCCCGGCGACCCAGACGACCCGATGTGGCTGCGCAACGCCCTCCAGCCCCTCGGCCGCTTCGGACTGGCCCGCACGGACTTCGACGCCTTTCAGGTCCACCGACTGACCCAGGCCATTCTCCGCACCCAGCCCAGTCCTGATCTGGTCGCAGTAATCCGCGACGACGTCACCGCTGTCCTTGCAGCAGTCAACCCGGGCGATCCGCAATCTCCTGCTGACTGGCCAGCGTGGGCCTCTCTCGCCGTCCACCTCACCGCCCCTCACGTCACCACCGCGATCACCAACCGGCCTGCACTGCGCGCCACCCTCTCGAAGGCGGCTCACTTCCTCATCTGCAGCGGTCTGCCACGCGCCGCCCATGACCTCAGCGCAGTACTGCATGAGGCATGGAGCACCGATGTGGGGCCAGATCATCCCGACACCCTTACCTGCGCACAGTTTCTGGGGCACGCGACCGTCGAACTCGGCGACTACGCCAAGGGACGCCTCGTCATCGAGGACACCCTTGTCCGCCGCCGCCGTGTTCTGGGTGAGGACCATCCCGAGACCCTCACTTCCGCCAACAACTTCGCCAGCACCCTGAACACCTTGGGGGAGCATGCGGAGGCCCGCCGCATGCATGAGGATGTTCTTGCGCGTCGTGGCCGTGTTCTGGGTGAGGACCATCCCGACACCCTCACTTCCGCCAACAACTTCGCCAGCGCCCTGCATGCTTTGGGGGAATATGCGGAGGCCCGCCGCATGCATGAGGATGTTCTTGCGCGTCGTGGCCGTGTTCTGGGTGAGGACCATCCCGAGACCCTCAATTCCGCCAACAACCTCGCCAGCGCCCTGCAGGGTTTGGGGGAGCATGCTGGGGCCCGCCGCATGCATGAGGATGTTCTTGCGCGTCGTGGCCGTGT